>NZ_CACSJW010000002.1:0-755977 GCF_902706145.1 Sphingobacterium sp. 18053
CATAATCAGAATTCTTTTTTTATATCTCTGATCTTGGATCGAATTGAACTAATTCTTGAATTTGTTCATGACTTTCGTTTGTCTACTCGTCACGCTTACATGATTGTGTTTTCTTAAAGAACTTTTCGCGCTTCAACTCCCGTATCCGCTATATTCCGATGGGCATTGCGCCCCTCTTTATCGTTTTGTTTTACCCTTCGTTTCCGTTGGGACTGCAAAGGTAGAAATCTTTTTTGAACTTCCAAAAACTTTTTCAAGTTTTTTTTCTTTTCCCTTTTTTCGATTTCCGCGTTTAAAATAAACTGAGCGGGATTTTAAATCCTGTCAGGCTTCTCTTAAACCCTTCTTTTTTCATGATTCCCTCTTTCGGGGTAACCGTTCCTCCCTTGCGGAGTGGTGCAAAGATAGGGAGTTTACCAACAAACTTCCAAGCCTTTTGTTCTTATTATTTTCATTTTGCCCTTAACTACCTGTAACGGTGCGAGATTCTTTTTGTAAAACAGGTAATCGGAAGGCTGGGATGGCTGATCCTAATCCGGAATGGGGACAGATAGCGGCATCTGGCAACGAAAACATCCCGAACTGCACCTGCCGGGTCTACTGCCCCACCGACACAGCATAGAAAGGGAGATTGGAAAACGTAAACATAGCTGAACAGAGAACAATATAGTTTAATACGATTGATATATATAGATTGATATATATAATAGAGATAGGATGTGACCGCGAACTGCAGCCGCAGCGGAATAGAGAACCGTATAGTTTAATACCATCGATATATATAACAGAGATGGGACGTGACCGGGAACCGCAACCGCAGCGGAATAGAGGATGGCGGGACCAGTCTAAAGTAAACCTGGATCAATTCTCATTTTAGTATAGCTTTTACTTAGGGTTTAGTTAGGGTTTGTTTAGGTATAGCTTAGGTTATAGCTAAACTAACCCTAACCAAAAGCTAACTAAATACCAATTAAAATCTAGTTTAAAGAAGAACTAAATAAAAGCGAATAAATAGAATCAACAAATAAGATAGTAGCACGCTTCACCTCGGATTTGCCCCAGAGAAACAGAAAACAACAGCGATTTGAAGGAATATAACAGAGATAAGACGCTAAGAAGCCCTTTTAGTCTAGAACAAGAGCTAAACTAACATCCTACAAAACCAAAACTAGGTAAGAAAAGAACAAGAGAGATCAAAGAATCAGAAAACAGAAAAGAAACTGAAACCAGCTAAAGCTGATTCGCAAAAAGAAGGAAATTACTATTTCTCCTCCGCTTTAAAAACCCAAAAACGCTGAAGTGTATAGTTGAAGCCCAAAGAAACGAGCAGCTCAACGACTAGTTTTGAGAACAAAAAGTTTAAATGATATACATCCACCAGAAAATGAATTCCTGTAGACTTCAATGCAATACTACCACAGACGACAATCACAAATTTCCATAGCTGACTCCCTACGGACTTTTGCGTACTACCAAAGGACCAGTATCGATTGATCAAAAAATTAACAACAGCACCAAGGCTACCACTAATAGCATTAGAAAAAGGAGCACTGATATGAAGAAGCTTATAACAAGCAGAGTATACTCCAAAATCAAACAATCCGCCTAAAAAGGCGGAAAGTTGAGCTTTTAAAAAAGTAATAACTTTTGAAGACATCGTTAAATAGCCTCCTCCTGCTGTTTTTTTAGTTTATCCTCTTTGTCTTTTTCATCGCCTAATTTAAGAAGTAGGCGTGTATCATTTGCATTAATTATAAAAAGTGCAATACAGATTACCAGTACACACCAATTAATAGATCCTGGCATTAAAACTTCAAAGAGCATAACCAATGAAATAATCACTCGAATTTCAGTAGGCCCCAAAATTCCGGCGTCTATCGTATACTTATCTGTAATTCTATACCTGAGCTGAGAAATAATCATTGCCCAGCCATATAATGCGACCAATGTAAATCCCAGATACTTAAAATCGCCCACGGTATACAGCACATATCCTAATCCTATAAAAACAGTACTGATCCAATCCATTACAATATCTAGCGCGAAACCGTACCAGCGGCGGGATTTATTGCGGTAGAATGCGATACGCCCATCTAATGAATCACCAAACCATTGTACAAAGAAACCAGGGATTCCTAAAAGTAAATAGCGAATATCAACATATTCAGCCAGTATAAAACTCCCCAATATCATTAAGGAACCTAAAAATCCAATTGCCGTAAGTCCATCCGATGTAATCCAATTGGGGATTCTAGGAACGAGGTACGAGATAAGTTTTTGTTCGGGTTCACTTAAGATATTTGTTCTCTTTCTATCCTGAAAAAGTTTTTTATTTATTTTTAACTCACTCATTATCTGCGATTATAGCCATTTATTTTCTTTATACCAAGCCAATGCCTCCATTAAGCCTTTCTTCAAATCATATTTAGGTTGGTATTGTAGCTGACGCTGAGCCGCCGAGATATCACAGCCCCAGTTTTCAGCTGTAAGTTCATTCAGCCGTTCAGGATATAGTACAGGTATTGCTTTAGAATTTTTATACAAACGTTCAAAAATAACCGCGATAGTCTTCACGACACCCAAAGGAATATGCATACGAATCATTTTCTTTTGGCTAAACTCTTTGAAAAACCTAGCCAACTCATAACGGCCATATACCTGTCCATCACTGAGGTTATACACCTGCTTTCCACCTTGGTCAAAACGACAGGCATGAATGATCGCCTGCACCAAGTCGGCAACATAAATAAAGCTAAGCTTTTGAGGAGAGCGACCAACATAGGCATCCAGGCCTCCGTTCATTGTTTTAAAAACAATAAAAATATCCTTTTCACGAGGGCCGTATACTGCAGTAGGGCGCAAAATCGTTAGTGGCTGATCTTTAAAATCATTCAACGCGAGCTCCGCTTTCTGCTTACTACGACCATACGCCGTAACAGGACGATAAGGGTTGCTTTCATCGATAGGGTTAGCATCGTAGTTAACAGGACCGATCGCCGCAAGACTACTAACGAAAACAAATCTTTTGATGGGAGTTTTTAAAGAAAAACAAGCTGATGCCAAGTTTTTTGTATAACCAACATTGACCTTTTCGAGATCTTCTTCATGTTTGGCACGAGTCATTGCCGCAGCATGAACAACATAGGTATAGTTTTCCGCTTCCAGTAATTCTCTGATAGACTCTTCATCAGAGAAATCCGGATAAACAAATTTATCTACAACGGAGCGAATTTCTGAAACATCACTTGACTTCCTCACCGCGGCATGAACTTCCATCCCCGCCTCTTTCGCTGCTCTTGTCAAATGATAGCCTACAAAACCACTCGCTCCGGTGATTAATACTTTTTCTATCATAATGATTTTTGATACAAACGATAACGTTTGTACAATTCTCCATTCATTTGTTCAATAGCGTGGTTCATCATGTAATTATGCTCCAACATCCATGAACATTCGGCCCCCTTAATATTAGAATCTTTTGATTCTTTTATAATTCGGCCATACAAACATGCTTCAATACCAAGTTTACGGTAGTCTTCCAATACCCCTAACATGAGTACACGAAGCAAGTTGATTTTTTTCTTTCCAAATAACAATTTAAAAATACCCGTAGGAAGTAGACGCCCTCGCTTCACTTTGATAAGGATCTGATTTATATCAGGTATCCCTAGACCAAAGCCAATAAGCTCACCATCTTTCTCTGCAACGATAGCAAAACGTGGATCGAGAATCATTTTTAAATCTTTGGCCGTATAATTAAATTCGTCCTCTGTCATCGGAACAAAACCTGAATTTTTATCCCATGCTCTATTATAAATGTCACGAACTTTTGCTGCCTCGTTTTCAAAATCCTTCACATTGAATTGACGCAATGTAATACCAGATCTTTTCAAACGCTCTTCCAGCCTATCCAAAAGCAATACAGAACGTTTATCCGCAGACTTTTCCATGACCAAATAAGCTCTCAAATCCACTTTATGTCCATAGCCTGAATTGGTAATCAAGTCGATATAATAAGGTGAATTGTAGGGCATCATGGCTACTGGAGGCTTATCAAAACCGTCAACCAATAAACCAACGGTATCATTGGTCGATAAATTGATCGGCCCAACGATCGTATCCCCACCTTTAGCTTTAACCCATTTTTCTGCGGTTTCAAATAACGCGTTTGCGACTTCTTGATCATCTATACAATCGAAAAAACCCCACTGTCCTTCATTCACATGATTAAAGGCATTATGATTGTTGTTCCAGATGGCACATATACGACCAACAATCTTATCGTTACGATAAGCTAGAAAAGGTTGTGCTTGGGAATGTTTATAAAAGGGATGCTTGTCAGGGGAAAGCAAATCGTTTTGTTCAAGAAATAAGGCAGGTACATAATTAGGATTTCCCTCATAGAGACTATGAGGGAAATCTATAAACAGCCGTCTTTGTTTCTTTGTTTCAACGGGTATAATCTGAATCATACGATTAGATTTTATATTAATGTTTCAACTTCAGCTTGTTTGAATACTTTAACCATCTTCTCAATAGCCTCGTCGATTTGGTCATAAGTATGTGTCGCCATCAATGAAAAACGGATCAAAGACTCTTCCGCAGGAACTGCCGGAGAAACAACTGGATTAACGAATACGCCATCATCTTGGAGCATTTTAGTTACCCAGAACGTTTTTTCATTGCTACGAATAAAGATTGGTAAAATAGGACTTTCCGTAGCACCTAAATCAAACCCATGATCCAGTAATTGTGCTTTGGCATAATCTGTATTTTTCCATAATTTTTCAATATGCTCTGGCTCATTTTGAATAATTTCCAAAGCTTTCAATGTTGAAGCCACCGAAGCTGGAGTCATTGAAGCACTGAACATCACAGACCGCGCATTATGTTTTAAGAAATCAATCACATCCGCATCACCAGCCACAAATCCACCTAAAGAAGCTAACGATTTACTAAATGTACCCATAATCAAGTCTACATCATCATTAAGCCCAAAATGAGAAGCTGTACCAGCTCCTTTGTGCCCAATAACACCTAAACTGTGTGCGTCATCGACCATTACGGCAGCATCAAACTCATTGGCAATCGATGTAAGTTCAGGCAAATTAACAATATCACCCTCCATACTAAAGATACCATCCGTACAAATTAACTTCGCACTATCCTCAGGTAGCCGTGATAACTTAGCACGTAAGTCCTCCATATTGTTATGACCGTATTTGATTACTTTAGAAAAAGACAAACGGCTACCATCAATAATTGACGCGTGGTCACGTTCATCCAACAAAATATAATCATTACGTCCCATTAGACATGACAAAGGCCCTAGATTTGATTGGAATCCTGTACTAAAAAGAATAGCGGATTCTTTACCCACATAAGCAGATAATTTTTCTTCCAGTTCCACGTGAATATCCAACGTACCGTTTAAGAAACGAGATCCAGCACATCCAGTACCATACTTTTCCAAAGCATCTTGCGCTGCTTTTATAATACGTGTATCAGTCGTTAACCCTAAATAAGAGTTAGAACCAAACATCAATACACGTCTACCATCGATTTTTACTTCGGTATCTTGTTTTGATTGAATAGGTCTAAAATAGGCATATAAGCCCTTAGCTTTCAACTCCTCAACAATCTTAAATTGCGATATTTTTTCGCCTAACTTTCCTTTACTCATGCGATAAAAAGGTATTTCTAAAACTATTTCTAACTTTTAGATGTTATTGTAACAAACAAAATTATCGAATTGGACTTTTATATAAAAAACTCGGTCTCCGACTAAAAATCTGCTATATCCACAATGTAAGTTGAAATTCTACGTTGTATAGATTCACAATAATTCCAAAAACGTTGCAAACATACGAAAACATAATCTGACTTTCACTTAAATTTAGTCATATTTTTAACACATCGCCCAAAACTGTTAATTTTATTTTAATACTCCGCTAACATCTGTCCACACAATTCTACTTTAAAATAAGACAATTTTAATAATTATATTTGCGAACTTTAAATTATCCTATAATTAGTTACATTTAGGTTCATTGCAATAGCAATGGTATAGACTTACTAATATACAACAATATATGGCTTTATCTTCAGATATCAATATAAAAAATAAAAAAGCTTCTTTTGAATACCACTTACTGGACAAGTACATTGCAGGAATTCGATTATTGGGTACAGAAATAAAATCAATACGCGAAGGAAAGGCAAATATTAACGATAGTTTCTGTAGTTTTTTTGAGGACGGATTATACATCCGTAACATGCACATTGCCGAATACTCCATGGGATCTTTCTATAACCATGAAGCAAAACGCGACCGTCAACTGCTATTGACAAAAAGAGAATTAAAAAAACTGAAAGAGAAAGGGGAAGAACGTGGTTTTACCATTGTACCCCTACGCATCTTTATCAGTTCCCGGGGTTTTGCCAAAGTTGAAATTGCCTTGGCACAGGGTAAAAAAGATTTTGACAAACGAGAAAACATCAAAGAAAAAGATATTAAACGTGAGCTTGATCGCGTGATGAAATTCTAGATTAACGCGCCAGGACAAATGCGCCTGGCGTCATTCCTACCCTGCTTTTAAAAAGCCGAACAAAATAGTTGACATCATTAAATCCAGCCCCATAGCAGGACTCCTTTACATTACGGGTGAGTAAAAGCATTTTTTTTGCCTTCTCGATACGCTGTTGGATCACATACTCCATCGGACTAAGTCCAAGTTCACGGTTAAACATCCGCGTAAGGCTTGCTTTGCTCATATGAGCAGTCCGCTCCAATAGACCAATTGAAATTTTCTCGGTAATATGTTTCTGAATAAATTCCTGCACGTGTAACAGCACTTTATTAGGTGACTTCCCAATTTTTAATGCAATCAGTGACTGTGACTGAAGTAGCCGAATCGTAAGCTCTTTAAAAGTCAAATCTGCAAGTACATCTTTCAACGGGTTTTCACTAATAATAATTTGAAACAACTTGTTCACCAGGTCGGCAAGCTCAGTCGAATTGTACAGATGAAAAAAATCCGGATCAAGCCCCCACTGATTGACGTGTTCTTTCGGATAAAACTCATTTAGATAGTCCAAGACTGCTGCTATCTTCTCTTTATGAATCGTTAAAGCGGTACACTGCGTGGGTTGATCGAGGGTCGCTTCTGGAAAATCAATATGCATAGCTACCGATGCAGGCAACACCATCATCTGACCCGGCAGATAGTCAAAAGCCTTTACATTCTCCAAATGCATGATCTTTTTACCCTGGATCATGTTAATCATAACCAAGTCATCAAAACATAAAGGCACATGCTGCGACACCCGATATGTTTCGTAGATATTAAGCTCCAAGCTATCTAACGTAAATGCGCGTCGGTTCTCCACTAATGTACTAAGCTCCCCCGCGCGCGAAAATGGCAATGTATGAATCAGCGTCCTATCTCCCATAGTGCAACAATTAAATATAATTGGCAGTCAATCAAATATAATAAAAAAATAAATTATGACCGAAAGTCATCTGCCACAATTGTGCTATGTTTTGGATCAATTCTGCTACGCCATTGAATAATTGCTGGCTAACTTTGATAAGAAGGGATTAAAAATAATTAATAATAAACCATATGAGCGCAATCAAAAGACCATCGTTCAAAGAACGATATGACAACTACATTGGAGGTAAATTTGTCGCACCAATTCAAGGAAAATACTTTGATAATATCTCGCCAGTAGACGGAAAAGTGTTTACTCAAGTTGCCCATTCAACAAAAGAAGATCTGGATCTCGCTGTCAACACTGCAGCCAAAGCTTTTGAAACTTGGGGAAAAACCTCCGCTACAGAACGAAGTATTATCCTCAATAAAATTGCTGACCGTATTGAAGCTAATTTAGAATATATCGCAGCCGTTGAAACTATAGATAACGGAAAAGCTGTACGTGAAACCCTCAATGCGGATATCCCATTGGCCATCGACCATTTCCGGTATTTTGCTGGTGTAATCCGTGCTGAAGAGGGATCCATAAGCGAACTGGACAGCAATACGGTGTCGCTGATTGTACACGAACCAATCGGGGTTGTTGCACAGATTATTCCATGGAATTTCCCAATTCTGATGGCCGTATGGAAACTAGCTCCGGCCCTTGCTGCAGGGAACACTGTCGTGTTAAAACCCGCTGAAAGTACACCAGCATCTATTCTTGTTCTTATGGAAATCATCGGTGATTTGATTCCTGCCGGAGTGGTCAATATCGTCAACGGTTTCGGCGCAGAGCTTGGTCGTTCCTTGGTCACAAATCCAAAGGTTTCCAAAGCAGCATTCACAGGCTCCACAGCAACAGGACGTTTGGTCATGCAATATGCTACTGAAAATATCATCCCAGTAACCCTAGAATTGGGCGGAAAATCGCCCAATATTTTCTTCAGTTCGGTTATGGATGCAGATGATGCATTTTTGGACAAAGCAGTTGAAGGGGCCGTATTATTCGCGCTCAACCAGGGCGAAATTTGCACCTGCCCATCTCGTCTACTGATCCAGGAGGATATTTATGAAAAATTCATCGCTAAAGTGGTCGATCGGGTTAATCAGATCAAAGTTGGGGATCCATTAGACCCAACAACAATGATGGGTGCTCAGGCATCGAAGATTCAAAAAGATAAGATCATGTCCTATATTAAACTTGGCAAAGAAGAAGGAGCCGAAGTATTGACTGGCGGTGATGAAAACAATGTCGGCGCTGGTTTTGAAGAAGGCTACTACATCAAACCTACGCTATTCAAAGGAGATAATAGCATGCGTATTTTCCAGGAAGAAATCTTCGGCCCTGTGCTGGCAGTGACCACGTTCAAAGATGAACAAGAAGCAATTGCCATCGCCAACGATACCATGTATGGTCTCGGAGCAGGTGTATGGACCCGAGATGCACATCAGCTTTATCAGGTTCCACGTGCCATACAAGCTGGACGTGTATGGGTAAATCAATACCACTCCTACCCAGCTGGCGCTCCATTTGGCGGATACAAACAATCAGGAATTGGACGGGAAAACCATAAAATGATGCTTGCACATTACAGACAGGCTAAGAATATGTTGATTTCCTACAGTAAAGAAAAACTTGGTTTCTTTTAACTGAAGCATACCGGGTATACTTTTCGAACAGCTTGATACCCGAGTCTAGGGGGAGCAAATGCTGCCCCTTCCGCTGAATTTCATATGAACCAACGCTAAAACACATAAACTGATTTCACCATGATTAATAGATTAGACATCACTGAAAAAGCAAGGGAGCTCATTCATGAACTTGAAGCGAAGCATGGTAAATTAATGTTTTATCAGGCCGGAGGCTGCTGCGAGGGTACACAACCACAGTGTTTTGAGGAAGGAGGGTATTTTCCAAGGACGAATGACGCCATGATAGGCTTAGCCGAAGGATATGAATTTTGGGTGGATCGTGATCTCTTTGAATATTGGAAACATGCGCATTTCACACTCGATGTACTGGATGGGTTTGGTCCCGGAGGATTCTCACTGGAAACTCCACTGGGTAAAACTTTCAAAGTTCATTATCGCCTATTTACAGCCGAAGAGCTTAATGACCTCAGCCCAATCAAGCGAAACGAATGACCAAAAAGCATAAAACACCATAGAATCATAACACTGTAGAGATGACCTATAAAATTCTCCCCTGAGTTTCCGCATTCGGAAGCTAAAATTTTATTCGATATCCAAGCCTTCAAGGACTGGAATTGGCTGTTTATTTTCATCCAGGGCAACAAATGTAAAAACACCCTCAATTGCAAGTTCTCTTCCTTCCTTATACATATGTTCCAGAAATATGTCGACCTTCACCTTCAAGCTGGTCCGGCCTACATTCTGAACCCTTGCAATAGCTTCAATAATACTTCCAGAAGGAATTGCCTTATTGAAGTCTATGCGGTCCGTCGATACAGTCACCAAAGTTTTGCGGCAAAATCGTGTTGCAGCCATAAACGATACTTCGTCCATAATGGACATCGCCTTGCCGCCGAATAGCGTATCGTGATGATTCGTCAAAAACGGAAACACGGTCGTGCAGACGTGTGTTTCTGATAAATCAATACGTTCTTGTAAAGTCATTTATTTTTTATTAAGTGGATTTAAGAGGAGACAAATGTAAACCAATCTAGCTCCAGTTCCGTCATTTTTATTCCATATTTTCGTCGATATCCACTCCTATACCTTTCAATAAAAGCGAAGCATTGAATATTTTACATTCTCCTATCTTCAGCTTATAATCAAACAGCATCTGACCCTCGTCGACACGAATGTCAAAATGGTAATTTTTGATATCTCCCGGAAATTCCTCTTGTAAACTGGACAGCTGTAAGTCATGTGTAGCCACCATACCTTTACCATCCAATCGAACCAGTTTCTTTATGATTGCACGGGAGCCAAGATATTTGTCGACCGAATTTGTCCCACGAAGCATCTCATCGATTAGGAAAAAACTATCGCTATGTGCTGAAACTGTATCCAATATAAATTTCATCCTATTCAATTCAGCTTTAAAGGTCGACGTACTTTCATTCAGATTATCCTTGATTCGCATATAGGATATCAGTTTATAAATCGGGAGCTGAAAAGAAGCCGCTGCAACTGCAGCTCCGGCATATGCCAAAATTGCATTAATACCTACTGTCCGCAGAAACGTACTCTTTCCAGCCATATTTGAACCTGTCACCAAAGCAACACGATGATCTATACTACTGTAATCATTAGCTACCACCTGATTGCTTGGAATCAATGGATGATATAAGCCTTGCGCTTCAATCTTATTTTCCAGTGGGTTATCCAAAATTACTGGATAAATGTACGACGAATGGTTTCTCTTCCAAATAGCAAGGCTAGTTACAGCCTCAACCTTAGCTAAGGTATCGAATGAATTTAGAATCTCGTGTTCGTATTTATTCTTCCAGTCAACAATAGCCAATACTTGTCTAAAATCCCAAAGCAGAAACAGGTTTAGAAATATCCCGACAAAGACATTATTCCGGGCGTCCAAATTGTTAATAAGACCAGCGAGTTTTTTAAAGGCAAGGGAAATGGATTCTGTACCCTGGTTTTGTTTAAGCTCTCCCGCGATCTCCTGCATAGCAATAGAATTCCATGCGTGGTCTTCAATAGATTGAATTGCGTCTGCATATGATCCCAGCACGCCACCTATCTTGTCTATTCGAGAGGAGAATATACTAACACTTCCAGCTTTGGCTAATGCCCAAAGAATATGAAATAGCCCAATCAATGTTGCCACCCCAGCCAATTTTGGCACGAAAAAGCTGCCTACTAAAGCGACCAAAAATAAAACAGGCCCTACTTTGATATAGACTCGCATGAAGGCATTTCCGAACTGAAAATTTCGGTCTTGAAAGTAATTTATCAAAAATGCTTTGATATCCAATTTATGGTTCAGATTGGCCAAAAGCTTTGCCTGAAAATCCCATATCCATTCCGATTCATTTTCAAGTTCCTGGGAAGCTTCTTGATTGCGTTGAATTTGATAGCTTTGGAGAGGTGCATCAAGCCAAGAAGCCAAAAGATCAATTCCCTGTTTGGTAGTTGCCCGATTTATCTGCGCAAATAAGGAGTATGTCCCAAAGACATCCATATCGGAGCTATAAGGATGAGCTCCATTTTCAAAATGCTGGCCATGATCATACATATTTAATTTTCCGTCTGCCAAGGCCTGTTCATTTGCCAAAACTTTCAGATAGGCTTCAAAATAGTTCTTCTGAAGCTCTAGCTGGCTCTGCTTCCGCACGAGATAGGCGAATAGGAACAATAATGCAAAAAAACAGAAAAAGACCAACGGAAGGCTTTCCAGTTGAAAGGTATAAAATAATAACGCTCCGCCACCGAGTATCACAAATAGCCGCGACAAGCTGAGCGTATTGACTTGTTTATTTAATTTGAGGACAGTTGAAGCGATTTCGCGATGCTTCTGGTCATATAATATTGCAGTTGGGGTCATAAGGTGAATATTTATTCTTTCACGTTCATTTCAATTTAATCATGGATGTTTTGGTGTCGCTTAAAGACCTTGGGGGAAGTCGTTTGAGCTGGTTGAATGGATATCCTACCAGGCCTGATCACCCACCAAAGGCACAAAACGAAAAGTATCCAATTCGATACGGTCAAAATCATTTTCACCCACACGAATGATCGTCATCATCTTTTGCGATTTTTCGTCTCCTACAGGGATCACAAAAATTCCGCCCATTTTCAGCTGCTTTAACATAACCTCTGGCACGAATGGCGCACCCGCAGTTACAATAATCTTGTCATAAGGAGCGTGCTCTTCAATTCCCTTGGAGCCATCGCCCAAAAAGAAATTCGGTTTATAGCCCATGTAAGGCAACACTTGAATGGTTCGTTGATATAGGTTTTCCTGACGTTCGATGGTATACACGTCCGCGCCAAGTTCCAATAAGATACAGGTTTGGTATCCGGATCCGGTGCCAATTTCCAGTACTTTATCTCCTTTTTTGACGTGGAGCAGTTCAGATTGATAGGCGACGGTATACGGCTGTGAAATTGTTTGCCCGTCACCTATTGGAAAAGCAATGTCCCGATAGGCCTGATTCCAGAATGTTTCATCAAAAAAATAGTGTCGTGGTACCTTGCCAATGGCATCTAATACTTTCTGATCCGCAATCCCCCGGCTTTTAAGATGTTCAACCAATTTCTTACGAGCACCTTTCTCTCGATAATTATCAATAAACTTGTACGCCATGATGTTTCAAATTTACCTTTTAAAAGGCACATTAAGCAGAATTAATCACAAATAATTCAATACCAACACAGTACACATTTTCAAGTCAATTTGCTTTATTTTCCAAATCATCTGTCCTTATGCCCAATCTACGCTGACCTCTTGAATTTGGGACCGAACAAAACGATAAGCGCATATGGTTTAACTTTACCTAAAACGCAAGTCTTTAAAAGCTATATGGGTAATAGCTGTCGCTAATATGGATCTACATCGACCTGAACGCGTACACCAGCATTGGTTTTATCTATTTCAAAATCCAGGAGAACCGAACGGATCAATTCCTTGACCTTTGCAATACTAATATTTGTGCGTTCAATCTTCAAGGTAATCGTCTGGATAAAATTATTCCGCACGCGTGAAACTAAAGGCGGTTCCGGACCCAATACCCTTGCACCCAATTGTTGACGCAGCGCCGAGGCAAAACGATTGGCCGAATCATAACATTTCTGAAAATCCATATGTTTAATATCAATCCGAATAAGCCGGTAGAAAGGAGGATAAAGATAGTTTTTTCGTTCTGTAATTTCCGTCATAAACATCCCTTCATAATCGTTATTGACCACCTGTTCTAACACCCGATGATTCGTGGTGTAGCTTTGAATGATCACTTTTCCGCCTGCTTCACGCCGACCTGCGCGTCCTGCTACCTGGGAAAACAACGAAAAAGATCGTTCATAAGAACGGAAATCCGGAAAGTTAATGATCGTATCTGCATTGACAACACCGATGAGGCTTACTCTTCCGAAATCGAGCCCCTTAGCGACCATTTGCGTTCCAATAAGAACATCAAATTCATGCTCATCAAAAGCCGTGATAATTTTGTCGAAACCGTATTTACCTTTTGTGGAATCCAGATCCAAACGACCGATGCGAATTTCGGGCATCAGGATTTCAAGCTCTTCCTCTACCCGTTCTGTACCGAACCCTTTACTTTCGATATGCGGCATTCCACAGGCGGGACAAACACGAAGTGGAGGCTCCACATGACCACAATAATGGCAATGCATCATATTAGAGCTCTTGTGATAGGTTAAGCTGACATCACAATTGACACATTTTGCAACGAATCCACAGGTATTACACTGGATCATTGTCGTGTGCCCACGTCTATTTTGAAATAATATAACCTGCTCTTTATTTTTTACGGCTTCTTCAATTGCCTTTAACAAGGTGCCAGAAAAATAGGAAAACATATTTTCTTTTCTTCCTTCTTCGGGAATATTCACCAACTCAATACTTGGCAATTGTGCGTTGCCATAACGCTCAAGCAGTTGTACAAAACCATACTTCTTAGCCTTGGCATTGTAATAACTTTCCAAAGAAGGCGTCGCTGATCCCAATAACACTTTGGTCTGATGTAGAAACCCGAGGTAAATAGCCGTATCGCGGGCATGGTAACGTGGGGCTGGATCAAACTGTTTGTAGGAGCTTTCATGCTCTTCATCAACGATGATAATCCCTAAATCCTGAAATGGCAGAAAAACTGAAGAACGGGCCCCAATCACGACCTGAAATTCATTTTTCATTACTTTATGCCATACCTCGGCACGTTCATTATCATTAAACTTGGAGTGGTACACCCCCAATTTATCGCCGAAATGCAGCTTTAAACGCGCCGTAATCTGTGCTGTCAGCGCAATCTCAGGCAGTAGATAGAGGGCTGATTTTCCCGCAGCGATTGCTTGTTCGATAAGTCGTATATAAATCTGTGTTTTTCCCGAAGCAGTAACACCATGTAACAGGGTAACTTCCTTCTCTTCAAACGACTCTTGTATTTCAGTATAGGCCCTTTGCTGGTTTTCATTAAATTGAAAATTGGCATCCAGTTCAATATCTTCCCCCTGGAACCGGGAAACAACCTTTTCCTTTATTTCAAAAACACCTTTGTCAATCAAAGCCGTAATAGCACCGTTACCACAGCCCGAGGCCTCAGCCAACATGGGCCGCGTGATCTCCTCGTTTTTTTTGACCAGCTGCATAAATGCCAATACCGCATCTTGTTGTTTTGGCGCACGGTTTAAGCTATCCAACAATTCTCTTTTTGCATCTTCATTTCTAAAGTCGGGAGCAAAACGTAAAAATGCTTTGGTCTTGGGTTTATATCTTTCTGTAATCTCTTCAGAAATCAGAACAATTCCTTTGTCAAATAATTGCTTCAATATGGGGAAGACTGTTTTTTGTCCCAGCAATTTCACAATATCATTGACTTTAAGTTCTCCCGCCACCTCCAAAGCCTCGATGATAAGATACTCTTTATCTGAAAGTGTAGAACGGTCAAAATCTGCCGCAATCGATGAAACGACTTTGGTCTCACTGGCCAGCTTCAATGCCGAAGGCAGCGCAGCCTGCATGACTTCGCCCAAACTACACATGTAATAATCGGCTAGCCAATCCCAAAGTTTAAATTGAGCCAAATTAACAATGGGTTTGTCATCAATGATGTCCAAAATATACTTTGCTTCATAGTGCTTTGGCGCCTCCTGACTAATTGACTTCACAACCGCAGAATAGATCTTATTCTTCCCAAATTGCACAATGACACGTACACCGACCTGCACACGATCATTCCAGTCAACCGGAATACGATAGGTATATGTTCTTGCCAATGCTAGTGGTAGGACAACATCAACAAACAGCGTATCTCTTTCACTAAAAATCGTAGATTGTGGATTGGACATAAATTCAAATTATGGTATAAAAGTACAAAAAAACCTTCAGGAAAAGAGGTCAAACGACCCCGGAGATACATAAAACCGACAACAACCATACGGCCTCAAAGCGATATCGGAGTGAAAAAACCAAGAGACCACAGGTCAATCAATTGCAACCTAAAAAAGCCTTCCTGAAATCTATTCAAGAAGGCTCCATTATGATTAGATACGAATATGATTTCGTATGAACATAGGCAATTAAATAGGATTACGATTTGTTTTTTAGCGCAGCAATAAATAAAGCAACCCAGCCAACGATTAACGACAATCCTCCCAAAGGGGTGATAGGTCCTAAAATAGACGGATTTCCAAAGCCGGTTATTTCGCGCACGCTTAAGACATATAACGATCCCGAGAAAAAAAGTATACCAATGAGGAAAGCTATAAATGATACTTTAATGGAGTACGTCTTTGCTCGCGAAAAAGTAGATAAAAATAACAGGGCGAAGGTATGATAGAAATGATACTGATTTGCAGTTTTCCAAGTTTCAATATGATATGTACTTACCTTTCCTTCTAGACCATGAGCACCAAAGGCGCCTAATATTACAGCTAATGCTCCCAACAACGAAGCGGCTAAAATGATTTTCTTATTCATTATGTTAAAGTGAATGCTGAAAATGAGTTTCTAGCGATAAATGTATTAAAAACAGAGCAAAATAAGGAATTTTTTGTTAAATTTATATTACAAAGGCGCATTATAGGAACGATTTTCTATCTCTTCCCATATATTTTTATTAGGTTTGTTTTACGTATGAATCATCATGAGCATCGTGCAGCTCACCGAAATCTTGAACGAGGTGCAAGATTTGTATATCCTTGATAAACATCTGCCGCATGATGGCTTCATCACTATTAAAAAAACAAGTTTAGTGTACTTATCTGCTGACAAGAAAATAAGTACCTCATAAATAGTTGTTCTGATTAAACTGGATTTTTAATCGTATCGACCAGCGTGGTAGTGACGATTTATTCGAGTTCCTATCAGGCATTGAAAAAAATAAAAAGGATGAAAAAAACAATCATCATCACTGTTATATTATTCATCGCGGTCATCGCGGCCACGATCTATCTTTTTGGAGACTTCAATAAAAACAATAAACAAGATTCTAAAGCTTTACAATATCTTCCTGAAAGTACATTAGCAATTGCCTCCTTTGCCAATGATCAGACTGTTGATACGATCTTCAATGACTATGAGCTCTTTAAAGCCATTATAGGTCAACGCAATTTTGGTAACTTGGAGCGTCTTAAAGACGAATTATTACGTAGTGAACAGTTAGCGCCTCTTGTAGCGGGGCAGCAAATATTGCTCTCTTTTCACCAGGAAAAAGACCAGATTACTCCGCTATACAGCGTTCAGGTTGGTCAAAGCATTGATAATAACTCACTGGCAACATTGCTTGAAAACGTCGGTAAAAACTACAAAATACAACCTTTTGACACCTTAGGGCAACGATTTTATGGGCTTAATCAAGGCAGCAAGGATAGTACACTTTATTGCGCTTATTCCCACGAAATCATTTTCGCCAGCTACTCCAAACAGGTACTTTCCCAGATCTTTGATAAACAGGTTAAGAAAATAAGTACCAAACAAATCGAGTTCTTCGTAAACCATAACAATAAAAACACGCCACTTAGTCTCTATTTTTTCAATGAACAATTGTCGCAAATTGCTCGAATATTGATGAAATCCAAATTTGGCACTTATCTCAACTTAATCGATTCGCTGAAGGGCCAAACGTCCTGGAACATGAATTTCAAAAAGGATGCTTTTATTTTTAAGGGTGAAACAGATCTCACGGCGAGCAAAAATAGCTACCTACAGTTATTTGCAACGCAGACGGCTCAAGTGCAAGCTCTGGGGAATTATCTTCCTAAAAATGCTGCATCTTATATAGACTTTAGTATTTCAGATCCCCATAGTTTTCGAAGCGGACTGAAAGCCTTGTTGGTACAGCAAAAAGAAGACGGTCGATTGGCTAAAAGTATAAAGAACTTTGAAGAAGACAGCAAAGTATCATTTGACAGTATCATCGCGCCAATTTTCAACGATGAATTTGCGCTCGCGGAATTAGATAATCAGGATGCAATAGGTTTGATCAGCATTTCGGATTCAACGCAGTTTGCTGATAATCTCAAGAAATTCAGTTCATCTGTAGGTGATTCAATCTATCAATTTAAATATTCGAATCTCTTACATGCGCTATTTGGTGAGCCATTCAAAAGCTTTACCCGACCATATTTCACCATTGTAGACAACATTATGGTAGTAGCTACACGGACGGGCATCTTGAGAGACTATCGGGAATCTTTCCGGGAAAAGCAATTTCTTTCCGGAACGGCTATTTTCAAAAATCATGCAGCATTGCAGAATAGCCGCAGTAACGTGACTTTCTATTTAGAACCTAAAGCTGGTAAAAGCAATATTCTGGATAACTTAAAAGCTGATTTTGCAAAGAACTTTAAAGATGAGGATGAATATGGATTTCAAAATTTCTATTCCTGGTCTTATCAGTTGAGTGGCAATCAGGGCACATTTTCGTCTAGTTTATATGCCCTCTTTAAGAGTGATACGAGACTAGGCGGCAAACCAGAATGGACAGTCCAGCTGGATAACCGAATTATCAATAAACCTTGGATTTTCGATCAAGATGGGAAGAACAAGTTTATCCTGATTCAAGAACAAGATCATACGGTACATGCATTTTCGCCGGATGGAAAAGAACTTTGGCAAAACCTCTTCCAAGGTGAAATTTTGGGCGAGCCAATTCAGTTACAGGATCTCAGTATTGTCGCCGTCACGAAAAACCGCTTATATCGCTTTATGCCCGATGGTAAAAACAGGACTGGCTTCTCCGTTGAACTTCCATACTCGGCAACTTACGGGGCTACAATCACCACCTTCAATAAGGAGCAACGTATTTACATTCCGGCAACAGACCGAATTCTTGCGTATACCCTCGATGGCAAAAAAGTGGATGGCTTTGAAAATAATAGCGTTGATGGCCGAATTTTATTCGATCTAAAAACAACCAGCCTGGGACAGACAAATTATATTATTGCCGGGACAAGCACTGCTTCCGTCTATTTCTTTGATCAAAATGGTAAGGTCATCCATAAAAAAACATTGGATACCGATGGAGAAAGTGTTAAAAATCCAATTGGTTTAGTTGCGGCCTCGGATGAAAAGAACTCCTTCATTTACTTGGCGAACAATAAAGGTAGTGTATTCAAAATTCCTTTCGAAGGCGAAACAAAAAAAATAAAACTGGGTGACTGGGGCAAAGATGCTTTCTTTAATTTTGAAGACATTAGCGGTGGAGCAGACAGAGATTTTGTTATTCTAGCCAACAACAAACTGAATGCCTACAGTTCAAGAGACTCTTCTTCCTACTTTGAATATAAATTCATCGAAGAGGCCAGTAACAGACCCTTGTTTTTCAAACGAATAGGTAAATCTGATATCATAGGCGTAGGAACCGACAACCGCATGATTTATGTCTTCGGATCTGATGGCCTGGTTCAGGAGGGATTCCCTGTAGAAGGTTTTTCAAAGTTCTATTATGGACCGATTAACTATGGCGACAATGCCAATTATTTAATCTGCATGAAGCGGGATTTCAAGATCTATGTATATAAGTTTTAAAAACCTGAAAATCAATTTTTTAAAATCAAAACCAAACGCTATAAGATGCTAAAAGATCTTTATAAAAAATTTGTCTAATTTAATTTTTTTATAGTAGGTTTGCAGACTTAATATGACTATGCTGAAATCGGAAGAATTAAAAGAATTATTAGCTGAACCAAAACGTATTGTAATTACAACGCACTACAAACCAGATGGGGACGCATTGGGTTCATCTTTAGGATTATATTTTTGGTTGACCGCGAAAGGACACCACGTAAATCTCATTGTACCGTCAGACTTTCCTGCCTTTTTGGATTGGTTACCTGGCTTAGAAAATGTACAAATTTATACGCAGGATATTGACCTGCACAATCAACAGATTGACGCAGCTGAATTAATTTTCTGCTTAGATTTTAATGGCCTTGCCCGGATTCACGAAATGGGTGAACCTATTCGTCAAGCGAAAGGAATCAAATGCATGATTGATCACCATTTAGATCCGGAAGGGTTTGAAGATTACGCATTTTGGGATCCATCTGCTGCAGCGACTGCACAATTGATCTATCGCTTCTTAGTCCATGAGATGCAAGATCCAGACCATATCAGTGCTGACATGGCGACATGCTTATATACCGGTATTATGACCGATACGGGCTCTTTCCGCTTCCGTTCTACCACTGCTGAAATTCACCGCATCATTGCATCACTCATTGATTGCGGTGCACAAAACTGGGCTATTCACGAAGAGATTTACAATAGCTCGTCAGAAAGCCGCCTGAAATTCTTAGGGTTCTGTTTATTGAATCGTCTAGAGGTTATCCATGAATATAACACCGCCATTATCCATGTAACCAAAGCGGATCTCACTCAGTTTGAAGTGATCACCGGTGATACCGAAGGATTAGTCAATTATGCCCTTTCTATCAAAGGAATTCGATTGGCTGCTTTAATTATTGACAGAAATGAACAAATTAAACTATCTTTGCGTTCGATTGGAGAAGTTCCTTGCAATGAGATCTGTAAATTGTATTTCAATGGAGGGGGGCATCTTAACGCTTCAGGAGGTAATTCGAAAGAAAGCCTCGAAGCAGTGATTGCAAAATTCAAATCGGTTTTACCAAATTATAAAGAAATATTAACAAAATAAGATATCGTAACATACATTAGAAAATGAAGAAAGCAATTCTATTTTTCGCGGCTGCCGGTCTTTTGATGACGTCATGCCAAAAATTCAAAAAGGCTGAAGGTGGTCTTGAGTATAAAATCGTAGATGATAATGCAAAAGAAAAAGCAGTATCAGGCGATTTATTAGCACTTGACATGGTTGTGAAAACGGACAGAGATTCTACAATGCAAAGTACGTATGACATGGGAGTCCCTCAAATCGTTCAATTATATCCAGATAGTATCATCGCAAAAAATCCAGGTGACCCTACTGGTTTATTCAAATACGTAGGTGAAGGCGATAGCTTGGTATTCAAAATCAATTTGGATTCTATGGCTGCTAAAACGCATCAACCAAAACCAGAATTCGCAGATAAGTTTATTGTTTATTCGATCAAGGTCAAAAAACACTTCAAAAAAGGAAAGTTAACAGACCAACAATTGGGTGAACAAGTTCAGAAATATTTTGAAGAAGAATTGAACAAACACAAGGCAGCTGAACCAGCTAAACTTGAAAAATACATCAAGGATAAAAGCTTGAAAACAACTAAAACAGCTTCAGGTCTTCAATATGTAATTACTAAACCTGGAACAGGAGCAAATGCAAAAGTAGGTGATTCTATTCACGTGAACTATGTAGGATCATTAACTACAGGAAAAGTATTTGATACAAACCTTCCAGATGTAGCTAAAAAAGAGAAAATTTTCAACCCTCAACGTCCTTATGAAGCATTAAAATTCCAATTAGGTGTTGATGGTGTGATCCCTGGATGGACTGAAGCTTTCCAATTGTTTAACAAAGGTACAAAAGCAACTTTAGTCATTCCTTCATCTTTGGCTTATGGCGATCGCCCTTCAGGTGTTATCCCTCCATATGCTCCTTTAGTATTTGAAGTAGAAGTATTGGATATCAAACCTGGAAAAGTTCCTGCTCCTACAGCAACAACTCCAGGCATGGTAGCGCCTACTGGAACTACTGCTCCAGCGGCAACAGCTCCTGCAACTAAAGCTCCTGCAGCAAAAAAATAATTCGACTGTAAATTTCAGTTAACAAAAAAGCGGTTTCATCGAGATGAAACCGCTTTTTTGTTGTTCGTATTTTTATTCACTATACGCTAATCTTCTTATCTTCTTTTTTGATCTTCCGTATTTTCAGCCATAGTATTATTACCGCCAATATAAAACTGATGATCATGATGATGGTCAATGCGATCAGCGCCTTATCGGTATGGTAATTTTCAGCATGCTGAATAAACATTAACCTAAAAATTCGCAGATAATGGGTCGATGGGATTACATTTGCTATTGCCTGCACCCAGCCTGGCATTAGACTCGAAGGCCAGGTAAAGCCACTCAAGATAAATGCTGGCGTCGCAATTACCATAAGGACTTCCGTCGATTTCAACTGCGAAGGCAGTAGAATACTGACGAGTACACCTATAAAACACACGGCGAGCAAAAAGACGAAAGTGCACAGTACAAAGCGACCAAATTCGGCCTGCAAAGGCATACGGTAATATTGACCAAAACCCCAATATAAAACCAGGATACCGACAGACATCAAAACATATGGTAATATCTTAACAAGAATAAGTCCGATAGGATTACCGATTTTACGTACAAGTTCCGGAAATGTATTGCCTTCAAATTCTGAGGAAAAGGACAAAGCCAAGCCTAAGAGCAAGACCTGTTGCAGCACAGTAATTAGAACTCCCGGTAGCATAAAATACAGATAATTTCCACTTCGAATATTCTGCTTAACAAAAGTTGTCTTAAATGGTTCGTACTGCTGCGCAGCGATCTTTGCCGGAACACCACGTTTCATTTGCGCCTGAATCTGTATGCCCGCTTTCAACGTCGAGGCACACACATTGACAGCCATCATGGCGGTATTGGAGGTCAATGTATTGGCACCGTCTACAAAAACAGTCATTTCGGGCAAACGCCCCTGTTGTACTCCGGATGCAAAACCCTTGGGAATATGTACAATCGTTGTTGCCTCATATTGCATGGCAATATCTTTTGAATCAAATAAGGACGGTAATACACGGGCAACTTCAATACTCTCATTATCCGAAAGCATATCAATAAATGAACTGCTTAAGGGGCTATTATCCTCATCAACCACAATGACCGGCATCTGAGTTACCTTACCTTGTTGATAAACGTGCCCCACCAATACACCATACAATACAGGTGCACCTAGAAAAAGCATCAATAGCACTTTATTATTGAAGAAGAGCTTAAACTCCCGTTGGATCAATTCTAAAAATTTTTTCACAGTCAAGCTCTTTAATTCGCATGGAGAACCACAAGCGTTTTTGTTAACAAATCTTTGCTACCGGCAACATCTTCAGGAACAATTTTCAATTCAAACACAGCCTGTTGCGGATCGAAATCAGGATAAGCTGAGGCAATGCTTGCGTACGAATTTAAGGCTTTGATACTAATCACCTTTGCTTTCACTTTTTTGTGATTCAAATAAGGAATTTCTACCTCCACGGCCTCTCCTTTTTGAAGTTTTCCCATTTTATTTTCGGGCAATGTGAATCTAAAATAAGTCGATCGATCGAGAAAACCATTTATAATTGGATAACCTGCCATCGCCAATTCACCGACTTTCAGATTAATCGTCTCCACACTCATGTCTTGTGGAGCAATGACATATTTCTCCTGTGCAGCAACATTGACTTCAGATACCGCTCCCAGTGCACGTTCTTTTTGCCCCAAAGCCATAATCTGCTGTTCTTGTCTAACCCCACCCCTTGCTTCAGCTAATTCAGCCTGTGCTGCAAGATATTGATTTTTGGCCCCCTGATATTTGGCGTAGGTCTCGTCGTACTTTTGCTGCGGAATCAGGCTGTCCTGCAAAAGGGCATCCAGCCTACCTATTGATTTTTTCGCAAATTCATATTGTTCTTTAAGTCCATCTACCTTCGCCTGCAATTGCACGAGTTGCCCTTTCGTAGCACCTTTGACTGCCATGTTATATTGTGCATCAGCAGACTGCAGCGCTCCCTTTGCCTGCTCTTCTTTAGCGTCTACCTCGGGAATACTCAAAATAGCCAAGGTATCCCCCGCATGCACAAAGTCACCTTCTTCAACCAGAAGCTTCGCAATTTTCCCCGGAACCTTTGTCACAACCGTCACTTGCTCTCGCTCCACCTTCCCTTCAATAGGCTTCTCTTTCACTTGATTTGTACAAGAAACAAAAATAGACAGAGATAATATCCCATATAAATTCTTCATGTTACTCATGTATAGTTTGTAATAATTTTCCTGATGTATGTAGTAATTCAACTGCAGCTGTACGTTGCTGCAAAACATTGTTAAAATAACCCAAATTAACTTTGTACCAATCGTTTTCAGCAGCCAATAACTCAGTAACATCTATTAAGCCCGCTTGGTACTGTTTAACAGCCATAGAAAGGTTATTTTCGGCAACTTTCAACTGCTGTTCCCCCACTTTCAACTTTTGATTGCCTGTCGTATAGGTAACGGTATTTTTGCTGAGTAATAAATTTAATTTTTCTTGCGCATCTTCTCGCTTGGTCGTATTGATATGCTGATCGAGTTTAACTTGCTTTATCTTATTATGATGCTCTCCTCCCGTATAGAGATCCCATTTAACCCCTACACCGACCATTAAATTGGGGCTCCCCTTGATGGAATTAAGCGGTAAGTTGACTGTACCAAATAGCGGTTGGTCTTTCACCGTGAGTTTGGAGTTGAATACATTCAGATAGTTTGCGGATCCAAAGGCAAAGACAGCAGGAAGAGCTCCCCCCTTTTCTTTTTTATACAGGTACTCATACGCTTTTGAGGAAGCATCTAGTGCTTTCAATTCGGATCTTTGTTCGACATCACGTGGAAGATCCAACAAAAATATAGGTTTAAGTCCATAATGAATTCCGCCAACCTCCTGAAAAGATACCCCTGTTTCTTGTTCGATCTTTTGACACAACAAATCCCGATTGCCAGAAACCTCTACCTTTTTCTCTTCCAGCTCCAGCAAGGCCAATTTCAATTTATCTCTATCATAAGGTATTGCAAGGCCATTTTGAATCGCTTTATTCACCTTTTCCTGTTCTTTCTTTAATCGCTTTTCAGAATCTACAATCAATTTATCCACCTCATCCAACAACATCAGCTGATCAAAAGAGGCAATAATATCCTTTGAAAGTGTCTCTCGACCGGCCGATTCTAAATATTGTTGAGCCACAGCTTTTTCTTGCAATGCTTTTATTCCATTCGGAATCTGCAATCCCGAAAAGATAATCTGCTTTACAGACACCCCCGCATAGGCAGCTTGCCCATGCATACTAAATCCTGTTGCTCCTTCAAACAAGCCTAAGTTCAATAAAGGGATATTAACTGTAGGAATATCAATACTCCCATTGCTATGTACATAACCGTATAGCCCGAGTGCCGAGACATGTGGCAGCCGGTTTGCTTTTACTCCATCGGCTTCCAGACGTGCTTTATCGACTTCGTAAGCCTTCAATTTCAATTCTTTATTTGTCTGAAAGGCTTTTTGAATAATATCTTTTACCGAAGGGTCAATCAATGATTGCGCATGTAGTTTGTTTAAAAACATAACCGACGCCAAAGTCAATAAACCCAGGCATAACCTCTTATTCATCATATGATTCATTTATTCTTGTAAAAATAGGACAACAACCACCTCTTTTATCTGTTTAACAGTAAATCGTACGGTATGTTTGACTTCTGACTCTTTTTAATTAAACGTATCTTTTCAACGGCCAATAACAATCTTTGCTAATGTCTCCATGACATGAAGGACTGACCTCCACCTGTTAGCTTTTCCAAGATACAAAAAAAGGAATTCGTTTCTGTAGAAGGAATCCTGTATTAATTTTCATTTTTGCTAATTAATAAGTTATCTTTGGAGATCGAATTGAAATTTTGGTAATTAAGTCTACCACTTTATTCGATAATAACAAAAACAAGTTTTTACCCTAACCCGCTGCCTCCACGCAGAAAACTATGTTGCTTACAGATACACATACACACATTTATTACCATGCAGGAACCGAAAAACTGCAAGAACATCTACAACGTTGCTTCGATAATGGCATACAACGCCTTTTTTTGCCGAATGTGAATAGCGCTTCCATAAAACCTGTATTTGATACCGTAGCAGCTTATCCAGAACATTGTTTTCCGATGCTTGGATTACATCCCTGCGATGTAAAGGAAAACTATGTGGAAGAGTTAGAAACCATCCGAAAGAGCTTGGAAACACACAAAGTCCATGCCATAGGTGAGATCGGGCTGGATCTTTATTGGGATAAAAGCACGCTTGAAATTCAAAAAGATGCCTTTCGAACTCAGGTTCAATGGGCTAAGGAATTAAATTTACCGATCGATATCCACTGCCGGGAAGCCTTCACTGAACTGTTCGAATTATTGGAAGAACTTCACGACGACAAATTATTTGGCGTTCTGCACTGCTTTACCGGTTCCCTGGAGCAAGCCCACCAGGCTATCGATTTAGGTTTTGCTCTTGGTATTGGCGGAGTCGTTACCTTTAAAAAAGCGGGCTTAGATCAGGTGGTCAAAGAAATCGATTTAAAACATATTGTTCTGGAGACAGATGCACCTTATCTGGCTCCTGTCCCCTTTCGCGGTAAAGAAAATGAAAGTAGCTATTTGGTTTACGTCGCACAAAAGGTAGCTGACCTTCACCAGATCTCCATCGAAAAGGTAGCCGAAATCACAACAGAAAATTCAAAACGTATATTTGGTATATAATTTCAAAACTCAATGCATAATATCTTTATTATCTACACAGGTGGGACCATTGGAATGGTTAAAGATGAAACAGGAACATTCGTTCCTTTCGACTTTGAATTGATCAAACGTAATCTCCCTGATTTAAGTCGCTTAGACTATAAGCTGACCGTGCACTCTTTCGAACCCATTATCGATTCATCGAACATGAAGCCTGAGATCTGGATTGAAATGGCACAAATTATTAAGGATAACTATGCAGATTACGACGGTTTTGTTATTCTACATGGTTCCGATACAATGGCTTTTACGGCCTCAGTATTGAGCTTTATGTTGGAAGGGCTCCAAAAACCGGTCATATTATCAGGTTCCCAATTGCCTATTGGGGAAATTCGAACGGATGCCCGGGAAAATATGATGACAGCGTTGGAAATAGCCTCTGCGAAGCAGGATGGTATCTCCATTATCCAAGAAGTATGCATTCTTTTCGACAATAAATTATTCCGTGGCAATCGCTCATTTAAATATAATTCGGCCAAATTTGAGGCTTTTAGATCGCCAAACTATCCCGTATTGGTTGAAGCAGGTATTCACCTCAAATATAATACAGATGCTTTATTAAATAATATTGATAAAGAATTTATCCTACATACCAAACTGGACAATAGGGTAGCCGTATTGAAATTATTTCCGGGGATCTCTGCGCAAACAATCAAAGCAGTCCTAGATTCCGATGTCCGCTCCATTGTTATGGAAACATTCGGATCGGGCAATACAACCACCGACACGTGGTTTCTGGATCTATTGAAGGAAGCAATTGAACAGGGTAAAAATATCCTCAACATTTCGCAATGTAAAGTAGGGTCTGTTGAATTAGGTCGCTATGAGACTTCACAAGGACTTAAATCCATCGGCGTGCTCAATGGCTACGACCTTACATTCGAAGCGGCAGTAACCAAATTAATGTATCTTCAAGGTGAGTTAGAAGATCAAAAAGAGGTCGCCTATTGGATTGAAAAGGATATCCGTGGTGAATTGACGATCAATGACTAATGACCAACGGTACAAAATCACAAAAAGGGAGCTGCACTTCACGCAGCTCCCTTTTTGTGATCGGTTTCTATGAATTTCTCCCGCAGATTTATTTGCGAGGAACGGTGATTTTCTTATTCCTGCGTCAAACTAGCAAGCACTTCCGCAACAACAAAATTGCTTCCGCCAACAAAAATAAGGTTCCCTTGTTGATACGCTTCTTTTGCTGCATCAAACGCAGCTCCTACCGATGGATAATCAAGCCCCGTTAGACCAAATTCCATAGCTTCTTTCCGCAACTCCTCGGATGGCATTGCACGTGGCATATCCGGAGCAGAGAAATAGTAGGTTGCATCCTTGGGTAGATAGGGCAACATATGTGATAAATCCTTATCGCGCATGGCCCCTATCACAAAGTGCAATTTATCATAAGCTGTTGTAGCCAAATTTTTGAGCACTTCATGAATTCCGTCCTCATTGTGCCCTGTATCACAGATGATAAATGGATCCTTCGACAATTGTTGCCATCGGCCTTGAATTCCTGTGGTTGCCTGCACATTTTTTAGCGCTTGATGCACATGTTGATCACTGATCTCAAAGCCCAGCTGACGTAATTCATCCACAGCTAACAGGACGCCAGCGAGATTCTTGACCTGATAGGAGCCTTTTAAATCCAGTTGATAGTCTGCTGAATGACCTGCAGTATCCGTCGCTTGTACCGTCAAATAATCTTGGTCCACGTCCAGCATTTTCGTCTCATACTTGTCGGAAGCGAATTGGATCGGTGCATGCTCGATCGCTGCTTTATCTAAAAACACAGCTGCTGTCTCTTCAGCATATTCCGAAATAACGACAGGTGTATTTCTTTTGATAATTCCCGCTTTTTCGCCAGCAATTTCCGCCAATGTATTACCAAGAAGATTCATGTGATCAAAACCGATATTGGTAATTACGGACAGCAAAGGCTGAATAATATTGGTGCTATCCAAACGTCCGCCAAGGCCGACTTCAATGACAGCGATATCAACCTTATTCTTCTCGAAATAATCAAAAGCCATCGCTACAGTAATTTCGAAAAACGATGGACTGACTTCTTCTATCAGCTCGCGATGGGTATTGACAAAATCAACAACAAATTCTTTCTCACATAACTGACCATTGACACGAATACGTTCTCTGAAATCCAGTAAATGTGGTGAAGTATAGAGGCCGGTTTTATATCCTGCTTCGGCCAAAATAGCGGCCAACATATGGGAGGTGGATCCTTTTCCGTTTGTACCGGCAATATGTAATGTTTTGAATTTTCGCTGTGGGTTGTCCAAAGCAGCGCAAAGTTTGATGGTATTGTCAAGGTCTTTTTTGAAGGCAGAGGCGCCATCCCTTGTAAACATAGGCAATCGAGTATACAGATACTCGATTGCCTCATTATAAGCATTCATGTGAATGATTTTTATCTTAATCTAAAATTGAATACAATCCGTCCTGTTTGGGAGTCAGGAGCATTCGGCAATTGGTTTAGCCTGGCGCCACGTACAGCACGCTCACATTTCTCCAACAAGGATGGATCGGTAATCGTCGTTCCTTTTACACCAGCACGCGCATAGGTGATAACCCCTTGCTTGTTCACTCTAAACTCCACAGCAACCTTTCCTGCTTGCTGTCCATTATCGTCGATACTTGGCCGTTGCGTAAAACTTCGGTTTTCAATAGACAACATCATGTTACCGTTTCCAGATCCACCTTCGCCGTAGTTACTTGCTAAAGGATCACCCAGTTTGGAACCCTGATTTCCAGGAGTTGTCCCTGTACCATCACCAGCCCCAGTACCGTTATTTTTATTGCCTTTAAAAAGCGCTTTGGCATTGGCCTGTGGTGCCACTTCTTTTACAGCTTTGGTTGTTTCCGGTGCTTTTGAAACGACCTTCTTTTCAGTTTTTGTTACCGCAGGGGCATCTTCTAAATCCTGTGTGACAACCGCTTTCTCCGCAACTTGCTGCGTTGGGGTTGGGGTAGGTGTTTCAACAGGATCAATACGGTCAGGGCGTTCATTATTGGCATTGGGATCCACCGATGGTTCCTCAACACTCATATAGTCATCTCCCATTCCCTCAGGTGAAGTACCGTAATTGACGATCATTCCCCCCATTCCATATTCATCAGGTGCCTGAGCTTTAAAAACAACAAAAAATCCAATCAAGAGCAACGATGCCATGACCAAAGTCGATATCCCCAATGCTTTGGGGAAATTATTTTCTTCATGTTGAAGGTGATATCTCATCGCATTAATCTCCTATATTAATAGCTGACCAATAAACTTAAAAAAAGTTTAATTGTTCCTATTTATCTTTTTTTGGTTCTGTTGCCAATACCACTTTAATCTTCAATCGATTAGCTACATCCATTACAGAAATAACATTTTGAATGGGAACCGTATTATCGACATAGAGCATAATTGTCACTTCCTCACCCGCAGCCATTTGCGATTGAATTGCTGCTTCCAATCCTTCAATGGGAACTGGAGTTTTGTCAATAAAATAGCCCAAATCTTTTGTAATCGATACCGTGACGGTCTTTTTAGCAACAGATTGTTCTCCCGCACTTGACTTTGGTAACAATAGCTTCACCACTTGCGGATTAGAAACTGCAGAAGCCAACAGGAAGAACAACATCAAGAAAAACATGATGTCATTCAGCGCTGAAGTATGTACTTCCGCAGATGGTTTATTTTTTCTACTTCGTAAGTTCATTATCTTCCGGGTTCATCCAATAAATCAATAAATTCTACTGCATCCGTTTCCATACGTAAAATCAATCGCTCCACCATCATATTCAAGATATGGTAGCCCAAATAAGCTAAGATACCCACCGCAAGACCTGATGCAGAAGACACCATTTTTACATATAGACCCCCAGATACAGAAGCAATATCAATACCACCAGCTAATTCCACGTCGTGGAAAATCTTAATTACTCCAAAGATCGTACCTACGAAACCAAGCATCGGGGCAATACCAGCAATAATACCCAAAATATTGATATTCTTTTCTAACTTGGCAACTTCCAATTTACCCACGTTTTCGATCGCTCCTTCAATATCTTTGATCGGTCTGCCGACACGCAATAAGCCTTTTTGCAACATACGTCCCAAAGCTGAGTTACTTGAACGAACTACAGCTAATGCCGAATCCAGGTTTCCGGACAAAACATTTGCTTTTACTTGCGACATTAAGCTGTTATCATATTTTGCGGCACGACGAATGGTCAAATAACGCTCAAAAAAGATAACCAATCCAATAAAGAACAACAGTAGGATTGGAACCATGATCCATCCCCCTTTGATCATCATATCGATCAAACTCATGTTTTCTGTAGGCGCAGCAGCAGGTAATGGTTGTTGTGCAGCTTGATTAAACGAATCCACAGCAGCCCGTGCTGTATCTTGTACTAATGACATAATTATTAACAGTTTTATATAGTTTTAACTTTTATAGGGGATCTACCCAAGCACCTTCAATCTTTTTCTCTACAGATTTCTTAGCGAGGTCTGCCTCCGATTTTGTCATGTAGGTGTTTAAGATGATTTTCTTTCTATTTTTTTTAAACTTTCCCTCTACAGCACGTGCTGTTTTGTAGCCCATTTCCCGAAGGCGCTTGGCTTCCTGCTCTGCTTGTGCCATTGTCTTTGCAGAACCTATTACCAATTGATATCTGGGTTGAGCAACAGGAATAGACTCTTTGATCACAGGATTTGCTTCCAAAACCGGAGGTTTTGAAGCCGCATTGGTTGCTGGTACAGTTGTTGTCTTTCTAACAGAATCTGTCACAGTGCGATTAGCCAATGAATCAACTTTCTTCAAACTATCGGCTTGCAACTTATTGGACAATGTATCGGCAGGTATGATCGGCTTTTGTTGAATAAGGGTATCTGCCGCTTTTACAACAGGTTTGGTCGACCCAAATAACGAATCCTTCAACGCAGGATTGGTGTAAACGACCGCAACAGCAACCATTGCCAGCACAATAATTCCAGTCATCCAATACCAGATCGCATTTGAATTACGCGGCTCTTCCTCATAGATATTTGGGGCGTATGTTGAATTGGCGTTAGCCGACGCAATAGCACCGATTTCTCTTTTTGAAGTGTTTTCTTCTTGAGGTGCAGATAGATGGCTATCAGTTATTACAGGTGCATCTACAAGTTCAGACAGCTCAGTTTCCTCTTTCTTTATCGACGATTCTTCAGCTTCAAGATCGGTACGATCACTTGTCGGTTCTGTCTCCGGAGAAAGCTCCTCTGCTACTAGACCCGTTACCACAAGCGGTTGATCTGCAGATTCCACTTCTTCTTTGACCTCTTCAACCTCGATCGTTTCGTCTTGATCTGCCGTATCCGGCAAAGACTCCTCGGCAGGCTCCACGTTATGATCGGCTTCCACCATCGGATCTTCTTCTACAACAGGGTCTTCTTCAACAGCTAAGGTCGTAAGTTCTTCTTCTTTGGCTTCTTCCAAAGAAGAAACAACTGTTTCAATCGCTGGTGCAACAAGATTTGTAACCGGCTGGAAATCGAATCCCGACAAGTCTAAGGGTTTGAAGACTAAACTTGCACCATAACTAATCAATAAGCCAAGATCATCGAGTTTAGCCTGTCCAAACTGACCTAAATCGGCCCGCAGGTTATCAACAGTTTCCGACAAGATCTGTTGCGCCTGATTGAGGCCCAAGTTTTCCTGTTGTTGGATATAATGAACAATATTAAATCCATGTTGAGCAGAATAGTCCAGCTCAACATAAGAAATTGGCGGCAAAAACACATTATTTTGTTTATCGAACTGAGCCGGAGAATGAATTCGTTTGAACACACCTATTCCGGGCACGTATACTTCCGCATAACGTTTTAATAAACTATTGATGTTTTTGCCTAGATTCATCGCGCACTATTTTAAGATGCAAATTTATAATCTTAATTCGTTAAAACGAATAATTAAGACCACCAATTACATTAAAGCCCAATCTTGGGTAATACATATAACGTTCGTATTCTTTTCCGAAGATATTATTTGCTTTGACAAAAATACCAAATTGCTTTTTGATTCGGTACTCTGCGCCTGCATTAAGATCAGCAAACGACGCTATTGTTGCCTTATGTCCACTGTTGTCAACACGACTGCCATCTGCGTTATAATCATAAATATACGCATAGGTGTTTCCTTGTGTAGAAAGTTCAGCATCTACGAAAAATTTATCGGAGATATTGAAGCGTGCATTAGCCTGCATACGGAATTTTGGCAATCCCCATGCTTCTTCCTCATCACTCAATTTATAATCGTCTATATACACTTTTCCACCCAGATTAACCAGTTGTGAAAGACGTACATTGATTTCTCCTTCCAATCCCATATGTTTAGCTTTATTGATCACGCCATCATAAACGACATCAAACGCCCAAGGAACATAACCATTTTGAATATCGCCAAATGCACTATTTTTAAATAGAGGCAATCCCTCAATCTGCTTGTAGAATACCTTTACTTTATAACCAAATGTTGCGCCAGCATTTCCTTTTAAACCCGCATAAACATTCATTTTCTCAATCGAGTTTATCATTTTAGCGTTAGGAGCCAAATACGGATTTTCTTTAGCGAAACTACGGAAAGAAGCTTGTTTCACTCCCCCATTAATTCCGGCAAACAAAGAGATATATTCAGGTGCCAAAGCAAAATCAGCCTCTACGGATGGGAAAATATTGAATCTTGAGCTATCGCCAAATTCAGAAGTTAAATTCGCACCCAAGGTTACGTTATAGTTGTCGCCCTTAAAACGAATATATGGATTGATGACCGCCAAATGATTTTTTACCTCAGCACTATCTTTCACATTATTCATTGTCACGCTCAAATTCGCACCAACATTGAATGCACTTAGGCGTTTGTTCAAATAACCGGATAATGCGATGGAATTTTCTTTGGCTTTATAAGCGTCTTTAAACAAATAACCATCAACTTTTGCGGAATAGCTTAATGCTTGCTCATTTTTTGGATCCACATTACTTGACAGCTCTCCATTCAAGTAGATATCTGTAAAGGTCTGTTTATCTGGAGTCGTATTCAACAAGGTTGTTCCCGATTGATCAAAAGTCTGGCCATAGAAGTTTGTGCCATAACGATTGTATCCGATGGTACCTTTAACGGTTACCGCATCCAATACACGACGGCCAAAGATACCGATATCCTGTGTACTGAACTTTTGTCCGTCAATATTACCCTTTTGGCTCAAATGCTTTGCAAATAAACCAAACCGTGTATTTTCAAACTGTTCAGAAGCTAAATAAGCCTCGCCCAATATACTGTTATAGTTACCGATACCAAATTTGACATAGTTGCTACTATGTTCAAAAGGTTGTGCAAAAGGAATCTCCTGTACATTCAATTGTTTCAAACCGGTATTAATATCCAATTTCTTATCCAAAATATTGTTGTAGGACAATTTGGGCTGGTATTCCCTTTTATTGGTCATATCCGGACTGCGGCGGATTTTCACTGCATCCGCAAGAATTGGCTTATAATCACGAACAACATCAAAAGAATCGATAGTGACCGGTTTCTCAGGATCATTCTTCTTGCCTGTTTCCTGTGCAAAAGAATTCAATCCCACGCCCATCAAAAGCGCTGCTAAAGTATATTTCTTCACGTTTCTATTTTGCAACTTCATCATTGTATCCTATTTCTTTTTGTTGTTCAATTTATTTAGACGTTCTTTTGCTGCTGGCAAAATATCATCTTTCGCATCATAGTTATCCACAATCGATTCAAGTGTAGCTTTCGCCTGGAAAGAATCTCCTTTACCTGCATAAGCATCAGCCATGGTAATAAAGCTTTTCGCCACCCAATATTCGTACGAAGAGAAATTATCGGATAGATCCATTGCTGTTTTGATACAAGCATCGTATTGTTTATTTTCCAATTGTAGTACCGCAACATTGTATTTTGCTTCGGCACCGTATACTGTACGGCTCTTCAATGCAGCTAAACTGAATTCTTTCATTGCCTCAGTTTTCTTATTCTGCTTCACATAGCATTTACCGGCATACAAGAATGCATTTGCGATCTCCTCTTCCGAAGACTTCTCGTAGTTCTTGACAGCATTGGTATAATTTAATGCTTCTTTATAATCCCCAATTTGGAAATAAGAGACCATTAGGTTATTTATTGCGAAACCATAGTTAGCCTTGTATTCAGAAGTAAGCTCCAGCTTTTTCAACAACTGTGTTGCTTCGTTATATTTCTTTTGTTTCAAATACAAATTTGACACCGAAATCAACGTGCGTTCCGTATAAGGAGATGTCCAGTCATTCAAGATAATATTATAATCATGTAGTGCATCTTCTGTATTGCCCAAAGCTGCGTTACTTTCAGCACGAACAAAACGCGCATATTTCTCTTGATTTGGTTTCGGAAATTTGTCGAAATACGCATTTACAGCTTCCACCGCCCCTTGGTAATTTCCTCTCGAGAATAGGGTTGTGGCAGTCGAGAATGAACGTGAGTCTTGTTCAGATTTCGACGCATCCCCTAAGTTTGTTCCAGTTGCATATTTGATATACCCTGTTGCATCGCCTTTGTCCAAATAGATGTTCTCAATTGACCGCATGGCCTGTCTTGCTTCATCTGTTGATCCATATTGGTCGACTACACGTTGGAAAGTTGCCAATGCAGCATCATTGTTATCTTGATTATACTGAACTAGACCAATCGTCACCAAAGCACGTGGCACATAACTGCTGCGCGGATATTTTTCAACCATTGTTTGAAGGCCAGCAATTGCCTGATCACTTTCTCCCATCAAGAAACGTGTGTAAGGAATCTCAAACGCAATATCATCAGCATAATTAGAACTCGGGAATTGTGCAATAACAGCATTCAATGTTGAAATTTTACCATTGTTATCCCCTTGTAAACCTTGAATAATACCACGCTGGAATAACGCGTAATCCTGACTAGGCGCTTTAGAAGAGATCAACTTATTGTATTCTGTTAATGCTCTGCCGTAGTTTTTCGAAGAGAAATAAGAATCACCTAAGCGTGCAATTGCATCATTACGTGTATTCATTTCTATTCCTTTCGAACCACCAGACGCTAAGAAACGCTCGAAGTAATTTGCCGCCGTGCTGTAGTTACCATTACGGAAAGCCGCATAGGCTAACGCATAATTGGCATACCCATACACATCAGTTTTACTAGCTCCCGGCAAGCGTAGGAATTTATTGAAATTTGTAACCGCTTCACCGTATTTACGCACTTCGTACATTGCTTCCGCTTTCCAATAGGTGGCTAAAGCGTAAATTTCCTCGTCATAGCGAAACTCTTCAGAGCGCATGAATAGGGAAATTGCATTTTCAAAAGCACGCTCATTATAATACTCCAAACCTCTATAGTAGGTCACCTTTTGATAAGCTGCGTTTGCTTCTTTTCCACGTTTAGGGATAGATTCCAAAATATCAACTGCCTCACGGTAGTTTTTTGTACTCAACAATACTTCAGCAAGCAAAGTTTTTGCTTCCTCTAAGCGTTTCGATTTTGGGTACGTTTTCAGGTATTCTTGTGTCGAAGCCAAAGCCACTTGGTGGAATTCCAATTCATACGAAAGCTTAGCATAGTTGAATAAGCCTTCTTCTTGCATTGCTGGATCAAAATCCAATTTCGAAGCACGGAAAAATGCGTTACGCGCAGATTGCTTATTGCCTTTCTTCAAGAAAGCATCCCCTAGAGTAATCATCGCAGATTGATAATATGCGTCAGGATCAGTCATTTTTTCCAATTCAGTGATCGCTTTATCGTAATCCTTCAATTTGTAAGCGATGTAACCGATTTGGTAGCTATCCTGATTATTCTGCGTCTTACCTTGGTCTTGTGCCTGGAATTTATCGTAATACTCTTTTGATGTTTTTAAATCACCTTTGATAAAGTATGTTGCCGCTATAATACGGAACATCTCTGTTTCATTTTCTTGTTTTGTTCGCGACAAAATTGGCAACGCATAATCCAACACATCGTCGTAGCGTTTATCCAAGAAATACAAAGCAGTAATATAATAAGGGTAACTATTTTCGAATTGTTTAGATCCATTTAGGCGCTCAAATTCATTCAACGCCGTTTTATACTCGGCGTCTAAGTAAGAAAGATACGCGTAATAATAGATTGAAGCTTCCTGAAATTCAGTTTTCTGATCTTTCAATCCTTCAAATAATGGTTTCGCCGTTTTATAATCCTTTGTCATAAAGGAAGCATATCCATATTTAAAGCGATATTCTACATTTTCTTTACCTGCTAAATTTTTGCTGTCGATCTTGTTAAACCACTCTAAGGCCTTAACATAATCTTTTTTAGCATAATAGGATTTACCGATTTGAAAATAAGCTGCTTTAGCATTTGCACTGACAGGGAAATCTTTAATGTATTTCAGAAAACGGTTTTCGGCATCGGATTCGCCCAATTCCAGTGCGCAAACCGCTTGATAATACCGTACGTTCTCTTTCAACAAAGACAGTTCCTCTGTTTCGTCCAATTGCAAGTTGGATTTTGTCCGCAAAGCTTCAACACGGTCAAATTGGGCTGAAGCAGAACTAAATTTTCCGCGTTCATACAATTCCATCCCTGTTTTGTACGCCTTGTTGATTTGTTGCCATTCTGTCTGTTGCGCTAATGCTGGCGTCGCCATAACGGTTAATGCAACTCCCACCTGGTAAATCTTCTTATACATAATATGTGAAACCTTAATATGTTATTTATCTGCAAATGTAAATGAATCTCCCTCCAAACCGTGATAAATTCGCATTTCAAAGCAAATTTATCGAAAGCCTCTCTGCCATTAAAGGCTTTAAGATAGCCCCAAATTTATTGAAAATCAATTCAAATCTCCACTTCTCAGGGAGATAGTTTTATTCATTTTACTAAATTATACTTTAATTGAGCTATTTTACACAAAAGTTATTAACATCTGTGAATAACCCCGTATTATAACGGAAATTTTGCACAAAAAATATGCCCGACAAAAAATAAAGTCAGGCATACTATTGTTGCATTTGAAAACAGTGCTATTTAGTCTCATACGTACATTAACGCACGTCAAAACCAATTTCGACTATCCGCGTTGCCCTGCTAATAGATACAAGACAGCCATGCGCACAGCAACACCATTTTCAACCTGATCCAAAATAATTGAATGTTCGCTATCCGCGACATCCGATGTGATTTCGACCCCCCGATTGATTGGCCCGGGGTGCATAATTGTGATTGGCTTCTCTAAAGAATCCAAAATCTCTTTATTCAATCCATATAGCATGGAATATTCCCTTAAGGAAGGGAAATAGGCAATATCCTGACGCTCCAATTGAATCCGTAACATATTTGCAACATCACACCAGTTCAACGCTTTTCGCAAATCATGCTCTACTTTTACACCCAATGATGTAATATGTTTAGGAATTAGTGTGGTCGGACCACAAACCATCACTTCTGCACCTTGCTTTTGAAGACATAAGATATTCGACAAGGCAACGCGTGAATGCGTAATATCCCCAACGATAGCTACTTTACGACCAGCTACATCACCATAGCGTTCACGGATCGAAAATGAATCAAGTAAAGCTTGTGTAGGGTGTTCATGTGCTCCGTCACCTGCATTGACAATTTGTGCATCAACATGTTTACTTAGAAATACCCCAGCTCCGGCGTATGGATGTCTCATCACAATCATATCAACCTTCATTGCAAGAATATTGTTCACCGTATCGATGAGTGTCTCACCCTTACTTACTGAAGATGAGGATGCCGCAAAATTCACGATATCCGCAGAAAGTCTCTTTTCAGCAAGTTCAAAGGATAGACGTGTCCGCGTTGAATTTTCAAAAAACACATTGGCAATCGTAATATCCCGTAACGACGGAACCTTTTTGATTGGTCTATTTAATACCTCTTTGAAATTACTTGCTGTATCCAGGATCAATTGGATATCATTCTCATTTAGATCTTTGATCCCCAATAAATGGCGGGTACTTAATTGTTCTGCTACAGATGACATTTTATAGTATATTCAAATATTTACTAATCATTTTTTATTGAAAGTGCCTGTTTCCAAAGGTCACCAATAACCTCTAGTATCGTCATGACACCGCTATTAATCGCTAGCTGACGTCTTCTTTTCTGTAATCAAGATAATACTATCCTGATCCTCTGATTCTTTCCAGTTAACAATTACTTTTTGTGAATCAATAGAATCTACCTGTATTCCGATATAATCAGGCTGAATAGGGATCTGTCTAGAGAAGCGGCGATCGACCAAAACAAGCAATTCTATTCTTCTTGCACGGCCAAATGCCTGTACAGCATCCATTGCCGCACGAATAGTACGTCCTGTCCATAAGACATCATCTATAAAGATGACCTCTTTACCTTCTACAATAAAATTGATATTTGTGCTATTTGCTAAGATTGGACCAGTATTCCCTTTCGTACGGAAGTCATCGCGATAAAAGGTAATATCCAAATCGCCAACTAAAATCTCTTTTCCGATCATTTGTTCAAGCTCTTTGACGATACGTCTCGCTAAGAAAGTTCCTCGGGGTTGAATACCTATGACGACAGCATTTGAAAAATCACCGTGATTCTCAATCAATTGACGACATAGTCTTTGAATTGTGATTTGAAATTTTGGTCCGTCTAATAAAATCGACTGTTTCATTATGGGAATGTTTGAGCAAAGCTACACTTTTTTTAACAAAAACGAAGCCATGAAGGGCAATTAATTTCAATATTTGCACCCAACTGGCACAATAACAAAAAGTGATTTAAACAAAGAATATCTTCCTTTCAGGGAAATTTACAAACCAATTATTCTAGCACATTAACAGATTTTGAAGTTATATACAATACGAATTGCCAATCATTTACAGCAAATTCCCTGAAATCGAAATGCTATAGGTAGAGACTATTCATCTAGCTTGGCACGTTTATTATTCCGTGCAAAAAAATACACCGGTACACCGATTAATACAAGTATAAAGCCGGGCCAGGTATATTGTGGCTTATAGATAATTAATAATACACAAAATACGGTACCTATCAACAGGTACAAGATTGGTGTAATCGGAAAGAGGAAGGTTTTATAAGAACGTTCCAAATCGGGTCTCCGGATACGCTGAATAATAACACCTAGCACTGTGACCATATAAAATATGACAATAACAAAAGATATCATATCCAGTAAATTGCCATATTGTCCGCTCAGGCAAAGTAAGGAAGCCCAGATTCCCTGAAGCCATAACGATCGCGCGGGCACATCATATTTGTTATTGGGAATCGCCTGCTTCAGAAACAATCCATCTTTTGCCATGGTCTGAAAAACACGCGCTCCGGACAGTGCAAGTCCATTAACACAACCAAAGGTCGAGATCATGACCAAAATCGCCATCGCTACCGTGCCACTATGTCCCAATATTTTTTCAGCCGCCGCTATGGCAACACGATCATTTGCCGCAAAAGCAATTTCCTCTCTATTTAATGCCGCCAGGTAAATGTAATTACAACTTATATAGAGCAACATCACCAAGCTAGTTCCGATAACCAATGCCCGAACAACATTACGCTGCGGATTGACGATCTCACCGGAAACAAACGTTACATTTTCCCAGGCCACACTACTAAATACAGAACCTACCATGGCAGCAGCTAATGCCCCCATCAGTACGCCTCCTGAGATCTGCGACCAGCCTGCTCCTTTCAAATTTTGAAAAGAGTCCCAGCCATAAGCCATATTTTCTGAAAAATGATTTTCTTTAATCAAGAAAAGGCCACCTAAAATCAATAAAATCAGCGCAATGATTTTTGCTGAAGTAAAGAAAGATTGAACAGCTTTCCCACTCTTGATCCCTCTTGTATTAATAAAAGTAAGGAGAATAATAACACCCATAGCAACAATCTGTATCCAGGTAATCTTAAACTCTCCACGCTGAAATAGCGGTGTTGCATCATTTAGCTGCGGAATAAGGTAGGCTGTAAACTTACCAAAGGCAACAGCTACAGCTGCTATCGTTCCCGTTTGAATGACAGTAAATAAGCTCCAGCCATATAAAAAGCCGATTGGCTTCCCAAATATTTCTGTCAGATAGGTATATTGCCCGCCAGCCTTTGGATACATAGACGACAACTCGCCATAGCAGATTGCCGCCGCAACAGTTGCTAATGCGGTCAATAACCAAACTATCGCCAACCAATATCCGGATCCCAGCTGCCGCATCATATCACTCGATACAATAAAAATACCGCTTCCGATCATCGATCCCATGACCAGCATAACTGCATCCCACAATTTTAATTGACGTTTCATCATAACTTAAGGTTGGTTTTATATGGCGTTAAGCTAAGAAAAAATAATCAAAAAAAATGCTGCCCTTTCCTACATCGCATCAAAAAGTGTTTTTCCTTTTCGAATACCTGTAGTAAAGGGCAGCTCCTTCGGTTAAAATGATGTCTCTAATTGTTACTCAACACCATATTGTTGTTTATACGATTTTTCTAAATCGGTCACTTGCTGTAGCAATTGTTTTTCCGAGGTAGAGGCTAAAATACTCTTATAGGCACCCAAAGCACGCAAAGCTGTTCCAATATTGGAATATTCAAGTTCTGGCTTCGTTTGGGCAATATCCTGATACCAACGCATATTTTGGGTCATAAACTTCAAGTTACGGTTTACAATCTCATTCGCACGCTTCGTTTCACCAGTTTCATACAACACATTGACAATTGGAATATAGCCTAAAATATCACGCATCAAATAAACACGTTTTGGCATTTTCTCAAAGGTTTCAACAGCGATTTTACGCGCCTCATCCTTATGACCTTCCATCATCAACTGTGTCGCTGTACCACCCATTACAGTATTTGTAATCATGGTAATCATGCGGTAAGATTCAGGATCCAGGTAAGAAGCATGTGCCATATTACCCCATTGGTATTTCGTAGTAATGTCTTTGTAAGCAGACTGTGTATCAACCAATGTACCTTCTGCTCCGGCAGGAGTTGCAATTGGCATCAAACGCAAGGCAAACCCCTCTTGCACCAAATATTTATCTAAACCAAGGTAGTTATCATTTGGAACTGTTGCGGCAAAATAAATTGGACGTTTCCAATCGTTATTCAATAACACGTTTAAGATAGATAATTCAGCTCTAGAGATATAATTTCTATTGTAGGTCCAGCTCATGGTATCGACAATAGATTCTTGCCAAGCTTTAGGAACGACATTATTTTTCAGAACAGATTCTTTATTCACTGGAAGGCTAAAGTTTTTGGTTGGCAGGAAGTTTTCAAACTTACCACCTCTCAATTCCAATTTGTTCTTCTGGTCGTCAGACAATAAAATCTGCATGATCAAATCCAGATCCACATGTCCTGGAACTTTCATATCCTGATAATAAAGCACTTCGCGAACACCTTTCTTGAACTTTTCATCATCGATATTGATCGGTAAACCATCTGCCTGATTCACTTTTTGTTTCATCTGGCGCATATACCAGTCCGAACTCAACAAACTTAAGTTTACGACACGTACATCCGGACGATAATTTTCGACTTCCTGAACATACCATAAAGGATAGGTATCATTATCACCGTAAGTAAATAAAATAGCATTGGGCGCACATGACGCCAAATAGTTTTTAGCAAGATCACGGGCAGTTGTTTTCTCCGAACGATCGTGATCATCCCAGTTTTGGAAGCCTAGCAATACTGGAGCTCCCAATAGACAGGCTACTGTAGCGGCACCAGCTGCAATTTTACCATCCACTTTTTTGCTCAGATAATCCGCAATAGCGAAAACACCAAGCCCGATCCAGATGGCGAAGGCATAAAAAGAACCTGCATACGCATAGTCACGTTCACGTGGTTGAAGTGGACTTTGATTTAAATATAATACAATTGCTAATCCTGTAAAGAAAAACAACAGACCCACAATTCCCGCATCGCGTTGTCTTTTTCCAAAATGCCAAAAGGCACCGATTAAACCAATAATCAAAGGCAAGAAGTAGTATTTGTTATTCGAAGGGTCAGTCTTCAAAGAATCTGGAATGGCATTTTGTCCACCAACATGCAACTCATCAACAGGTTTAGCACCTGAAATCCAGTTACCTTCGGTAAATGAGCCCTGCCCTTGTTGGTCATTCTGACGACCGGCAAAATTCCATAAGAAATAACGGCCGTACATATGTCCGATCTGATAACTGAAAAAGAACTTCAAGTTATCGCCAAAAGTCGGCGACTGGCCTTCCGGGATTTTTAAGTAATCACGATAATATTCGATATGTCCTTGATCCCGTGAACTGTAAACACGAGGGAAAAACATCGTTTTATCGTATTTATAGTCCATACCGTTCTCCACCTTGGTATACTTGTCCTTATCTTTTCGATATGTATACGTAGGTTCGGCATCAACCACTTGCGCATCAAATGTAGGTCCATTTAAAAGAGGCTCACTTGCATATTGCTCACGTCCAAGATAACTCACAAAAGAAAACGCATTATCCGGATCACTGTTATTTAACGTAGGATTTGCCTTGGCACGCACCGTGATCATGGCAAAGGAACTATAACCAAAAATGATAAATGCTGCACTGATTAAGATCAGGTTTAGCATCGGCTTGACCTTTTTGATTGAATACCAGATCCCATATACAAAAAGAGCTACCGCTAAAATCATGAATAGGTTAAATCCAGTTCCGAAGCCCATTCCCAAGCTATTCACAAAGAACAGATCTAAATATGCTGCCGCTTTCACGGTGTATTGAATAATACCCCATAAAATCAACGCCAAAACAACGACACCGATCAAAAAAGCTTTGATCGCCCCCGATGATGTTACAGTTTTTGAACGTTTAAAATAAATCACCAAAGCAATTGCCGGAATCACCAAAAGGTTCAGTAAGTGCACCCCGATAGAAAGTCCCATCACATAGGCGATAAAGATCAACCAGCGGTCCGAACCAGCTTCATCGGCATGGTTTTCCCATTTTAGAATACCCCAAAATACGACGGCTGTACATAAAGACGACATGGCATATACTTCGGACTCTACTGCTGAGAACCAAAATGTATCCGTAAAAGCATAAGCCAGTGCACCAACAGCGCCCGAGCCGAATATTTTGATTAAATCGGTTGATGTATATGATCCATCAACACCTTTTACAACGATTTTCTTTGCTAAAGCTGTAATTGTCCAAAATAAAAACAAAATGGTCAGACCACTACATACCGCAGATCCCACGTTCATCCAGAAAGCAATTCGTGTAACATCTCCACCAGCAAGGTTTGAGAATATATTTTGAATCATTAAGAATAAAGGTGCTCCTGGCTGGTGCACAATTTGAAGTTTAAAGGCTGAAGCGATAAACTCGCCACAGTCCCACCAACTCGTCGATCGTTCGGCAGTCATGACATACGCTACAGTTGCTATTAGCGCACATATCCATCCTAAAAGATTGTTGATTTTAGTATAGTTCATAAAATGATAACTGTAAAAAGTATTATTAATACGGCTCGAAAATAAGGATAAGTTAATAAGAAATGAACTTTATTCTGATTTTTTAACACATATTAATTGAAAAAATTTCATTACGCGATCCAATATTGGCTGAAAGGAAAGCATTCCCAAAAGCACGCATGTACTTTTGTGGGCCAACATCTCGATAAAAAAGCTTAGCGCGCATATCTTTTCAAATCAAAACAAAAATTATTTCTTTGAAAATCAGCCCTAATACACTTTTAAGTTCATTTTTATTTGCAGAAATGAGAATAGTCCGTATATTTGCATCATCAAATGTGAACGAGATCATCACGATAACAATCACCTTTGAATTGTTTGTCCGATAGTATAAGGGTAGTACAACAGTTTTTGGTTCTGTTTGTCTTGGTTCGAATCCAGGTCGGACAACAAACAATAGAAAAGGCTTGCAAATGCAAGCCTTTTCTGCGTTATATGCAAGGCTTATTATTTATAAAAGGGTTTAGATTTTTTTAAATTTACATTTTGATTTTTAAAACAAATCTCTATCTTTGCGTCGTCAAAAAGAGAAAAACGGAAACGTTGACTTTTTAGAGACATTGTCCGATAGTATAAGGGTAGTACAACAGTTTTTGGTTCTGTTTGTCTTGGTTCGAATCCAGGTCGGACAACTTTTAAAGTTAAGCGTATATGGATTGTGAAAACAATCCATTTTTTTTAATGTTTAACTTTAAAAAACAGTAAGGGAATAAAAATATTGAATAAACGACAATACAATAACCCAACATAAATATACAAAACCATGCCTTTGCAATTCAACACGGTTAAACTATTTGCAGGTTCTGGCACTACAGAACTAGCCGAAAAAATCGCACAATCTTACGGGAAACCACTAGGAGACAAAACATTGTCACGTTTTAGCGACGGTGAGATTCAACCTTTCTACAATGAGTCAGTTCGCGGAAGCGATGTATTCATTATCCAATCTACCAACCAACCTACCGACAATCTTTTTGAATTATTATTGATGACAGATGCAGCGAAGAGAGCTTCAGCGCATTATATCACAGCGGTAGTCCCTTACTTTGGTTTCGCAAGACAAGATCGAAAAGACAAACCAAGAGTTGCTATTGGCGCAAAAATGATCGCCAATCTGTTGACTGCAGCTGGTATCCACCGTATCATGACAATGGACCTGCACGCAGCACAAATCCAAGGTTTTTTCGATATCCCTGTTGACCATTTGGATGGCTCTATCATTTTTGTTCCTTATATCAAATCGTTAAAACTTCCAAATCTAACGATTGCTTCACCAGATATGGGTGGTTCATACAGAGCACGTACCTTTGCTAAATTTTTCAATGCAGAAGTTATTATCTGTGACAAACGTCGTAAACGTGCAAACGAAATCGAATCAATGTCAATTATCGGCGATGTAACTGGTCAAGATGTGGTTTTGATCGATGATATCTGTGATACGGCTGGTACACTTTCAAAAGCAGCGGCATTGATCATGGAAAATGGTGCAAAATCTGTAAGAGCCGTTTGTACACATGCTGTGTTGTCCGGAAAGGCATATGAAACAATTGAAAACTCAGTATTGTCAGAAATGATCGTAACCGATACCATTCAATTGGATCCAGAAAAAGCAAAACAATCGACCAAAATCAAAGTATTATCAACGGCTGATTTATTTGCAAAAGCAATCACAAGTGTAAATCAACACTCTTCAATCTCTAATTTATTTGAAGTAGAGTAATCTTTGAGTTTTAGATCCTAGATATTGGACCCTGGTACAGAAAGCATTCAGCTCAACGACCAGGGTCTTTTTTTTGTATTGCGCCACCACCCCACCTTCTCCCAAAAAACAACAAACATTTAAAAGTGCACTTCCGCTTGGTTCTTATCTTTTAACCATAGGCGAATAGCCCTTTTTATCGAGTATAAGCGAGTATATAAGTTAGCAATTGATTGATACCAAATTCTACAATAACAGGGGATTTACAGAGGGTTAGCAGGGGTATAACAGGGGTAAAGCCCTGCTAACCCCCTGTTATACCCCTACTAAGAGAGTCCTATTCCAGTTTTAATATAGGAAATGGTATTAATTTGGTCATACATTAGGGTAAACAAGCAGCATTGAATAAGTATAGTCATGAACACAGAAAAATTGAACACATTGAATAAGTGCCTGTTTCCGAGCTAATATCGATCGTATTTTTTTGATAATATCAGAAATTAGATTATCTTTGCACCTCAAATTTATAAAAAATTAAAAGATGAAATCAATTGCTATTAGCGGTTCTGTAAGACAGAACGTAGGGAAAAGAGATGCAAAAGAATTGCGTTACCAAGGTTTAGTACCAGCAGTACTTTACGGTGGTACAGAGCAAACAGCTCTTTCTGTATCCGCAGCTGATTTGAAACCAGTTCTTTACACTGCAGACGTAATCATTGTTGAATTAAACATTGAAGGTCAAACTAAAAGAGCTATCGTTCAAGACGCACAATTCCACCCATTAACTGACTTAGTTACTCACGTTGACTTTTTAGAATTATTTGATGACAAAGAAATATCATTAAATATTCCTATCAAATTAACAGGAACTTCACCAGGTGTAAAAATGGGGGGTAAATTAGTTCAAAAATTACGTAATTTACGCGTAAAAGCATTACCTGCAAACTTGCCGCAAGACATTGAAGTACCAATGGAATCTTTAGAAGTTGGTAAATCAGTTCGTGTAGGTCAAATTCAATTGGAAAACGCAAAAGTATTAAACAATGCTGATGATACAATCGTATCAGTAATCATGTCTCGTGCATTGCGTCAAGCTGAACAAGAAGCAGCTAAAGCAACTAAAGGTGGTAAAAAATAATCTGAACAAGATTTTTAAAATACTGCAGAAAGCACCGAAATTCGGTGCTTTTTTTGTTTATTAAAATTTCTATTTTTGCAGCATGAATTATCTTATCGTTGGATTAGGCAACATTGGCAGTGAATATGCCGATACACGGCATAATATAGGTTTTATGGTTGCCGATGAACTTGTTAAACAGGTTGGCGCCAGTTTCTCCTTGCTCAAGTTGGCCTATTATAGCGAATTTAAACAAAGGGGGCACAATGTCACTGTGATTAAACCTACGACTTATATGAACTTAAGCGGCAGGGCCGTCAATTACTACATGCAACAATGCAAAGTTCCTATTCAGAATGTATTGGTGATTGTGGATGATCTGGCCATTCCATTTGGTTCGCTAAGGATGAAACCCAAAGGAAGTAGCGCCGGTCATAACGGGCTCAAATCCATTGAGCAGCTTTGCGGCGGACAGGTTTATCCGCGCTTACGTTTCGGTATTGGCGATAATTACCCAAAAGGTAGACAAGTAGATTATGTACTTGGCCCTTTTGACAAAGAGGAACAAGCTGAACTACCGGCTTTAATTGACCATTCCGTTAAAATGATCCAGAGTTTTGTCAATATCGGCATCGAGCTGACGATGACAAATTTGAATACAAAATAGTAAACGTTTCTAAAGCTCATTAATGTAGTGCCTTATATTGGTATTGATTTATAACAAAAAAGACCGATTTAAATCGGTCTTTTTTTATTTTTTACTCAGAGAACTTTACATTAGTTACTGCTTTCTGCCCGGGCCTTTTCTTTTTCAATCTCCATCTTAATCGTGCCGCTTACCTTCTCTTTTAATTTCCCATTAGCCTGCTCATCGTTTTTCTGTTCACTTACTTTCTTCCGGGTCGTAACGATAATGACACCATCTTTGCCTGCATTTCCATACAACGCAGTCGCACTTGCATTTTTCAAAATCTCTATTGATTCAATATCCTTCGAATCAAGTTTTTCCAAACTGGTCTCCCTCTTAACCGTCCCATCAACCACAAGCAATGGCTTGACTTTTCCATCATAGCCACGAACACGAACAGATGGAAAATCAGTACCAATAGACTCATTCGCTGAATTATTCCCCAACAATCCCATTACCGCGTTAGAACTTATCCTTTTTGATTTATCCGAAAAAACATCCAGTTTCGCGTCATCTGATTTCTCACTTTTCTTATAACCAACAACAGTAACAACCTTGTCATTCTGTCCTTCGTTTTTCTTAGAACCAATCGTCGAACTAATCTTATCATCCGCTCTGTTGTCATTCTTATAGCCAACGACGGTAACAACATTATCCCCCTTTTTATCATCCTGTCCAATTGGACGCACTTTATCACTCACTTTATCCGGATTTTCACGGGCCCATTTTTTTGTCGTAATCAATATAACGCCATTCTCTGCATCTGATCCATATTTAACGGTCGCAGACGCTCCCTTTAATACCGTTATATTGTCAATTCCATCCGGCGTCAGCGCCAGCTCCTTCACCATTTTTTGATCTGCTCTCTTGCCATCAATAACATACACCACATCAGTTGACTTATCATTCGTTAGCTGATCATCACGATACGTCACCCCTATCGTAAGCCCTTTGAGTTTGGTCATATCTTTGCCAATATGAGCTCCTTCCTTCAATTTCACTTCAAGGATACCGTCTTTCCCAACATCTTCACCATACTTTTCAATAGCAGCCTTCCCCTGTAATACCGAGACTGATGCTATAGCATTTGGATCGATATCATCCACAGTAAAAGTTCTTTCCTGCACAATACCATTCATGACACAACGTAATTTTTTTTGCGCTATATCCGAATGTTGTTGCATCTCAACAGTATTGGCCAAGATTGCTCCGCCAGCAATATCAATTGAAGACTTCGTCCGATACTTGATCATATCACTATCATTCGAAAACCAGTACTTCGCCAGTTTTCCTTCAGGAATAGCCAAAAATTCTGCCTTGGAGACCAATTTATTATCCACAAAATACTTTTGATTTTTTGAGAAATCAATAGCAGATCTTTTGATTTCCCTAAAATCTCTCGCCTCCACCTGATTTGCTTTAGCCACAGTATCCGCTAACGCAATAGAGCTCCTATTTGATTGATCTTCCTGAGATTTTAAATCAGCTGTTGGCAACTGAATAGGTAATACTGTCTCATTTGCCTTCTCAACTACCCCCTCAATACTACCCTCCGCTTTACTTACCGTAAATGCTGCTCCCGTCAATAAAAATACCGGTAAAAGAAAGGCGTATTTACTCAGCTCTATTTTCGATGATCGCTTCTTGTTCATCATCATAATACGACGTTTTAAAAGTTTAAAATTAAATTGATTACTCAACCCTACTGAAGTGCCCTTTTTGGACACATTCAATAGGCTGTATTGGTACGTCTGCTTGTCAATTCCTTTATCGAGAACCTGTTGATCAGTCAGGAACTCCAAATTTTGGCGAATGGCCCTGCGCATGAGCCAGACGAAAGGATTGTACCAACAACACACCAATATCATTTCAAACAGTAAAATATCCAGACTGTGAAGGCCTTTCACATGAATATCTTCATGCTTAAAAATATCTTTTAGTTCAGCATCAACATGCTGTCCTTTATTGACATAGATTTTATTCAAAAACGAAAATGGAACAATAGGAATAAGCACATTCCGGAATAGATAAGTCCGCCATTGATCGGACCTCGAATTCAGATGAATTCGCAATAAGCTCAATAATTGAAATACAAATTTTAATAACAATACAACAGCACCGGCCATAAACACGATTTCCACCAACCTTCCTAACGTCAGCTGCTGTTGAACCTCCGGCTCCGTAATATAAAGTGAAATCCGCTCGCCTACGACCCCAATACTCAATCCACGCTGTACAAACAAAGACTTTAAATCCAAAAACGGATACAGAAAAGCAAATAGCCCCCCTACTAAGAAGTAGGCTCTATTTAAAAAATAGAACGTCAAGCCTTTCAACAGTCCAATATATCCCAGATAGATAATACCCAACAACAGGTTGACTTGTATAATATAGGTTAGTAGACTTTCCATGCCATTAAGATTTATTATGCTTAATCATATCCATGATCTCCTTTAACTCATCGGCCGTCAGTTTTTCTTCCTGTACAAAAAAGGAAACCATCTCCTTATAGGAATTTTTGAAATAATCGCCCACAAAGGAGTTCATAAACTTGGCCTTATAATCTTCCTCACTCACCATCGGCTCGTAGCGTTTGGCATTGGCATAGCGTACTGCTTTCACAAAATCCTTACGCTCCAGATTCTTTACTGTCGAAGCCAAAGTCGTATAAGGCATCTTCTCGCCCTTTACATTATCCAAGATCTCTTTTATAAAACCTCCATTGAGGCTCCAAATGGACTGCATTGCCTGCTCTTCCTGTGCTGTTAATTTTTCCATGTCTTTATCTTCCTTTTTCTAATCTATCACTAATCTACGAATAATTCGTAAATACAAAAAATATTTTTTCGTTCCTTTTCGGATCTTTCCCAAAATAAGGCCTTCCTCAACCCTCCCAAAAAAGAAGTGGCTCATTTCTTGCGTATTTAAACTCAAATCCGACGAATATAAGTTAGCTGGCAGAAAATTTGCGATACGTTTATTTTAATTCTAAATTCATTCATAAATCGCTTCATCAATTGAAAAAAAAGAATTTCCACTGTATAAAATTGATAGCAATCAGTCGCACTGTTCATTCCAAAAGGAGATGGTTTAAAACAAATACAAGAAAGATAAATGGCTAAAAATATCAAAGCGATCAAATGTCCGCATTGTGGCAGTATAAAAATCACCACATTACGCCCCGATTATTACAAATGTGATAGCTGTGGAACAGAATTTTTTCTGGATAGTGATGACATCAATATCAACCACAACTATAACTACCCACGCAACAACCAAGATCAATATAAAGCCATACGGATTGTATTATTTGCTGTTGTAGGCTTTATTGCGCTTATGTTTGTCATTGGAGCCCTAAGCGCTATTTTTTCCAAAAAGCCAGCGCCCAATTATTCAACTTACAGCACTTCCAATACAGCAGAGAAAAAAGAAGAGGCCGAACCACTGGAATGGAACTATGCAAGCAACACGCTATTTTTGGATAAAGATAATACGCCACACGTTGTTGTCGTCGGTAATGTCGGAACTTTCAGAAAACGAATGGACGAAGGTAAGGACAATAAAGTTTATATCGGACTCTTCGATCCCAAAACAGGTAAAAAAGAATGGGTAAAGACTTTGATGGAAACTCCCGTCGAACTGTCAAGCAGCGACGTCAAACTTCAGGTATTTGAAGACCAGAATCTATATATCATCGTCAAATCCAAATATATTTATCAGCTGGACAGAAATACATTCACGTATAAAAGTGTCCTTGAGAACTATGTAAAAGATGCACCATCTTTAAGCACAGGCATCGCTAAAGTTGAATTTAAATACGAAGACTATGGTTCGGCTTATCAAATTGTCAACAATGAAGGACAAAACCTAGCTTATTATCCCTTGATTAACAAATCTATTCCCGATAAACAGCTGTACGACGAAAGAAGGAAAAAGCTTCCCAACCCAACGACAAAAACGGAATTTACCTTTTCAAGTAAATCCAGTTATTATCCAGAAGAAAAAATCCAGTTAATCCAGTACAGTTACCAATATCAATATGGATTCCCAAAAGATAGCCCGCGATTTTCCTGGGATAAAGACTATGGCGGGTCGGGCATATTCACCGACCGCGATCCTTATAAAAAGGTATTGATTAATCCATGGCAATTTAAAGGCGCCCGTCTGATCAGCTTCAAAGACTTTACGCCAGGAAGACTTTACTTTCAGCCCGTAATCATTGCGCAGAATGACAAAACGCTACTCATTGCGTATAAACCAACGCCTGCTGAAGACGACCCTTTCCAGATCCAACTATTGGATGTGGCAACAGGCGCAATACAAAAAACAGTGACCACAGACCTTAAATCCATGTATGGAAATGGGAGCCTCCTCAAAGATGGTTTTATTATAAAGGGAGCCAGCGACTATTATTATTTTGATAATAGCGGCAAACAAATCAACAAGTTTGAAGGGTATAACCCCAAATTCGACACACTAAATTAAACACTATGGGACTATTTAATCTTTTTAACAACCAGCTTTCTGAAGTCATCGAGTGGAAAAACCAAGACCCTCGATTATTGTGGTATAAATTCCCATCCGAAAGGAATGAGATCAAAAATTCCAGCAAGCTGATCCTCGCTCCAGGGCAGGGTTGCATCCTTGTCTATGAAGGAAAAGGTGAAAACCTGTTGACTGAACCGGGAACGTACAACCTCAAAACGGACAACCATCCATTCTTTACCACTTTAGCGCGTTTGCGGCAGAACTTTGAATCCGAACATAAGCTTTACATCTACTTTTTTCGCACAGCCGCTATCGTCAATCAATCCTGGGGAACGGGGACACCTATTAAATACATCGACCCCCATTACAATTTACCAATAGAAATCGGCTTGAATGGTACGTTCTCTTACCTCATCAAGGAACCGGTACATTTCTATAAAAACATTGTAGCTAATCAAAATACGGTTAGCACAGCTGTCATTCAGGACATCATCAATAATCGGATCCCACAACAAATTATTGCGCAGATTGCACAAAAAAAACTGGGTTACAATGAGATTGACAGTCAACTGGGACTGTTATCCAACGACATCAAGACTGCGGTTGAACAAGATTTTAATGACCTTGGTCTCGACATTACGGATTTCAAAATCTTAGGAACTCAATTTGATCCCAATACACAACGAAGAATTGGAGAAATCGCCGATTTAAGCACACAAAATCAGGCGGCACAACAGGCGGGTCTAAGCTATGTTGAATTAGAAAAACTACGTGCGCTCCGTGATGCCGCTAAAAATGAAGGGGGAATCGCCGGTGTAGGGGCACAGCTGGGCGTCGGTATGGAACTCGGAAAACAGTTTGACCTTCAAAAAGAGGAGATTAAAGATCATATTCAGCAAGAGGGCGACTTTGTCGAGAAACTTCAAAAGCTGCAGCTGTTGCTCCGTGAGAACATCATTACCCAAGAAGAATTCGATACACTAAAAAAACAGATCCTCAACAAAATATAACGCATGCGGGGATATTCATCTGACGATTCAGCTCAATTATACCGAGGTGAATCAATTCATAACACATAAATTAATTCAGCTATGAAATACATATTCGGTATATTATTCACCTTGGTGATACTTTTCGTTGCCACCTATTTCCTACTGGGACTTTGGGGCATTAAGCTATTGGATGCAGAGAACTTCAGCAAAATATTGTGGACTACAGGAATTCTGACACTAACGTCCATTATTCTGGTGTGTTTTGTCATACTACCCTTTTTTGGATCGGGTAAACAGGGCAACTACGAAGACAAAGGAAAGGTTGCACAAAGAAAAATAGATTGATATTTTTTGCAAAATAAGATAATGTTAAATTTGAATAAATTATTTGCTTATTTAAGTAAATAATTAGTGAATATTATCCAAAATGACGCAATCATGTCATTTTAATTCCAAAAGAACTTTCAATTTTAAATATCAAATAGTTAAATTTGTGAGATTAGCATAACAAATCAGATATAAGATAATATATAAACATGTCAGATAAAGCATCTATAAATTTAGACGGTACTTCGTATGACCTTCCAGTCATTGTCGGTACTGAAAATGAAAAAGCAGTTGATATTTCCAAATTAAGAGATCTAAGCGGATTTATTACGTTAGACCCAGGATACAAAAACACAGGTGCAACGAAAAGTGCGATTACTTTCCTTGATGGCGAAAAAGGCATATTGAGATATAGAGGATATCCAATTGAACAATTGGCAGAGAAATCGACTTTCTTGGAAGTTGCTTATTTGTTGATTTATGGAGAGCTTCCAAAAAAAGAGGTATTGGAAAAATTCAGAGCTGACATCAAAAAGCAAATGATGATTCACGAAGATATGAAAAACTTCTTCGCTGGATTCCCATCCAAATCTCACCCAATGGGCCAACTTTCGTGTTTAGTAGGCGCATTGTCGGCATTTTATCCAGAATCTTTAAATCCAAACTTAACAGAAGAAGAAGAAGATCAAACGATCATCAATCTTTTGGCAAAAATGCCAACAATCGTTTCTTGGATTCAAAAGAAATCATTAGGTCATCCTGTTGTTTATCCAAAAAATAACCTTGGTTACATTGACAACTTCCTAAACATGCTGTTTGGAGAAGTGAATGATGAAAAAACATTTGATCCTGTTGTCATTGACGCCATGCACAAATTGTTGATTTTACATGCTGATCATGAGCAAAACTGTTCAACATCTACTGTTCGCATCGTTGGTTCATCCAATGCAAACCTTTATGCATCCGTTGCATCGGGTATCAATGCATTATGGGGACCATTACATGGTGGTGCAAACCAAGCCGTAATCGAGATGTTGGAGGCCATTAAAAATGATGGTGGTGATGCTGAAAAATATCTTGCTAAAGCAAAAGATAAAAACGACCCTTTCCGTTTAATGGGATTCGGTCACCGGGTTTACAAAAACTTCGACCCTCGTGCTAAGATTATCAAAAAAGCATGTGATGATATCTTGGAGAAATTAGGCGTTCAAGATCCGGTATTGGATATCGCTAAAAAGCTCGAAGAAGCAGCATTGAATGACCAATATTTCATCGACAGAAAACTTTATCCGAATGTTGACTTCTATTCAGGTATCATCTACCGTGCATTAGGTTTCAAAGCAGATATGTTTACCGTATTATTTGCTTTAGGCCGTCTACCGGGATGGATTGCACAATGGAAAGAAATGCGCGAAAACAAAGAGCCTATCGGTCGTCCTAGACAAGTATACGTTGGCCACACAGAACGCGACTACGTTGAATTTTCAAATCGTTAATCCGATTTCGATTTATATCCTAAAAAAGCATCCTTCGGGGTGCTTTTTTATTTTCACCCGAGCTAACATGAATGGCTTTACAGCTATCTGAAACCACCCACTCGAATAATATATGATTACTCGTCGTTACGCTATTGTCACGATAATCTACTTGTTAAGTATATTTTAATTTTTCCTTATCTAAATTCCCTGTTTTTCGTTAAGTTTGCGTATTCATTGGTCTCTTATTAAAAATCATTATAAATAAGACTTGTTAGAAACAATACTACATATCTTGGTTCCCATTGCTATTTTCACCTTTATAGCAGCTTTCACCTTGTTTGCAGTATATGCCGAGCGAAAGATCGCGGGATTTGTACAAGATCGTCTAGGACCGATGGAAACAGGAAAGTATGGCAGTCTCCAAACGATCGCCGACATTCTCAAATTATTACAAAAAGAATTAATTACCCCCTCATCGGCCGATAAAATTCTCTTTAGAGTTGCTCCTATCGTTATTTTCGTGGCTGTTTTTACAGGTTTTGCCGTTATTCCATGGGCCAAAGATTTTATTCCAGCGGATACACATACGGGTCTGTTCTTCATAATGGCGATAATCTCCATTGATGCTTTGGGCATTTTAATGGCTGGTTGGGGATCTAACAACAAATATTCTTTATTAGGATCCATGCGTGCCATAGCACAGATGGTGTCCTATGAAATTCCGGTAGGCCTCTCGCTGATTACGGTCGTTATGCTAACCCAAACCCTAAATTTGAATGAAATAGCTATTGGGCAAGGCATCCTAACCAATGGAAGCATTAAATTCTTAGGTCTTTGGGAAGTCAATGAGATTGGGGGCCTCTTCGCCTGGAATATTTTTCAGGCCCCACATTTGATTATCACCTACATCATATTCTTTATCGCAACCCTTGCCGAATGTAATCGTGCTCCCTTTGATATCCCGGAAGCCGAATCTGAATTGGTCGGTGGCTTCCATACGGAATATGGCGGGATACAATTTGCCTTTATCTTTTTGGCGGAGTATGCCATGATGTTTTTGGTCTCGATGTTGGGGGTTGTCCTCTTCTTAGGAGCTTGGAATACACCATTACCAAACATAGGTGTGATACGTTTGGCCGATTGGACCACAGGCTTAGTGTGGGGAATATTTTGGACCTTAGCAAAATCATTATTTATTGTCGGTATCCAAATGTGGATTCGATGGACATTACCTCGGTTACGTGCAGACCAACTGATGAGTTTATGTTGGAAAGTATTGACACCGTTGGCTTTTATTTGTATGGCCATTTCTGCAATTTGGCGAATTTTAGTTATAGCATAGGATATGATATTTAAAACGGCTTCGCATGCATTTCGTACGGCAATCAAGGGTTTATCTTTGACTGTTAAACACTTGTTTGGTGCCCGACGTTCGCGAACGGAATTAAATATTAAAAAGGATAACTACTTTGATCAGCAGGAAGGTATTGTTACTGTTCAATATCCGCGTGAAAAAATGCCTATCCCCGAGGTTGCCCGCTATCAACTGCAAGTCGATATCGAGGACTGTATTGTATGTGATTTATGCGCAAAGGCTTGTCCTGTCGACTGCATCGAAATCGAAGCCATCAAATCACCGGAAGCGATTGGAAAAACCTCAGATGGTAGCGTTAAAAGACTATACCCGGCCAAATTCAACATTGATATGGCTAAATGTATGTATTGTGGGCTATGTACTGTCGTATGTCCGACAGAATGTATTACCATGACCAACGAATATGACCGCAGCTCACAAAAACTGACTGATCTTATCTATGGTTTTTCAGATATGACCGATAGCGAGGTTGCACAACGTAAAGCAGAATGGACCAAGTTTCAAGCTGAAAAGGAGGCAGCAAAGCAAAAATAAAAGATGGAAAGTATTTTATTCTACGCCTTTGCTACCCTAGCAATCGGTTCAGCACTTTTGCTCGTCAATCTTAAAAATATTGCGCGTGCTTTATTCCTGTTTTTTATTGTCTTATTTGCAATGGCAGGACTTTACCTATTTGCTTTAGCCGATTTCGTGGCCATTACACAAATTATGGTTTATGTTGGCGGCGTGCTCATATTGATGTTATTTGCCTTTATGCTTTCCAATAAAGAGCTTTTAAAAGATCTCCAAGATAGCAGCGGTTCATTCTTAAGCATACCCAAATGGCAGACTATTCCAGTAGTGCTTGGCTTCCTGTTCCTAATGCTATATGGCATTATTGAATGGCAACAAGCCCCTTCTACGTGGATTTTACAAGCTAGAGAAAATAACACCGAGATTGTTGCAACAGACAATAATATTCATCAGATCGGATTACGTTTTATGACTTTTTATGTATTGCCATTTGAAATCATATCCGTGTTTTTGATGATGGCCTTGATAGGAGCCTCACATTTATCCAGAAAGGAGCGTACAATATGATTACGCTGACGCATTTTTTAGTTGTCAGTGCCTGCATCTTTTGCATTGGTCTCTATACCGTTCTTTCCAAGAAAAATGCAATTATGATTTTGGTCGGTATTGAGTTGATGATCAATGCAGCTATCCTGAACTTTGTTGCTTTTGGAAAATATGATAAATTGAGTTATGGTGGGCAAATTTTTGCATTATTTGCCATCGTTCTTGCCGCGGCCGCAGTCGCTGTTGGATTGGCTATCGTATTAAATGTTTATAGACATTACAAAACCATTAATCCGGATGAGATAAACCAATTAAAAGACAAGTAAGCATTGGATCAATTTGTTCACATATCGCCCCTTCTGACCGCGTTGCTTACCTTGATAGCACCATTAGCGGCATTCGTATATCAAGCAATAGTAGGTAAACGCGACCAGTCCGGCCTTGTTTCTCTCACGGCCATCATCCTCAGCTTTATCGCTGGCGGCTTAACCTGGTTCTCCATATGGAATAATCCGGCGGTATCAATTCAGGCAAATTGGTTCACCATCGGCGAAACATCATTTAAAGTTGGTATCCTGCTGAACAATTTGAGCACTTTAATGCTTTTCTTGGTACCGACTGTTGCCTTACCCGTAAATATATACTCCAGAGCCTATATGCATGGCGATTCAGGTATTCACCGCTATTGGATGTATCTCAGCCTTTTCTGTTTTGCGATGTTGGGATTGGTCATTATGGATAGCCTCCTGTTGATGTATGTTTTTTGGGAATTGGTCGGTTTTGCATCGTATCTCCTCATCGGCTTCTGGTTCACACGTGAAACAGCTGTACAAGCCAATAAAAAGGCATTTTTGGTCAATCGCATCGGCGACCTCGGTTTTCTAATCGGGCTTGCGATCCTATTTACACAGTTCAAAACCCTCAATTTAATCGATCTATTTGGGGACAATGGCTTAATCTATCAATCCACAATCGCCCAAGGATTGTGGATATCTCCAGTCAATAGCTTACCTCAGATTTGGCTTACCATTGCAGGATTAGCCTTCTTCTTGGCAGCTATGGCTAAATCTGCACAATTTCCGTTACATGTATGGCTTCCTGATGCCATGGAAGGTCCTACATCCGTATCTTCGTTGATTCACGCCGCAACAATGGTTGCTGCTGGTGTATTCCTGCTGGCTACCGTATTTCCATTATTTAATGAATCTGCCTTATTATTTATTGCCATCATTGGTACAATAACCGCTGCTTTGGCCGCATACTTTGCGCTTGGCCAATACGACATCAAACGCATTCTTGCCTTTTCGACCATATCGCAGCTTGGTTTTATGATGGTTGGAATTGGTATTGGAACATGGGATGCTGCTTTATTTCATCTGACAACTCATGCTTTCTTTAAGTGTCTGTTGTTTCTTTCTGCCGGAGCTGTCATTCATGAAATGGCGCATCTTAAAGAACATAGCCACCTGGACTTTGACCCGCAGGATTTACGGAATATGGGCGGGCTACGTCAATATATGCCAAAGACCTTCGTGCTGATAAGCATAGCTTCGCTAGCACTTGCAGGATTCCCTTTGACTTCAGGTTATCTATCCAAAGATAGTATTGTTATCTCTTCCTTTGAATGGGCTATTTCAAAAGGTAACTTATACCTTATCATCCCCATAAGTTTGATTCTGGTGAGTATTTTAACAGCTTTCTACATCGGTCGTTTGCTATTCAAAGCCTTTTTTGGGGAGTTCAGACTGTTGAAACAACTTCAGGGCAAACTACATGATCAACCGCTGCATGAAGCACCAAAGACCATGTTGATCCCCATGTTTTTTTTGGGACTGTTCTGCTTATTTCCACTATTTTCTTTCAATCCGTTTTCGTATCACGATTCCTGGTTGATGGACGGCCTTCTATTGGATGAATATACTTTTGCACCAAGTCATCGTGCGCACCTTATCATTCCTGTCATATTGCTACTAGGTTCGGGTATTGGCTGGATCATCGGCTGGAAATGGTATGTACAAAATAAATACCCTTTGAACCCCGATAGCCAGGTATTAAAAGCCGCTTTCAACCAAGGGTATATCAATGAGTTTTACCAAGCAGTCTTTGTTAATGGTACATTAAAATTAGCACAGTTCTGTTATTGGTTTGACCGTCATATCGTTGACGCTTTCGTTTCTTTGATTCAGTTTATCGTCTTATCCCTTTCTCAGCTAAGTGTTTGGATAGACAAATATATTGTAGATGGTTTTGTTAATACGGTTGCTACTGTAGCCTATTGGACAGGCAATCAGGTTCGCTTGGTCCAAAATGGAAAGATACAAACAACATTGTATTCCGTCTTTTTATTAGTTTTACTTGGTTTAATTTATCTTATATTCTTTTAGGAAATGCCTATTTTATCCTTATTGATATTTTTACCGCTATTGGCTACGGCGCTCATTCTCGCCCTACCAACACGATATAAATCGAGTTACAAATATATTGCTTTAGCATTCACAGCAATACAATTTGTACTGGCCGGAATATGTTATGCACAATTTGATGCAAGCAAAACAGGAGTCCAAGATCTGGCGGGCTATCAATTTGTTGAACAGCTTTCCTGGATCCGATTAGATTTAGGATCAATAGGTAAATTAGAGATCGATTATCTTATTGGTATTGATGGGATCTCCATGCCCTTGTTATTGCTGAGTGCTTTCGTTATGCTGATGGCTATAGGCGCCTCTTGGAATATCCAGAAAAGTCCGAAGGGATACTTTGCCTTACTCATGGTACTTAATATGGCCGTTATGGGGATTTTCTGTGCATTGGATTTCTTCCTATTCTATTTGTTTTATGAAGTCATGTTACTGCCACTCTACTTCTTGATTGGTATCTGGGGTGGTGCAAGACGCGAATACGCAGCCATAAAATTCTTTCTATATACCCTATTCGGGTCTGTATTTATGTTGTTGATTATCGTAGGATTGTATTTTTCAGTAATCAACCCTTTGACTGGAGCACATACTTTCAACATGATCTATATGATGAATCCACAGAATTATCTTGAGGGTTCTATTTTCGGCTGGGAGGGTTACCAGGAAATTTTGGGTGTTTCGGCTCGGCTGATCGGTTTCATTGTGCTTTTCTTTGCCTTTGCCATTAAAGTACCCATTGTTCCCCTACATACTTGGCTACCGGATGCGCACGTTGAAGCGCCGACACCAGTATCTATTATTCTTGCCGGTATCCTCCTGAAAATTGGTGGTTACGGTATCATCCGTATCTGTTATAGCATCTTTCCCGATATGGCAGCCTTATCCAATTGGTGGCTGGGATTAATCGGCGTTGTATCCATTATTTATGGAGCCTTGAATGCCTTATCACAAAAAGACCTGAAACGAATGATTGCTTATTCATCGGTCTCTCATATGGGTTTTGTGCTGCTTGGTATTGCATCGCTGACTGCCGAAGGTATTTCTGGCGCCATGTTTCAGATGATTTCCCATGGATTCTTATCAGCGGCACTCTTTTTCCTTGTTGGCGTGGTCTATGACCGAGTACATGACAGAAATATCTATAGTTTCCGTGGCCTAGCTCAAATTATGCCTAAATACACAGGTTATGTCGCTGTCGCATTTTTTGCATCCCTGGGCCTGCCCGGCTTTTCAGCCTTTATTGGTGAAGCCTTTGTCATTATCGGTTCCTTCAATGCAGCGAGCATAGGAACCGGGTTACCGCGCTGGATGGCACTTGCGGGCTCCATAGGTATCCTATTAAGTGCAGCCTATCTACTTTGGACACTGCAACGTATGTTCTTTGGACAAATTCGCTTAAAAGGTGGTGAATCTTGGAGTAATGCACTTACAGACCTAAATTCACGCGAACAGATCATCTTATTTCCTACCCTAGCGCTCGCCTTATTACTTGGAGTTATGCCGGCATTAGTATTTAACAACCTAAACGCTAGTGTTCTGAATCTCGTGAGTTTTATCCAACAATTTATTTAATTCGCATGCTCGCATTCAGTCCATATATCAGTTCTTTCATCGATCAGATTATCGTAAGCGTTCCTTATTTTAAGCCTGAACTGACATTGATCGTCACTTTTATTGGTACTATCCTCGCTAGTCTTTTTATTGACAAACACTGGAAGCATACCTCCTTTGTCATCACCCTCATTGGGCTATTGCTCAGTGGCTGTTACCTTATGGGCCAAGGACTCAGTAAGGTAGAGATGGCTGGCTTTTTTGATATGATCCAGGTTGATGCTTTCGCTACTTCGGCACGACTGATTATCCTGTTGTCAACAATTCTCATTTGTATATTCATTCAACAACGCCATCAAGCGCATGGTCGCCCCTTAGGTGATCTCTATGCGGTACTATTGACAGCAACATTGGGTCTGAATCTATTGACTATGTCGAGCAATTGGCTGATGATATTTATTGCTGTCGAAACGGTTTCGATTAGCTCCTATATCATGGTGGGTTATTTCTCCACCACTAAAATTCAATCGGAAGCTGCTTTAAAATATGTACTGTTCGGATCCATCTGTGCTGCGGTTATGCTCTATGGCTTGTCTTTATTATACGGTTTCACGGGAAACCTGAATTTTGACGCTCCAAGTCACATTGCTGGCTTGATGGAAGCACCCCAGATCATGATCAGCATTGCTTTACTATTTTTGCTGACAGGTATTGGTTTCAAACTGAGTTTTTTCCCTTTTCATGTCTGGAGTCCGGATGTTTACCAAGGCGCCCCAACAGTTATTACAACCTATCTCGCTACAGTACCCAAAATTGCTGTTGTTGTGCTATTATCCAAGATACTTTCAGCCTGGCTTAACGTGTCCTTTTATTTTAGTGATTTCTTGACTTATGTGATTATTGCGATCGCCATTGCAACTATGCTGATTGGTAATTTAGCCGCTTTACGCCAACAAGATGCCAAAAGGATGATGGCCTATTCTTCTATTGGTCATACGGGTATACTTCTTATGGCTGTATTGGTTTATCAAAATAATGAATCAAATGTGCTGTTATTTTATCTATCCATATACGCTTTGATGAATATTGCGGTATTCATCTTTATTGATGCTTTGGAAGCTAGTTTAGGAAATACTTCAATTGAATCGTATCGCGGCTTAGGAAAGCGGTACCCACTGCTGTTCACTTCCTTTTCAATTGTTTTAATCGCTTTGGTAGGGCTCCCCCCTACTGCAGGTTTTGTTGGAAAACTTTTGGTCTTTTCCAAAGTGTTCGAACAATACCAAAACTTCCAATCCTTTGGTTTATTGGCATTGCTCCTAGTTGGCGCATTGACCTCTGTCATTTCCCTATTTTATTATTTTAAAATACCACTGAATGCGTTTTTAAGGGACAATACGGGATCTCCAGCAGTGAAGTTTAATATGGTACTCTTGTGTATTGGAATCTTATGTACAGTAGCCGTGTTGATCTTAGGTATCTTTCCCGATTTATTACTTTCGGCATTCTAGGAATCAGAAAACTTCTTTCATTTTAAATAAGTCTATCGTCCAATTCATTCCCTTAATGTCTGCGTTGAATAGTAAAAATACTCCATAATATATTTTATATTTCCTCAATAAAAGTATTATCTATGGTTGAGGAGAGACCGATAAATTGTTTTTTATGTAAAGCGCAATTAAATTGCATATAAAAAGCAATTTATCTAAGTTTGTACCATGATTAGTGCAATAGCAAATCCAATTTTTCAGCGTGCTATCCAGGATTACCACGTCTACGATCAGATTGATCATCCAATCCAAAATCCGTATGACAAACAATCCCTGGAACATCTCCTCTATTTAAAATGCTGGATTGACACCGTGCAATGGCATATGGAAGATGTGGTACGTAATCCCTCGATTGACCCCCAAGAAGGCTTATACTGGAAAAGACGTATTGATGAATCCAATCAGTACCGCACAGATACCGTAGAGTATATTGATAGTTATTTTCTACAAAAATTTCAAGATATACAGGCGAGTCCTACAGCAACAATCAATACTGAAAGTCCGGCCTGGGCTATTGATAGGCTTTCCATTCTGGCTTTAAAAATCTACCACATGGAACAGGAAACATTGCGCACAGATGCTTCCGAAGCACATATCATTTCCTGCCAAGAAAAACTGAACATTTTATTGGAACAAAGGAAAGATTTGTCCCAAAGTATTGATGAATTAATGACTGCCATCGCATCTGGCGATAAATACATGAAGGTTTATAAACAGATGAAAATGTATAACGACCCGTCATTGAACCCTGTCCTATATTCTTCAGGAAAATAAAACATGTCCTTACCGCAACGGATCATAGTAACCCGATTTTCAGCTATGGGCGATGTTGCCATGGTTGCCTCAGTGTTGAAAGAATTCTGCATTCAGTACCCTGATGTAGAAATTATTATGGTCAGCAGGCAATTCTTTGCCCCATTTTTTGATGGAATCAAAAGTATACGGTTTCACGCCATTGAGCCCAAAACAGTTCATAAAGGTTTCTTTGGATTAGTCAAGCTAAAAAAGGAACTGGCTCAATACGGCGCAGACGCTGTGGCAGACTTACATTTCAATTTACGCTCCCGCGTAATCGATCTTTTATTTTCGTTATCGGGCGTAAAAGTAAAACAACTTAACAAAGGCAGGACGGAAAAAAAAGCTTTAACCCGGGAAAACAACAAAATTAAGGTTCCTTTAAAGCTAACGGTAGAGCGCTATGCAGACGTATTTCGTGCATTAGGATTCAAATTTGAGCTCAGCAAAAAATTGGTTTCTAATTTGCAAGATGTACCCAAAGCTGCTTTTAGTATGTTTGCAAATTTTGATCGAAAGAAAATTGGCATTGCCCCATTTGCACAACATCGTTATAAGATTTTCCCTCAAACCAAGATGGAAAATGTGATAGACGAACTCACGCACAATGGCTATGATGTTTTGTTGTTCGGCGGTGGCGAACAAGAGTTCCAGATTGCCCAAAACTGGACTGAGCGATTTCCCAACACCTATAATACCATAGGCAAATTCTCGCTGCGGGAGGAACTGGATTTGATATCCAATCTGGATCTTATGATCAGCATGGATTCTTCGGGACTTCATATGGCATCATTAATGGGCGTAAGGTGTCTTTCTTTGTGGGGAGCAACGCATCCATATGCTGGATTCACAGGTTATGGGCAGCAGCTAACAGACTGCATCCAAGTTGAGCACCCCAATAGACCAAGTTCAGTCTATGGCAACAAGCCCTGTGATTGTGATGGAATAGAAGCAATTGATTTAATTACACCGGAAATGGTGATTGAAAAAATAAGAGCAATAGGATGAAAATAGGGTTAATAACCATTCGATACGGATTGGATATCACCGGTGGAGCCGAATTCCATTGTAGAATGCTAGCTGAACGATTATCAGCAAAACATGACGTGACTGTATTAACCACCAATATCAAGTTTTTAAATAAACCAGAGGAAGATTTCACTCCGGGCCTAGAAATTATAAAGGGAATACCTGTGATGAGATTTGTGACCGATAAAAATTCATCTTCCGAAAAGAAAAGTAAAATCGCCCGGAAAATACGCCGATTGATCTATCGCTGGGGATTAGCAAAGCCTGTTTTTTCCTTATTCCCTATTTGGAAATTCAAAGTTGATGATGAATCAAAATATTTAGAAGGACATCCATTTTATTCGTCTTCATTACTCAACTATATTAGGGAATTTCAACACGATTTCGACAAATTCATTTTCTTTACTTACGAAAACCCACTAACCATATTGGGATCACTTCTTGTACCACAGAAGTCTATTCTGATACCCACTGCACATATGGAGAGTATGTTATTTAGAAGCATCAACACACTTTTATTTTCAAAAGTTAATCATATTGCCTTTAACACGGAAAGTGAAAAAGAAATGTGTTTAGAAATTTTCAGAAATTCGCTTGCAAAAAATACAATTGTTGGCATAGGAGTCAATCAAATAGATGATTTACCGGCAGCAACAACGATCAGTGCCAAATATCAGATCAAATCACCATACTTACTTTATTGTGGCCGCATTACGCCAGTCAAAATCAACAATTTTATGGCCTATTTTCTGAAATTAAAATCAGAAAAACAGATCGACTTGCAACTTGTACTTACAGGAGAAAATACCATGAATGTTGAGCAAGATCCTGATATCATCTATACTGGTTTTGTAAGCGAGGAAGAAAAAAAAGCGCTAATGCAACAAAGCTTTGCCATTATTAATCCCTCACTCGCCGAAAGCTTATCACTATTGACATTAGAAGCGCTCCACTTGGGTAAACCGGTCATTGGTAACAAAAAGTGTGATGTTATGGTCGAGCATGAACGCAAAAGTGGAGCTGTTTTCTGTTATGATTCCTTCAACTCCCTAAGTTCAATTATCACATATTTGCAAGATCCAAATACAGATAAGAACATCATTGAGGCAAAAGCGAAAGAATATGTTTCTAAATATTATAATTGGGATTTGGTATTAAGTAAATTTGAAAACATTTTTAAAGAAAACTAAAACCAAGTCAGGCATGATAACAATTGGATTCGATACTAAACGATATTTTCTCAATCGAACAGGCTTAGGTAATTATAGTAGAGATCTCATCCGTATTCTGGAGCAATACTATCCTGAGCATACTTATTTGAAATATACGCCAAGATTGGGTAATAATGATCTTTCGAAGAAGGCACTTATTGAAGAAAAAATTCGTCTACCCAAAACTACATTTAACCGTGCTTTTCCCGCACTTTGGCGAAGCTTCGGAATAGCATCTGACCTACTTAACGATGGCGTAGAACTCTTTCATGGCCTTACAGGAGAAATACCAAGGGGTTTAAAAGCCCGTGGAATTAAATCCGTTGTCACGATACATGATTTAATCTTCTTACGCTATCCCGAACTCTATAAACCCATAGATCGTTGGATATACAACAAGAAATTTCAATTAGCTGTTAATCACGCTGATAAAATTATTGCAATTAGTGAACAGACTAAATCGGATATCATCGATTACTACGCAATTCCCGAACATAAGATTGAGGTCATTTATCAGGGTTGTCATCCGGCTTTCAAGGTCCCAAAAAGCGCCGACGAGCAGGAAAAATTAAGGTTAAAATATAATTTACCCAAAGACTTCCTATTAAATGTGGGTTCAATTGAAAAACGAAAAAATGTTTTACAAATTGTAAAGGCTATTCAGGATATCGATATCCCATTATTAATAATTGGTAAGAAAACCCCCTATCTTGAGGAAATTAACAAATATATCGTAGCCAATAAATTGGAGAGCAAAGTCATTATAAAACAGGGTTTCACTATTGAAGAACTATCGACCATTTATTCGATGGCATCAATTTTTATATACCCCTCTATCTTTGAAGGCTTTGGTATTCCTATCATTGAAGCCTTATATGCTGGCACCCCTGTCATTACAACTAATTCGGGTGTATTTCCGGAAGCTGGTGGACCATCGTCTTGTTATATCGACCCTTCAAATGTCGACGAAATAAATCTAGCGATCAAACGTATTCTCGGCGATTCCCAAACCGGCGCCAGCATGATTGCGCAGGGACGTCTCTATGCTCAAAAATTTAATGATGAAAAAATTGCATCAGAACTATTAAACTGTTATAAGTCCTTATTGTAATTTAGGCTGAATAGTACGCGTAAAGTATTTATCTAAGACTTTTAATGCGATTAAATCCTCTATTTTTTTATTTTTAAACTGCGCAATATATTCATGCGCATTTTTTACAATCATCTTAGCCGCATTATCATCTGCCATAAAATAGCGTAATTTTTCTTCCAAATCAGAATAATCATCTTTAATAGAAATAAAATGAAAATCTGGAATTAGGCGTCCCTCCATAAACCAAGTCTCATATTTAGGCATAGGCATCACCGCAATAGAATTAGAGGACATAATCCACTTCAAGTTTGTCGCAACATCATTTCCCTCAAGCGCCAAAATAAATTTATAATCAAGGTGCTCTGCGATGGATAAATAATCCTTATCGGAAGATCTATTTGCCTTTTTGATATTACACAATGGATGATCATAATACAATTGGTAGAATCTACTACGATGAACCTGTCCAAAACCGCTCCTTCCGACCAACATATCTATTTTTTTATCAAAAGACACATCGTCATGAAGAAAATTAAAATGTCTTGCCTTATCCAAATTTAAGACTACTGCATTGCTGTTATTGCCATGAATAGGTCGGCTCTTTAGTAAAGTCGGATGTAAGGGAACATGAATGATATCACCGGGCAAAATACTGAATCGCAATTGGGGGTTAAAAAAACGTAAATACTCCTTACTGTCGAAATAATAAACGCGTATGCGTTCTGGCACTCGATATTTCCCTATTTCAATTGCATCCTGATCTAACTGCTCAAACCTTTCCAACTTATTGTAATAATTTACCCTATCATCAATATATGCAGCATTTTTGCGATAATAAGCGCTATTTAAATGCTTTTTCAGTTGGGCTTGCGAAAGACTGCCAGGAACTAGCTCCCTAAGAATTGCTTTAATATAATAGTAAATCTTATTATTCTTATTTCGCAAAAAGGTTCTTTTGAAATTCATCGATGACCAATACTTTTCTTCAAAAATAAGTAAAAATAACTCTCCCTTAAAATAAACAAGCCTAAAAATCTGTGTCAGGCTTTACAACAGGAATACGCAGTTGCAGTTTCTTCCAATGGTTAGACTTGTCTTTATAAATCATAAGTTTGCCTAATTTATACTTAAATTTCAGTAATCCCTTATAATCATCTTCAATGCAGCGATACGCCACACTCGGATTTTCTTTCAGAACCTCATTAATCGCTAATGTATAAACTGTTGGTCCTGTCATCGCATGCACATCATGTGGAAATCGATTCTGTTCAATATTATCCACAATCAGTTCCATCGTTCTTTTTAAAAAAGGATGTCCTTTATCAAAGATCAGTGCCCATTGTGCATATAGGCTCCTATTATTCTCATGCGTTATTACTGCAACGTCATCCTTATTTAGATATTTATCGATAGAAACTAACAAATCACTATCTAAATCTATATAAATGCCTCCATATATATACAAAACAGCATAGCGAAAGAAATCTGCTTTAGCGGCCCCTATCTGAAGACGATGATAGGCTTTATTAATGCGCTCATCAAAATGTTCAGCAAAGAAGTCGCTCACCCTTTGATCATCATAGAACTCATACGAATAATCCTTGTTCTTTTTCAAAAACGAGCGAATATAGAGTTTCGTAAGCCAAGGAATCTTATTATCCTTAAATGTTTGAAATATATTTTTTGGAATTCCCATGATAATTAATAACTACAGGAAACTAGAAAGTCCGTCAGCACAGGATTTCAGCTTTTCTAATTTTGTCTTTTCTAATAAATGATCGTTTTGTGGAAGTGCTTTTCTAGACTCCTCTTTATGATATAAGTGATACCCAATTGCAGCAAACTTAAGTAGTTGCCCTTTGAGTCCATAGTTGAATAAACGTTCCACAAATTCACTGTCTTCCCGGCCCCAGCCTTCAAAAAGATTATTAAAACCATTCACTGCACGAACATCGCGCATATAGAAAGACATATTACAAGAGCGTACTTTGCTTCTGTTATTTGCTAGGTTTTTCGCAGTCCATCGTGCCAAAAGAAGACTACGAAAACTACTTATTCTCTTTTCAACCCGACCAGATTCGAATCCAGCCTGAAACATATTCGGATACTTCAGTTGATTCGACTCGGCTAACAATTTAGATGTTAATGCTTGATTCAGTAAAACCCTTCCACCTTGGATAAAATGTCCGACTTTGGCGAGTTTTAGATGGTCTTCAATAAAATTTGGTGCCATAAGAATGTCACCGTCAACGAGTATGACATAGGGTGATTTCACTTGGGCTAGTGCTTGATTTCGAATACGTGCAACGCGAAAACCACAATCTTCCTGCCATACATGGCAGATTGGAATTTCAGAAACCTGCTCACAACGATGGACCAGCTGTCTTGTTCTATCATCAGAGCCGTCATCTGCGACAATAATTTGGCTCGGCAAAACTGTTTGATTTAATGCAGACAATAGCACCAATTCCAATGCATCGGGCCTATTATACGTTGTAATAATTATCGAAGTTTCCAAAAAATAGCTATAAAACCGTAAGTGCTAATCAGATGATTTCAGGTATTTATCAATACCGTTATCACAATAGGTCAAATTTAGCTTTTTTGTTTTTGCAAACAAACAATTGTTGTTACCTAAATTCTCTTTTGCATTTATCGCATGCCAGATGTGAAACACAATGCCGCCGAATTTTAAGAAGCGTTTTTTGATGTTGATATTTAAGAGTCTAGCGACAAATTCTTTATCTTCCGGTCCCCAGCCTTTAAAGTCTTCATTGTAGCCATTCACACGAATGGCATCTTCTTTCCAATACGCCATATTGGCCCCATGAATCTCCCAACGTTCGTTGCCCTTATTTTTATAATTAAATTCAAAATATTTCCATAACAACTGAAAACGAAAAGCACTGAATAGGTTCGAGACCCCCTTATCAAATCTATTCACCTTTGTATCAAGCTTGGTCAATTTTTTCTCGGAAAATTCCTGATCAAGATAAATACGGCTGGCACGTACTACAGATCCTTTTTGCGCAAATTTCCGATGATCCCGAATAAAATAGGGGTGCAAAATTAAATCACCATCAATTTGAACAATATAGTCGGATGAGGCCTTAGCAATGGCTTTATTTCTGATTTTCGCCAACTGGAAACCCTCGTCTTCATGCCATACATGAATAAAAGGAATATTAAACTTACTTTTATATTCTGCTACAACTCGCTCTGTCTCCTTTCCTGACCCGTCATCAGCGATAAGTATTTCATCAGGAAGAACCTTCTGAAGCAATACACTTTCCAAGCATAATGCCAACGCCTCCGGCCAGTTATAAGTAGATATTATTAGAGAGATTTTCATTTATTCATCTATTGTTAAAAACAGCGTCCAAGACCTCATACTCTTTCTTTACGGTATGATTACTTCGCATATATTCAATGGCCTGATTCGATTTTCTTTTATGAAATTCATCCTCCTGGAGCAATTCAATTATATGAGAGGCAAAAGCCTGTTCATCTAGAGATACAAGACATCCATTATCTGATTTATTAAACAATCCATCGACACCACGCTGATTGGTTACAACCGGAATGCCAAAAGATAATGCTTCCAAAACCTTTATTTTGATTCCTGTCCCTGAAAGCATTGGACAGATAGCAACTTTAGCCTGCTCATAATATTCTGCAAGATCATCCACCAATCCATGTTTTATAACATTTTTCACTGCTGGGATATGTGCACAAATCTTGCCAATCACATGCAGTTCAACATTCGTAAGTAGTGGAAATACTTTTTCTAAAAACCACTTTATGCTAGACACATTGTGCGGATTGTCACTTGCTACATAAATTAAGTCAATCTTCTTTTCGCGTTCTTGAACAACAGGCGATGGCATTGAAACCGGAATTAATCGTACAAATTTATCTGCAAACTGTTCAAAAATATATTTTTCCTCAATTGAAAATGTCCATATCTCGTTAAAAGAAGTCATCATAGACAACTCCGCTCCGAACATTTTACCCAATTGACGCATTGAAAAGTTTTCCTTTTCCTTTGTCTTATTTTGCAGCGTAAGAAAATCATGCGAATCTAAAATTGTATAAGGCCCTATCAAATTCTTTACCAAACTACCAAATTCAACATAGCTAATAATAACATAATCATACTTATGATCGCTTAAAACCTCTTCAAATCTTCTTTGAAATGATGGCGAAACACGATCAACCAAATTTGAGTGGAATATATTTTTTATCTCTTTTTGTAATTTATCACGAAAGAAATAACTAATTCTATTTTTTTTTGAAGATTTAAAGGGTAAAATAATCAGGTTAATATTTGGAAATTCTGATTGAAAAATAGATTCATCACCTGCCCCCCAATTGATTGAGGATACAAAATCAATCACAAAATTTGCACTTATCGTATTAAAATAAGTTAACAACTGCTTACACCTAGTCAAATTGCCTGCTTTAGAACTGTTAGGATTTTCAGGCATAAAATATAATATTCTCTTTTTCTTTATTGTTTGCATTTATTCTTACATTGAAAAGGTAAAAAGCAGTAATTGCTTTTATAATAAATAATACGAATTATTCTCGGAAAATGCCACATTCTTCTTGAACTTTTCTTTTGCAGGAGTATTAAGACCTTTATAAATCATTCATGATGAAATTTTTCCATAAGATAATAGAGGTCGTCAAGTCCAACTATATCTCGCCTTCGCCCCGAAAACTCTTTGTAACGGTCTCCACTAAATTTAACCATCCTTTAGCCATATGCTCAAAACTGTACTCCATCATTGCCAAATTGCTTTGAACTCCAAGTCTCGAACGTAGAGAAGAGTCCATGATCAATTGTTCGAGATGCAGGGCCATCTCTCGCTCGTCCAATGCTAAAAAACCATTCTGATTGTGTTTGATCAATTCATTTACGCCTGAACAAGAGGAAAAGCCAATACTTGGCAGGCCTATTGACATGGCTTCTGCTAAGGCTAATCCAAACCCCTCATATTTACTGGGGAAAATAAAAATATCAGCATCTCGCATCTTTAACAGTGGATCCTCAGTGAATCCACAAAGAAAAACCCGTTCAGACAATCCAATATCACGAATTTGTGTATTCAACCGATCAAAGTCTGGACCTATCCCCCAAAACTCCAAATCCCAATTGGGATATTTGTTTGCCAGGTTAGCAAAAATCGCAATAGCAATATGCTGCTGCTTACACTCGGTATCCAAACGCCCAACATGAATAATCTTATATCTTTCCTTGATACGGTCATGTATAACTAAATCGCCAGGATCTACTTGCTGAATTGGATTGGCAATAACGTCGCATTGTCCAGAAAAATTAGACGGCAAAAAATCCCGATAGCTATCAAATAAGATCTGAACACCATTCAGTTGAGCGAAACTAGCCGTTAACAAATCAACCATAAATGCATCTCTTCCCCCTAAAATATTGGTATAGTCGTAATCAGGTCTTCCATTGACAGAGTCTATAATGGGGATTGACAGCGTATTTCCATAAGTGATCTCAAGGAGTGAGCCAATGGACATTGTAATAATCAAATCGGGCTTTAGCCTGTCAATATAATCCTTCCATAAAATCGCCCGCTTTCGCAAATTAAACTGATATAATTTATCAGCTCCCCCCATGCGTTTCTTTAATTTGCGGTTATACCACTTGCTGTATTTTTTGCGAGCCTTGTATTTCAACCATAAAAGTGGGTTCGGCCCCTTATAATTATAAATCGGAATCTCGAGCTTCTGTTCCAAACTCGAGTCAAAGATATTCGTCACCTTCACCGACTTATGCAGTGGAAAAACTGCTGAGCCTTTTATATTTTCATTGGTTGCAATCTCAACTTCATACCCATTTGTACTTAGTATATTCGCTAGCGTAGAACATATCTTTTCCGTTCCACCTATTCCATTTAGAAAATACAAATGTTGTATTAGTAAAATCTTCATACGTCGAGATACTTATGTCTGATCCTTTGACGGACTTTTCTTCTTAAGCCAGCAATTGGAATAAACCTAACCCAGAATAAACTTTGCTTGAGTTTTTGAGACCTCCTTTTGCAATAAGTCGCATAAAATTTGTCAAAATCCCTATGATCTCGAGCCTCTACAAAATAGCTAAAAGGCACCGTTAATATTTCTTTATCTTCTTTGGTAAGATGTGGACTTACATATTCTTGCATAAAAATTTGCAATAACTTAAACAGCTCTTCCTTCTCAAGATCACTGAATGCCATTTTTAAATAACGAAACTCAAAAGGTTCATGTTCGATAAATAGCGCTAATTTTAACGCTTTTGAAGCAAAGAAATCATGTTCCTTATAAAACTCCTTCAATAGCTCTAACCACATTGGAATCTGTTTCAATAAGCGATCAGTCTGTCTATTAATTTGCGTATGATTTTGATTCTCGTGCTGTCTATAAAAATATACCGCGCCAGGATTAAATCCGATCTTATCGGTTACCAAAAAAAGACGGTGTGAAAACAAGCCATCCTCGCAGGGTTGAATTCCTGCAGGAAAACGAATATCGGGATAAGTGTCCAATAAGGTCCTTTTGATCAACAACCCACATGTCGGTACAGCAGTCAAACGTGGGGCCCGCGAACAATAAGGCTCGCCCAAAATCACCAAATCAAAATTTTGCTGTTTAGCTATCGCTAAAGAAACTGACAAAAATGCGGGATCAATGGTATCGTCAGAATCTAGAAAATAGATGTATTCTCCGCTGGCATGAATGAGTCCGTTATTTCTAGCGACAGACACGCCAGAATTTTTCTGATCAAAAAAATAAATTCGAGCATCCAAAGACGCATACTTCCGACAGATTTCAGCAGAAGAATCACTACTACCATCATTAACGAGAATGATTTCGAAATCTTGTAATTCCTGATCAAGCACACTTTGGATTGTCTCGTCTAAATATTTTTCGACATTGTATACCGGTATAACTACCGAAACAGCAATCGGACAAGGACAATCCATACAACCATTTTTTTCCATCATTAGTATTTAATATACAAAAATAGTAACAGAAATGATATATTAAATGCTGAAATCATTTTAATGATTTCTCGATCTTGTCTTTGTTTAATGTAAATTCCCGATATCTGAACTCACCAGATTTATTACCGATCATTGCTCCCATCTTAATTAAAGACTCGTTGCTGCCCATTGGAAAAATTGAACTTCTATAAGCATTATTTTTCAACAGGGGCTTCGGTAGTACTTTGAAATTTAACCCATCTTTAGAATACCCAATGTACAACAGCTCCGCAGTATATCGTTTTACATCTCCTACTGCAATGCAAAGAAAATAATAACCATCAGCAAATGTTGCCTGAATATGCCATGGGGAATTTACCCGTCCCTCCTTTAACCAAGGCCTATTTAGAAAATTTATGATTTTACTTTCCTTAAACCCTGTAAAATTAATACCATCGGTAGATGTTCTACGAACAACATAAGAAGGATCTTTACCTTTAAAATTTTTCGAATTAAAATTCAGTTCAATTTCATAACTCAAAAACTCACTTCCGTCATGAATGAAAGAGGGAGACAACAGATGATCATCTTTGGGAGTAAACGGAGGATTACTGGTAAAGGCGACATTCAAATTCGACCACTTTATACCATCTATGGAGGTTTGTTGAACAATCGTGCGATGTGCATTTTGTTTCAATCGATCAAAATTGGTATTACTTAACACACATTTGCCTTTCAAAGCCTGAGCAGTGATAAAACTACCCCTATAGTAAAGATAAAACTGATTATTTAAGTATATCCAATCGACATCTGACCAAAATCCCTGAATCGGATCAACCTTGTTTTCACCGAAACTTTCTGTGGGAAAGGGAGCATTGATAATTGGATTGCTCAATCCCGGAGGATTTACCCAATCGAGACCATCATTTGATACAACAACACTTGGATTTTCAAATTTCTTTGAATTTTGATTGGTCCCTACTGCGCCAAAATAAGGTGTAAAAACCATCCAATACTTATACCCATTCAGTTTATTTGGAAAATAAAGAACATCTGGATGGCAATAACTGGCATTTGCGCCCGAGATATCTATAAAATCGTTGGCATTTTTTAGTCCCTTAAAATTAGCGTCAGCAACAGTATGTATATTGACCAAACCTTCATCACCATCAAAAGTAACTGAATCAATGGGCTCAACAGTCCAAATAGGAGCTTCAACATCCTGCGCAAAAAAATCCTCTGGACGGCTGCAAGCCACTAGAAAAATACTTCCATAAAGAAGTATCAAAAAATTACGAATCATAAGTAAAAATCAAACGGTAGAAACAAAAAAACGCGACTTGGCTAACGATGTTTTTCAAAAAATAAAATAAGCTGACGGCAAGTAGATGTATAAAACAAATTATTGTTTTTCGCTGCGAAATTAGCATAATTTTATTAAAATAAAACAACGATTTTTTTAAAATCACTAAAACAACAAAGGCCCAAAATCACCCTAAAAAAATTCGTTATCAAGGCTTTCATTGTGCCATTATAAACATTAAAAAAAACACAACGCTTTAGCTTTGATACGATATTAAACGTATCACTTGAGGTAAAAAAACTATTCATAGAGTATATACTTTTCAAAACTTCCTGTATTATTATTTGTATTCATACGCAAGCCTGCTCATTGCCCAAACACAATGAACCGGAACAACAAGCGTTATTATTTATATTGTATAAGAATCAAAAGTTTTAATCATGGACAACAGTAAAAAACTTTATATCATCCGACATGCCAAAGCCGAAACTATTCCGGGCATAAACGATTTTGATCGCGCACTTACATCCGACGGCATACAACACGCAAAACAAGTCGCGGCTAAGCTATCGGCAAAATTGACCCTAGATGAAAACAGTATCGTGATTAGTTCGCCAGCCAATCGTGCACTCCAAACAACACGTATTTTTCTAGATGTCATGGGCTCTTCTTCTTTTGATATCCAAATTGAAGAAACAATTTATGAATGTACATACAAGCATTTGCTATCCATCATAAATACGATCCCCGATCATATCAATCATGTACTGCTCTTCGGACACAATCCCACATTGACTGATCTAGTGGAATACCTAACCCGAAAAGCGGCCTATTTACGCACCTCATCCTGCGCAGAGATCAAGCTCGATGCAGGCTTTACCTTTCATATGCTCAGCGGCAATTGCGCCGATCTTGTGCAAATAATTGATTAAAATTCTATCAAAGAACAAACTTATCTGAAGATAAGATCAGCTTATCACTTACCCGCATTTGATTTCATTGCCTTATCAATCACCAAAGGCACTGAAATCAAATCCAAATCATGTGAATACACCACAAATTTTTCGACCCAACAGGGATCAAATTTTTCCTTAAATTCTTTCAGGCCCTTTGGTTGACGGAAGTAAGGATTATTTTCATATAGAAAACTGATCAAACGTTCAACAAGACCTTTCTTCTTGTCAAATCCCGAAAAAGGAGCCAGTCCCATATTTAAAAAAGAATAACCTTCCTCTTTGCAATACGCTAAAAAACGGATAATTAATACATCCATATTTCCCCCTGGCGCATCTTGCAATTTACGGATAAGATCATACGTCGCCTCGTCTGGAGCATAATTGGGAATGATATTCAAAAAGGCCAAAATGCGCCCTTCGCTATCCTCCAAAGTAATTACATGGCTATTTTTAATCTTACCAACGTCGAACATGCCTTGAGAAAAAACACGTTCTGAACGCTTCATGTCTCTCAACCAATGATCCGACACAACCTGCAGTTTCTGAAGCAAACCATTGGATAACGGTGCGCGATATAAATTCGAAACAAAACCTTTTTTTTCAATGCTATTCACCGCATTTCGAAGTGATTTACGTTTTTTTCCTTCCAGCGAAAAATTATCGACATTGACAATAGCCTCTTCTCCGATCAGAAAAGATTTTTTACCCAACTGCTTGAAAACCCCTAGATGTCTACCATCAACGCGGTAATAGGCTGTTTTTAAACTCGATTTGCGACAATAACGTTCAAATGCATTAATCAGTTCTTTCATCGCATCTTCAGTATCCTCACAAACGGGTCCTTCGAGCACCATAGCAAAACCATAACATTTTTTATACGCAATAAAGCCGGTCCGCTCCGTATTAAAGAAAAGATCTTTATCCCCATACGTCTTAAAATAATCAACAGGTGATTTACCATAACGCTCCAAAAGGCGCTGTGCAATTTCAATCTGCCCATCAACCTCTTCTTCCGCTAACTGACACGGATTGACCATCCAGTAGAACAATGCAGACAGACTGATCACACTAAAAAAATTAATGGAATACAAAAAATACTGTCCTATCGTTGTCTGAGGTTCCGCAACATCACCATTAAGTAGCACAAAACCGTGCAGCGTACTGCTTACCGCATTTAAAATGGTAAAATCCATGTTAAAATGCTTCGCATTCAGAAAATAAAACCCAGTAATTCCATACAACAGCACAACCCCGATAAGCCACAAAACCAAGCTGAGGTTTAAGGAACTGAATCTCCTATTACTTTGTACAAAATAGTGTTTTGATGAATAAAGAAGCATCAACAGCACCAAAAAAGCGAACCAGGCTTCTTCAAAATCCAGCCCTTTGGAAAGATTAGCAACAATGGAAAGCGAACATAGCGCAACCGCAACATACCAAGCCATACGTAGCCCCTTCAACAGAAAGCCCGAACACATCACCAATAATATACCGAAGAAAAGTACCGCTGCATTTGAAAAGTTTAAAGCATCATAAGATATAAATTGCTTTAATGCCGTGACACGGCTATGAATCGCCGGCGTCAAGACAGAGATGATATTAATAAGCCCCATCACAAAAATAAAAACAGATGGAAGTAACCGAACAAAGATGTTGTTTTTATTCACGAAGAAACTAATTCCCCCCAATGCCAATGGACCCCAAAACTCAAATAAACGATATAAAAGGGATATAGAAATAGCCTGTTCTTCGCTGTAGCCAAACTTACACAGAATGACAACCATAGACACTTCGATCAGTCCCACCCCCTTCATCAATGGTGAAAAACAATAGACCAACGTTCCGACAGCATAGGTTACTGTACAGGCCAATAAAGATGTTTCAAAGCCTAAAGCAAGCATTGCAATATAGATATGTAAAATTCCTACCAGCTCAATGACTGTCGCCCAAATGAGACTTTGCAATACAGCCCAAAAATCTACACCCTTTTTATGGAGTTCATCCCAGGTACCTGCAACTGAGGGGAAATGACGTACTGTAAAATTGTATGCTACTCCCCCACGGTAAAATGATCTGCAGTACCAGCCAAATCCCAGCAATAGAACACTAAAAACAAGCATAATTCCAATGATCTGCACATCAAGACCTGCGATTCCTACAAACAGAAAAACAAAAAGACAGAGTATAAATAAGGACACTAGGCTAATGACTGCGTAGATAACAGAAGAAAGATTGGCGTTTGCATCATCAATTCCCTCTTGATTAACTTCTTTCTTAAAGAAAGCCAGTGAGGTAAATCCACCTACCGGAAGAAAGACACTGATAAAGTTTCTCTTTAGAAATAAACGGGTAGCTCCACCCAGTGATAACTTTTGTTGCAAAGACCTAAAACTATAGACATAGACCAAACCTTGCATGGCGATGTATGCCAAAGAAACCACGATCCCGATTGCCACCCAAAACAACGAACTTGACTGGATAAGCCCTACCGACGATGCCAGCTCCTGTCTCTGATTTGCAAAAAAATATACGGCACCCAAAATGACCAATAGGCCCAATAAGGATTTCCAGATCAACATTTTGTTTTTCATCAGCATAATTACCTCTCAAATTGACAAACCCAATTATTTCGTTTTTCTAAATCACTTTTACTAATGACATCATTACTTTAAAATAGTCCCAATCCGATTTGTTTTTTTAGGCATCAAAAATCAATACCGATCTTTGCCCTGACACCCCATGGCGATACACCTGGATTATTCAGGTACGTAAAACGGCGAACCAGATCGACACGTAGAATTTTAAAGATATTACTCAAGCCGACACTTCCTTCTATATAGGCTCCATTATTGAGGGAGAACAGCTGCGGTTCGCGAGGATCCTTAGGTAATTCATCAAAACTTTTCGTGTATCGATTGGAGGCATCGACAGCTCCATACAACATTTTTACAGAGGCAATCTCCCGGAGATCCAGTTTTTTCAGAAGCGGAACTTTATTCAGGAAAAAACCATTAAATGAATGTTGAAGTAATAGTGACGTATACTTATCGCTCATAAATTCCATTGAATTCATCAAATTGTATGAGTTGAGCTGATACGAATAGGTTTGATTTGCCCGGTGAATAATCATCAGCGGATAGGGAACCTTTCCAAATTGGATGCCCGATTCAAATACGATATCGGCAAAACCAAATTGGGACGCAAAAAATCGCTTATTGGCATTTAATATAAAACGTTGGTAGTTATAATCTCCACCCAATAAACCTTTCACGCCAACCTGTGCGGCTAAGGTAAAAACAGGCTGACCTGTATTGATAATACGTCGATAGCGTTTCCCTTGGTATAATTTCTCATGCGGAGCCCAGCGAATTTCTCCGGTGAAAGCAGAGGTCCACAGCTCATTGCCGTTACTTCTTCGAAAAGCTCGACGGTCAAACTCCAATATACCACCTGGGCTAAGGATTTGATTAAAGAACCCTACTTTAAAGGATAGATGGTTTTCAAATTCCTGCCAGTATTCGATCTGTCTCCGCTGTAGATAAAACATTTTGTCATTTTCTCCTCTTCTGAATGAAAGCAAAAAATTGTCATTATCAATAAAATTTAGATCCTGTCCCGGCACCTGCACCTCTTTACTAACCTTTGCAGAGACTAACTTTACAGGAAATTTGTAGACCGATTCTCCGTTAAAGGAGTAGGTGGCCCCCATATTATATTTCCATTGCCTATCTTTTGTACCATAGGCACCATAACCATCCAGGACCAATGTCTTGCTAAAAATATCCGTCGTGTTGCCACCAAATTTAAATCGGCTTCCTTCTACAGGGTTAAAACTATAAAATGAAGGTACTGGCCCTATTTCGATAACACCGCGTCCATAGTACCCCGACATGATAAAGGAGCCCAATGCCATCAAGTTCTTAAAAGATTTTGACTGTTTTAAGCTATCAATATTCGTAAAGGCCTGCTCTTCCAGCCTACTCAGTTTCTCAGGTCTCGCAAGATTCCAGTCAATCTCATTCGGATTCTGTGGCCCTGTCCGTGTCAATGCTTTACCATTGACAGCGAGCTGTGTTTCATTGGAAGCTGATCTGCTGGTCACTTTCTCCCCAAACAAGCCCATACCATCCTTAAAAATCCCCATGTCTATCGTCAGTACTCCCCTGCTCAGAAAAAAACGATGCGCTTGATTTTCCGAATAATTCAAAACAATATTTAAACCCTTTACCCAGTTGATATTGGTCGCTTCGTTGATGGTCAGTTCTGCTTGATCCAATGCATAACTCCCATCTAAGCGGATATAGATGAAGCCTGAAAAAAGTGCATCCTCCCTATTCCTTGGCTCTACGCGTATTTTGGCATGCCAAGGTTTAGTATCCTTCAAGGTATCAACCAAGTAATATTTATAAAACGAAGGTCCCAACGTCGCTATAGGGCTCAAAAAACGTCTATTCCCAATAGAGACATCCGTATCATAGATATTTGTTTCACCATAGATTTTATCCAAATACTCATCAATACCGTCTTCATCCAGGTACTGATCTACGCGCGACTGATTCTCACCCAGTAAAACAAAGCTGTTACCTTTAAGAGCATCCAATTTTCGCTGACCAATTTTCTCATCCATAAATATCGGGACCAGCGACCTACCGGGATATTTTAGCGTATCCATCCCCTGTTTTAAAAATCCGAAACGTTTGAGCAAGCGGGATTTATCCACCTTTTGATTTTGGATAGACAAGGACATCGATAGCTTCTCATATTCTTGATAGCTACCGGCTGTTCCATTTAACGCATTATTTTCATCTCTTTTTTCAATTACTTTACGGATTAAATCTACTGTTGGATTATGTTTATTCGTGTATTTTCTTTTTTTAGGCGCATTCACGACAACTTCATCGAGACTTTGTTGTTCATCTTCCAAACGGATAATAAGAACTTTCTTGCCCTGTGCGACACTCATCGGGAATACCTGTTTTTTATAGCCAACGGCACTAAATAGTAACTCCCAATTGTCAGGCACGGATGGTAACTGGAACTGCCCCTCCTTATTTGTTGCTACAGATTTTGCCGTATTGGAAAGCTTTACAGTAACACCTTGTATAGGTTTTGCCGTTGAGGCATCGAGGACAATCCCTGTTAATGAAGCTCCTTGTCCAAATAGTCGAGTAGTAAAGAACAATAAAACCAATAAAAAACGATATTGCATAAAAAAAACCTTGCATCTAAATTCAGTAGGATGACAAGGTTTTTATAAAAAAGTCCTAATATGATTGCTATCTTAATCGAATTGTGTTATAAATAGTCTTAAAATCACGATTATAATTATGCGGCCCTGCTAGTACATCGACCTTTAATCCCGCATTACGAAACATTTTCACGAGATCTTCTTCGCCCTCTTTACAAAAGACATAAGTCGAAGGGAATTGCTTTAGCTTCAAGACTTCAGCTAGTACTTCGTAGCCATTGGGCTTCTGTTTCCAGTTAAGCATAGTCGATACGGTCACCTCGAAACTCGCATACTGATCGGGCGACAAATAAGTAACATGCCGGATTGACTTTTTCAACGGATCCGAGAAATTATTCAGAACAAAAGGTAATACTCCGGCAGAAAATGAATGTCCTATCAAATAAATTTGATCGCAGTCCCATTCTTTCCTGAAATGGTCAATATATCGTTCGAATTCCCTTCCCGCTTCTTGCGGAGTTTTCTTTTTCCAGAAATATTTTTTTGCATCGATGACCAAACGAGGATATCCATCGAGTGAGAAGTAAGATAACAGGCTTTTACTAAAATCATTATAACCACCATCGCCCGTAATAAATACAAGCATTGTTTTTTGTTTGTTATTGGTATCTTTAAGTGGAATAACGTAATTTGGCAGTACTTCCGCCTGTATTGGTCTTAGGGCCAAACATAACCAGAAAAATAGAAATAGCAATAATCTATCTGCTTTATAATGTGCAGTGTTCATGTGTATATATTATGTGTAAATATTTGCTTTGAATAATAACAATGTCTTTGACCACCTGGAACGATTCATCAATAAATACGCTTTGAAATCCTAAGGCACTATTTACTGGTTCTAATGTCCTTTATTGGAATAGATTTGCGCACACCTTCCATCACATAAAAAAAGCCAAGGGCATTATTCGAAATATTACCTTCAACATTGGCAGGTACTGCAGACAATAATCCTTTCCATTCTGTCTCCTGAAATAGATTATAAATAAAACGGGAGTAACGTGGCGATTCAGAAAACTTAGATACGATTAAACTGTCCTTCAACGAAACTTCATAGTTGTATGTCTTCCCAAGTAAGTTATTCAGTACATTGGGTGCCCCCAAACGATAACTGTAGCTAAAAGGAGAGCGAAAAGAAGAAATATTATCTTCAGAAAAATCCTTTTGCGGCATAATAAGCCATTTATTGGAGGTTCGCATCCCGAAGAGATGTTTATTAACCTTTACCGTCCACTTGTTGTTCAAATTACTTTTTTCAACCGGTAGAAAGGCATTTTCAATAGGTACCACAGGTATCAATTGATCTTGTGCTTCATACAATTTCCCATTCAAAGTGATCGTAAGCTGAAATACATTTCCTACCGTGTCCCTCAGATTGAACAGCTCACCATAATAAAGCCCCTCACCCAAATCATTGAATTCAATCATATTGGAACCATTGGTTACACGTACCGTGGCTCCACTAATCCCGATAGTCCCTGAATTAGACTTTAGCCCATCCAATTTCTTTAATTGGATATACTGCTCTTTGTACATCGTATTAATCCCGCCTTCAACAATCATATCGTACGATTGTCCTTCGTCTACAGCTGATTTCTGGCAAGAAACCGCTAGGAAACAAGTAACTATAATCAATAAGAATCTCATATCAATCAAAATCTCATTGTGTAACTAATTGAGGGAACTCGCCCAGAAAATGACGTTTTCTGAATAGCTAAATTCCCATTGCTATCTTCGGAGAAACTATAATAAAGTGGATTGCGCTGATCAAATACATTATATAATCCAAAATTCAAGGTATGTCTTCTTCCTCGCTCTCGCTGCCTTACCGTTTCCAAATCTACCGAGCAATTTAGATCAAACCGACTAAATGTAGGCATACGATGGGAATTACGGCTTGAATACACCGGAACATATATACCCTCATATTCCATAAATCCTATTGGATAGGTTAAAGGCCTTCCCGTATGAATTGTATAAAAAGCATTGAGATGCACCGACCTCCCCAAATCATAGGACAAGTTGCTCTTAAGCACATGTGGAATATCGAAATTAGCCGCATACTCTTTTCCTTTATTGATGCCATTGATCTTACGAAAAGATCTCGACCAGCTATAGAAAACACTGCCCGTAAACTCACCGATACGCTGATTTACAGATAATTCTAACCCATAAGCATGCCCCTTTCCTTGGCGCAGCTGTGTTTCGATAAACGGGTTGAGTATCAGTTGCGCATGATCGATCAATTCGACCTGATTGCCCATCTTCTTCCAATACCCTTCCAATCCAATATTTCCATGATACAATAATCTGTTGATACGAAAAGAAATAGCATCAACATATTGTGGTTTAATATTTAATCCCGCCGGCACCCAAGCTTCCAATGAGGAAAAAGCAAGTTCATCATTCTGTAATAACTGCAAATATTGATAACTCCGATTATAAGCCAGTCTGAAAGCATAGTCATTGCCCATTTTATACTGCAAAGACAGGCGTGGCTCTAAACCATAATACGACTTTTTCTTGTCGGCATCGTTCGACAACGGCTTATACGAGCTGCCCTCCAATAAATAATAGCGTCCAAAGGAGGCATTAAAAAAGGCATTCGCACGTATTCCCGCAACAATCCGGAAGGCTGAATCGATCTTCCAATTAAAAGAAACATACCCCGTATAATCATAAGCTTGCGCCCTAAAAATATTATCTTCCGTATTTGAATTTATCGGTGATATCTCCCCGGGATTAAAACGATGTAGGGTTCCCTGAAGACCAAAATCCAAGGTGCGGTCTAATCCCATAAAATACGTAAAATCGGATTTCAAACTAAAGTCACGTATCCGTGTCAACCAGATTTGATTGTCACTCGATTCGGGTTTACTGACATCCAATTTATTATGATAATCACTGAATATAGCCGAAAGGTTCATAAACAACCGGTCACTATGCACATGGTTCCATCGCAAAGTAGAAGTCCAGTTACCCCAACGATTGGTATTCCTATTCGGAGAAATAACTTTATCCTGCCCATAGTACCCCGAAAGGTAAACCCGATTTTTCTCGTCAAATGTATAGTTGAACTTCACGTTATAGTCACTGTACTTACCTTTGACATTAAATAAGCGATAATCCGTATTAAAAGCATTTAATATACTTCCCCGTGCAGTGGCAATGAAAGCACCTTTTCCCTTTTTTATAAATGGCCCCTCAGCACCAACCCGAGCAATCAATAGACTTGACCCACCAAAAACATGAAAAGCATTGGCATCGCCGTCTCTGGTACTCATATCCATGATGGAAGAAAGACGCCCCCCTAGATTTGCAGGGATAGCATCCTTATAAAGCTGCGTATTCTTCAAAATGTCCGAATTAAACACAGAGGTTAAACCGAATAGATGCGATGGATTATAAACAACAGCTTCATCAAGCAAGATAAGATTCTGGTCTTTACCGCTCCCCCTTACGAAAAGATTGCTGCCGCCTTCTGTTAATCCGTTAATCCCATTTTGCATCTGTAATACCTTCATGATATCAGCCTCACCTTTATAAAAGGCATTTCTTCGTGCTTGGGTCCAATTGACCTTATCTGTGAAACTTCCCATGTGCTGCGCTGTGAAGGAAGAATCAACATTAACCACCACCTCACTCAAATTAAAATCCACTGGAGCGAGCTTAATGACCAGGTAATTATTTTCTAACTCAGCATTTAATGAGACCAACCTTGTCTTATAGCCCAGATAACTTACATAACAACTGTATTCGCCCCGTGGTAATGTCAGTGAGTAAAACCCATATTTATTACTTAAACTACTTTTACCCTTCTCCGCGATCAACAAGGTGGCACCAATTAGGTTTTCGCCACTTAAACTGTCCACAACACGCCCCTTAACGGTAAAAGTTTTATCTTCTTCATAGAAGATCAGCGCCCTATTGATCATTGTAAATCCAACATTGGAATCTTTCAGCAAATAATTTAGAACCTCTTCCAGACTGGATTTGTCAAACGATCGACTATAAATAATCTTTTTATTAAAGACCTGCTCGTCATAAGACATGGATATATCGTATGTTTTATGAATTTCAGCAAGTATCTGAAGAATCTGTTTGTTATGTGTGTCAATTGAGATCCGTAATTCGGCAGGGGAGTTCTGTCCCATGGCTTTCGGACACATCGCTATAACCAACCAGCAGAAAAAGAGCAAACGATACAGAATCCTATCTTTCATATCAGCAAAGCGAAGAGTCTATTCGTAGATACTATATCCTTTTTTACCGGCTTTCCACTTCACATTTAAGGTTTTGGAAAGAATCTGAACAATCTCGTTGAGCGTTTGCCCATCAAAGTACATGCTTAGCTTGCGTGCTTTTAAACTATCTCCAACGACAGTTATATTCGCCCGAAAATGCTTTTCTAGATCTGTACAGATACTATCCAACCGAACATTTGAGTAGCTCAACTTTTGTGCAACATCAGTATCATTATCTGCCAACAGATCAATTTTAGATAAAGACGCTGTTTGTCTTTTATACAGTCCCTTTTGATTTTTCTGTAAAACAAGTTCTTTTGCATGATCTCCTTTTCCACTGCTCAAGGCTACACTTCCCTCCTTAACAAGGACTTCGACATCATCTTCCAGTAAATTGACTTCAAAGGTAGTGCCGATATCACGCACATAATTATGTTCAAGATCAACCACAAAGGAGTTTCCTGTTTGATGTTTGACATCGAATAGCGCTTTTCCCTTTTTGAGCTCAACAGTTCTTTGCTGTGGAAATGTCCTTTTGTTGAACATCGCCTCGGCTCCGGCCTGTAGTATCATGATCGAACCATCGGGAAGTACAGTAGGCTGCTGTGTTACCGATCCGTATAATCGGACTTCATACCCCATCCAACGGTCAAAGTTCAGGTAACCGGCAAAACCGACCACGAACAATACGGCTGCAGCCACAAATTTCATCCAGGGTTTCCAGATTGCTCGTACAGGCGTCTCGATCTCCGCTTCTTGTTGATCCCCTGTTTTATCCAACTGATTTTTAAATTTTTCCCATTGGCTACTGGAATCTACCTTTTTATAGCATTCCAGTGCTATAAGGTCATCAGCTATACTTCTAACTTCATGGTATAGCTCGTGGTTCGCTACATCCTCCGAAATCCAACGCCCAAGCAACACTCCTTCCCTTTCGGAAATAGTCCCATCCAGCTCTTTCTGAATCAAGTCATAAGGAATAAATCTTGAAGTATTGTTTTCTTCCATAACTATAAGATAATAAACTGGACAAAAAGTCCCAATGAAAAAAATAAAAAGCCGATTAAAAGCAACAGAAAAGTTTTTTGCTTGGCCAATGCGACCCGAATTTTATCGTAAGCAATGGTCAAATGATTTTTAACCGTTTTTATTGAAATTCCCAATTGATCCGCGATTTCTTGTTGTTTCATCTTATCGTACTTACTCATAAGAACGATTTTTCGGCACTGCGGCGGCAGCCCTTCCAGTATACTTTCGATCATCAACAACTTGGATTCGTAAAGTGCGGCGCGATCAATTTCATCTTCATCATCCGTCAGATCCAGTTCTTTGCTATAATCGTTATTCCGTTCCAATAAACGTTGATTCTTTTTAAGGTAGGTGAGCGAAAGGTTGATAACACTGCGTGATAGGTAAGCTCCCAGTGATTGACTAATGGCCAATTTGCCCGCATTTTCCCATAACATCATAAATACGTCGTTGGTGAGCTCCTCAGCGATTGTCTCCTCTCGCACATACCGAAAAGACAAGATATACAATTTACGGAAATGGCTCTTATAGATAGCTTCAAAAGCATTTCTATCTTTTTGGACTATCTTCTTAAACAGGTCAACGTCATTTGACATAGGACTTCGGTAAAGCTAATAATAAACGTATGTAAAAATAATCAAATTTCATGGAGATTTTATGCATCTAGTTAATTTACAACTCGATGAGTCACCAAAATCATTTAACGCAAAAACAAACAACAACGCTACGAAATTAAGTGATTTTTAAATAAATTTTCTATTTTTACGCAAAATCAAAAAACATGTTAAAAAACCACTTTTTTATAAGTATAATTTTATTTATTTTCACTTCATGTGCCAAAGAAAATTATCCTGAACAACCAGAGGTAATAAAACCAGAAGAGGAATCTCTTACAACAAGATTAACCAAAAACATGGATGTCTGGACTGACAATAGGGTGATAAATGTATTTGAAGAAGGTGAAATCCGCGTTTATGATAAAGAAGAGCATACGGATCATTACACTTTTTTCCAATTGGATAAAGAGGTTGTCGATTCAATTGTATGGCATATTGATGATATTATGCATTACAGTTCAGGCGTTAATCCTTTTCGTACCATGACCGGTGTCACATTTGACAAACCTGGGGAATATAAATTTAACTTATTGGTTTACAAAGACAATAAGGTAGTCAAAAAAGCAGATCTTACAATCAGAGCCGTTCCCGGAAAAAATTTTTTTAATGTCAATTGGGAAAATCCACCTAGCAGCAGCATTGTAGGGCAATCTTACTCCTACAAAGGTTATCGCGTTGATCAAACTTATGTAAAGAAACAATATCCCTATAGTACTGTAGATTTTTATTATGAAAATAAACCAGCAAAATTAGCACTAGAAAAAGAATATTTACTAGAAGTGGCAAGTAAAACCTTTAGTAGCCCTTCACTTTCTGCAGGGAATAATGGGCAAGCTGAACTAGATGATAGGTATAATATGCTTTTCAAAAATAGGTTTAACGCCACTACATTAGCAATCTGGGAAAACCGATCCACCGCTGTAGCCTTAATAGGTTATCCAAAAGATAATGTTGAACATTATATGATTATCGGAGAGCCTAAATATTAAAACATATTTTTAATATTCAGAAAAACAGAAGGATTTTAACCCGCTAGTTTTAACTGCTATTTTTATAGTTTTCATAAAAGCCTCAAATTTAATTTTACACTAATGAAATCATTTTTTTTATTGACTGTAACCGGTCTTTTCTTTATTTCCTGCAAAAAAGATCAACCTGAAATTATGCCTGATAACAATACAAAAGAACAACTGATGTTGAGCGACAGTATTTCATATACAATTAACGGCGTAAAATATACTTCTAATGATCGATTTGCCACTGGCTTCAGTAATAAGCAAATTAACATAAAACCATATAGTCAGGAATTGCCCAATAGACATTTTGCCTATAGCAGCGGTAACACCTGGTGGTATGGCGAAAAAGATTCTTTGCTCGTTGAATATAATTATGAATTTTTAGGCGAAGCGCTTGTCAGGATTGGTTTTACTAAAAAATACAACATTGCGAAATTGCAAGAAGGACCAACAGTGTATCAACCTATCAATGGATTTCAATTAACAAGAGGACCACAGCAATTTATGACAGATTATGGACGTGAAAATAAAACTTCAGGAGTATTTTTAAGTATTTCTCCAAAATCTGAAGAAGCTATGTTTTCGTATATTCCCAATCGGTCCATGACAAGACCGGCCCAATTGAATAACAATATCCAAGATGATGCTAAGTTCACGATTTTAAAATTTGAAAAGCTCGACGGAGGATTTTATTTACTGGAAGCCGAGTTTGAACTCAATGGATATACTGAAAAGAATAAAAAACACCGTATAAAAGACGGTTTTGTTCGATTAGTAAGCCAATTTAAACGCTTTTAATGTAAAGAATCTGCATCAACTAGCATTGTTTTACAAGGCAATACGAGTTGATGCAGATTTTCACTACCTTCGTCTTATGGCGAATCAATTGCAATTTGAAAATTCACCCTACCTTAAACAGCACGCACACAATCCAGTAGAGTGGATGCCCTGGGGACCGGAAGCTTTAAAAAAGGCAAAAGACGAAAATAAACTGATCATCGTAAGCATTGGCTACTCTGCTTGCCATTGGTGCCATGTAATGGAGCGTGAAAGTTTTGAAAACTCAGCAATCGCCCAAACCATGAATAGGTTTTTCGTACCGATCAAAATCGACCGTGAAGAACGCCCCGATATTGATCAAGTGTATATGCTTGCTGTGCAACTAATGACCAATGCCGGGGGCTGGCCATTGAATTGTATCTGCCTGCCAGATGGGAGACCTATTTACGGTGGTACTTATTTCAAACCGCACGACTGGCAAAATATCTTATTGCAAATTGCACAAATGTGGGCGGAGAAACCCGACGTCGCATTTGACTATGCAGAAAAACTAAACAATGGTATTCAAAGGGCCGAGAAACTTCCCATCCACCCTATTCCAGAGCAATACACGATCGACAACTTAAATGAAATTGTTGCCCCTTGGACCGAGATGTTCGATAAAAAAGAAGGTGGTTATCAAAAAGCACCGAAATTTCCGCTACCAAACAACTGGTTATTTTTGCTAAAATATGGTGTGCTTGCCAACGATCAGGAACTATTGGATCATGTTCACTTTACGTTGAAAAAGATCGGATCGGGTGGTATATATGACCAGATCGGCGGTGGCTTTGCGCGCTATTCTGTCGATCATTATTGGCATATTCCTCATTTCGAAAAAATGCTCTACGACAACGGACAATTACTATCGCTATATGCCGAAGCCTTTCAACAAAGCCGCGATCCATTCTATAAGCGGATTATCGAAGAAACGGTTGTCTGGGCCGAACGGAAAATGCTTGCGCCGAACCATGGCTTTTATAGTGCTTTAGACGCAGATAGTGAAGGTATTGAAGGAAAATACTATTCCTTCTCCAAAGTTGAATTTAACGAGGTACTGGGGAACGATGCCGCCCTGCTCGGGCAATATTTTAACATCACCGAAGCTGGCAACTGGGAAGAAGAAAAAACCAATATTCCTATTTGCGCCATAAATGCAGACCAGTTAGCAACAAAGGTCAATATGTCAGCTGACGAATGGGCAGATTTTTTAAAAATTTCAAAGAAAAAATTATACGACTATCGGGAAAAACGAGAACGTCCAGGGCTCGACCATAAGCAGCTGACCACTTGGAACGCTTTATTTCTAAAAGGACTAATAGATGCTTATCACAGTCTTGGAAACAGCCATTTCCTTGAACTCGCTTTAAACAATGCCCAGTTTATCTGTACGCATCTTATTCAAGACGATCTCCAGTTATTGCACCAACCAAAAGATAACAATAGAGCGATCGCAGGGTTCTTAGATGACTATGCATTCACTATTGAAGCCTTTATTGCATTATATGAGGCGACATTTGAGCTCAATTGGTTAACCAAAGCACGACAGCTAGCCGATAAGGCCATTGCATTGTTTTACGATGGAACACAAAAAACATTCTACTATACATCGTCGGAAGCTGAGGAACTCATCGCACGGAAAAGCGAGATTATGGATAATGTAATACCTTCCTCTTCGTCGACAATGGTTCGTCAATTGAAACGATTAGGTTTGCTTTTTGATGATGAAAATTACATCGCCATTACAGACCAATTGCTGGCGAATGTATTCCCGCAAATCAAGACTTATGGCTCTGCCTATTCAAATTGGGCAATATTATTGCTAGAAGAAATATATGGAATCAATGAAATTGCATTGACGGGGGATAAAGCGATGGCTTTCAAAAATGAACTCGGCAACTATTATATTCCGAATAAAATTGTTCTTGGCGGTACAGAAGAAAATCTTCCATTGCTAGAACATAGAGTCGGAAAGGAGACAAAAGCATATCTTTGTAAAAACAGGACCTGCAGTCTACCACAGGATTCAATACAAGCGTTAATAAATTATATTTAATAAACGGTAGCCTCGGGCTTCCAAAAATCAAAATCAGATGGCTATAAAAGCAAACGACGTCGTAGCATTGACGTACAGACTTCACACAGTAGAAAACGGTGAAAAAGTTTTCGTTGAAGAAACAACTGCAGAACAACCTTTAGATTTCTTATATGGTGTAGGTATGATGTTACCTAAATTTGAAGAAAACATCGCAGACTTAAACGTTGGTGATAAAATTTCATTTGAATTGGCACCGGATGATGCTTACGGTCAAAAAGACGACAGAGCATTCGCGCAATTGCCAGTAGATATGTTCAAAGAAACAGGTTTACCTCCAGTAGGAGAAGTATTGCCTTTACAAGACAACCAAGGAAACCAATTCCGCGCTGTAGTAGCTGAGGTTACTCCAGAAGTAGTTGTTGCTGACTTAAACCACCCAATGGCTGGCAAAACATTAAATTTCGATATCGAAATCTTAACTGTACGTCCTGCTACTGAAGAAGAATTGTCTCACGGACATTCACATGGTGTAGACGGTACGCAAGGTCACTAATCTTGACTCAAGATACAAAAAAACAAAGCCGGGTGTCAAATGACACCCGGCTTTGTTTTTTACCTCTTTAAAAAATCGTATTTTGTTTTTAAACACACAAACGATGCTAACATTTGCAGAAAAAGTAGTTTTATTCAATAAACATCTTCATTATCAAGGAAGTCTTCCCTCAGAATTCAACGTAATTAACCCTTACCTTGATAACCCCGAGACATTGGTTGTGATGGAACAGTTCTACCACAAATATTACAATGATAATCTAACTAGAAAATTCATTATCGGCATTAATCCGAGCAGACACGGGGCGGGTGTAACGGGAGTTCCTTTTACCGATACCAAAAGACTATCCAGTGTATGTGGCATACAAATGCATTCTGCGCATACCCATGAAATATCTTCGGTTTTTATGTACGATATGATTGAAGCTTATGGCGGCCCAGACATCTTCTACAAACAATTTTATATCAATTCGCCATTTCCCCTCGCGATTGTCCGAGAAACAAAACCCAACAACTGGATCAATGCAAACTATTACGACGACAAGCAACTTTTTGACATGGTCCGCCCCTTTATGTTGGATTCCTTAAAACAGCACATTTCCATGAGCTTGGTGACAGAGGAGGTCTTTGTCCTCGGAAAGAAAAATGCAACCTTTCTCGCCAAGATCAACAAGGAAGAAAAGTTGTTTGGAAAAATGACCGTCCTCGACCATCCCCGCTATATTCAACAATATAAATCCAAAGACAAACTAATGTATATTGACAATTATATCCGATTATTAAATAGCTTATAAGATATGGATAAGTATGTTAATTAGCTTATAAGCAGCATCTATTTTGTGAATAAATAGATCATCCATTAAGAGGATATTTGTTTTTATTTATTCTCCGATTGTAAATTCGCCAAGTAGCATCAACGCTGTGTTACGGGTTATTATTTTTCATCAAAAAGTCCGTGTTTTGTACAACTCTTCTTCGACGATGATTCGAATCTTCATCGGGCCTTATTCATACTTACAAGCGGGTAAGAGCATTTTCTGACAGCTTTGCTACAGTCTTATCACCGAGGGTAACTCGGACTCCCCCCTCTCACCACGGACACACCCTTGCCGAGACACGAAGATGTCTCGAAAGAGATATGAAAGGTCCTCGAATCGAACGTTCTTGGTCCATAGCAAATTCATCATAGATCCTTACTTAATAGTCAACCGAAAGTCCTCTGCAAATTTCAAAATGGTCTAGGACTAGCAAGTAGCACTTATTATTGATCCCTAAAAACAAAAAACAGATTTAACCGCATATTGAATGGCTCGTAGGTAATCACGCTCAACTAGGACTTTCAGGACCAACGCAAATATTAATAGATTATGCGAAGAGATTATTAGAAAATATACAACATCGTTAGTCATCTGATCAACGATGTTGTACCAAGTGTGTTCAAAAAGGAGATTTTGTCGCGCGCAGCATTTCACGCTTGCCGGGCGCACCAGGCGCCTTTTCAATAGAGAAGCCCAATGCTTTCATACTGCGCTTGAGATTTCCGGTAATAGCATAAGTCACAAAAACACCATCAGGTTTAACAAACTGCGCGATATGTCCTAAGGCAGCATCATTCCACATCTCAGGCTGATGCACTGCTGCGAAGGCATCAAAATAAACAACGTCAAACAAGCGATCCGATTTGAAATTCATCAATAAGGTATGGTCAATATGAAGCTTTAAGTACTCGTTAATCCGTACGTTTTCCGTCAATGCCTGCTCGTATGCATTCAAATAGCTTGCCCACACAGTCGGATCTACCGTCGCCTCATAGCCCGTTTCAGCAATAGTGGACAAAGGCAAGGGAAATCCTTCTATCCCGACATATTCCACCTGAACGGATTTATCCCTAAGAAAATCAGCTGTTTGCAAAAAATTCAAGCCTGTCCCGAACCCAACCTCTAGGATACCGACGTCGGTTGCCCCTGTTGTTTGTACATAGTGGTCAAGCCCTGTTTTTATAAAAACATGCCTGCTTTCCTGTACTGCACCGTGTTTAGAATGATAACATTCACCTATTTCAGCATTAAACAACGTTTTCGAGCCATCTCCTGTCGTTACAAATTCCATTTTTATACAAATACTTTAAGTTCCAATTTTCACACATTAAGTCTAAACAACTAAACAGTAATCCAAACAAATAGCGCATTCCTTACCCATGACACTTATCACTGCTACTGTCCAAAGATAAAAAAGCCAATTCGAGTATCAAAACCTTCCTGATTTCAACAGCATCAACAGCTGTGAAAGCGGACGGAAACTCTTTTGTAGATCATAAACCGAGCATAGCAAGCTCTTTGATACCTTAATGAAAAGATACAAAGCAATCACCTAGACATTTGCAGAAAAAAGCGGCTTTTTTCTACAAGGTAAAACAAAAATGAACAAACACGCATAAATTCAGCTCGTTTTAATAGACCTATTCGAGAAAAACACTATTTTAGCAATCTAAATACGAAATATTCACAAAACCTAATGAAATATCCAAACCCAACAAGTGCAAGCAATACAACAGCATTGGATATTCTCAATGTGACCAAATACAAAGACAATATAAGCAGTTCTTCCATGCGAATGAACTCCTTTTGAAATAACTAATCATACACCTATGAAATACGCTACAAAAACTTTTGTGCAGAACTACGGCAGTATCTTACTTCTACTCCTTGGGATCAGTATTGGAAGTTTGATCGGCATCTTCTTTCCACATATCGTCAACAATCTTAAACCGATCGGTGACATTTTTCTAAACCTCCTATTTGTCAGCGTTATACCATTGGTGTTTTTTGCCATATCCTCATCTGTTGCCAATATCGATGGCGACAGTGTACTGGGAAGGATCATCGGTATGATGTCGTTCGTATTTGTACTGGGTATTGTCGTCGCCGGACTGTCAAGCATCTGCTTCCTTTACCTCTTTCCAGTAGATGCTCCACTGGCTATTGAACAAACAAACAAGATCATAGAAACAGTTGTTCATGATTCTTGGGGTGAAAAAATGGTCCGCTTTTTAACCGTTAGCGAATTTTCAAGTTTATTATCACGACAAAATATGCTGGCCTTTGTCATCTTTTCGTTCCTCGTTGGCATTGCTACGCGCAAATCAGGGGCATCTGCAGAGACCTTCCGTAAATTTATAAACTCGGGCAATGTTGTGATGGGAAATCTGCTCGTGATGGTCATGAACCTCGCTCCCATTGGTTTGGGAGCATATTTTGCCTATCAGGTTGGAACATTAGGCCCTCAGCTCTTTGGTTTTTATGCTAAACCTATCGGTCTATATTACTTTTTTGGAATCTTCTATTTTTTTACGGTATTCAGTTTATTCACTTTTTTAGCATTCGGGCTAAAGGGTGTCAAACGATATTGGCAAAATAACATATTGCCTTCCTTGACCGCATTGAGCAGCTGCAGTAGCCTCGCCACCATGCCGGCCAACTTACTTGCAGCCAAGCAAATTGGAATCCCGGACAGCGTCGCTAGTGTCGTCATTCCCCTAGGCACGACATTGCACAAGCATGGATCGGCGATCGCCTGTATCTTTAAAATCTATATTGCGCTTTTATTAAGTGGCAAGGAATTTTTTGATCCAGCCAATCTGATTATGGCGGTTGGCATTACTTTACTGGTGAGCATCGTAGCCGGCGGAATTCCTAATGGTGGCTACATCGGAGAAATGCTGATCATATCGGTTTATCAGATGCCAACGGAGGTGATCCCTTCCATTATGATTATAGCAACCCTGGTCGACCCATTGGCAACGATGCTCAATGCCACTGGAGACACCGTAGCCGCTATGCTCACCACCAGATTGATCGGGCAAAAACTGGCCGACCCTATTCCCGAAACCCCAGGTTAAACAAGCTGCAAACGACAAACATTTGAACGGTGGACCAACGAAGATCCTATCAAGCGGATCCATGTAGGCCCTACCTATGGCCGGCTGATCAAAAACGGTAGGCAAAAAACAGCTCGCCATATTGATGCCGGTGAAACGCCGATTTGAGCTCTTTCGAATTGAAGATATAATTGATACCGTAATTGATCTTGTGGTTAGACCAATTGAAACCAATGCGGTGACTAAGCATCCAAGGCCGAATAGTGTATAACTTGCCTATGGGATCATTTTTATCTCTTCCTCCTTCTACCGTTGCGCTGTAAAAAATACGAGACACGCTTGGTTGATAGACAAAATACCATTCTCTATCATTGTCTGCTCTTCCCTGTGTCAAATGCCCATGTGTAAAGGTGGACGCCTGATAGGATTTCAGCTTCCCCAACCGAAGCGGGGCCGCAATCCCCATATTGGTATTATTTAGTCCAATGGTCCCCTCACCTATAATTCCCACATCGAATTGCTGGTTTTGACTGCGATATAGTCCTTTTTTATAGGTTGCACTTAAATCAATACCAAAGGAATTTCCAAGCTGCGTATCCCAACCTGTCGCCTCGTACATCCCAAAGAGATGATGGATAAACTTCTGTGCTTCTTCACCGTAGGATTTAGGGCCGATCTGCGCCAATTCAGTCTTGAACTCAACAACCTGATCGTGCGGTAAAAACCGCGTTACTCCAGCACTAAAATAGAGGTAACCTGCAAATGGTCTATCGTATTTTTTTTCCTGCCGTCTATAGTCAATGATACTGATACCATTGTAAATCCGCTGGCCTATTTCAAAATCCAATACCGTATTTGAAGCCTGCCTATCCGGTTTCCCTGGCAACGCAATCCTATAGTTGATATTGATACCATTGGTATAATAGCGATCCTGACCGGTCAGTAGATAGACGTCATTGTCATTTTGGATAGCAATTTCCTGATTACGGAATTTAACCTGTCCAAAAACAAAAAAGCAGGGGAATATAACAGCCCAAAAGAGGCCTAAAAATCGCAAAGCAACACTCATATTAACAGGCAATTGTAAAATTCATGCGATATCATTAGAACCAAAATAGCAAATTTCACTTCAAATTATTCAAAAGCATTCGAATCTAGCTTATTTTTCCAATTAATTCAAACTATTTAGAATAGATATAAATAATATGGAAAAGTTGCATTATTCCTTTCTTAGCGAATCTATTTGTAATTTTGCATTCGATTAGGTCTCAAATGTAATCAATTTGGGATTTTAGCGAGCACAACGTTGTCAGGTTTGGGTAATAATCTTTCTAAAAAAACAGGAAGATATCTGGCAGATTGGAACAGCTATTCATAGTTAAGAAAAAACAAACCGGGTGAAACGAGCTCATTTTATACGATGAGATCAAACACTTATAAAATAAGTAAATACAAATGAAAAAAAGTTCAATTATTCTAATCGCTATCATTGCTGTCGCAATTGCCATGATACTTGTTATCTATACCGATTCAAGTACCTATTCGACATTTACCGAAGCTAAAGAAAAGAAAACCGAACTATATGTGGTAGGTCAATTGAATAAAGACAAAGCGCTTCATTATGATCCCAAAACTGACGCCAACAAATTTTCGTTTTTCATGCGTGACAACGATGGTACAGAATGTGAAGTGATTTTTAGAGGCGCCAAACCTCAAGATATTGAACGTTCAGAGCAAATTGTATTGACAGGAAAAATGGACGGAAATGTGTTTAGGGCAAGTAAGATATTGATGAAATGTCCGTCAAAATATAACGATAAATCGGTCGTCACCGAGATCAATGCTACTGCTTTCAATAATTAATTCGTAAAATCAATTTTCAATGGACGTTAATTACGTTGGTGAGCACCTGCTACCAGGGCAGATCGGACAATTCTTTATTGTACTTTCTTTTGGTGCTGCACTTCTATCTTGTATCAGCTACTTTTTTGCAACAAAATACCCTGAAGAGAATTCATGGAAAAAAATTGCACGTATTGCCTTTTGGGCTAATGCGGTCTCCGTAGTGGCGATTGGTGCAACTTTATTTTATATTATATACAATCATCTTTTTGAATATAATTATGCTTGGGCGCACTCGTCCAAGACACTACCTACCTACTATATCATTTCCAGTTTTTGGGAAGGTCAGGAGGGTAGTTTTTGGCTCTGGATGTTCTGGCAAACAGTATTAGGTTCTGTTTTGCTGTTTAAAGCAAAAAGCTGGGAATCGTCTGTCATGACTTTCGTCATGTTATGCCAAGCATTTTTAGCTTCCATGATTATTGGTGTGGAAATATTCGGTCTGCGTATCGGTAGCTCTCCGTTTATCCTATTGCGTGAAGCAATGGATATTCCAATCTTTAGAGAAGCTAACTATCTATCACTCATCACCGACGGTAATGGTTTGAACCCTTTGCTTCAAAATTACTGGATGGTGATTCACCCACCAACACTATTCCTTGGATTTGCGTCGATGATTGTTCCTTTTGCTTATGCAACAGGTGCTCTTTGGACCAAACGTTACAAAGAATGGATCAATGCAGCACTTCCTTGGGCTTTATTTGCCGTAATGATTTTAGGCGCAGGTATTATCATGGGCTCATTCTGGGCTTACGAAGCACTTAACTTCGGTGGCTTCTGGGCCTGGGATCCGGTAGAAAATGCATCAATTATTCCTTGGTTTACCTTGATTGCTGCTGTTCACGTCATGATTGCGTACAAGAATTCAGGCCACTCCTACTTCACCGCTACATTTTTGGCGATGATCAGCTTTGTACTTGTTATCTATGCATCTTACCTGACACGTAGTGGTGTCCTTGGAGAGACTTCTGTGCACTCCTTTACCGATCTGGGAATGAGCGGACAATTGATCTTATTCAATGTTGTCTTTTTGGCTATCATGGTGGTATTTCTTACCGTCAAAAAGAAAGAGATGCCCATCACAGAAAAGGATGAGGATATCTATTCAAGAGAATTCTGGATGTTTATTGGCGCCTTGGTATTGACTGTCGCATGTGCACAGATCATCGCTTCAACATCAATTCCAGTGTTCAACAAGATCTTTGGCACCAAGGTAGCTCCACCTTTGGATCCGATCCAACATTATAACAAGTGGCAATCGGGTTTTGCAGTGATCGTTATGATCTTAACCGGATTTACGCAATTCTTAAAATACAAACGTACCGATAGCCGCAAGTTTTTGGCTTCCACGGTAGCATCGTTGGTTGTGTCTCTCATTCTAACGGCTGCTGTCGTCTATTTTACGAAGACTTATACCAACCTGATCTATATTTTGATCACCTTCGCAAGTATTTTCTGTATTTTGGCGAATATCCGCGTATTGGGTGATGCTGTCAAAGGCAAATGGAAGCTGGCCGGCTCTTCGGTAGCCCATATCGGCTTTGGATTACTACTTATCGGTGCCATGGTGGCTGCAGCAACCAACGAGGTCATCTCGGTCAACAACACTGGTTACATTGCTGTATCGGGATTTGACAAGGTAGAGAAACCTGGCGACAACTTATTCTTGACCGAAGGTGAACCTGTACAAATGGGGGAATACAAAATTACCTATATCGGCGATAGCATTGTGGCTCCAAATACGTTTTATAAAATAAAATACGAGCGGATCGACGAAGAAACAGGTAAAGTGAAGGAGCATTTTGTGCTACAACCTTTTGCGCAAAACAACGCGAAAATGGGCGGTTTGATTGGTACTCCAGCGACCAAACATTATGTCACGCATGACGTGTATACACTGATTACTGCAGCTGCAGCTGAAAGTCAAGCAACACATGCTAAAGTTCCGGCAGAAGACAAAACTGGTTTCGAGGACTATGAGGAACCGGCGACTTATCAGGTAAATATCGGTGACACCCTACGCTACCGCAATGGATATTATGTCATTGAAGGCTTAAACAAAGAGGCTCACCTGGAGAAAATTCCAAAAGGTCCTAGTGATGTCATGGTTGGATTGAAAATAAAAGTATTTTCGGCCGACAACAAACAGTATGAAGTACAACCAATCTACTTAATTAAAGAGGGTGGCGTTTATGACTTCAATAAAGATGTCAACGAGCAAGGACTTAAATTCAGATTTACGGGAATTAAACCTGACAAGGATAAACTGGAAATCATGGTTTATCAAAAGCCGCTTCCAGAAAAGAAATGGGTCGTATTTAAAGCCATTAAATTCCCATACATCAACTTTTTCTGGTGTGGAACGATTGTCATGACCATCGGTTTTATCATGTCCATTGTGAGAAGAAATAAAGAGGAGAAACGAAAAGCACTTAAATAATGAACATTGTGATCTTAGGAAGCGGTAATGCCGCTACGCATTTTGGACAACAGTTTCAAAAAACAGGACACCATATCGTTCAGATCTACAGTAAAACAAAGGCCAATGCAGATGCATTGGCCTTTGCTCTTCATTGCGTGGCAATTGACCAACTGTCTGAACTAGACTTGCATGCCGATCTTTACCTCATTGCCGTTACCGATCAGGCCATTGTATCGCTGGTAGAAGCGCTACCAAAAGATATAAAAGGTGTTGTTATTCATTGTTCGGGAGCGACCGATCTTTCTGTCCTGGCTGGATTTAAAAATGCGGGAGTCATCTATCCCCCACAATCGTTATCCAAAAATAAAGCAGTCGATTTCTCGACCGTACCGCTTTGTGTTGAAGGTAACACGGATGAAAATAGTGCCGCGCTACTTCAGTTAGCACAGACATTTGCACCGCGGAGCATCTATTGTAATTCCCAGCAGCGCTTAGCCATCCACCTTGCCTCGGTCATGGTCAACAATTTTACTAACATCCTTTATCAGATGGCCTACGAGCTCTTAGCAGAAAACGACTTGTCCTTTGATCTAATCAAACCAATCATCCTGGAGACGGCAGAAAAAGTGCAAAATCATATTCCAATAACAGTTCAGACAGGACCAGCGATCCGACAGGACAGCACAACAATGCAAAAACATTTGCAATTTATTAGCAATAAACCAGATTTACAGCAAATCTATCAACTTTTGTCGCAGGAGATTACTAAAAGAAAATAGTTTGTTAGAAACAGTTATAAACTTATCAAAACTTACCTCCAAAGGGTAAATATATCCATTTACTTCAGGAACTTTAGTACATTTGCTTCGTCCAAAAGCGCATTTTGGAATGCTAATTGAGTAATAAAATTATCAGTTGGGCTAAACATTAAAATAGCGAATTAAAACTAAACAATCGTATTTTCTATGGAAGTTAGAAAACTCATTCTTTCAATAATGATTGTGATTAATTTAATCATTGTATCATTTGGATTTATATTTACATCAAGCTGGTTTTGGCTGCTTATCATCCCATTTCCATTGCTATTGATTGCGTTATATCATAGTTTCCAGACAAAACATGCCATCCTACGCAATTATCCCTTAGTTGGATATTTCCGTTATATTTTTGAATCTATTCGTCCTGAGTTGAGACAATATTTTTGGGAATCAGACATGGATGGACGTCCTTTCAACAGAAGACAACGTTCGATCGTATACCAACGTGCAAAAAATCAACGTGAAACTGTCGCATTTGGTATGCAGACGGATCCACAGGCTGTCGGAAATGAATGGGCTGCGCACTCTGTTTTCCCTTGCCATATCGAAAACCACGATATGCGTACCACGGTTGGAAATGCAGCCTGTAAAAAGCCCTATAGCTTAAGTGTGTTCAACATCTCGGCAATGAGTTATGGTGCGTTGAGTAAAACAGCGATAACGGCATTAAATAAAGGTGCTGCACTTCAAAACTTTGCACACAATACCGGTGAAGGGGGAATCAGTGACTACCACAACAACGGTGGTGATTTAATTTGGCAGGTGGGTACAGGTTATTTTGGCTGTCGGAATCAGGAAGGAAAATTTGACGCGGAGCTTTTCCGAGAAAAATCCAATCGTGAAAACGTGAAGATGGTCGAGTTGAAACTCTCGCAAGGCGCTAAACCTGGTCATGGAGGTATTCTTCCAGCGGCAAAAAATACCCCTGAGGTTGCGGCTATTCGTCACGTCATTCCAGGAACAGATGTGATGTCGCCTCCAGCACATAGCGCTTTCTCCTCGCCGACTGAAATGATGCACTTCATACAACAGCTGCGCGAGCTATCGGGTGGGAAGCCTATCGGCTTCAAAATTTGTATCGGCGATAAACATGAGTTTATCGATATCTGTCATGCCATGCAAAACACGCAGATCTTCCCGGATTTTATCTCCGTAGATGGATCAGAAGGTGGTACGGGAGCTGCTCCACTTGAGTTTACGGATAACTTGGGGATGCCACTATACGACGCATTGGCATTTGTAACGAAAACCTTGATTGCTTTTGGTTTAAAAAAACATGTTAAAGTTATTGTATCAAGCCGTATTGTAACAGGTTTCGATATATTGAAAGTCATTGCCTTAGGCGCAGATGCATGTTATAGTGCTCGCGGTATGATGTTCGCTTTAGGTTGTATTCAGGCACTTAAATGTAATGAAGACGTCTGTCCGGTTGGGGTTGCCACGCAACAGCCGCATTTATACAAAGGACTCGACGTAAACGATAAATATGTGCGGGTCGCTCAGTTCCACCGCAACACATTACGTGCTACAGTCGAAATTATGGAGGCTTGTGGTTTCAAAACACTTTCGGATGTATCGGCAGATAAATTCTATCGTAAGGTCGATGCTATCCGGACACTAAGTTTTCAGGAAATCTATTTCGGAACGGAAGGCAAATTGGTCAATAGCCACACAGATTTCGAAAGCAAACTTTTCGAAGATTAACTGCTAGAAATTCATATAAAAAAGGTCCCCTATGTATTCAACATAGGGGACCTTTTTTATACCCTGATAGTTCCCTTATAAAATAACCCCCACTAAGTATCTTTATTTCAAATTAAACAATACGCGATGCAAAATGGTATTTGATAAGGTAATTTGATCGTCGGCCAAGCCTCCTAAGGCCTGTTCAATAGTATTTTTTGCCTGCTTCATTCCTTCATCCTTCATCTTTCGTCCTATTTTTGTTAAATAGATCAGATTGGACCGTCTGTCGTTTTTATCATTAACGCGGATAACCAAATTTACCCGTTCCAGATTATTAATTAATCGAGTAACACTTGGTTTATCTCGAAATGTGCGAACAGCAAGCTCCTGCTGGGTAAGCCCCTCTTCTACCCACAGGTTATACATGATACTCCATTGTTCAGAAGTAATGTTTAACCCGGCCTCCTTGAGATTACGTTGTAATCTCCGCATAACTGCAATTGAGTATTTCCCCGTTAGGAAATTATAAAAATACTCTTGTGATACTAAATCTTGGTCTAACATATGAATAATGGTTATGGTTGTTTACGCAACTTATTTTAATAATAAAACGTCGTCTTTCATTCAATATGAGAAAAAGCTAAACGTATTTTGGCTAATAGTTAGCCTAAATTACGCTTTAATATAGCTGTCTCAAACAAAATTTTATCAACATGTCATAAGTAGATGTTGATAAATCATAACAATTTGATTTATACTAGACTGAATTTAATAAATAAAAAGGATACAAACAAAATAAATGCTTGCAATTATACCTAATTTAGAGGATGTTATCCGATAGTAAAAGAGTCGGAATCTTTTAAGAAAGGAAATTTCTCACGTGCCTCCAACAGGTCGTTCGGATTTAAGGTAAAGGTATATAAATCCTCATCTTCCGGTTTATAATACACCACATCACCAAGTGGCGATATACACATAGAGCCACCAGAATAGTAAATATCATTACCATCATGCCCTACCCGGTTCACCCCGACAACATAAGCTTGGTTTTCTATTGCACGTGCTGGAATAAGGGCTCTCCAATGTGCGGAGCGCTTGTCTGGCCAACTGGCTGTATACACTAAAATATCATAGGCGCCGTTTTGATTTTTAGACCAGACTGGGAATCTAAGGTCATAACAGATCATCGGGCAAATTTTCCATCCTTTGATATCCACCAGGATACGTTCATTTCCTGGCTCGAAGTACTCGCTTTCTTTAGATAATCCGAAAAGATGACGTTTATCATATTTTACATATTTACCATCTGGAAACATCCATACAAAGCGATTATAGTATTTTCCGCCTTCCTCGATAATCAAAGAACCGGCAACAACACAGTTAAGTGAGCTTGCCATTTCAAATAGCCATCTTGTCGTAGGTCCATTTGCAGGTTCTGCACATTTCTCGACATTATTCGTGAAGCCCGTATTAAACATTTCGGGGAGAATAATAACATCCGTTTTCTCACGCAATGAGGAAAGTCTCAATGCAAGATTATTTAGATTCTTCTCGATATTTTCCCAGAATAAATATGCTTGAAATACGGTGATTTTTAAAGGCTCCATGAACGTAATCTAAAAATTTATTTAATTATTTTCTTACAAAAAAAACATTTACAGGCAAGATACGAATTTTAATAGAATTTATACTTATTGCTGTCTTACCAAAAGGTTATTTGCTAACACTAATAACGCTTCTTTGCGATCATTTGGTACATTCAATGCTTCCATTTTTTCAAATGCCCGTTGTGTATAGATATCTTTCAATTCGTCGGCCGCAATTTTAATCTCATACTTCTCGTATAAGGCAAGCATATCTGTTACTTTTGATGGAGCAGTCTCTATAGATGTGTCCAATAAGCCTTGTAAGACTGTCTTATCGTCGTCCGAAATTACCGCCATCAACTTAACCAATAAAAAGGTTTTTTTATTGATCATGATATCACCACCAACGATCTTTCCAAAGGTATCTGGATCTCCATAGGCATCCAAGATATCGTCCTGTAATTGAAATGCTAAGCCGACATTCTCTCCAAAATCGTAGATCAGCTGCTGTTGCTGTTCATCTGCTCCAGACAAAATAGCACCCAACTGTAACGCTCCGCCCAATAACACCGAAGTTTTAAGACGGATCATCTCAAGATATTCAGGCATTGTCAGCGAATCCCGACTCTCATAATCCATATCCAATTGCTGGCCCTCACATACTTCCATAGCCACTTTACTCAAAATTTTCAAGGTTGCGGGCAGGTAAATAGGGTTACACTTTGAAATCTCCTCATAAGCTTTGACCAACAAGCCGTCTCCAGACAATATAGCAATATTAGCATCCCACTTCTCGTGAACTGTCGTTTTACCCCTTCTTAAAGGAGCCTTATCCATCAGATCATCGTGGATCAGTGAAAAGTTATGAAAAAACTCCACTGCCTTGGCAGCAGGGATAATTTCATCCATCTCTTGCATGCCGAATAATTCGGCAGCCATCAATGTCAGCACTGGTCGAACCCTCTTTCCGCCCAAAGTCAATATATACCGTATCGGATCATATAAATTTGATGGTGTTTCAGGAAATTGACTTGTCTCTATCGCCTCTATCACGAGTTGTTGTAAATGTTGCATATATCTTTACGATCGAATCTTGCGAATATAGCAATAATCATATAGAAATGGCAATTTTGTGCCCTTAAAGGAAGTCACACCAAAATTGTACATTTGCATAAGTCTTTTATTATGCGCATACTGATTATCCATACATTTTATCAAGATCCTGGTGGTGAAGACACTGTATTTCAGCAGGAATCTTCCCTCCTCGCGCAAGGACATGAGGTCCAAACGCTAACCTTTCAAAATAAAAAGGGCTGGCAGGGTGCATTACAGACAATAGGATCTTTTTGGAATATTTGCGCTGCTCAACGTGTCAAAAAAATAATTCGGATGTTCAAACCAGATATCGTTCACGTTCACAACACCCATTACGCAGCGGGTCCGATTATCGTTCGTACGATTGCAAAACTCGGCATCCCCCAGGTCATGACCTTGCATAACTTCCGTTTACTATGCCCTTCGGCGACGCTGTACCACCACAACCATCTCTTTCTAGACTCACTCCAAGAGGAGTTTCCGTGGACGGCCATTCGGCAAAAGGCATTCAATAATTCCACAGTCAAAACATTTCTTCTGGCTTTGAATTATTGGTTTCACCGTAAAATTGGAACTTGGGCAAAGGTAAATCGCTACATCAATTTAAGCTCCTTTGCAAAGAACATATTCGTTGAATCGACCTTGCACCTTCCGTCTACTAAATTCGAGATTAAACCCAACTTTGTTTTTCCTGCCACAATAGCGCCCGAGGGTACACAGGCCTACTTCGTATACGTCGGTCGTCTTTCAGATGAAAAGGGGATATTGAATCTGATCGATACTTTTATCGGCACAGATTTTCAACTACAGCTAATTGGTGGCGGTCCGCTCGAAAATGAGGTCTTGAGAAGCATTAAAAACCAGCCGAATATATCCTACCTCGGTTTCAAAAAAAGGTCAGAAATACTGCCCCTTATAGCCAAAGCACAGGCACTACTCGTACCATCGATTTGCTTTGAAGGTATGCCGATCACGATTCTTGAGGCTTATTCAGTCGGAACAGCTGTGCTCTGCTCAAATCTAGGCCCACTCCCCGAACTGATTATCCCCGGCAAAACAGGACAAACTTTCGATCCCCACAACAAAAACGATATCATCCAATGTTTAAGGGAGTGGAGTACAAAAACGACAAATGAAAAAGATGAGATAAGAAAGACCTGCATTGCTTACTATTTTAGTAATTTTACTCCTGAAATAAATGAAGCGAAATTATTAGCGATCTATCAAAACGCTATTCACGATAAAAAATTGAATAAATGAGTATCATTGTATTAGATAAACTGGGTCTAGCGCCACAAATCCAAGCTGTACTGGAAACAATTTATGATCCTGAACTGAAACCCGCAAATATTGTGGATTTGGGGCTTGTATATGAAATCATTACTAAGGAAGAGGGTATTGCAAAGATTGTAATGACGCTGACTGCTCCTGGCTGCCCCGTGGCAGGCGAAATCATGAATGAAGTTCAAGAAAAAGTTGCTGCTGTAGCAGGTGTCAAAGAAGCATTGGTCGAATTGACATTTGATCCCCCCTGGACAAAAGACATGATGTCGGAAGAAGCAAAACTAGAGTTAGGGTTTTTATAAAATTCAATAGCTCATAATAACAAAGAGGATCCTACAGTATTGTAGGATCCTCTTTGTTTGTGACCACTCATATAAGAGCACCCCTATCATCCAGAAGCGCTAAGTGGTCTGATTATTTTCCAAATCACTCAACTTTTTCAAAGGCTTGGAGCTATTGGCATCCGTACCGAAAAGTAATTTCCACAGATTACGGGACTCTTTGGTCAATAGTGGGGATACAATGGAAAGAATGAGAACATATACAACCACAAAGGATTGAATAACGGGCAATAAAGCCCCTGCTTTACCAATATTTGCCATGATAATGGAAAACTCTCCCCGCGCAGACAACGTAAAGCCAATATCAAAAGAAGTTTTAGGTTTCATGCCCGAAAATTTAGCTGCAAAATACCCCGATGCAAGATTACCCATCACCGTCACCAGCGCTGCAATCGAAGCCCAAAATACAGCCCCTCCAAGTGACATAATATCAATAGACAATCCGAAACTAAAGAAAAACATTGCCCCAAAAAAATCTTTATAGGGCAGTACCATCGATTCAATCTTTTTGATGTATTGCGAATCTGCTAACACCAAGCCAGCCATCAATGCCCCAATTGCCTCCGCAACATGGATGGTTTCAGAGAAACCTGCCACAATAAACAGTAAGGCAAAGATGATCAATATAAATAATTCAGAAGTTTTCTCCTTCAATAAGCGATCAATCGCAGGCACCAGTTTTCTGCCCAAAATCAAAAAGGCCAATATAAATCCCAAGGCCAGTAAGGAAGTTCCTGCTACCGTCCAAAAAGAACTGCTTCCTGTCAGTATCAAGCCCGAAAGGAAAGAGATATGCATCGCTATAAACAGATCATCGAACATAATCATCCCCATAATAACCTCAGTCTCCGGGTTGGCCGTGCGTTTGAGATCTGTAAGAACCTTTGCAACAATAGCCGTGGAAGAACTTGTCATGATACCGCATAAGACCATCATCTCCTTAAATGGCATATCCATTAGCCATCCGATCAACAAGCCTGAGGTAAAGTTCAATAAGACGTAAATTGTCCCGCCTGTGACAATTGCTTTACCGGATTTAATAAGGCGATTGACCGAAAACTCAAGTCCCAGATAGAACAGCAGGAATAATACGCCCAACCGTCCCATGAAATCTATAAAGGGTTTACTTTCTGTAAATGTTAAATCCACCAGACCAACCTGTGGAGCGTGCTGTCCCAAAACCATTCCTATAATAATGAAAAATGGAATAACAGAAAACTTAAGCTTATTGGCTATTAGGCCAACAATGGCAACAAGTCCTACAGCGATTCCAATTTCCAGTATTAAGGTATGTGATAGCATAAATTACAGTAAAATTTCCTTCAAAAGTTTAATATTATTCTTCTTTCCAGCAATGACAAGTGTGGTACCTGGGCTAATCAAATAAGACGGTCCTGGATTGATAACCGTATCATCATCCCGTATGCCAGCAATAATTGATGCACCTGTACGTTGACGAACTTCCAGCTCTCCAATTGTCTTTCCTGCCCCCTCATTTTTGCCTTCCACTTTGTACCATTCAATGCGTAAATCGTCCAAAGCAACTTCAATTGTCTCCAAAGCTTTAGGCTTGTAGGACAAACCACCGATAATACCCGCAATCTGCCGAGATTCATCGTCATTGAGTGTCATGACGCAACGTGACTCATGTTCCTCGTCATCATAGCGATAAAGTTCCCGTCTGCCATCGTCATGGATAACAACAACCATATTGTCTCCCGCATCGGTTTCAATTTGAAATTTTTTTCCAATTCCAATCAGATCGGACTCTCTTACAATAGACATAATCTTCTATTTAAATAAATACTAATAATATAAGCTTCATAAAGTTGTTTACAACAATTACGAAAACAAGCTAAAGGTTCTTTCTAACAAAAAACAAAGACTTTTAGAAAAAACAGCATCAGCCCTTAGCTACTAAAACACAAATTTACCCAAAAAATCAATCTTAAACGAATCCGCTGGTATCTGACGGGATGGGCTACAAAGACCAAATTACCCCAAAATACTAAAAAAAGAGCAGAAAAACGACCCTTTTAACCGATTTCATCCCTTTTTTCGACGTATGGCATCTTGATGACACAACTGAACAACAATAAAATCGCTCGACGTACACCTGTTATTAACGATCGGAATTCCTAGGCGAACAAATCAGCTTCCATTAGCTCCAATTTTTCATTACAAAACCCCATTTCTATAACGTTTTCGTAGTTCGTGCAATCGTTTGTTCCAAGAAGCAATAGAATTGCCAACGCTTTATTTCTTTATAATTGCCGCATTAAACACTTACTGAATCTAAATTACACACCTATGGTCAAAAAGAGTCATCTCATCCTTCTGACACCATTATCAATTTTGTCATTAGCGGCACCTATTTACGGGGTAGCAAATCCACGTAATTTGGTTGCAATAACCAGTCGTTCACCCTTCCAGCAAGCCGTCTCCGGAAAGGTCGTTGATGAAACGGGGAAACCAATAAGCGGTGTCACCGTTTCTGAAAAAGGTAAAGCAGCAGCAACTACAACCAATCAAGACGGTATCTTCTCACTGAACGTCAGTTCAAAAAGTGCCATCCTAACATTTAACTCGATCGGATTTACGGCGAAAGAAGTCTCTGCAGCACAAGCATCACAAATAACCTTGACAAAATCCGAGGATGTTTTGGATGAAGTTGTGGTCGTAGGTTATGGTAAACAGAAAAAGAGCGATTTGACAGGAAGTATCGCTACAGTGGAAGCAAAATCCCTGGAACGAATAAATTCACCGAATGTTGTCGATAAACTTCAAGGTAAAATTTCTGGTTTAGCGATCAATTCCGGCTCGGCCAAACCTGGCGAAACAGCTTCTATCAATATCCGCGGTGAGAACTCGATCTCGGCCTCCAATGCACCCCTAATTATCCTGGATGGAATTCCTTTTAGTGGTTCCCTGGGTGATATCTCTTCCAATACAATTGCCAGTATCTCGGTACTGAAAGATGCCTCATCCACCGCAATCTATGGCTCAAGAGCTGCAAATGGCGTTATCCTCATCACCTCAAAAAAGGGTGCAGCAGGAAAAGCACGCATCAATTATAACGGCTATTTTGGGGTTCAAAGTGTAGAACGCCGCCTTAAATTGATGAACGGCCCACAGTACATCCAATTTATGCGTGATTACCAGGCTTCGAAAGGAAAAACCGGCGATCAGCTCAACCCAGAAAATTATCTTTTTGCCAACGTATTGGAACAATACAAAAAAGGGGAAGAAGTCAATTGGCAGGACGAAGTATTCAATAGTGGCGCTCCCATTCAGGAACATCAACTCAGTTTTTCGGGTGGAACGGATAAATCCGATTACTATGCATCTGTAAGCTACCTAAATCAAGATGGTGTGGTAAAAAACACGCCCTACGAAAGATATAATGTCAATCTAAACCTCAACCAAAGTTTAAGCTCTTGGTTAAAGCTAGGAATGACCATGCAGGCTTCTCAAGGGAACCGTGACGGCGTACAGCCTAACCTCGAAAGTGTCGTAAAACTTTCCCCTTACAGTAAAAACCGTGATGCCGATGGAACTGCTATAACGTACCCGATGTACGCACAAACATTGTGGGCACACCCTTTCGCAGACGAAAAAGGCCAATGGGATCAGACCAGAAGAACGGTCTATGCGAATACTTGGCTTGATGTGAAACTCCCTATTGAAGGATTAAGTTTCAAAACCACCTTCGGAACAAACTATCGAAATATTAACGAAAACTCCTACTATGGTTCAAATACGGTTACAGGACGCGGTGTCAACGGTACCGGATCAATTTACAATGAGCATTTCTGGGACTGGACCTGGGAAAATCTCTTGACCTATGACCGTACCTTTGGTGACCACAAGATCAATGTCGTGGGCCTCTATTCTTCCCAGAAAACAAATTTGAAAACTTCAAGAATGAATGGAGACGATTTTGTATCAGATGCCGGATATAACAACATGGCTTCTGCCTCTAAAAATCTTAAGATCGAATCCAACCTTCAAAATACAGCGATGATTTCCTACATGGGAAGAATCAACTATGCCTTTAAGGATCGCTACCTATTAACCTTAACAGGTCGTTCGGACGGTTATAGTGCATTTTCTGTAAACAACCGATATGCATTTTTCCCATCCGTTGCAGGAGCCTGGGTGGTTTCTAAAGAAGGAAATGTGCAGGACTATTTCGACTTGTTAAAACTTCGTGTTTCTTATGGTAAAAATGGAAATCAGGCCGTATCACCTTATCAAACTTACGACCGTCTGACCAACGTCGATTATATCTATGGTCTTGACCCAGTCAAAGGACTTGTGATGAATTTCAATGGACGTGGAAGCAATCTAACTTGGGAAACGACAGCTTCATTAAACCTTGGTTTGGATTTTGGTATTCTCAAAAATAGACTTTCAGGAACGATCGACTACTACTCCTCAAAAACATCGGATCTTTTATTAAGTGAACAGGTCCCTGTCATGAACGGCTACAACACCATTTTGACCAATATCGGTGAAACTTCCAACAAAGGGATAGAAGTTAACTTGAATGCCATACCTGTCAAAAACGACAATTTCCAATGGAATGTAAATACGACCTTTGCCTATAACAACAATAAAATCACCAAACTGCGCGCTGATGGAAAAGATGATTTGACCAATGCCTGGTTAATCGGAAAGCCTATCCGTATTTTCTACGATTATAAAGTCATTGGTGTATGGCAAGAGGGCGAAGACATCGCAAACTCCTATCAACCTAAAGCGAAACCTGGCGATGCCAAGTTAGCAGACCTCAACAACGACGGTAAAATCGATGCCAATGACCGCACCATGATGGGGAACAAAATATCACCTTATACACTCGGTATAGGCAATGATTTCACGTACAAAAATTTCTCCCTGTCGTTCTTTATGAATGGGGCATTTGGTGGAACGAAAATAGATGATTTCAAAAACATCGAACGTTTCTTACCTAACAACGGCGCCAATTATCTTGCTGACATGCCTTACTGGACACCGGAGCGTACAAACACAGACATCCCATCCCCTGGATACACGCCTGTAAATAACCATACGTATTATATCAATTCATCCTATTGGCGAATTAGGGACTTTAGCTTGGGCTATACCTTTGATGGCGATTTTCTAAAAAGATTGAATCTCTCTTCCATTAAAGCATTTATTAACGCCCGTAACCTCTATACATTCTCCAAAATCAAAGGTTACAACGTAGAGGCATTGAGCGTAAGTTCGACCACAGGTAATCCAACAACGACAAATATTGCCAGTCCTTATCCTGTTGCGAGAACATTCTCATTGGGAGTAAATGTCCAATTCTAAACACATCAAGATCATGAAGAAAAGAAATACAACTTTATATACAATTCTAGCTGGCCTAAGCTTACTTTTTACAGGCTGCAGCAAGAACTTCTTAAATGAAGACACCAGCAGCTTTCAGTCACCTGATAATACCTATATTAATACGAAAGGCTTCGAAACTGGACTAAATGGTTTATACTCTTATGCCCGCATGGAATTCCTGACCTGGAACGGTAGTATCTTTTCCCAAGGAGCAACTCCACAGGAGGCACTACAGGTCGGAACAGATATCGTTGCTATCAAAAACACAGGTACAGACGCTACATTGGCTCCATTCAGCAATTATACGCTAAATCCTGCTTCGTCTTATGTCCGCAATTATTGGAAATATGCCTACGGATTTATTGGTAATACCAATACCATCCTCGAGGCTTTAAAAAAGGATGGTATTAGCTGGACAGACAAGGACAACGATCCAAAACGTGTGGAAGCAACGGCCCGTTTCTTCCGCGCCTATAGTTATCGCTACTTAGTTAACCTGTACGGCGATGTGCCTTGGGTGGACAAGGTATCCGAAACACCCCGTCGCGATTTCACGCGTACACCGAAAGCTGAAATCTTGACGCACATGATTGAAGACCTGAAGTATGCAAGTGAAAACCTGCCCGACAATCCAGGAACAATTCAGGAAGGTAAATTGACGAAATGGGCTGCTTTACACTACCTGGCAGAAGCATATATCGAAGCTGGACAGCCAGATTTAGCTGCAGAAGCTGCCAACAAAGTTATTCAAAGTGGCTACTTTAAATTGAACGATCAACGTTTTGGTGCCGAAAAAGATAAACCCGGGGATTATTTCCACGATATGTTTATCGAAAACAATCAAAATCGCGGTTCCGGCAATCAAGAAACGATCTGGGCCATCCAATTGGAATACAATACACAAGGCGGCGGCGACCGCTACACGGATTGGAGTAAACGTGCCTGGGTGCCTTTCTATTCACAACAAAAAGGATTTGCTTTGGCCGACTCACTTGGTGGAAGAGGTCTTGGGCACGTACGCCCTTATCAATGGTGGCTGGATAGTTATGAAAAACAAGATGTCAGAAATTCATCTTTCAATATCAAACGCGATTGGTATTATAACGATCCTTCCGTCCCTGAACTTTATGGCAAGAAGATCGTACTTACCGACGCCATCAAAGAATCAGGCAATGTATTCCCGACAACAACCAAATTTTTCTACGGAAAGACAGCTGTTGATCCTGCATTTGAAGGAAATATGAAGGACCGTGTGAAAGTACGTCTGGCAGAGACTTACCTACTATTGGCTGAAGCATACTGGCGCGCCAATAAACCGGCACAAGCTAAAGATGCCATCAATGCTGTCCGTGCCCGTGCAAAAGCGTCATTAATCGATGCCACAGCAATCAATGCTGATTTGATTCTCGACGAACGCGCCCGGGAGCTTATTGGTGAGGAAATGCGCCGTATGACCCTTGCCCGTTTTGGTGAGGATATCTTTTTACGCCGTGTGCAAACATTAAACACACAATCAAAAAATGTGGTGAAAAAAGAATTTATTCTTTGGCCTATTCCACAAGAAGTTATTGACAGTAACACTGGTGCAGCCTTCCCACAAAATCCGGGATACTAAACCTTCCAAAAACCTCCATGTTCCCAAAAGGTCATGGAGGTTTTTACTTTATAACTTTGCGTTAACCAGCTTATAGGTTCCATCTTCCCGGATCTGACTACGGCCAATGGTTATATTTTTAGAATGATAAAACAAAAAAATCCAGCCTGCTGGCGCGCCTTCTGCCCAATACTCCTGACGCAAGGCTTTGGAGCGCCGACCATCAAAATCATATTTGGCGACATAATTATGGAAAATTTCTTCAGGCTCAGGTAATACATCTCCGCCAAAGAAATAGTGCTGATCATCCGTTTGAATATGAAATGCCTGATGATGCGCGGTATGTCCACCATTGAGCGCATAGCTGATTTCATCATTTATTTTTCCTTCACCTTCCACCAGTACCAAATTTCCACTGCGTTGAATCACATCAAAAATCTCGGTCCTGTATGAACTGGAGATCCCTGAATAGGCGTCTTCCCATTCCCCACGTTGAACAATATATTCGGCTTCAGGAAATGCGATACGTCCAGTTCCGTTTTCAAATGTGACCATCCCACCGGCATGATCCTTATGAAGGTGGGACATCAGTACATATTTTACATCTTCGGGTCTAAAGCCAGCCTTACGGATATTATGATGCAGCTGTAGCACAGCACTGTCATCGGTATAGCCAAGGCCGGTATCACAGAGAACAAGTCCGGCATTAGTTTGGATCAAGAAGGGATGGACATGGATAAACATCGCCCCCGGTCGGTCCTTAGGGTCGTCTAGAAGTGGATCAAAGGGAATAAATTTTCTACTCTTGTCTACGGAAAAAGAACCTTCATATAAAGAATAAGCCTGCACCATATTTAAAACATTGGGAATATGCACGTTAAGCAACAGCGGATCAATACCGGGTTTAGGAATTAGGTAAGTCCAGCCTTAAAACGTATATTTACACTTAAAATATTGTGCAAAGATATGCAAAAAAGGTGGGTACTAAAATCTAAAACTGATGTCAAAATAACCAACAAACTGCGCGAGGAATTAAACATCAACACTGTATTGGCAGAGTTGCTCGTGAGCAGAGAAATTGAGACTTTTGACGAATCAAAGCAGTTTTTTAGACCTCAATTATCGGATTTGCACGATCCATTTTTGATGCGGGACATGGAGAAAGCCATCACCCGTATTATCCAAGCCATCGGCAACAAAGAAAAAATTCTGATCTATGGAGATTATGACGTAGACGGTACCACAGCGGTAGCCGTTGTTTATAGTTTTTTTAGGGAATTTCATAGCCAGCTGGAGTTTTATATCCCAGACCGCTATGCCGAAGGTTATGGCATCTCCACACAAGGCATCGACTATGCCGCAGCAAATGGTTTCAGCTTAATTATTGCCTTGGACTGCGGTATCAAGGCCGTCGATAAAATAGATTACGCAAATAGCAAAGGAATTGATTTTATCATTGGCGATCACCACCTTCCCGGTGAAGAACTTCCCAAAGCCTATGCCGTATTAGATCCCAAGCGTGCAGACTGTGAATATCCCTATAAAGAACTTTCAGGTTGTGGAATCGGCTTTAAGATTATTCAGGCTTTTATATTGACCAACGGCATGGATATCAATGCCTGCTATCAATTTTTGGATCTTGTGGCCGTGAGTATCGCTTCGGACATTGTTCCGATTACCGGTGAAAATAGAATACTCAGCCACTTTGGCCTTATTAAACTTAATACGAATCCCTGCGTCGGACTAAAGGCACTGATTGACTTATCAAATAATCGAACGAAGATCTTTACAGTTAATGACATTGTGTTCCAGATCGGCCCACGCATTAATGCTGCGGGAAGAATAGACCATGCCAAAGATGCCGTCAAGCTTTTGATTTCCAAATCGCTACAAGAAGCCAAAGACTTTAGTTCGAGCATTGACGATCAAAACAATGTCCGTAAAGACTTTGATCTCAAAATAACAGAAGAAGCGCTGGCACTCATTGAGGACAATGCCCTACTTAAAAGCCGCAAATCCACTGTATTGTATAAAGCCGACTGGCACAAAGGTGTCATTGGTATTGTAGCTTCCCGCCTGACCGAAAAATATTACCGTCCGACGATTATATTGACCGAAACAAATGGTCATATTGCAGGTTCCTGCCGTTCGGTACTAGGTTTTGACTTGTATGAAGCCTTAAGCGAATGCGCCGATCTATTGGAGCAATTTGGTGGTCATAAATATGCTGCCGGACTAACGATGTCCTTAGATAATGTCACCCTATTCCAAGATCGTTTTGAGGAAGTGGTATCGCGACGTATCAGTCCTGAAATGCTGACCCAAGAAATTTTGATCGATGCTAAGCTAGCGTTGAAGGATATCGACGCTAAGTTCTTCCGTATTCTCCAGCAGTTTGAACCTTTCGGCCCCCAAAATGAATCTCCTATTTTCCTCAGTAAAAAGATAAATGCAGTAGGACAAGCCTTTATTGTAGGCACGAATCACCTCAAGATGACCGTTGTTCAAGAAGACTCTCCTTCATTTGACTGTATCGGTTTTGGACTGGCAGAACATATCACACATATCAATTCCGGACAAAGTTTCGACATCTGTTACAGCATTGAAGAGAATGTGTGGCGCAACAAAAGAAACTTACAGCTAAACATCAAAGGGATTAAGTATTAGTATTGCAATAGTAAGAAGATATTAAATATATTTACACAAGATTTGGTCAGGCATAAAACCCTCATACTGGATTAGATACCAGGCATGAAAGAATGGTGAGGGTTCTTAAGTAGTCCTATTGAACAGATACATATAACACAAGACACTCCACGAAGATGATTTTAAAGGCAGAACATCTCATAAAAAAATATAAGCAGCGCACCGTTGTCAACAATGTTTCCTTCCATGTGGAACAAGGAGAGATTGTCGGGTTATTAGGTCCTAATGGGGCAGGAAAAACGACCTCATTCTATATGATTGTTGGTCTTATCAAGCCCAATGAAGGCAAAGTATTCCTCGACGATCAGGAGATTACACAGGATGCGATGTACCAACGTGCCCAACGCGGGATAGGTTACCTCGCCCAGGAAGCATCGGTCTTTCGGAAGCTCTCCGTAGAAAACAACATCCTGGCTGTATTAGAAATCCACTATCCGAATAAAGAAGAACGTTTGGCAAAACTGGAAGAACTACTCACAGAATTCAGCCTACACCGTGTCCGCAAGAACAGGGGTGATTTGTTATCCGGTGGTGAGCGTCGACGTACCGAAATTGCGCGAGCATTAGCTGCAAATCCATCTTTTATACTTTTGGATGAACCTTTTGCAGGGGTTGACCCAATCGCCGTAGAAGAAATTCAGACGATCGTAGCCAAGCTCAAAACCCGTAATATCGGCATCTTAATTACCGACCACAACGTACAGGAAACCCTATCTATTACGGACAGGGCCTACCTCCTGACCGAAGGAAAGATTATGTTGACGGGTACCCCTGAGGAAATTGCAGATAATGAGCTTGCCCGTAAATTTTATCTCGGTCGACATTTTGAATTAAGAAGGAAAAAATTTTAAAGATTAAAGAATCTCCCCCCTATGGCCTTATTAAACTCCATTTTTACTTGGTTCATGAAAAAAAGAATTCACCAGATTGAACTTTTCATGAAATACCCACACGATGTACAAGAAGAATGGTTCCAAAGTTTAATTGCCACTGCTGAAGCTACGGAATGGGGAAAAAAATACGATTATACAAGTATATTAACGCCAGAAATCTTCAAAGAACGCGTCCCTATACAGGACTATGATGATATCAAGGGCTACGTTGATCGCATGATAAAAGGCGAACAGAATATCCTGTGGCCTTCTGATATCAAATGGTTTGCCAAGTCCTCAGGTACCACATCTGACCGTAGCAAATTTATTCCCGTTAGTGAGGAAGCGCTCGAAGAATGTCACTTCCAGGGTGGTAAAGATATGCTTACAATCTATTGCCATAATAGACCCGAAAATCGCGTATTTACAGGAAAATCTGTTGTTATTGGTGGTTCCTCACAAATAAACAATTTCAGTCCGGATTCCTACTACGGCGATCTTTCATCAATCCTCATCCGTAACCTTCCTTTCTGGGCAGAATTTAAGCGAACGCCCAATATGGAAGTTACTTTAAACCCAAACTTTGAAGAGAAAATTGAGCAGATTGCCCAAATTACACTCAAAGAAAACGTAACGAGCCTAGCTGGCGTACCGACATGGAATATTGTTATGGCCAAACGTATTCTTGAGATTACAGGCAAAGACAACCTACTGGAAGTATGGCCAAATCTAGAGTTTTATGGGCATGGCGGAGTGAGCTTCAAACCTTATCGCGAGCAATTCCAAAAATTGATCCCTTCTGACAATATGTATTATCTAGAGAATTATAATGCCTCAGAAGGATATTTTGGTTTACAAGATCAGTCGGATTCGGAAGATCTTCTGCTTATGCTAGATTATGGTATTTATTACGAATTCTTACCTACTGAGCGAATGCACGAAGAAAATCCGTCAACCTTACGTTTGGATCAGGTGGAGCTTGGCAAAAACTATGCATTGATCATTTCAACTAATGCTGGTTTGTGGCGTTATAAAATCGGAGATACCATCAAGTTTACGTCATTATCTCCTTATCGCTTTCAGATCTCCGGACGTACCAAACAATTCATTAACACCTTTGGCGAAGAGGTTATTGTTGACAACGCCGAACAGGCTCTGGCCGAAGCGAGCAAGTTGACACAGGCTCGTATAAAAGATTATACTGCTGGGCCTGTCTATTTTAAAGATGCCGAAGCCGGAGCACATGAATGGGTGATAGAATTTGAACAACAACCCAATGATTTTAGGCGTTTTTGTGAAATATTGGATGCTAAACTCCGTGAAATCAATTCGGATTATGACGCCAAACGATTTAAGAATATGGCGCTCCGACCGCCTATTGTACACAATGCACCCGAAGATACGTTCTATAAATGGATGAAATCAAGAGGTAAGCTAGGTGGACAAAATAAGGTTCCAAGATTGAGCAATAGTCGCGAATATCTCGACCCGCTATTGAAAATACTAGCCGAATAATACGGCGTACCGAATGAAAAATTCCACATACTGACCGAATAATAGGGTGGTCTCCGGCTGGAGATTAGCCAAAATTTTTGGATTCCCTTATTTTGGCTAATCTCGTATTGCTGAATTTTGTTGTTTTAAAGAACTGCTGTGAGTTCGTCTAATTGATAAGCTCAAGAAAGCTTAGACTATAATGGAGGTTTGTTAAGGTTTAATTGCCGTTTTATATAAAAAAACAAAAAAACCAAGGATAAAATTCATAGAAATACCTTTCTTCTGAACTTCAACTTCACCCTGTAACACTGAGCGATTATCGCCTGATGCTACTTCACTACTTTTGTTAAGACTGTGAGTCAATTCCATACTAAGTTTATTTTTATGATAAGTGATTTTATAGCGTTACTGCGGACCAAAAAGCCCATCTATAGGACCGCATTCTGTATAGCCAAACTTTATGCCACAATATCAAATCACCGTGTTAATTAATAAAAAATTAACACATTTAATTATTAATACGGGCTAGCCGAGAAATATGAAGTAAAATTCTTCCATTTCAAAAAAAAGTGTAGTAAAATAGGGAACAACTGTCCGAAATAAAAGGCATATCAAAGCGGGTAAATTATCCGGGTATACGTGCAACTTATATTTCATTTTTTTCCTAACTTAGCCTAAGTAATTAAAAAATAAGATGAACGCGACAGAGAACTATTCAATTCGCGTAGAGCCAACTCAAAATTCAAGACTCTCGCAAGTAGATTTCGACAATCTAAAATTCGGAAAGATTTTATCCGACCACATGCTGGTCGCAAACTATGATGACGGTGAATGGAAAGATGTCAGCATCGTCCCTTATGGAGATATCAGTATTAGTCCTTCGATGTCCGCTTTACATTATGGTCAAGCGATCTTTGAAGGAATCAAAGCTTATAAATTTGCAGATGGAACAGTGAGTATCTTCCGTCCGGACAGAAACTGGGAAAGATTCAACAAATCTGCCGCACGTCTTCAAATGCCGGAGGTACCTGAGGAGATTTTTATGGATGGCCTAAGCAAACTATTGGACATCGACCGTAACTGGATCCCGGCAAAAGAAGGTTCATCATTGTATATCCGTCCTTTTATGTTCGCAACAGAAGCGGCATTAGGTGTACACCCTTCAAAGTCATACAAATTTATCATTATCACTGGTCCTGTAGGCGCGTATTACAGCAAAGCAATCAGCTTAAAAGTTGAGACCTACTATACGCGTGCAGCAGAAGGTGGTGTTGGTTTTTCTAAAAATGCAGGTAACTATGCCTTATCGCTTTACCCTACACAATTGGCCAATGACGAAGGTTATGACCAAATTATGTGGACAGATGCTTCTGAACATAAATATATTGAAGAAGCAGGTACGGCAAACCTTATTTTCCGCATTGGAGATACGATTATTACACCACATGGTGATACAATCTTACACGGTGTAACACGCCGTACAATTATGGAATTGGCGGAGAAATGGGGTTATAAAGCCGAGCAGAGAAAGGTATCTATTCAAGAACTAATTGACGGTATTAAAGCCGGTACAGTAACTGAAGCTTTCGCAGCTGGTACGGCAGCCACAATTACCGATATCAGCCGTATCGGTTTTGAAGGACAAGATTATCACTTGCCACCAGTAGAGGGCCGCGAGTTTTCAAATCGTGTTTTGAATTACCTCAACGACTTGCGCTATGGCAAAGTAGAAGATCCATTCGGATGGAACTATTTAGTAAAGTAATTTCCAAAATGAAATAGAAAAGCCTTTGTTATTAATAATAACAAAGGCTTTTTTTATTGCCTATATCCGTTATACATGCCTTGAAACGCGGTCTATAAGCTTCGTTTGAATCTTCGCGGATAACGTCAAGTTCTCTACTCCTGCTAAATGCTTAGGAATGCTCTCCCGTCAGCTCCTTTTGAATAAAATCAATTATAGCGGCTGTTTCCTGGGATTGAAACCAGTGCGTATTACCATATTTTTTAAACCATGTAATCTGTCGCTTGGCATAACGTCTCGAATTTTGTTTGATTTTTTCGGTCGCTTCCGCCAAAGACTGCTTGCCATCGAGATAATCAAACAACTCAGCATAACCGACAGTGAGCAGTGCAGGTTTCGTCTTAAAGGGCAGTAGGTTTTTAACTTCGTCCAGTAAGCCATTTGCCATCATCAAATCTACACGTAAATTGATCCTTTCATATAATTTTGCCCGATCCATATTCAAGCCAATGGTAAGTATATCAAAAGGTCTTTTCTCGACATCTTTCTTATGGTAAAAGGACATCGGTTTACCTGTCGCCTCAAAAACTTCAAGAGCCCGTACGACGCGTTGCGGATTATCGATGTCTGCCGTTTCAAAATATGCAGGGTCAATACTTTTCAATCGATCTTTTAAGACCTCCAATCCCAATACTGCAAGTTCATGATTAAGTCGCTCGCGCACTTCATCCCCGGCCTTGGGCAGATCATCCAATCCTTCGCACAGGGCCCGTACAAACAGGCCCGATCCACCTACCATAATTACGACATCATGCAATTGAAATAGTTCATCTAGTTTCAGTAAAGCCTCACGTTCAAAATCTCCTGCAGAATAATCCTGCGTGATAGCGTGTGAATCAATGAAATAATGGGGAGCAGCAGCAAGTTCCGCTGGATCTGGTTTAGCTGTACCAATAGACATTTCCCGATAGAACTGACGAGAATCAGCAGAAATTATCGCTGTTTTAAAATATTGTGCCAATGAAATAGCCATTGTAGTCTTACCAACGGCAGTTGGCCCCACAATGGCTATCAATGTTTTTCTATTTGCCATAATATAGCACTTCACAGGCCTAAAAGGACCTGTAAAGTCTTCTTAATTAATATTCGTCTTCGTAGCCGTTGGATTCTTCACGCTCTTCACCTTCTTCGCTCTCTTCCTCATCGTCACCATCACTGTCGAAGCCATCCAATTCGTCTTCATCATCTACGCCATATTGCGTATCGTCTTCCTCCACATAATCGTCCTCTTCAACAGCATCCGCTACTGGGAAATTAGCCGCAGTCATGGTTTTAGGAACCTGACCCATAGACTTAAACAGCGCCGGATAGTCCTTCCCATCCTCTTCCTTCAAGATCTTGATCAATTCAACCTGGAAATCATAAGGACGATCAAAATTGTAAACGTAGTAAAATTTCTGATGTGGATCATCGATAAACTTACTCAAACGGATATTCTCCATCAACAATACCTCAGCATCTTTTTTACGTTGTGTAGGCTTAAATGCGATCTCAATTCCCTTTTTCCATTGATCATTACTCACATAGAAAGAGGAAGATGCATCTGGAGCATATCCTGTTGATTTATGGATCTCCTCATGTAGGTCTATAAATGTACTTTTAGAAGGCATGTCGATCTCACGATATACATCTTCATAATCCTCAAAAGTAACTCTAAATCTATAAATTGCCATCTCTGCTATTTTCTTCTTTTAACCCTCTAAAATTAATACTATATTTTAAGAATTGGAAATTTCCAATGGGATTTCTTGTTTGACCGTCAGGTTCATTTCCCCTGCCTTTTTCACCAAGAATTGATAAGCCTCTAATCGGGAATTTGGAATCTCGCCCTCCAGAATAGCCTCACGAATCAAATTTTTCAGCTGGCCTACAGTACGCCCTGGCGCTAAGCCAAATAGGATCATGATATCCTCTCCACTGATCGGCGGCTGCCAGTTTCGAACCTTGTCTCGCTCTTCGACATCCTTCAATTTTTGTTTGACAAGTTCAAAATTCTGACGATATTTTTTCTTTTTAAACTCATTTTTTGTGGTCACATCCGCATGACATAGCATCATAAGGGCTTCAATATCATCTCCCGCTTCAAACAACAGACGACGTACGGCAGAATCCGTTACGATATCTTGCGCCAAGACAATAGGCCGAAGATGCAATTGTACCAGCTTTTGAACAAATTTCATTTTCTCATGGAGCGGCAGCTTCAATTCAGCAAAAAGCTTTGGTACCATACGGGCACCACGATCTTCGTGGCCATGAAACGTCCAGCCGAGCTTTTTATCAAAACGTTTTGTTGCCGGTTTGGCAATATCATGCATAATCGCTGCCCAACGTAACCAGAGATCTTCAGACAATTCACATACATTATCCAGCACTTCCAACGTATGGTAGAAATTATCTTTATGGCCTTTGCCATCAATGACATCAACCCCATGTAAATTATACATGGCTGGAAATATCAATTCCAGGAGACCAGTATCAAAAAGATATTTAAAACCGACTGACGGCTTAGGTGAGAGAATAATCTTATTGATTTCATCGATAATACGTTCTTTCGAGATAATCTTTATTCGCTCTTTGGTATCGCTAATCGCTTTGATCGCATCAATCGTGATTTTAAAATTTAGCTGTGTCGCAAAACGGATGGCCCGCATCATACGCAACGGATCATCGGAAAACGTTTCTATCGGATCCAGAGGCGTTCGAATAACACGCTGTTCAAGATCCTGCACGCCGTCAAATGGATCCACTAATGTACCATAATCCGCTTTATTCAATGAAAACGCCATCGCGTTGATCGTAAAATCACGTCGATTTTGATCATCGGATAAGGTGCCGTCTTCCACAATAGGCTTACGTGAGTTGGCACGATAAGATTCCCTTCGGGCACCGACAAACTCCACATTGAGTCCTTCATAAACCAACATTGCTGTACCAAAATTCTTATAGACAGCAACTTTGGTATGTAGCCTATCACCCAATAAAGTCGCAAATTCAATGCCGCTGCCGACGACAACAATATCCACATCATTCTTAAAAGGCCGCTTCATAATATAGTCGCGAACATACCCCCCAATGACATAACATTCTGTATTTGTTGTCTCGGCGAGTTCCTTAATGATTGAAAATATTGGATGTTGTAAATTATCGTACATAGTTAGAACAGCAGGTAAAAAACCAAACAGTCTGCAAAAGTAACAATTTTTTTTGTATTGGAATTAGAGACAATTGAACAAGGATCAAAGACGCTGACACTGTAAGCGGCGAGCTTACAGACTAACATCAACAATCTTTATCCTTGTCCCTAAAAAAGTAAGACGGAATATTTAGTCTCTATCTTTGGATAACTTACGGAAAGCAAGTGGATTTTTAAGTAATTCGGTTTGTTCACGGCGGCGTTTTACAATATGTAAAGCCGAGAAAATTGCCTCTACAAAAGAGCTTTCAGAAGCTAAGTTTTTTCCAGCAATATCATAGCCTGTACCGTGATCTGGCGAAGTACGTACGATAGGTAAACCAGCTGTAAAGTTTACACCGGCACCTTTGGCAATATGCTTAAAAGGAATTAAACCCTGGTCATGGTACATTGCGAGTACCGCATCGAATTTCTCATAAGCACCTTTTGCGAAGAATCCATCGGCAGGGTATGGACCAAAGCAGAAGATCCCCTGTTCATTTGCTTTTTCTACGGTAGGTCTAATGATCTGATCATCTTCTGTACCAATAATCCCATGATCGCCAGCATGTGGGTTTAGGCCCAAAACCGCGATCTTAGGCTTTTCAATCCAAAAATCTTTCTTCAACGAGTCATTCATCAGGGCTAGCTTTTTAAGAATAGCTTCTTCGGTAATATTAGCCGCAACCTCATGCAGTGGAATATGACCTGTTACCACACCAATACGTAATTCATCACAAACCATAAACATCAATACATCATCAGCCTCTACTTTGGCCTGCAGATATTCGGTATGGCCCGGAAATTGAAATCCCTCCTGTTGAATATTATGCTTATTAATTGGGGCAGTCACTAAAGCATCAATCTTGCCGGCTTTCAGGTCTTCAACAGCTTTCTCCAACGAAAGGAAAGCATATTTACCGCCAATTTCGTTTTCTTCACCCAACGAAATCTTGACGTCTTCCTGCCAGCAATTGATCATATTTGCTCTTTTGGAATGCGCCTGCTCAGCATCATTGATCACGTTAAAACTAAAATCATTTACACCAATCGCTTTACGGTGAAAAGAAGCAACCTTTGTATTTCCGTAAACCACTGGCGTAAAGAAATCGCACATACGCTGATCTACCAAAGATTTAATGATGACTTCAAGTCCAATGCCGTTAATATCGCCTACGGTAATTCCGATTTTTAATTTATCGCTCATTCTGTTTAAATGCTTTGATTCAAAAATAGGGATTTTTTTCTTAGAATAACTTTTCACTTATTTATTTTTTACTTTTGCAACATGAGCACAGTAAGAGCAAAAAAACATTTAGGACAGCATTTCTTGAACGATAAAAATGCTGCACAAAAGATTGTGGAAGCATTGGATCCTAAATTGGGTTTTAGCCAAGTGCTTGAAGTAGGTCCGGGAATGGGTGTACTTTCTGATTTTCTCTTGCAAAAAGAGGAATATGAAACCTATTTGATCGATGTGGATGACGAATCCATTGCTTATTTGGACGATAAATATCCCCAATTGGGTAAGCGATTGATCCACGGTGATTTCCTGAACCTTGACTTTTCACAGTATTTTGGTGAGAAAATGGCTGTCATTGGCAATTTCCCTTACAACATCTCCTCCCAGATTCTCTTTAAAATTTTGGATGAACGCCAACGTGTCGTTCAAATGACGGGTATGTTCCAGAAAGAAGTAGCCGAACGTTGTACAGCTAAGGCGGGCAGCAAGGAATATGGTATCTTGAGTGTCTTTTTACAGGCCTATTATAAAGTAGAATACCTTTTTACTGTAAAAGCAGGAGCTTTTAATCCACCGCCAAAAGTATTGTCGGGCGTTATTCGCATGACGCGCAATGACCGTGAGCAATTGAATTGTGATGAAAAACTATTTTGGCGTGTTGTTAAAGCGGGCTTCAATCAACGTCGTAAAACCCTCCGTAACTCACTTTCGGGTGTTGTTCCCAAAGATAAAATGTCCGATAATCCACTATACGAGCTACGCGCAGAACGATTGACTGTAGATGATTTTGTCGGTTTAACAAGCGAAATAGCAAACAGTCTTTAGTATGCATTCATCGGACAGCACATTTATTATCGTTGGCGGAGGTATCTCTGGATTATGTGCTGCGATAGGGCTTGCAAAAGTAGGTATTGAAGCACATGTCTATGAAAGCGCCATTGAACTCAAAGGCATAGGTGCTGGATTCGGGCTCGCGGCCAACGCCATGCAAGCTTTGGAACATCTCGGATTGAAAGATGAAATCGTTCCGATAGGGCATTACCTTGCATCTTATAATGTCTTGGATCAAAAGGGAAATATTCTTGTTGAACCAGACACCAGGTCAATCAGTCAAAAATATCAACAGGACAATTTCGCCATCCATCGGGCAGATCTGCATCAGTTTCTCTTATCCAAAATCCCGAATGGACAGGTTCATCTCGGCAAACGAGCCGTTTCCTTTGAACGAGCGGGAGAAGATATTCAAGTTTATTTCGCAGACGGAAGCCATGTACGTGGTCAAGCCCTTTTGATTGCCGATGGCGTACACTCAGCATTACGACAACAACTGATACCGGGATCGGCACCCCGCTATTCAGGCTATACCTGTTGGCGGGCAACTATCGATAATAGCAGTATACAGCTCAGTAAAGGGACGGAAACCTGGGGCAGCAAAGGACGCTTTGGGATGACACCGCTTGTCAATAACCGCATTTATTGGTACGCATGCATCAATGCTGAGGCACAAAATCCGGTCTTAAAAAATTGGAAAACAAAGGAGCTCCTCGACAACTTCAAAGATTATCATGTCCCTATTCCAACAATTCTTTCGGAAACAAAGGATAGCGAACTAATTGCAAATGACATCATTGACATCGAACCACTTCAACAACTCGCTTTTGACAATATCCTATTATTGGGTGACGCCGGACATGCGACGACTCCCAACCTGGGCCAGGGAGCCTGTCAGGCTATTGAAGATGTTGCTGTGCTCGTGGATGAACTCCAGACCTCAGCTTCCGTTAATTTGGCTTTTCAAGGATTCGAAAAAAGAAGATTGGATCGGGTAAACTATATCTGTAATACTTCCTGGAGGATAGGAAAAATCGCACAATGGGAGAATCCATTCTTAATAGGAATGCGAAATTTTGGCATGAAAATAATGCCTAACCGCATGAAACAACAACAGCTGAACAAATTACTATCTGTAGATTTTATGCAGATCAACCGTAATGAAGACACTAGGATCTAAATCAACGTACTCCACAGGAATGACATGCACGAACAGACCCTACATAAAAAATAATTGAATGAAAGCTACAATTTTGATCGTCGACGATATTCATGAGGTCATGCTTAAAAAATTTGAGCAGGCAGGTATACATTACAATTATCAACCTGATATCAGCCGAGAAGAAGCTGAAAAAATCATCTCCAATTACTCCGGTATGGTTATCCGTTCCAAATTTCAGGTAGATAAAGCTTTTTTTGACCTGGCACCAAACCTCCGCTTTATCGCCCGTGCCGGTGCAGGTATGGACAATATCGACGATACAGTTGCTGCGCAAAGAGATGTGCTGTTAATTCCGGCCAATGAAGGCAATCGGGATGCTGTAGGTGAACATATGATCGGTATGTTGCTCAGTCTAATGAACAATCTGAATCGGGGTGACCAACAAATACGATCTGGCCAGTGGTTGCGTGAAGCCAATCGTGGATACGAACTTAAGGGACGTACTGTAGGCTTGATCGGCTATGGGCACAATGGTATGGCCATGGCAAAAAAACTATCCGGTTTTGATGTACAGGTGCTTGCCTATGATAAATATCGAATCGACTACGCGGATCAATATGCATCGGCAGCAGACATGGAAAAGATCTGCAAAGAAGCCGATGTGATCAGTTTCCATATCCCCTTAACGGATGAAACAAAGGGGATGATTGATGCGGATTATCTGGCTAAATTTAAAAAACCTATTTTCTTTTTACTGGGGGCACGAGGCGGTATTGTACAAGTACCCGCAGTGCTTAGCGGCCTTGATTCCGGTTCCATTATCGGAGCAGCATTCGATGTGTTGCCAGTAGAAAAGTTTCCAAAACTGGCTGAGCAGAACTGGTATGCAGATCTTATCCGTAGAGACAATGTGATCTTATCTCCACATGTTGCCGGATGGACATTCGAAAGTTATTATAAATTATCGGAAGTGGCTGCAGATAAGATCATCGCCTTTCTGACATCTTAATTTTTACAAAGAGCTATTTGTCAAGATCTCTGATCAAACAAAGGTGTTTTTGGGGTAGCCAGTTCTATTCTTAAGGATGCCGAAGGGTAATAGGCTTAAGCTTTTACAGCCTATAATGTAAGGGCTAAAAGGTCTGGACAAGAACAACAATCAGAAACTGAAGCACCAAGCTACCGTCAAGTAGATAAGCATAGTGGTAATGATCTTTTGTTTTGAAAACAGCCAATTTTAGCAATGCAAATATGAGCACGTTGGTCAGAATCAATCCAAATTTAATAGGTACCGTGTAAGGTACCGTCAAGATCAAAACACAATGAAGGCCCAACAACCCATAAGTTAGATTTTTAGCTTTTTGTTCGCCCAGCATATTGGGCAAAGTCCGCAGGTGATAATAGGAATCCTGTTGGATATCCCGAATATCAAAAGGCAATGTACAGATAACCAAAAATATGAACTTCAATCCGCAGAGCGCAATAAAAACCCACTGATCTATTTTGACACCGACATTGGCCAGTTCCACATAGGGAAGCACCACACTGCTGCAGACCCAGACCAGGGCAATATGAAAAATCTTGGCCCCAGGTATCTGTCGAAGGCCCACTTTGCGGTCACGGAAAGTAAACAGGGGCATTCCGTATAATAGACTCAGGATTCCAATAAATCCCAAAAACAAAAAGGAGTACACATGAATATACCACAAGCAATAACCAAGCACAAGCAGAGCGATACCATTATTTAACCACATGACCCATTCATGATTAAAGATCCAGCGTGTCCGCGGGAATTTTGATTCTTTTGGGTTCTTCGGTTTGGACCACCACAGGCTAAAATTATAAAGCAACAAAGTCGCTGTCCCTTCCACTAAAACGATATACCAATTGATAGACCGTTCAAATATGATATAAGTCAGCGCGCATTGTGCCATGGCCGCCATGGCGATCAGAAGATTTGTATAGATTGTAATATAGAATAGCTTTCTTAGAAAAGACATCTTGGTAAATCTTGATGCAAGATAACAATCTTATAGATAAAAGTAGTTTAACATTATATTAAACATCAATTTTTTGATAAAATGGGCAAAAACCGCTAAATTGTACACCGAAATCGAAATATCAGAAACAATTTCGCAACGATAACAATATAAATTAAAATAATTCATAATAATCCTAATAACGATGAGCCTACAAATAAAATCATTTGAAGAATATCAAAGTGAATATAAGCGAAGTGTAGAACAACCTGAGGAGTTTTGGGCGAGCATTGCAGATCATTTTTTCTGGAAGAGAAAATGGAATAAAGTGCTGAGCTGGAACTTTGAGGAACCCAATGTCAAATGGTTTGAGGGTGCTAAATTAAATATTACAGAAAACTGTCTTGATCGCCATATTTATGCTAATGGTGATAAACCAGCCATCATCTGGGAACCTAACGATCCAAATGAAGCGCACCGCATTCTTTCCTATAAGCAATTACTACAAAAGGTAGAGCAATTTGCCAACGTACTTAAAAATAATAACATCAAAAAAGGAGACCGGGTATGTATTTACTTACCAATGGTTCCTGAATTGGTTATCGCTGTATTAGCCTGTGCTCGTATCGGCGCTATCCACTCGGTGGTGTTTGGAGGTTTTTCAGCACGTTCTATTGCGGATCGTATCGTCGATGCGGAATGCAAACTGATCGTTACTTCAGATGGTAGTTACCGTGGCAATAAAACCATTGGTTTAAAAAACATTGTGGACGATGCTTTAATGCAATGTGACACTGTTGAAAAAGTAATTGTCTTAACACGTACACGTACACCGGTATCGATGATCAAAGGACGCGATGTATGGTGGGAAGATGAGATCAAAAAAGTAGAAACACAAGGAAATCCAGCATGTCCAGCAGAAGAGATGGATGCTGAGGACAATTTATTCATCCTTTATACATCGGGATCCACAGGTAAGCCTAAAGGTGTAGTACATACCTGTGGCGGTTATATGGTGTATACAGGCTATACCTTTATGAATACGTTCCAATATAAGCCAAACGATGTATTTTTCTGTACAGCAGATATTGGCTGGATTACAGGACACAGTTACATCGTCTACGGGCCGTTATCACAAGGAGCTACTTCTTTAATGTTTGAGGGTATTCCAACCTTCCCAGATGCAAGCCGTTATTGGGACATTGTTGATAAGTTCAACGTCAATATTATCTATACATCCCCTACGGCATTGCGCTCATTGATGGCTTTTGGTGACGAATTTGTCGACAAGAACGATCTTTCCTCTTTGCGTGTTTTGGGATCTGTAGGTGAGCCAATCAACGAAGAAGCCTGGAACTGGTTTAATGAAAAAGTTGGTAAAAAGAATTGTCCTGTTGTTGATACCTATTGGCAGACAGAGAATGGAGGCCACTTGATCACGTCATTGGCGGGAGTAACACCGGAAAAAGCAAGTTATGCGATGTTCCCGATGCCGGGCATTCAACCCGCTTTGATGGATGAGAATGGAAAAGAAATCGAAGGCAATGATGTCACAGGAAACCTATGTATCAAGTTCCCTTGGCCAGGTATGCTACGCACGACATGGGGGGATCATGACAGATGTCGTCAAACCTATTTCTCGACGTATAAGGATATGTATTTTACAGGCGACGGGTGTTTCCGTAGTCCAGAAGGCTATTATAAAATTACAGGCCGTGTAGATGATGTATTGAACGTTTCGGGCCACCGCATTGGTACAGCAGAAGTTGAAAATGCCATCAATATGCACGCTGACGTTGTTGAATCCGCTATTGTCGGATATCCGCACCCAGTAAAAGGCCAAGGTATCTATGCTTATGTCATTGCGAATCACCATACCGATGCAGAAGCCACCAGAAAGGATATCATGGAAACCGTTTCACGTATTATCGGTCCAATTGCTAAACCAGACATTATCCAATTTGTTGATGATCTACCAAAAACACGTTCAGGAAAGATCATGCGTCGTATCTTACGCAAGATTGCCGAAGACGATATCGCCAATGTAGGTGATACTTCGACACTTCAAGATCCTGCCGTTGTAGAAGGAATCATCAAAGGCGCTGCGGCTTTGAAAAAATAGTATAGTGCATACTTTTAACAAAAGAGCCTTCCCTGGGGAAGGCTCTTTTGTTGTATGAAACTAATTCTCACATCACCGTTTAGCATTCAGTCGGATAGGTAGTATGTAAGCCACATTTACCGCTTCACCGCGCTGAACACCAGGCTTCCATTTCCCAGCCTTTTTTAGCACGCGAATACCTTCATCCCCTGTACCAAACCCCAAATCCTCTTTCACTACAGCATCTCTTACATTCCCTTCATGGTCGATCATGAACATAATCAACAACACACCGCTTACATTATTTTGAATAGCTTCTTTGGGGTAAATATAATGACTGCCGATATAGCCCATTAATCTGGATATTCCACCGGGAAATTGAGGTGGAATCATATAATTTGTTGAATCATAATTTATTAAAACCCCATTTTCTTTAGTTGTGATGCCCGAAATCAATTTATCCTTGCTATAGATTTCAACGTAGCTATCTTTTCCCAATTTGCCGTGCCATTCGCCCTCGCGTAAACTATTTAACATAGTTCCTTCTTCATAGTTATTCCTGTACCCTGAAAAACGAATTAAACCATTACCATTTTCCAATGTTCTATTCCGGAGAGAGTCATAATATGCTACATAAATGGGCTTTTCTACCTGTACTTCCCCCTTTGCGTCCACCCTATTTGGATAAAACAAAATTTTCTTCAATTGATTATTTGGATAAAAATAAAAGGCAGAATCTATTTTGGTTCCATTAAAAAAATTTTCTAAGTCCTTTAAACGACCATTTTCATAAAACTCATATTTTCTCCCATGATATTTTAAAGGTGATTGGGCAGTTTTACTTATAGCGTTAAGCTTAACTGAATCATTGTGAAAATAGAATTCCTCCACGCGATAAAATGTATCATTTCCATTTCCTTCGGGACGAACTATCCTAAGGTAATAAGCAGAGTCCTTCAGCCTAGTTTCTTCTCCATTTTTTTTATAGTAGGAAATCTTGTTCTGAGCGAGAAGATGTGATACACAAAGGGTGAATAATAAAAAGCAGATAGATCTTGTCAAAAAATGTAAATAATACTTCATAATAATTGTTAATACAGGTGTAATAATAACAAATATCCCGGATAGTAAAAAAATTAGCCGGCCAAATAAAATTTAATTTTATCGCATTGGGATTTCAAAACACCTTTTTTATGTTATCCACATTATGTTAATAAAATTGTGGATAACTCAGAAAACCTACTCACCTTCATCCTCTCGAAGTCTGACAATTTCTTCCAACGCCTGAACATCGATCTGATCCTTTGGTCTATTGATTGCCTTTTTATTAGCGATGAGCTGGTTTATATGTAAAAAAGGGATTTTTACGTTATCAATTTCCGCGATGGATGCCAATTCGAGACAATCATCAAATGAAAAACCTTCAAGCCCTTTCATATCTGTCAAAATGTCCAAGCGAAGCCCATTATTCAAGTGAAAATCTGTCCAGCCAGTTACGAAAGGAATAGTTTCCAGCTGTGGAATATCACCAAGGTCAGATAGCCTGAATGCTTCCCTTAACCGTTTTCTATTATCCAATGAGTCTTTTATCCAAATATCTAAATCACCAGTAAACCTTTGAAAGCCATGCAAATTGGTTGCATAACCTCCAATCATAATGTACGCTACATTTGATTGCTCTAAATTCTGCCAAAACTCTAAAATTTCCTGATCAAAAATATCCATACACTATTTCTGATAAAAGGGTTTATGAATAATTTTTGCCTTTTTAAGCGTTTGTTGAATTTTGTAAAGACGGGTAGTCATTTCAAATCGCTCCTTATAAGTACGATTAAGTCCGGCCCTCAATAAAGCAATTTCAGATTCGCTAAGACATTGTGAAGTATGTTCTTTGTGACCATCCATTTCAGTTATACTTAGTTAAACAGATCCATTAACAAAGATACAACAAAAAAAGCCACATCATCCCGACGTGGCTAAAATAAACATATGAATTTAATTAAACAGTTTCTATTTATACGAGTTTACGGAGCTTGCAACCTTCCAGGTTCCCGATTCATTGATCAATGTCACCAAATCTGTTTTCGTGAAATCCTCAAACTTCATCGTGATACGTGCTACCATATAGTTTTCAGATTCCTCGAGTACTTCGGTACTTGTGCTGCAGTTCAATTTTTCACCTTTTTGCTTTTTCAGGAACGAAATGACTTCCGAACGGCTATTGGTGCGTGCAGCTTTTCCCTGAACTTTTTGATTGAATTCGGATGCAAACAATTTTTCTACGCCCTGAGATGCGCCTTCTGTCATTACCGACACATAGCTATCGATGGCCAAATCGGCTGTGGAAAGGTTCAATGCTTTACCAGGGTCAGCTGCTGCCATTGCGAAAGTTGATAGTGTAATCAATGCTGCTGCTGCGAATGTCTTTACTAAAGTTTTCATAATTGCTATACTTTATATTGTTAGTTTTTTTGTCTCTTTTCTTATTGTCGCAAGGATATTGATTTTGTTGCATCATTTCCTTTAAGATTCTGATTCAAAAGTAAGACAACGCAGCATCCTATTTTATTACATTTAGATCAACGGAATAAAAAAGTCGGTAAATGGTGGTAAAGGAGCGGTAAATGGATATCCGCTCCGGTAGGAAAAAATATACGTAAAGATTAATATCACTTTTATAACTGGAAAGCAGCTAGAATAGTTGCTGGCGTACAATCAACTTCATTGAGCACATTGCACCGTCGGCCATTTTTATAAAGATATATGATCGTAAATCCAACCAGGATGGGTGTACCAACAAATTCGTTGCATGGAATGCTGATCGTCTTGGCCGGAATTGGATCCTGTCCATAGACGATATCGATTTCCCATTCTTCATCTTTTACCTCAGTGAACTCCCTTTCTTTGAAATTGAAAGAAAAGGTATGGAATTTAAAGGCGATAGCATTACAATCTTTGGGTAGCAGCAATGCTCGGTTAATGTCAAATATTGGAAATGATATTTCGATCTGATTCTCCTCGGTTAGGTTAACCGTTGGATCGATATTCAGCGCATCCTGCATATGGAAATTTTCGTTGAATTGGAAATTCACCAATCTGTCGAGCCTACAGTTGTTTAGGCACAGTGTTCCCCTATCGTCATTGATACTTGTCTTCATTGCCCTATAAATCTGTCTATTCAAGCGATTGCCCATCTGTCCATCATGCAGTTCCTGATGCACTAACCCAAAAGCCTGCCTAATTGCAGCGCCCGCGCGACTTGCCTGTCCAAAATCTTTACCAGCTTTCTTCGTGTCGACGTTTTGTTTTACACGATGTGGTTTACCTTGAATGTAGTTCTTTGTTCCTACCTTTCTGCTTACCAGTGGGCCAACCAGTCCACGGATATAGCCATTATCATTTATTCCCATACAATAAATATACTACCAAAACGACCCTATGTCAAGTATCTTGTTCATTTTTAAGGATTTCGGAAGCTGCAGCAAACAGCAATTGTAAATTTGAAAATTTAGTGATACCTTTTTTGGGATTAGTTATAACCAATTGCTAACCACCTTCTGACTGCAAGCAAGGTGCAGACAGGATGTCTGTACAGTGAAAGCACACCTAAAAGGTGGACTCAACGTGGACTCACTGTGCACACAAGGTGGTTACAGTACGGAGTTGATCGTAAGTTAGTATGGAGTTGGTATCAGGAAAATATAATTATTTGCGTCGAGCGGCTGTGTTGAACTTTGAGAATAATCTAATCACGATAGAGCTTGATATAGACGCCACGAACAAGGAATCCATTTTACAACTCTGGAGCGACAACGTTTTCCACAATGTTATTAACAAGCTGTGGAAAACTGCGAACACCTCAAATTTTACTCGGAAAATAGGACGATATACTTGGTTTCTCCGTCAAGATTGGGATATAGATAGCTAGCAATCTATTTAACTTTCTTAGTCTTAATTTCCACAAATGTAAGCGTCAATGTTCCTAAAATGAGGTATATAAAGGTTGCGATGATCCTACCCGGAGTAAACTCCACTGCTTCACCTCGAAAGTAAATATCTATGAGGTGCTGACTTACTATTATTACTAACATAATAAAGCAGTAGGTAAGAAATAACTTACGGTAATTTTTCATTATTAGCTTTAAGGATTTGTTAACCTCCAAGTTAAATAAATTATTTCTAAAAAGAGCATGAGCAGAATAAAAACATGAAATATCATTCCCGAACTACTCAACTACTTTGATATTAGGCGCAATCTGCCGCAATTTATCAATAAATTGGGTTGGATTTTCCGGATCAACGAATATATCATCAATCACATTATAATGCAGGATCATTCCCCTTCTATAGGGCCTTAAAACGGTGAATTTCATCGCCCCAAACCAAAATACCTTATCCGTCTCTACTTTACGAATGGAGTTGACATCAACAGATTCTGTTCCCCAGATACTTTTTATAAACAGTTTGTTATCTTCAATCCAATACCGCTTAAAAAAGAATGTAAAATACCAGGTTAATGCAAATACCGCGAACAACAATAATGTACCCGTATATAAACCTCGATACAAACCATCGTAGGATATCACGGCAATAAAAATAATCGCTCCCGTCCCCCAAATATAGCTACCGAAGGGTATGTTTGTTTTAAATACTTCTCTCATAAAATCATGAAAACACCTGTAAGCTTAATTATTTTTCAATTAAAAGAACAAAATCAATAGGCTCTATCTTCTTATCAATTTACTTCAATATTAGGGCTAAGATCCAATAGTTGTTTTAGAAAACCGCTATCCTCTCCAACATTTATAAATAGCTCTTCAGATCCATTAAGATATAATTTCATACCCCTGCGATAGGGGTTCCAAAAATAAAGACGTCCATTTTTTATTAGCCAATCGACTTTATTCCTTTCAACTCTACTGACGGCCTCCAAATTAATCTGCTTGGATTTTATTACCCCTCGAATGAACAAAGTGTGGTTCTCGATCCGATATCGGGTGTAAAAGAAGACAAAACACCACATCGTTGCGATGATGAAACCTATAAACAGTGTACCCAAATACCAGTATTGATTTGTTGAATCATAGGACAAAAAGACAGCAAAAAGAATCATTCCAAGGGCCCAGACATAACTACCAAAGAAATGTGAGGTTTGAAAATTGAATTTCTCATTATAATTTAATATTTATGGGTTTAACAGCAAATGGCATTTCTCCTTCTATTCTCCTCCTGTTGGAGTTCCTTGATTCGGCTCACTTCCAATTTCTTCGTCTATTTTATCAGGTTTTGGCAGTACCCTAACCAAAACTTTTTTAAGATTAAACGGAATATTATTTTTATCCACTTCACTCTTGTCCAAAACCAAACTATTCTTGATCCCCAAATAGGACATTTTATATACTTCACTGGTTGATGAACCTGATAAAACCAAATTATTTCCATCGATCGCATAAGTATAATCTGTCTTATTGATTGCCAAATTATTCCGTCGCTCTTCTACAGTAACCTGATTGCCATGAAAATTAAATGTTGCATAATTTCCGTTATCATTCGGTTTATATTCAAGATAGGATTTAAAGGCCAACACTCCTTTCTCATTTACCTGCTGTTCGGCAATAATCCGAACATACCATAGCCCTGAGATTTTATCCAATTCGGACTCCTCTTTTTTACAGGAGAAACTTAAAAAAACAAAACTTAAAAACGCCAGAAAAACAAATTTACTTTTCATAATAATCTACTTTAAACAACAATCGGTTAATCATCAACTAGAAATTACACAAAAATTGAGCAGCCAGCAAGGCTAAATCACTGACTGCTCAATATCATTATCTCAACTGGAATGTCATTACAATATCGGGATTCTCGACTGAAGCAACGCTTCCGTACAATATTCCACCGTCTAGATAATAGTCTAGTTTAAAACTATTCTTCAATAAGAACGAGTGCATTTGATCCAAAATCGCTGAAGTATAGCCTCCCGAAGCCGCAGTTTTCAACGTGCATTTATAGGTACCTGTAGCTTCATCCAACGTATAGTTATACACTATTGTTGTCAACCAACCCGAACTTCCGCCATTCTGGCTTGAGAAACCTCTAAGTTCTATTCTTGAATTGGCAACATCCCAACCTAATTCCATATATCCTGAATTGAACACGTAGCCCGTACCAGAAGCCAATCCATTGTGGAAACGCTGCAAAATGGTAAGACCACTGGCTGATGTTCCTGGATAATATGTTTTATAAGGACTTCTCATGCCAACATATTTACTGCCCATCAACTTAAATAATGGTAATATTGGCTGAACTGAATTCTTAATCTCAGATTTAGCACCTTTACTGTCAACCAGATACATCTTCCCATTCTCTACCAATATGGAAACATAAGTAACCCCTCTATATGTCAGTCCCCCATCTATAATCGTAACGCCATCTAATACAAATGCATACTTACCTTTCACTGCAGATGTGGTACCATCCGCCAATAATGATGCAAACTCGATGCGTTTTCCATTGGTATTATTGCTCAATGTATTTACAGTGACAGCCATTTTATATGTACTATTTCCATCAGCAACATCAATATATGGATTAGCATTGGTTTTAAAATAATCCACGGTATTATCTAGTGATTTCTTGAGGTTACCAGCTTCATAAGCAGATTTTTCGGCTGCTGTTGCTTTTATCAATACAAAGGATTGTCTAAATCTTTTTCCAATGAAACCTAGCGTATCTCCTTTTGAATAGGCAAAAGCAAACTCAAGATCACTTTTGTAACCGTCACGTGTTACACCATTAAATGTTGACGAACTTGGATCATTCAATAACGAGATATAATTAAACGTATCGAATATCAGTGTTGCTCCATTATCTTGTTTTATACGATAATTTGATTTGGCAGCCGTCGTTGCACTTGCAGCTGTCAAATCAGCCATCATATTGACCTCTTGTTGGCCATTAAAATTAAGGTAAAATGAATATCCTCCACCTAGACCTGTTCCTAAAACTGCTTTCCAACCGTTTGTGGCAGTCTGTAAAACAAAGGAGATCGAATCAATCTTTTCTTTCATTCTAATTTCAGGACGTTCGCCAAAAGTCAGATCGTCATTTTCATTTTTACAAGCTACCATAGCAACTAGCAATAGTAGCGGATATAAGAGTTTATTTAACTTCATTATAATGTCTGTCCTAAAGTACCATACCAATAGTTCGTTGCGTTGTCTTTCTCATAAAAGGCGCCCAGGTTATTATAATCAACTGGATCTACATTTGCATTTAACCAACTTGCAGTAAACACTTTATTCGAAAAATATGTCAATAAACTCGAATTAAAAGCTCCCGCAATATTATTTGCATTTTGATAATTTCCTGTGGTTCCCGCTTGATCAGCTTTTGTTAGTTTTAAATCACCTGTAGATTTATCATAAGTGTAGGAAAATGTAAAATCGGCATCAAAGGTACCTGATGCAGACGTGTAGTTGACACGGATAGTTGCCTGAGTAGATGAATCAAAGCGAACAGATATACTATTCAGCGTTCTGTTCGATGCAGATAGGCCCGTCCTCAAAGCACTATAAGCACTAGAAAAAGCACTCGAAGTACCATATTTCGTATAATAGGCATTGGAGAGATTCATCGTCACCGCTTTGTACAAGCTTGATACATATGGGCGGATACTTAACGAATTATCCGTTGGAGCCGTTCTTTTCATATACTCTTGAACTTCCTTCTGTAATGCTCTGAAATCCACTTTCAGCCCTGTAGTGAAATAATTGACAACATTCGCCTCTTTCTGCTTCAGCTTGGTTTTTCCCAATGTAGAAGAACCACTTGCATAATTATCGTACCATGCCTGTCCTTTTACCAAAAGATGGGCAGCAACCTCCGCATAGTCTTCCGTATATTTACCCATCGCATAAGATGTTACAAAACCATACTTCTTTGCTGTATCTGCAGGTATCTTCGCCCAATCAGCATTGTAATCGGCTTTGGAAATCGATTCGAAATCTGTAGGAATAGCAACCAATTGGTTCAAAATATGGGTAAACTCATGATGAATTACCAAAACCCCAAAATTAGGTGACTGTGTATTTAAAGAATATAGTGTAACCCGTCGCCCTGCAGCTGCGGTTCCAGCCACACCTGTTCCGTCGGTGGCCAATGAAGGCGAGCCAAACAACACCCATTCTTTGGGCACATAGCGTTTTATAAAGGTTTCGCCCGCAACTTTACGGTAAGGTACGATATAGCTTTCCAGTACCGCAGTCATAGCGGGTTTCACCTTATCCACATAAATTGGCGTCACATTTCGTTCTGCATCATGATAATATCTGTTGTAACGGTACACAACATCAATATTATACTCATCAAGAAAAGTAGTTTTCAACCACGCATCCAATTCAGTATTGGTTTGAGGATCATCGTCATTATAGTTTGAAAAGTCTACCTTTTTAACTACTTCCTTCTGACAAGAACTGTAAAGGAAGATAGCCAAAAACAAAATCAATATTTTACTTAATATTTTCATAATCTAGTTATCTAGGATTTAATTCTATACCGGCCAATTTAACTTCCTCAGGAAGTTGAAAAATCCGTCTTGGATCTCCGGGTTTCAGTTCAATAGATGTTTCAATTCCCTTTGCATCAATAACATTGTGTACCACAGTTAGATCTCTTCGAGCGATATCGAGCCAACGTAAACCTTCCTGTAAAAATTCAGCTTTTTTTGCTGTCAGTACGGTTTGTACTAACCCCTTTTTGGGGTCTGCTTCACTAAAAAAGGCCATGATCTTAGGAAGCGTTACCTGATGTGTACTGGGTACATAATTTCTAATTTTTGTGCTATAAAATGTATTCAGATCGTCTAATGATGCCTGATAATTTCCTAGCTCAGCATACGCTTCTGCTCTATTTAATATTGTTTCGTCCAATGTCAGCAGCGGTTGCATGATATAAGGGAATCCTATACCAGGTCCGGTATAGAAGAAGTAATATAACCATTTATACGTTGTATAATTTGCAGTGCTGTATGACAATACTTTGTTTGCCAATGTTCCCCCAGTTACATTGGGTGTATTAAACATCGCTGTCAATGCCGGACCATATCCGTAACGAGGGCTTTCATTATAAGTCCAGGTTGAATAACAGTTTGCCAACAACAAAGTAGATTTCACATCTGATTTTGTAAACCCTTCTCTAAATACAGCACTTTCCTGATTTTGCATTGTTGTATTTATGGGTCTCAATTTCGTTAGAAAATCTCCGCCCGAAGCTAGGGTCGCATGATCAACGGCCTTTTGCCACTCTCCTAAGAACAAATACAAACGAGAAGCAAAGGCATGAGCTGCTTCAGCTGTGAAATGATATTTGGGTATTTTATAGGCTGTTGAAGACAATAAAGGTAATCCTTCTTCCAGATCTTTTACTATATTTTCATAAGTGGATTTAACGGTTCCACGCTCATATTGTTGTAATACCTTCTCGCCCGGCTTTGTGACATACGGAATTCCAGGCGAATCGTTTGCGCCACCGATTTCATAATTTTTAGCAAAGAAGATGGCCAACATATGATGTGCGTAAGCCCGTGCAACCAACGCTTCCCCCTTATATGGATTGGCAGCTGCTCCAAGCTTATACGTATCGATTGATTCTAATGCTTGGTTAGCCGCAGAAATTGCTTCATAACAGCCGTTCCAATAATTACTAGACGTATTGGTTCCTGCACCAATGATATCTTCCCAGGCATATGGCCTATCACGTGTATCTACAGAGTTTCCTACTCCCGGTCCTTTATCAACCGCATTGTCCGATGCGGATTCTGCAAAAGAAAGATAATCGGCAGAAGGGTAAGCGGTGCCAACCAATTGGGCAACTTTTTGTACCGTATTTATCTCGGTTCGGTTATCCGGTTCTTTATCTAAATATTTATTACAAGAAGCCAATAAAACTAAGGCTCCGATAACTCCAATGTGAATTCTATTAAAATTTTTCATTTCTTACTTATCTTAAAATCCTACTTTTAATGAGATTGTAACCTGTTTTGGAACCGGTAAAGCAACGCCTCCTGTGGCAAAAAACTCAGGGTCTTGTCCGTGCAATCTCTTATCCGCCATAATTGTCCAAATGTTATTTGCAACGACGTTAATACTTGCATTGGTAATACTCATCCGCGAAATAAATTCCTTTGGCAGCGCATATCCCAACGATATATTTTTCAACTTAATATAATCGCCATCTACGACTCGCTCAGTTGAATAATTATATGCATTGTAAGGATAAGAGGCACTTACCTGTGTACCAGATGCACTAACAACATTGGTTGCCGAAATTGGATCCAACAAAGCGGGTATCGTTGTTTTTAGCTCATCTCCCGGCATGATCCAACGGTTTAACATGTCTTTTGTCATAACAGACATATCATCATAAGAAGATCTGATCGAAGGTTTTAGACGTAATTTATTTCCCGCAGAAAAGGTCAATAGACCGGAAAGTGTAAAACTTTTATAAGAAAATGCGTTGAAGAAACCTCCCGTAAACGTTGGTTCAACGGGTCCTTCATACTTTAAATAATCTAGGATTTGACTCTGTAGGTATACATTCGTTGTCTTGATACCATCCGTTCCAATGAAAGTTGGATATCCATACTCTGGATTTAAACCGTCAAATTGAAGAGAAAATAAGCTCCGCTGTGAGTAGCCCTGCACAGCTCCACCAGTATTTGAAACTGCCCGCCAGATATTGGGGTTAATATCCAAACGCGTGATTTTATTTTTATTAAAAGCAAAGTTAAAGTTGGTCTTCCACCTAAAATCTTTGGACTTAACAGGAGTACCTGTGATAGCGACTTCAATACCTTTTGCGTCCATATCGGCATAATTGGCCGTCTTTGTATACTCTCCGTCAATACCAGAGGTTTGAATTGAACCTAAAAGGTCATAACTCTTTCTCTTGTACAAATCGACTGTTAATCCGACCTTGCTTTCGAACAAGCCCATATCAAAGCCTAAATTAAACTCGTTCATTTTTTCCCAAGTCAATTCTTTATTGGCAATATTGGATATATAAGTTAGCGTTTCTTGATCCACAATCTCGCGACGTCTTGCTATTTGATTATAGAACACCGCAGAAGAATTTGTTGCATTACCCATATTGGCGACCATACCATAAGTCGCACGGACAGATAGATTGCTTAAGAATAAATCTTTCGGCCAGAACTTTTCTTCATCAACATTCCATTTTCCCGAAACGTTCCAGGTAGGCAACCAACGTGCTGTACGCGATTTACCCATTTTATTAGAGCCATCATAACGGACAGTTCCATTGACGGAATATTTTTGTTTATATGCATAGGCCGCTCGCAAACTATATCCGTTAAACCGGGTAAAGTTATATCCCATACCATAATAAGGTTTGCCCTCTTCTCTTGCTTCTTTAAAATATTCATATGCTGGAACCGCCAATCCTCCGTTCTCATAGGAATATCCAACGCCATCAAAAAATTCAGCTTGACGGTCAGTTGTAATCATTTCCATATTAGCGAAAACATTGACATTATGTCCCCCATTAAATTCTTTATTGAATTCTAAATCCTGACGGAAATAATAATATTTTAAATTGTCGTTATTAATTTTATAAAACCCACCCTCTGGCAAAACACTGATAGGTAAATCGTTTGGAAAAGCAGGGTTGTTATATAGCTTATCATTTGAGCCTACTATGGTCGCATCCGACATGGCTCTAAATGATTGTACATAGTTTGAGTTCTCTTTTAAAAAGGTCTGATTTTCACTTTTTGAGAAACGATACGCTCCCGTAACAGAGTATGAAAGGCTAGGAATAATCTTATATTTCAGAGCACCCTGCACTTTGAAATCGATCATACCAAGTTCCATATAATTGTTGTTCACCTCATTTAGGATATTAAATTGTGCATAGTCACGTGTAAAATACTCAAGATCACCATTCTCGTCATAAGGTGTAATCAAGCGACTTGTACCAAGAGCGTAATTATAAGGATTGATATCATAACCTCGATAGTAAGACCCATATACGGGATCTGATTGTTGGTTTACAGTACCCGGTGTCTTTTGTTGTCGAATAGATCCATTTCCTAATACTTCGGCGCTGAATTTTTCATTGAATTTATAGTTGGATCTAAAATTACCTGTAAATCTTTGGACGTTATTACCAATAGTCATCCCAGGATCTTTCAAATAAGAAACAGATGAATAATTTTGGGTCTTCTCAGTACCAGAAGAAACGCTTAAGGAATGTTCCTGAACAAAAGAATTTTTGAACAACAAATCAAACCAATCGGTATTTGCATTTGCGTAACGTGTCAAGAAATCGACCTGACTCGGAGCGTCATTTCTAAGTCCATATGTTTTCGTTGTCTCGTCATATTCATACAGCTTATTGTACATTTTATAAAAGACTCCGCCATTAGCCCCTCTTGAAGCATTTGGAATTTGGTAATATCCCTTATTCTTCAACTCTATCATGACCGCCATTTGGTCATATGAAGTCATTACATCAAAATTATTATAACTCGGCTTAATATAGGATGTAAAATTCCCCGTATAGCTTACATGCGGCTTTCCTTCAGAAACCTTTCCTTTTTTGGTGGTTACAACGATTACTCCATTCATTGCCCGCGCACCATACATCGCTGTTGCTGCAGCATCCTTTAAAATATTAAAACTTTCGATATCGTCAGGGTTGAGTCCTGCAACAGAAGACCCTAACAGGGTATTCATATCTCCCGTTGATAATTGCTCATTGGAGATATTAACCACGTCTTCTAAAATAATACCGTCGATCACCCAAAGCGGCTTATTATCCCCTGATAATGAAGTTGCTCCACGTACACGAATCTTCGGTGCGGCGCCAAAAGTTCCTGAAACATTTTGAAGGGAGACACCCGCGACTTGTCCTTCGAGCATTCTAGAAACATCAGGTACCCCGGCGCGCTCAGCATCTTTGGCATCAACTCTGGTCGCAGATCCCGTAAAAAACTTTCTGTCAATATTTTGATAACCAGTTGCAACCACATCGACCACATCTAATTGATTATCGAGTGATTTCAAAATAATGGGAACAGTCGTACGACCGCCTACAGAAATTTCAGCACCTGCATACCCAATATACCGGACAACTAACGTCGAAGTTAAAGGAGCATTGATTTTAAAACGTCCCTGCTCATCCGTCTGTGTAGAAACTGAAGTTCCTTTAACTGTAATTGTAGCACCACTCAATTCTTTCCCGTCTTTATCTTTGACCGTTCCAGAAATAGACTGCTGTTGCACTTCTACAGGAACCGTTAGACTAACGTTCTTTAAATTACTGTTGACCGAAATGGTATTGGCAATAATTTTGTATTCAATATTATTGCTTTTCAAAACAGCATTCAATGCTTCCTCAACGGAAGCATTCTGAACGTTCACTGAAATCCGGGCCTTAGTATTCAGGTTTTCGCTGTACAGCACACGTAGATGGGACTGCTTGGAGATGGCAGAGAGCGCTTCTTCAATGCGGGCATTGCGCATATTTAACGTAACTTTTTGCGCCGTGCTCTTCGCATGTACGCCAGTTACAAATGCAAATAGAAGACATGTACTAATTTTCATAATACGTAATGGTTTGCAAAATCGTGGGTCTTGAGGGATCAAGGACCACCTTTTGCTAAGTGGTAAGTTATTCATACATTTACACTTTGTGGTTAATTGGGGTTTAATTGTTCAATCTTTAGATTTAGGGCCTGATGATCACATCTTTTTCTGAACAGGGATGCGCCAACATTCCTGTTCTCTTTTTTGGGCCAATGTAGTTGTTGTATTATTTTATCATAGGCATATAGTTTTCTTTTCAATTAGGCTGATTAGGTTCTTGTCGCAATAATGAGTTTATTCCCTTCTAGCTCAAATTTAAGATTGCTTACATAAGATAGCATCTCCAATACCTGAGACAATTTTACGTCACGTTCGATACTTCCCGTATATTCCTTATCGAGCTGTACATCTCCTCGGAATGTAACATCAAGATCATACCAGCGCGATAATTGATGCGCGATATTCGTTATTGTTTCCTTTTTAAAATAAAACTCATTGTTGTGCCATGCAAGATCATGTGCCAAATCGGCCTTCCCTTTGATTAAATTGTCCTTAAAAGAAGATGCATATTCACCGGGGAATAACTCTACATGTTGATTATTTTGCCATACCTCAACTCTACCTTCAGCCAAGGTCGTACGAACCAAATCTGAGTAGGAATTAATATTAAAATGTGTACCCAACACCTTGATTTCGTTTCCTCTGGATTCTACTATAAAAGGCTGCTCTGCATTAGGTGTAACTTCAAAATAGGCTTCGCCATCCAAAAAGACCCGACGTTCTTTTGTGGAAAATTGCGCCGGAAATTTCAATTGAGATAATGCATTTACCCATACTTTAGTTCCATCCGCTAAGGTCATTTTATAAAAACTTGCTTTTGGAACAATCAAAGAGTTATACTGCAATGGAATTGGTTGATCTGTTTGCTTAACGACCAATTCATTGCTGTTCCCGATTAAGTTATTATTTTTTGTCAAGGTCTTAGAGGAATCACCATCTAAAGAAACCTTTGTACCGTCAGCGAGAACTAATACTGCACCACTTGTGGCAGGTGCTATATCTTGCTTTTTTGAAACTATTACACGCTTACCACCCGAAAGGAATGAATCAAAATCACCTTGCCATAATAGAAAACCTCCTAACAAAAACACTATGGATGCTGCAATGCCCAACGACCATTTGCCAAAAGATCGTCCATTTCGTTTTTTATTATTCAACTTATCCCATGCTTGATTTGCATTCAGTTGTCTAACGATGGATAAATCTTCTTCAATATTTTCTGCTTGACGAAATGATTCCAAAAATCGTCTATTTTGGAGACTGGAGTTCAACCATTTATCCAATTGACTTTGTTCTTCTGCCGTAAGCTGACCGCTCAAGAACTTTTGGATAATTTTTGAAATATGCCCTGTGTTTTCTTTCATATATTACACTAAAGAAACGCTGGACAAAAAAAGGGGTGACAAGAATTTAAATATTTTTTAATAAAAATATAACAAGGGGGATAAATTCAGGGTTTAATCGTTTTAACAGCATTTTCATACCACGCTGTTTTTGTGTTTTCACGGTATTGATACTAATTTGTAGTTCTTTGGTAATCTCCAAATTAGACAAACCTTCCAGATAGCCTAAGCGAAAAACTTGCTGACAGGCAAAAGGCATCTCTTCAATGATTCTATAGATCTCTTGAATAACCTCACTATGGATCATATTTAGTTCTAGCGCTGTATTGTCTTCCTCTGTAAAACCTACTACGTTCCAGTATTTTTGACGAACTTTTTCATGGCGAATGTGGTTATAACAGGCAAATCTTACAGAACTGTATAGGTAATTTTTTATTGCAATCTCATTATCACTGACTTGATCAGTATTTTTGAAATAAGCAATAAAAGAGTCTTGTACAAGATCTTCAGCTATAGTAAGATCACCCAATATCTTCCATGCAAAATGACATAATCCATTATAGTGTGTTTTGAATAATACTTCTTCTTTCTGCATCGTTAGCTCTCTCGTTGCCACTTATTGTATTCTATAGGTGGATATTTAGGACATACAAGTACATCTCCTGCGTTGAGATGTTTAATAATTGTGCCATAAAAATGGCTAATATTTTTTATTATTTGCAAAAAAAATAAAAAATATTAGCCAAGGTTCTATTTTTAGCACCTATAAATAGCTGTTCTTATTAAAATAAGCTACAAAAGAAAATCGCACTAGAACGATTAAAACGAAATATATTAAGATCTCGAGAAAAGATTGACTAAAAAAAAGAATCTTTCGCTTAACCCTGAAAGAAAGTAACAAAAACTAACAGCTTTTTCAAAATTGACAAGAATGTGCGCTGAAATTTTCATAAAACAATGGCCCCTCCAAATAATCTTTGAAAGAGCCATTAAACATAAACTATAATTCTACCCTACCGGAACATACTTTACAGTTTTCTCCGGATTTTCAAAATAACCATAAGGATAAACGGAGGTTGGACTCACATAAGTCATCTTTTTGACCTTTACGCCTTTTATACTAAATTCCTTATAGAATTCTAATCCTGTCTCTGTATACACGTAAGAATAGATATTCTCGTCGGTTGCATCATCAAATACAAAAGCTCGATTCATATCACTGTAAATATAGGCCTCATAACTCTTTCCCCCTACTTCTACAGCATATTCAAAGAAAGAATCAAATAGTTGAGCTGTTTTTTGAAGTTTTTTTATCAATGCAGCCGGGTCAGATTTTATCGGAAGCATCACAACACGGTTATAAGTCTTGCGACCTTGGAGAATAACTGAATCTGCAGTCGCTTTCAGTACTAAAAACTCAAAATCCCCCTTGGTCCCTGAATCCACTGCTCCTTCTTCTGTATATGCACCTGGAAGTGCAAAAAAATGAATAATTTCGTTGAAAGTATCAAAAGTCAAAATAGGTCCTGCTACAGGATATACCTTATAGGTGCTTATCTGTGTTGTATAGTCGGTATGTATATTTTTATGCACATAGTCCGCTTGAAACTCAACACGGTCATCGGAGGTAAACTTTGTAAAAAGATTATAACCTCCAAATTCCAAATCTTTACTCGGATAGTATTGCATAATCCAGCCGTTCGGATTTGATTTTAAAATTTTGTATGCATTGTCTACGCTTGCATTCAACCGTTCTGTTGGATTATCTTCAAAGAATCGATCGCGCTTTTTGTCACAACTTGTTCCCAACAAAAGCGATACAAACATGGCTATATAAATTGAATGAAATTTCATAGTCTTTTATTTATTTGATTTTCGTTTGATCAAAATCACCTAATTTCGCTGTCCTATTGAGGATGTTTTTCCGAAGTAAATCCATGTCAATTCCCCATTTATCCTTCATATAAGTTTTTACGATGTTAAGTTTTTTCTGCACCAATGCCCTGCCTGCGGCCGTCGACCCTGGTGCTGTCAATATCGCGTTTAATTCATCCTGACTCCGGGTCACGTAATAGGAATAGAGTTCAGCATAGTCTTCTACCGCTTCTTTTGAAGCATACGGTGAAATAAAACCATCAGCAACAGCCAAACCTACCCTCGATTCCGAATAGGTCTGACTCCAATCATCCCCGACATAAGAAGTTCCTGTAATACTATTAAAATCAGAAGGAAATGGCTTTGTCTGATTCAAAATATGCTGAAACTCGTGATGTATAGTTTTGAAATAATAATAATTTAAATAGTCTACGTCACTACCACTTTCCTCGTCAAGATTTAATAAATTATATAAAGACATCTTTGTACCATTTTCAGCAGTACCTAATACTACGGTACCGTTGTTCATAACAGAAACAGATCCTATATAATTCAGTAACTTCGGGAAGTAACTTCGAATAAATTGTTTGCTCCCTGTTAAATCGTCGTAAGGTTCCAACCCTAAATACTGGATTAACCGAGTCATTCTTATCGATGCATCATAGGTGGCTGGTACCAAATTATAATTCATATCCGATTCCTTGTCTACGTATTTATATAAAACATCTATGTTATAAGGTTTTGTTATATTTTCATAGATATATTTATCTAAATCATTTTGTGTCAACTTCGAATCAATGAAAACACTGTTTGGATCCAGCTTATCTTCCTTTCTACATGAAGCGAGAAAGGAAAGGATTAGCCCTGCATATAATAAATTTTTAAAAATGTTCATCTTACCTTGGATTTGGAGTTAAACCTGCATTAATAACATCTTGTGGCAATTGTACTGCTCTTCTGTTATCATTTGTCGTCAATACATCTGAAGAAACTGATCCTACTGTCCCTCCTGCCAATGTTCTTCTGTAAACCTCTATACCATATCGTTTGAGATCAAACCAACGAAGACCTGTATGAAGCGTCTGAATTCTACGCATAAAAAGTACAGCATGAATCATATTTTCTTGCGTTCCCGATTCAATGGCATATTCTGGATTGTTCAATTTCTTTTTCGGAGTTGGAACTTTTGGCGTGTAATAGGCGAAATGATTGCCCCAGTTATTTATTCCTTCCACGGTCATTTTCGAAGCGAAAGTCACCATATTACCAGCCCAAAGCTGCATATCCTGAATAGCTGCATCATACTTCTTAAGGTGGATATTAGCTTCAGATCTTGTGAGAAGTGCTTCTTCCGAAGTCAATTCTGTCATAGTGGTACGAGCAAATCCAGTTTGTGCTACGGGATCTGTAAATTCAAACAGATACGGAAAGCGAGGTAATAAAGCCTTATCAATATTGGTACCACCATACACATAGGCCCTAATTCGATAATTTGTAGAACCTATTTGAATAGCTCCGGATTCAATACCAGGCCAATTAGCAGAAGCCAAGTAGGGAGCGATCGCAAAAAGAGTCTCTTTCCTTGCAATAACCGCATTATGGTTATATCGCGATTCAGTATAATATGCTCCAAATGTCAGACCTAAACCGGAATAAGGAGAAAATATAAGAAAATTAGCCTTCAATGTACTACTATTATATTCGCGAGATGCATTGCCTTGATCAGCAGCAAAAGCAGCGACTTGCGCATAGTTGCGCAAAGACTCCGTAGGGTCTCCAAGAGCTTTAGAAGCGTAATCAGCAGCTTTCTGCCATTCGCCCATAAATAAATATACACGCGCAGCGAAGGCATAAGCAGCAGTTTTATTAAAATGGTATTTTGCGGTAGCACTATTCGAATATGCCGCATCATCGATCATAGGAATTCCCTCTTCCAGATCTTTAACCACATAATCATAAACTTCTGCCACAGTATTCCGTTGATATTTGGGCGAAAGGGTAGTTTCGGGTTTCGTCATATAAGTAACACCCAGATCAGATTTTGAGGTACTTCGGTTGTAATGTTTGCCAAATAGATTAACCAGCATAAAATGATTATAGGCACGGGCAACCAATGCCTCGCCTTTCTGAGGCTGAAGGTTTTCTGGATTTCCAGCTTCATCAATAGCCTTTAAAGCCGCATTTGTACTCGATATAGCCTTGTATGAAGCCATCCAAAATTCACTGATATCATCATTGCCCTTTTCTGTAATTTCAGACCAACTATACATCTGCCCCGATAATCTGGTCGAATTTGGATTTGTCGCCCCATAATCATCGACATTATCCGAAGACATCTCAGCTGTCATTACATAAGAACTTGTAGGATAAGCAGAAGTCAAGATTTTTCCGATCTTATCCGCATTGTTTAATTCTGCACGGTTATCTGGCAATTCATCCAAATATTTATTACATGAAGTAAAGCCAATGAAACATCCCGAGAGTATTAATATATTTAAGAATTTAGTTTTCATTTCAAAAAAGTTTAAAGTCCTAACCGTACAGTTAACGTATATTGCCTTGGAATTGGTAAAGCAACCCCACCAGAGTTGATAAATTCAGGATCTTGTCCATTTAACCGCTTGTCAGCATATACCAACCATAGATTGGTTACATTCAATCGGAAGCCCAAAGAGGATACTTTAAAAGAATTGACAACATTTTTAGGTAGATCATAACTCAACGATAAATCCTTCAAACGAATAAAATCACCTTTTGCAATATTGACAGAAGAATAGTTGTACGCATTATAAGCATATTTATATTCTCTGTCATTTCTTACAATACGTTTATCGATCATCACTGGTACATTGGTGATCAATTCGTCACCAGGGACAGTCCATGAATCCCAGAATTCACGTGTGGTAGCTGTTAGATCTGTATATTGCGTTTTGTAGACCGGATCCAAACGAACAACATTGCCAAATGAATAGGTAAAAAACACGTTCAACTTGAACCCTTTATAGCCAAAAATATTTCCAAAACTTCCCATCGTCGTTGGTTCAGTCGGGCCTTCGTATTTTAAGTAACCAATTTTATCACGCTCCTGAAAGTCGAGCCCGGTGGTGGTAGGACCGTCTGGGCCGGTAAAAATTGGAAGTCCATTGATATCTAACTTTTCAAATGGAATAGAAAATAAGGATCTTACTGGATATCCCTGCAGTCCAAATCCATTCCCTGAGATCAAATCAACAACCTGCTTATGGTTTTCCATTTCCGTAATTTTATTGACGGCTTTGGTGAAAATAAAACTAGAGTTCCACGAAAAATCTTCATTTCTAAGAATTGTTCCTGCAACACTCAATTCCAAACCATGTGAATTCATTTTGGCAATATTTCCATATTTCGAAATTTGACCACCCAGACCTTGTGTATTGATTTCTCCGATCAGATCATGTTGCTTACGCGTGTAGTAATCCACGTCAATTGCAAGCCTATTATTGAACATGCCAATCGAAGTACCAATATTTAACTCCTTTTTCTTTTCATAAGTGAGCAAGGAATTTTCAAGATCTTTTATCTGTAGCCCCGTTTCTTTATCTCCGGCACTCGGACGCCAAGGATTATAACTCTCTAAGATAGCTTTAGAATTTGTCACAAATGAAGGTCCCCGATCTGCTGTCAAACTATACGATGCTTTAAACGATAAGGCATTGATAGGCGAATTCCAATTCTTGAAGAACTTTTCATTATGTACATTCCAAAGTCCGGCAACGTTCCAGGTTGGCAACCATCTTGCCGAAGTCGATTTCCCCAATCTATTGGTACCCTCATACCTCAATGTACCGTTTAACGTATATCGTTCATCATAGGTATAGTTTGCCTGACCAAAAAAAGCGACCTCCCTATTTCTTGTATTGATAACCTTGAAATAGTCACTATTTTCTTCTTGTCCCTTTTTAAATACGTGGTAATCTGTAAATGGAATTTCGCCCAGATCATATTGAATGCCCCATCCGCGATACCAGTCGTTATTCCGGGTATCATTATTGACGGTTGCTCCCCCAAAAGCGTACAATTTATGTACTTCATTAAACGTATTGTTATAATTGAAATTGAACCTAAAGTTCTGGGAAACCATCTTGTAATCCGTACGGTTGTATATTCCCCCATAAGGTAATACGGATACCGGAACAGCATATGGATCGTCTGGATTTTTATATAAATAAGGATTCTTATCGCGTATAATGGTATTAGGCATCGCGCGATAAGCAAGCGCCTGATTGGAATAATCTTTCACATAGTGCTGTTGCGACGATTGCTGATAACGCAAGGCCCCCATTGCCGTCAATTCCAATTGTTTTAAAACCTTCCACGATAGCTCACCTTGGAATTTGTAATCGCCCACATTAATATCCATATAGTTATTCTGCAATTCATTCAGAATATTGAATGGAGCATAATTTCTGATGTAAGACTCTTTCGCATCCAAGGTACGTGATGTATTCATTGCATACGAATATGGGTTAATATCGAAATCGCGTTTTACCTGCATATTCACAACATCAATCGTTTGGCCCAGTGTTCCAGGTGCACGTTGATCACGATACGATCCATTTGCCAATAAATTCAACTTTAAATTGTCGAGTAAATTGTACCCAGCATTAAACATCGCTGTGTATCGCTTCACGCCACTTTGCTTTGCCCATCCTGGATCATTGATGGCACTTAATGATGTATAATATTGGGCTTTTTCTGTCCCGGAAGTCAAACTGATCGAATGGTTTTGCATAATATTTCTACTAAACAATTCTTTAAACCAATCTGTATTCCTGTATTCAGCCTGACGCAAATATGCATTTCGCGCGGTCTCGGTATTTTCCAATTTACCCGCGTTGATCAGCTGATACATTTTACCATAAACACCACTCTCAGAAGCCACCGAAACATCAGAAAGATTGAGCCATCCACGTTGGTCCATAAATTGATACATGGACATTTGCTCCTGGGAGTTCATGATATTAAAACTATTATAGGAAGGGATATCCCTTGACGTAAATTCACCAACGTAATTAAATGAATTCCGCCCAACAGCACCTTTTTTTGTTGTAATTACAATCACACCACCCATGGCGCGCGCGCCATAAATTGAGGTAGCTGATCCATCTTTTAAAACTTGAAATGACTCAATATCATTCGCATTTAATCCAGCAACGGCGGAACTTATCAATGTCAGTGCATCGCCTGAAGATAGCGCATCCGAAGAAACATCTGCCACATCCTCAATAATAATTCCATCAACAACCCAAAGCGGCTTCGAACTACCATAAATTGATGTTGCACCACGAACGCGGATTTTTGGAGCTGAACCGAAAGTTCCTGAAGTATTCTGTACCGAAACACCGGCAACTCGTCCTTCCAGGGAACGACTTGGGTCAGGTAATCCTCCCAATTCAACATCTTTCATATTGACTTTGGCCGTTGCTCCGGTAAAATTCTGACGGTCTATTTTACCACCAAGTCCTGTCACAACAACCTCGTCAATTTGTTGTTCGTTGGACTGTAAAACAATCGAGAGGTTTTGTCGGCCACCGATAGCAATCTCTCCCACCGTATATCCAACATAACGGACGGTTAAAGTCGCATTAGGCTGTGCGTCTATACTGAAACGCCCATTCTCATCTGTCTGTGTGGAAACCGAAGTACCTTTTACAGTAACGGTTGCTCCACCTAAGCCATTCCCATTTTGATTTCTAACGATCCCCGAAACCTTCTGCTGGGCAACAGCATCATAATTTTCTTCCGCTATTCTGCTATTTACGGAGATTGTATTTGCAATAATCCTATAATCTAAATGGTTATTACGCAAAACAGAATTTAATGCTTCTTCTACAGAAGCATTCTTCAAATTCACATTGACTCTCGTTTTAGAATCAATATTTTCCCCATAAAATAACTGCAAATTGGACTGCTTGGAAATCGCATTTAGCGCCTCCTCAATCCGTGCATTTTTCATCTTCAAAGTAACTTTCTGTGCTAAGCCGTTGGCTTGAACTCCAGTCACAAAGGCGAAAAGAAGGCAGGTACTAATTTTCATAATACGTAAAGGTTTACAAAACCGTGGGTCATGAGGTATCAGTCGCCACGTTTTGCCAAATGGTAAGTTATTCATACATTTACTCTTTGTGGTTAATTGGGTTTACTTAATTCGCTTTTTAATTTTTTTAGGCCTTTTTGATCATTCCGGAACAGGGATGCTGCAACATTCCTGTTCTTACTTAGTTATAAGACCTTTGGATTAGGTATTATTTCTTTTACATAGACACTCCTTTATTTATTTCCTACTATTAATTCTTGTCCATCAAATTCAAATTTTAAATCACAGACGTAAGTCAACATTTCTAAAACTTCAGACAACTTAACATCACGTTTGAAATTGCCTGTATAGACCTTATCCAATGCCACATCTTTCCTGAATTTAACATGGATGTCATACCATTTTGAAAGTGTGGCGGCAATCTCAACAATGGTCTCTTTCTTAAAATAAAACTGATTGTTGTGCCAGGATAAATCGTGTTCCAAATCTGCCTTTCCTTTGCGAAGTTGTTCTCCTACAAGATTCGCATATTCCCCAGGCTCCAAAACAATGATATTTCCAGAATGACTTACTTGCACTCTTCCCGAAGACAATGTTGTACGAACATTGTTCCCATAGGCATTAATGTTGAAATGCGTCCCCAATACCTTCACTTCGTTTCCTCCAGATTCCACAAAGAAAGGACGATTTCCATCATGAGAAACTTCAAAATAAGCCTCACCTTCCAAGAAGACACGACGTTCGTTTTCTTTAAATTTTACAGGAAATTTAAGTTGAGAGTTTGCGTTTACCCAAACTTGGGTACCATCCTCCAAATTTATTTTATAAAAATTACCTTTGGGAACAACCAATGTGTTAAACTGTAACGGAGCTTCTGTTACTGCCAGGTCTGCGTGGGGTATATTATCAGCAACGATTTTTGGATCTACGGTCTTGTTAGACTTCTCCAAAGGCAAAACTGATCCATCCGCCAAGACCAATAAGGCACCTGGCTGCGCCGGTAAAATATCTTTTTTTACAGGACGAATAGCTGCTACTTGCTCAGAAACTTTCCGATCCTCTTGAAATATATAAAAGAGTGATGCTCCTAATAGTACAATGAGAATGGCGGCAACACGAAGAAGAAGACGATAATTTTTCTTTATTCTCTTAGGAGTCCGCTGAATATTACCCCAAGCCTCGTCTTCATCCAAATTGGCAAAAAAGTTAAGATCTCCCTCAATATTCTTTGCCTCTCGAAAGCTTTCAAGCAAATCATCATTACTTTTGTCAGATTTACGCCACTGCTCAATAGCATCCCGTTCCGCCACGGTTTCTTGACCACGAAGTAACTTATTAATGAGTCTGGCTATGTAATTGGTATTAGCTTTCATATCTATAGGTTAGAAACCCTATAGATTCAACGCGGGTGACAAGGAATTAAGATTATTTTAATAAAAAAATAATAAGGGGTAAAAATTCGGGATGTAGCTTCTCTAACAAGATCTTCATTCCCCGTTGCTTCTGGGTCTTAACGGTGTTCACACTAATCTGAAGTCTTTCCGTAATTTCAAGATTCGATAAGCCTTCCAAATAGCCCATCGTAAAAATTTGCTGACAGGCAGCAGGCATTGTTGTTATAATCCGATAAACCTCATTGATCACCTCGGTATGAATCATGGAAAGTTCAACTGAATGCTCATCTTCTTCACTGAACCCTACTCTCGTCCAATACTTTTCCTTTACTTTTTCATGCCTAAGGTGCTTTAAGCAGGAAAACCGAACGGCAGTATATAAATAATTTCGAACAAAGCTTTCAGATTCATCCATACGTTGCCGCTCCTTAAAAAAAGTAATAAATGCTTCTTGTACCAAATCTTCAGCAATAGCAGATTCCCCTACAAATTTCCATGCAAAGTGACATAAGCTTTTATAATGCGTTCTAAATAACTTCTCTTCGGGTCCCATAGTTCTAACGGGTATAACAAAATTGATTAGCAACAATCGTTGGTGGCTGATAAACTAGTCTTCTGTAAATATATAATTTTTAATTTTTGTTTAACAAAAATTAACATATTTATTACATAAATTATTCATACTGCACATTAAAAAATTCTATTTCTCAATAAATTAGGGTCTCTTGTTTCATTTTTATAAACGTATTCTCCTTCAAAAAATCTGTTCTTAGCCCAAAACAAAATCCCTGCTTTTATCATTTATATAGAGGAAAAACGGTCAAAAATTAGCATTTTTTCGCTTTTTTTTACTATATTGTAGACTTTCAAAAAACCTTCATCGCCATATAAGCGTTGGCAACGATGAAATATAGAAGGTTCTTATTGACAAATAAAACAAACACTTCAATAAAAAATTAAAACAAAGACTAAATGCTATTTACTGTTCTGTCAGGACTAATATCATCGAGCCTTATTGTTCCATTTGGTCGATTCCTAAAAACCAAATGGGGTTTTATTCTCGCATTCTTACCGGTACTTCTATTTTTATACTTTGCTCAATATATTGTACCTATTGGTCAAGGCTCCTATTTCGTACAATCAACGTCGTGGGTGCCCTCCTTAGGCATCAATCTGGATTTTAAATTAGATGGACTGTCACTACTTTTTGCCTTATTGATTACTGGGATCGGCTCCTGTATATTCTTTTACGCGAATGCCTATCTCAAAGGTCATCGGTATATCGATAGATTCTTTGGCTACCTCTGCCTTTTTATGTCGGCTATGCTGGGGCTTGTCCTGTCGGACAACATGTTACTATTGTTTATCTTCTGGGAACTGACCTCGATCAGCTCATTTTTTCTCATTGGATTTAACAATGACAAAAATGATTCGCGCAAAAGCGCACTGACCGCACTATCCATTACTGGGTTGGGTGGATTTTTTCTACTGGCAGGTTTTATTTTGCTGGGTAATATTGCCGGTACTTACCATATTACAGCACTCATCGGCAAAGTATCGATCATTCAGCAACATCCACTTTTTCCCCTGGTCTTTGGCCTCATAGCACTTGGAGCGATTACGAAATCAGCACAATTCCCTTTCCATTTTTGGCTACCCGGTGCCATGAAGGCGCCAACACCGGTGTCGGCCTACTTACATTCGGCAACCATGGTAAAGGCAGGAATCTACCTTTTGGCCCGTTTTTCACCGATACTTGGGGGCAACCCGATCTGGATGTATTCCCTCATGGCCATTGGTGGCCTCACGATGCTTTATGCCGCATTCCATTCGCTTTTCAGAACAGACCTCAAGGGAGTACTCGCTTATTCAACCATATCCGCCCTCGGTATTTTGGTTTTCTTATTGGGACTCGGTACCAAGGATGCCATTATCGCTGCAAGTGTCTTTATACTCGTACATGCCTTATATAAAGCTGCCTTATTCTTGATTACGGGGATTATAGACCATGAAACGGGAACGCGGGATCTTACAATATTACGGGGGCTACACAAGGTATTAATGCCTGTCGCTATAGCAGGTTTCCTAGCGGCACTTTCCAGTGCAGGTATTCCACTTACATTTGGATTTATTGGAAAGGATCTGATTTATGAGGCAACACTACATGCCACCCCCGATTTATTTCTCTATTTGACCGTCGCTGCAGTAGTAACAAATATACTCTTGGTCTCTGCTGGATTTATGGCCGGTATCAAACCTTTTATGGGTAAGCTACCCGAGCAATTTAATACAATCCACCTGCCCTATAAAGCCATGTGGATCCCACCTCTACTTTTAGCCGTTCTCGGTGTTGTTTTTGGCTGTATCCCCGGACTTATCGGCGAATGGATCGCCGGACCTACTGCAACAAGCATACTCGCAAAACCCGAAACTTTTCAACTGAAAATCTGGCATGGCTTTAATTTAATCCTGCTATTAAGCGCTATTACAATTGCCGCTGGTACGTTACTTTATTTCACAAACAGGCCCAGCGAGAAAAAATTGGCTTGGATTGCAAATTTCAATAAGATTTCTCCTGAATATATCATCCGATTATGTGCGCAGGAAATTGTTTTGTTCTCTACCTTCTTCACAAACAAAATGCACAACGGCTATTTGCGTTCGTATCTGTTGAAAATTATCTTATTTGCCGAATTATTGATCGCCTACCAGTTATACCTGGGCGGGCCACTCCATATCAAATGGGAAACCTTATCTCCTGTGAGTTTCTACGAAGTCACCACAGTCTGCATTTTGATCGGCGCCATTGTACTCACCATCCGCACCTCATCCCGTTTAACAGCCGTAGTAGCCACCAGTGTTGTAGGTTATGCCATATGTCTTATTTTCGTGTTTTACAGTGCCCCAGATCTAGCGATGACGCAATTCACCATTGATACACTCACGGTGGTACTCTTCGTATTGGTACTCTTTAAGCTCCCTTCTTTTCTGAATTTGGCCAACCGACGCACCATCATTCGCGACGCCGTGGTCGCTATCGTTTTTGGAATCTTGCTATCCATGGTCGCACTCCGTGTACTCCATGAACCAACGACAACCAATATCAGTGATTTCTATGGCGATTATGCTTATGTGCTTGCTAAAGGAAAAAATGTCGTCAATGTAATACTTGTGGATTTCAGAGGTTTTGACACCATGTTTGAAATTGTGGTATTGAGTATTGCTGCATTAGGGGTATATAGCTTATTAAAATTACGTTTAAAATCCTCTGATAAAGAATAATGATAGATAAAGGTTATGCACAAATGAGCTGATAACTCATTGCTAAATAGTAACAAATGAACAGTACAATATTACAGACCGCTACGCGGTATTTATTACCGATACTCTTACTTTTCTCGGTGTTCCTTCTACTCAGGGGGCATTATTACCCCGGCGGAGGTTTCGTTGGCGGCTTGGTTGCTTCGATTGCCTTTGTGCTGCATAGTTTTGCCTTTGGCCCTCAAAATACCATGAAATTGATTCAGTACAAACCCTTGTCACTTATTCCCATAGGATTGGGGATTTCGGCCATAAGCATGTTCTTACCTGCATTTTTTGGCTACCCTGTCATGACCGGACTTTGGCTGGAAGAGAAAATTCCTGTTATCGGGATGATAGGAACCGCCTTATTTTTTGACCTTGGTGTGTACTTTGTTGTCATAGGTGTCGTCCTGACAATTTTATTTACAATTGCTTTAACTACTGAAGAAGAAGAATAATGGAACTGATACTCGTGTTATTGATCGGCATCCTTTATGCTGCCGGAATATACCTCATCTTGCGTCGAAGCATGGTGAAATTGTTGTTAGGGATTATGTTACTGGGCAATGGTACCAATATATTGATCTTCTTATTGGGAAATATTATTAAAGGTAAACCACCCATCATTGGACCCGATCTGAAGGTATTCACCGATATTTATGCGGACCCGATTCCACAAGCACTTATTTTAACGGCCATCGTGATCAGCTTTGGCCTAACCTCCTTTGCCATCGTTTTACTCAAGCGTGTATATGCACTGCTGGGTACAGATGATCTGGATGATTTGAACACGCCTGAGGAAGAAGATATATGATAGACAACCACATTATTGCCACGATAATCGTGCATTTATTTATTGCTATTGTCCAACTGATGTTGTGGCGCAAATCCACTGCACAACGTTTTCTGAGCGTTGGCGGAAGCTTGCTCGCACTTATTCTTGCCTTTAAACTATTCTTCAAGGTTTATGATGATGGTATTTTGACCATGAATGCCGCCAATTGGAAAGCTCCTTTTGGGATCGTTTTTGTTGCCGATCTATTCAGTAGTACCCTTGTTCTCCTGACTTCTATCGCAGGTCTGGCAGTCTCCATCTTTTCCTGTGTCGGTGTGGGACGCCAGCGCATCCTCTATGGTTATTTCCCGATCTTTCACTTTTTGATGATGGGACTTAACGGCGCCTTTCTGACAGGTGACATCTTCAACCTGTACGTATGGTTTGAAGTCATTATTATTTCCTCTTTTGTACTCATGACCTTGGGGGGTAGAAAATCCCAGTTGGAGGGAGCTGTAAAATATATGGCCATGAATATCCTGGCCTCCACATTTTTCCTAACCGGAATAGGCATACTTTATGGCATTTCAGGTTCATTAAACATGGCCGACCTAGCCCTGCGTATTCCTAAAATACAAAATCAGGCATTAGTAGAAATTACAGCAACATTTTTCCTGATCGGTTTCGGTATTAAATCCGCCGTATTTCCACTCTATTTCTGGTTACCGTCCTCTTACCATACGCCACCTTCGGCCGTAGCGGCGACATTTGGGGGCTTATTGACCAAGGTTGGGATTTACGCCTTGTTCAGGGTATTTTCCCTACTATTTATTCCCAATCATTTTACCAAGGAACTCCTTATCGTACTAGCCATATTGACAATTCTGACGGGCGCTTTTGGTGCATTGATCAAAACCAATATCCGGAGGTTGTTTTCCTATTTGATCGTTTGTCATATTGGTTTTATGATTGGCGGATTGGGCCTGTATAGCAAATGGGCTTTATTGGGGGCAGTATTTTATCTGATTCATGATATCATGGTCAAAACGAATTTATTCCTCATAGCCGGTGTTATACGACAACTCCGCGGCACCATGGATATGACTAAACTGGGCGGACTTTATGCCCAATACCCAAAGATTTCATTACTTTTTGCCATTGTCCTTTTTTCACTGGTGGGCATCCCGCCTCTCTCAGGGTTCTGGCCAAAAATATATCTTTTCAAAGACGCTTTCCAGTTAGAAAAATATGCTTTCGCGGGAGCCCTGATCATTGGCAGTTTTATCACCTTGTTTGTCATCGCCAAAATGTGGGCACAGGTATTCTGGAAAGATGTCCCTGATCCGGAAGTCATTGACGATAAATTTGCGGGTATGATCGGTTATAAAAAAACAATGCTCATACTCCCTATCGTTATTTTGGCATCTGCGTCTCTGTATATCGGACTCAACGCCGAAGCGATTATCCATGTGGCGGATCAGATCGCTACACAATTATTGGACACATCACCTTACATAAACGCTGTACTAGGAGGGCAGAAATGATATGATAAAACAGTTTTTAATGAACCTCATGTTATCCTTTATCTGGGTCGCATTGACGGGATCGATGTATTACACCAACTTCTTATTCGGCTTTATGTTGGGATTTGGTATCCTCTGGCTTATGAACAGGAATGAGGTGGATCAACGCTACTTTTATCGGGTCCCCAAAACATTGAGTTTTATTCTTTTTTTCCTGTGGGAAATGATTGTTGCCAATGTGCAGGTTGCCTACGACGTGATAACCCCCAAGTTTTTTATCAAACCTGCGATTGTCAAGTATCCCATGGATGCAAAAACCGATTTGGAAATTAACCTGCTTTCAACCTTTATCTCGTTGACACCCGGCACACTTATCCTCGACGTAAGTGAAGATAAAAAAACGCTCTTTATTCACGTCATGTACATGAAAAGCAAGGAACAGTTTGTTTCTACCCTTAAAAATAATGTTGAACGAAGACTTTTAGAACTCTTAAGATGACTTTAAATAGCTATTTTGATTATGTGATCCTTCCGATCTTGACTATCTCAGTCATACTGGCTTTTATTCGTCTGTATAAAGGTCCCCAGATATTTGATCGTGTTATTGCCCTAGATCTCATTATCACCATCGGAATTGGCATTATTACCGTTTATAGTATACGAACTTCGCAGGAAGTGTTTTTAGACATTGCCATGATCTTGGCGCTTATCGCATTTCTTGGTACCATCGCATTTTCATTTTATTTAGAAAAACAAAGCAAAGATGATTGATATTACTTTAGCCATACTCAGTACCATCGGGGCCTTGGCCATACTATTTGCGTCTATTGGCATCTTGCGGATGCCCGATTTTTATTTACGTCTTTCGGTTACGGTAAAGGCGGCAACGCTGGGTGTGGGACTTTTACTCATCTGCGCGGCAATGACCTTCCCGGATGTATCCGTAACGACCAAGGCTATAGCTATTGGATTTTTTCTGATCTTAACGGCTCCGGTTGCAGCACACATGATTGGCAGAGCTGCTTATATACAGCGGGTAAAAACATGGAAGGGAACCACCTTAAATGACCTTGAAAAGGAAGGTAAATTAGATTGTAGAAAAGAAGATTTTTAAGAAAAGCGCACACGGTTTTTTCTAAAAATCTTCTTGTCTTATTCGAACTTCTTTTCTGGATTAGAAGATAATGCAAACAGGTGCTGGTACAGCAATTTCTTTTCCAGTATCTGTCAACAAACCCGTTTTAGCATCCCGGCTAAACAAAACAATGTTGTTGGTATATTGATTGGCGACCAAAAGATATTTCCCATCCGGAGAAAGGTTGAAATTACGCGGACCTTTACCTTTTACTGAAAGATTCGCTATTTTCTTCAATTCCCCATCCTTCTCTACCGAAAAAGTAGCTATCGTATTGGCATCGCCACGGTTGGTCGCATACAGAAATTTTCCATCAGCAGAGATCTTCATATCAGCACCGCCGTTACTTCCTTTAAAACCTTCGGGGTTGATATCGAAAGTACTTTGGTACATCCATGCGTCGCCATCTTTCTTATACGATGCAATTTGACCAGTCATTTCCAATACGACATATAGGAATTTCTCTTTCTTATCAAATACAATATGTCTAGGACCGCCACCAGCAGGCGTAAAGATATCTTCTGATTCATCAGCAAGGCTATAAGCATTTCCCGTTTTATTCACCGGATAAATAGAAATCTCATCCAAACCAAGATCTTGGACGTACAACTTATCCCCTTTATTAGAGAAAAAAGTAGAATGTACATGTGGCTTTTCTTGGCGTACGGGGTCCACCCCCTTGCCCTCGTGTTGTATTAATCGTGCTCTTTTGCTTAAAACACCATTACTTTCTAAATCAAACAGCGCTGCAGAGCCGCCTGTATAATTTGCCACAGCGAGCAAGCTACCCTTAGGATGTATTTCAACAAAACAAGGCGACTCCCCTCCGGAAGGAAGTGAGTTTAGAAAAGTTAAATGACCGTCCTTAAAAGAATAGGCCGAAACAGTCCCCTCTTGATTTGGAACCTCATTAACGGCATAAATAAAGTTATTATTTCGCGCTAAAAAGGATGGATCTTTACTTTCTTGCGTGCTCGACAAAGTTGTTTCACCAGTTTTAACATCAAAATTATAAATATAGATGCCCTTACTCGCGGTTTTGCTTGTATATGTGCCCACAAACATGGGAATCTGTTGCGCAAAACTAGCAAGAGGTAAAATTGTCATCAAATAAATAAATGCTTTTTTCATTGAAATTATTTTATAAATGTAGATACTCATTTGTTGAATGAGACCGTTACATCAAGTTTGTTTCTAAATTATACGGGACCCTACTTAAATTCACCCATTCATTCCTTCGTGTGAGGATCTAAAAACCCCGCTATTTTATAGGCGTAAATATCGTCAATAGACTTGTTAAATTTGGTTAAAACCGTCCTTTCTAATAGGCAAATGCGTATTTTAGCACATCAATTTTAACAATTCTAAAATCGCCCATTTAAAATATTGGGAATACAAAAATATTGTTAAATAAAAGTACGAATAATTCATATAATCTGATAATTTTGTGCTGTTGTTCAAAAAAGTATATATTGAACACAATTACTACGCATACCGCCGAAGGCAGCGTGAATGCTTGTGACAAAAAAATAAATGATGAACAAATAACCGAGTGAAACGAATTCATTTATACAAATGAAGATCACTCATAAATATCATAAATAATTTATACGGATGAAAAAAAACATTTATATATTGTTTTTATTGCTGTTTGCATCAATTCAGGCCAGTCTTGCGCAACGTCAAGTTATTGATCGCGTTGTAGCAACGGTTGGATCGGGCATTATCTTACAGTCCGACGTGGATATGCAATATTCTCAATGGTTGGCGCAAGGGAATAAACCAGATGAAAACTATAAAGATGGTATATTGGAACAGTTAATTGTCCAAAAATTATTATCTCAACAAGCCGTAATTGACTCCATCGATGTAACCGAGACCGAAGTTGATGACAACCTCAATGCACGTCTGCGCCATATGTCCCAACAGGCAGGGGGGCAAGAACGTCTTGAAAAATTCCTTAACCGCTCTTTATTGCAATACAAAGAAGAAATGCGTCCTAGTGTTTTCGAACAATTAAAAGCGCAGAAAATGAGACAAAACATCGTTTCTAAGATAGATGTAACTCCGTTGGAAGTAAAGCGTTATTTTGAAGGCTTGAATAAAGACAGTCTGCCTTACTTCAATACCGAGGTAGAAATCGGTGAAATTGTCATGATGCCCAAATTGACCGATGCAGAGAAAAAAGAACAGCGAGAGAAGATTGAAGGTATACGCAAACAGATTGTAGATGGCTCGGACTTTGGTACAATGGCCCGTATATACTCGCAAGATCCTGGATCTGCCCCTTATGGTGGTGATTTAGGTTTTGGTACACGTGACAACTACGTAAAGGAATTCTCTGCGATGGCTTTTAAATCAAAACCTGGAGAAATATCACCTATTGTAGAATCCAAATATGGCTTTCATATTATTCAGGTGCTGGAAAGACGTGGCGAAGAGGTACACACACGCCATATCCTGATGAAGATCAATCCTGGTGCTGCAGCGTTGGAACGAACAAAAAACAAATTGGACAGTATCTATAAATTGGTTGTTGACAAAAAAATGGATTTCTACCATGCCGCTACAAATTATTCAGATGCAGAGGAAAGTAAATTCAATGGTGGTATGATCTTAAATCAAGAAGGCTCAAGCCGCACAACCGTAATTCCTATGGATGGCTTGGAGAAATCAGTATTTACAGCAATTGATCCACTAAAACCAGGAGAATACTCCAAACCAGAGCAATTTACAGACAAAATGGGCGATGTAGGCTACCGTTTCAATTACTTAAAAACACGTATCCCGCCGCACAAAGCAAATTTGGATGAGGATTTCACAAAGATCAAAGAGGCCGCCGTTCAGGATAAAACCAATCGTAATCTGAGCAAATGGTTCGATGATAAATTGAAGACCACTTACATCAATATCAGTGATGACTTCGGTCAGAGTGAAGGATTGAAAAAATGGAAAAAACAATAAGTGTACAATACACTTATCCTATAAAAAAAGGGCTTGAATAGTATATATTCAAGCCCTTTTTTATTTTGCAATCGTCATGCTATTTCTCAAACATCATCTCGATCAGAATATTCCAGTTCGCTTTCTTCACATCATCCTTCGCCAATTCGCTCAGTTGCCAGATACGAATATAATTATACTTCACAACTTTATCCTTTTGTCGCACCGTTGCAGTTCCCTTGGTATAGGCAAAATCGCCACTATAAGAACGTTTTACTTCTTCGGGTACTGTTTCTATCGTCATCCGTTGTTTTTTGAGATAAGCCATCATTGTTGCCTTTCCTTCCATCGGACTGGTCCAAGGGAACAAAAAGCGGACATCCTCGCTTAAGAACTCCTTATATGCGGTTGGGTTGTCGGCCTTCAAAACTGTTGACATCAATTTGTCCGTCTCCAGGACAATATCTTCACGCTGATCCAATCGCACTTTAGAGCGATGCTTCAGATACCACGAATCGGTAGGTTCGATATATTCAAGATCAAATTCCCCATCCTTCCCGTTATTTTCAACTTCGGCACGAATATCGACCAGCCACTTGCCCTTCTTATTGCGTTTCCACACAGTCAGGTATTCTCCATGACGCAGTCTTGCACCTACTTTCTGAAAGTCCATAGACCCCGAAGTCACACCAAACTCCTGACTTTTAGCAATCAACGCAAACGTAGGCTGCCAATTTAAAACATCGGGAATATTTGGTCTATTATTAAGATAGTTATAAGCATTTACTGCTGACGGGACATAAAACGTAGATTCCTTATCAATGATCGAAAGAAACGCCTGATGCGGCGTAGACGCTTTAGCCAATGCAGCAGCATCCTTATCAGCCTGCAATAGGCTTCCAACTTTCTCAGGTATCTGCGCGTATAGTGTTGTACCAGCAACACTCATCACTGCGACGACAGATAGCCTATTCCAAAAATTCATATGCAAATTGATCTTTCTTTTAAAGGTTATATGGAATATCCATTGGTTTCCACGATAATGTGTTTTCCCAATAGGAATATTCCATTTTATTCCTCTTTTATAAATTCGATTTCTTATCTATCAAATCTTATTCCAAAGTGTTCCTTCTTTGCTATCTTTCAATTGAATTCCAATAGAATTAAGCTCATCACGAATACGATCTGAGGTGACGAAGTCTTTATTTGCTTTGGCTTCATTACGTAGTTTAATGACCAGATTCATGACGTCATCGATATCATCGGATGCTGAGGTCTGATCGTTTCTAAGCCCTAGGATATCCTCAACAAATTCTTTCATGAATACTTTAAGACCTTCCAATCCTTCAGCTGTTACTTTCGCTTTACCATCATAAATCGAGTTGATGACACGTACAATTTCAAACAATTCGGCAATGAGTACAGGGCTATTAAAATCGTCATCCATAGCTGCGTAACACTTGCGGTGGATTTCAGCTAAATTGAATGAATCAGCACCTTTCGACACCTTCAATTTGTCTAAAAGACTGATCGCAGTCATTAGCCTTTTATACCCTTTGTCGGCTGCATCCAATGCCTCATTAGAGAAATCCAACGTACTTCTATAATGTGCCTGCAACATAAAGAAGCGTACGGCCATCGGCGAATAACCTCTATTCAATAAGGGGTGATTTCCAGTAAATAGTTCGCCCGGTAAAAATCCATTTCCTGCAGATTTGGACATACGAGCACCATTTACAGTCAACATATTCGTGTGCATCCAATATTTGGCAGGGCTCGTATGGTTACATGCTTCAGACTGTGCAATTTCATTGGTATGATGTGTAGCTGCCAAATCCATTCCACCGCCGTGAATATCAAACTGATCACCTAAGTACTTTCTGCTCATGGCCGAACATTCAATATGCCAACCTGGAAAGCCAACACTCCAAGGTGCAGGCCAACGCATAATCGTTTCAGGTTTTGCTTTGATCCACAAAGCAAAATCCAAACGCCCCTTTTTCTCATCCTGACCACTCAATTCACGGGTATTATTGAGCATATCTTCTAATTTACGATTGGTCAATATCGTATAATCGTATGTTTCAACGTATTTTTCAACATCAAAATAAACCGTACCGTTCCGCTCATAGGCATAGCCATTCTCTATAATCTGTTCGATCATTTCGATCTGTTCGGAAATATGTCCTGTTGCAGTAGGCTCAATACTGGGCGGCAACGTATTGAAAAGACGCAATACGTCATGAAAACCTATCGTATACTTTTGAACGATTTCCATCGGTTCCAATTGTTCCAATTTTGCTTTTTTTGCAAATTTGTCATCCCCTTCATCACGATCGCCTTCCAAGTGTCCCGCATCGGTAATATTGCGCACATAACGCACTTTATAACCAAGGTGACGCAAGTATCTAAAAATCAAATCAAAAGATACAAACGTCCGACAGTTTCCCAAATGCACATCACTGTACACTGTGGGTCCACATACGTACATACCAACGAGATTGGGATGAATAGGTTCGAATTTTTCTTTTGTTCGCGAAAGCGTATTATATAAAAAGAGATTATGGTCCATGTTTAATCGCTGCTTGGAAATCTATTTTTGTCTGAAATATATTTGAATTGGCACACCTGTAAAGTCAAAGTGCTCACGCAATTTGTTTTCAATAAAACGTTTGTACGGATCTTTGATGTATTGTGGCAGATTACAGAAGAATGCAAACATCGGTGTCCGTCCTGGCAATTGTGTTGCATATTTAATTTTAATATATTTACCCTTTAAGGATGGCGGTGGATAATTCTCGATAATATCCAGCATCACTTCATTCAATTTGGAAGTAGGGATCTTTTTGGTCCTGTTGGCATATACCTTGTCGGCAACTTCCAACACCTTAAGAACACGTTGTTTTTCGGTTACGGAAGTAAAGATAATAGGCACATCTGTAAATGGTGCTATTTTCTCTTTGATGCGATCTTCAAAAGCCTTCATTGTTTTGTTGTCTTTTTCAATCAAATCCCACTTATTGACAACAATTACGATACCTTTACGGTTCTTCTCCGCCAGGTTGAAAATATTAACGTCCTGCGCTTCTAAACCATCCTGTGCATCCAACATTAAGATCGTCACATCAGAATCTTCCAAGGCTTTGATGGTACGCATCACCGAATAAAACTCAATATCTTCATTTACTTTGGACTTACGACGAAGACCTGCAGTATCGATCAATAAAAAGTTATGTCCATATTGATTGTAATGTATACGGATTGAATCACGTGTTGTCCCTGCCATTGGCGTTACAATATTGCGATCTTTTCCGATCAAAGCGTTTGTCAAAGAAGATTTACCCACATTCGGGCGGCCTACGATGGTATATTTAGGTAAGGATTCTTCTTCTTCCTCCTCCACTTCGAAATGAGAAACCACAGCATCCAACAATTCACCTGTACCCGATCCTGTAGCCGACGAGATATTGAAGACCTCTCCTAAACCAAAGGCATAAAACTCTGCCGATTCATGATGCAATTTCGCGTGATCGACTTTATTGGCCACTACATACACAGGTTTGGAGCTTCTTCTCAGAATATCAGCGATTTCGTCATCCAAGTCGGTAATGCCAGTGGTGACATCCACCATGAATATAACGACCGAAGCTTCTTCAATAGCGATATAGACCTGATCGCGGATAGCCTCTTCAAAGACATCATCCGAACCATGTACAAAACCACCTGTATCAATTACTGTAAATTTCTTTCCGATCCACTCGGCTGTTTCATAATGACGGTCGCGCGTCACCCCGCTAAAGTCATCAACAATCGCTTTTCTACTTTCTGTAAGACGATTGAATAAGGTAGATTTACCAACATTTGGACGACCAACAATTGCAACAATATTTGCCATATTTATTTTATTTGATCCACCCGCTCTCACAGCAGATGGCACTTTTATGCTAAAAATATACTTAAGGGAACAAAGATACGGATTCAAAAGGGATTATCGCGACTCAAAAACAAAAATGGCTTTACCGTGAAGTAAAGCCATTTATAGGGTTTAAATTATAAATATTCGTCTAGTTAGACGTTGGATTCTGAGTCAATTTACCCGGATATGAATTGATCGCATCCTGAGGAATAAAATAAGTCACTCTAAAATCTGTCGGTACAATATCCTCAAATTGTTTCTGTGGCCCCGGATAGGTACGGTTTAATGGATCTCCGTTACGGAACACATCATAGCTGCGTTCAGCCTGATAGGCCAATTCCAACTGACGCTCTTTGTCAATCAGTTTGCTTGCACTGGCCGCATCAATTGAAGTATATCCGCCATTGACAATAGAACGATTTCTGATGGTATTTAAATCATTTAAAGCAGCGCCATAGTTACCTAATTTTGCATTAGCCTCTGCCCGGTTTAAATAAATTTCACCCAAGCGGCTGATTACAGGCGAGTGCAGTTGAGACTCCTCGCCTTCACGTGAGCATTTCACAATATAAAACTGTGGATAAGCACGGTTTAAGGAAATATAGTAATCAATCATACCCGAATAGGTATTACCGTCTTCATAGGTAATGGAATAAGTCTGCTGACCAGCATTAATTGTCGCTAAAGTATATTCTTTAACAACTTCTTGATCACCCACCTTTTTTACTTCTCGAGCAATTACTGTATTCCCATTAATAATGGCCGGAATTTGCACATAACTTAATGTTTTAGGGTCACCGACTTTTGCAGGTGAGTTCTGTTTGATAAATCGAAAAACTGTTGAGTAATTGCCTTTATCGTCTTTGGAATAAGTCGGCTCTATAAATGCTGCGCGTGCGTCGACAATCGTATAATGATCTGGTCGCCAGTCATTACGACCAGTTTCATTTAAAAGATCAATATATTTGGCACTGGAATACATCTCACCCCAGCCCATACCACCAATATTGGAATACATACCACCGATACCATAATAATGATCATCGCCCGAGAACTCAGACGCAACACGTTTCACCGCAAAGATGGTCTCCTTGTTATCTTCAGGTCTAAAGGTATTATATTTCATGAACTGCTCACGGGCCAACAAGACATATTTACCTGAATTAATCACTTTATTGGCATACTCTAAAGAAAGACGTGCATATTCCGCGTTCGGATTCTTATATGTCCCGCTCATGTATAGATAAATGCGGGAAAGCATTGCCTGCGCTGCACCTTTGGAGGCGTATGCTGCCCCTTTATCAAGTGTGATTAAAGCTTCTGCTTTTTTCAGATCACTGATCGCTTGAGCATATGTATCTTTGACAGACGAACGATCGGGCAAGTTCAAATCATTGAAGACATCGTCAGGAGTACCATTAACGATCGGAACACCAAGATTTGTCTCTGGACTTTGATAATATGGCTTCCCAAATGCACGGCAAAGGTAAAAATACATCATTCCACGGATGTAATAACATTCACCCAATTTATTATCCATTTCTGTACTCTGACCTTCCGCAAACATCTTGATAACGTTCGAAGACTGTGCAATAGCCTTATAGCCATAGTCCCAAAAGTTCTGCAAACGGTAATTATTAGGCGTTCTCGCATAGGAGATAAATTCGTAAAACGCATCTGTCGATGACCCCCGGATCATCATATTATCACCAGCGTATTCACCAAGACGGTGCATCGGATCAGACCAAGCTTTTAACTGCGCATAAGTACCTGTTACCATTGCATCAGGATTACTTGCAATATTTTCTTCGTCCATTGAAGTATAAGGAAGACGATCTATATCGCAGGAGGATACTGCCGTTGCGATCAAAAGTCCTATTAATATCTTTTTCATTGTTGATTTTCTAAACGTTAAAATTAAAATGTTACGCTTGCGCCGAACATGTATTTGCGAACCATAGGATAGACAGAAACTCCGGTAGATCGAATCATTTGACCGCCCCCGCCTTTGCCATCTGGCTCAGTCAATGGAAGTTCCGGATCAACACCCGAGTAGTTTGTAATCGTAAACAAATTCTCTCCAGCTAAGAATACACGTAAATTTTTGATATTGTATTTCTTTAGATCAAAGTTGTACCCTAAGGTCAGCGATCTCATTTTCAAGAAATTGTTGCTCTCTAAAAAGCGTGTTGAAGGTGAATTACCTTTATCTTGGTTGTCGTATCTTGCAATCGGGTGAGTGGCAACATCACCAGGTTTTTCCCAACGGCTCCAACCATCCTGTAACTTCATCTGGTTACGATCGGTATAGGTTCCATCCGAATCAAATTCCTGACGCGAATAATTATATAATTTACCACCCAAGGAGAAACCGAACACCGCATTCAGGTCAAACTGCTTATAACTTAAAGCTGTACTGAAACCTCCAAACAGATCAGCATTTCCTTTTCCTGCATTACGGAAAGTTGCATTGGAATAGTTCGACGTCGTTGTCCTCGTTTCATTGCCATTGGCATCTGTCTCGTATCGATACCACATTGGCAAACCATTATCTACGTTAACACCAGCCCATTCTTTTAAATAATAGGTATCTACCGGAAGACCAGGTTGAAGCAGACGTTGCGCCGATCCAGCGATACCTGATCCGTCACCTGCGATAATTGGTTTTGAAACAAGATTACCATTGGCATCTTTTGTCGCAAATAGCTCGGTCAATTTATTCACATTGTGACTCAAATTAACATCCAAGCTCCAATGTACATTGTCATTTCGAACGATGTCGCCACCGATGGTCAATTCAATCCCCCGGTTTTGCATCTTACCAATATTTTTCCAGATAGAAGTGACACCGGTCAGACCGCTGATCGGCACTTGATAAAGTACATTATCGGTCTTCTTGTCATAATAATCAACATTGAATCGCAATCTATTCTTAAACAAGGCTGCATCCACCCCAAAACCGGTTGTATAGGTTTTTTCCCAAGTCAGATCTTTATTACCGATTTGGCTAATTAATGCCCCTGGTATACCATTATAACTTGATGATGCAGACACAGAGTAAAGACTATATTGTGGATATAATGAACTTGGTCTATTACCTACCGATCCGTAAGCCGCTCTCAGTTTTAAATTATCTACCCAATCAGCCTTGAACCACTCTTCCTTATTGATATTCCAACCACCACTAACTGAAAAGAAGTTTCCATATTTTGCATTGGTACCAAAATTGGATGCTCCATCACGACGGAACGATACCTGTGCCAAATATTTATTATCGTATGCATAGTTTACATTAGACAACAATGACTGTACTGCCCATTCGGAAATTCCGCCTCTGGTTCGCTCTGGTTTTGCAACAACATCCAATACCTCGAAACCATTTACAATCCCCGTCCCATAAGCATCTAAGGTTTTTGTCCAATAGTCGTTAAATTCGTATGCAGCCAATCCATTCAGGCTATGTTTATCCCAAGTCTTGTTAAAACGTAAAATCTGGTTGGTATATCGACGGGCAAATTCCATACGATAATCTGTCACACGTCCAATTACACTTTCGCCACTGTTTGATCGTGGATCTTGATACCCGCTATCGGAATAACTATTGTAACGATAATTATTCACAGAAGAGAAAGTCAACCAATCCGTTAATTTGATATCAAAATCCAAATTACCCATAAATTCATAATTGGTATTGGCACTATGATTCCATTGCAGATCATATAAGTAATTTGTACTTGCATTGTTGACCCAGCCGCTGTAACGATGTGGCACTAAACTTCCATTTGCATCGTAAGGACTATCCCAAGGCAGGTTTCCATACATGGCATTGACATCATATTGGCGATCATCTACTGCACGTCTCGATCCAGCAATAGACGGTTTGATTGTCAACCAGTCAAAAGGTTTGTAGTTAGTACGTAATCTAAAATTATAACGGTCGTAATCATACCCCTTTACAGCACCGGCTTCGTTGTAATAACCTAAAGACAAGTAAGATTGTAATTTTTCATTACCACCCTGAATGGATAGATTGTGGTTTTGAACAAATCCGGTTTTTGTGGCCAGCTTCCACCAGTCAAAATTGCTATTACGTAATTCAGAATTCCAGCGTGGAAATTTGATGTCACCTGGGTTAGAAAAAGAGGCAAAATAATCATACAGTTCAGCTCCATCCATCATTTCCATGTGCCCATTGGAAAGTTGGTTGATACCCATTTTTGTAGAGAAGCTAATGCTTGTTTTGGATGCAGAAGGATTTTTTGTTGTAACGACAACAACACCATTCGCGCCTTGAGAACCATAAATTGACGTTGAAGCAGCATCTTTTAGGATGGTTAATGACTCAATGTCGTCCGGATTGATATCACCTGGGCTTGAGCCAACAATAACACCGTCAATGACCCACAATGGGCTCGTCGTACCACTTAATGTTGCCTGACCACGAATCACAACACCACCATTTGACCCTGGTTTACCGGCTCCTGGTGCAACATATACCCCGGCAGCTTTACCATTCAGCATGTTTTCAACCGATGGCGTAGTGACATCACGTAATTTGTTTCCTTTTACCGCCTGAAGGGCTCCAGTCAAACTCTCTTTTTTCTGTTGTGTGCCATAACCGACAATGACAACTTCCTGGAGTGCCTCACTATTGGACTCCAGATTGATGTTAACAACCGGTCCTGTCACGGTCACTTCTTGTGCTTTATAACCAACACTTGTAACGACCAGTACATCACCATTTTTAGCATCTATTGTAAAACGTCCATCTGCTCCTGCGGATGTCGATTTACCGCTCCCCTTAACGCTAATGGTTGCTCCAGCCAATGGGCCGTCTGTAGACTGCACTTTTCCATTCACTTTTTGTTGATAAACCGCGTCATTCAACAAAATATTGTTGTTTGGAAACGTAAGACCATTAGCATTAGCCGAGTTGTGTGTACTTGTAATGAGTAAAGCTAATGATAACAGACTCAACTTGTGATTGTCGAGAATCTTTGAAATCATAATATTTAATAGTTAGTTTAAAAATTGATTAGCTTGCTAATCAAAATTTAGGTACATGAATGCTAAAACTAAAGGATGATGACAGCATATCAAAATTTAGTAGCAACGAAATCGATTGCGCCAATTAAACAAACGATTGCATAAACACACATTTTACAGAGCAATCCAATATCAAAAAAGTAGAACGATTAAATAACAGCAAAAGACAGTTTTTTAACAACCTCACGACAATCGATAAAGAGAAATTTATAAGAGTAGGAAAAAAGATGATCCTGAAAAACAGGCGGTATTATAGCGTAAATTAGGACACAAAAAAAGCCAAGATATTCACCTCGGCTTTTTTCTTTTAGTAGCGGGGACCAGACTCGAACTAGTGACCTTCGGGTTATGAGCCCGACGAGCTACCAACTGCTCCACCCCGCAATGTATTTTAAGTTTCTTTAAAAGAACCGATCATTGCAATCGGCTCTTTCTTTAGTAGCGGGGACCAGACTCGAACTAGTGACCTTCGGGTTATGAGCCCGACGAGCTACCAACTGCTCCACCCCGCAATATATTTTTGAACAAAATTGCTTTTTTCTTTTGAAAAAACAAGATTATGATCCTTCCGAATTGGAGTACAAAGATATATTTTGTTTCTTTGTAATCCTAATAAAATTTAGAAAAATGTCACATAAAGCAGGATTCGTAAGTATCATCGGAAAGCCAAATGCTGGTAAGTCCACCCTAATGAACGCTTTAGTGGGTGAAAAAATGTCTATCATTACACCCAAAGCGCAAACGACAAGACACCGCATTATCGGTATTGTAAACGATGAAGACCATCAAATTGTGTTTTCGGACACTCCTGGTGTTATCAAACCAAACTATTCTTTGCAAGAATCGATGATGAATTTTGTCCAAGGATCGTTGATCGATGCAGACATTATTTTATTTGTGACAGATATCCACGAAAAATACGATGAGAACGATGTCCTGGAGAAATTGCGTAAAACAAATTCCCCTGTTGCTGTGCTTATCAACAAAATTGATAAATCTTCGGAAGAAGAGGTCAAGGCTAAGATTGAATTTTGGCAGGAAAAATTAAATCCAGATACCGTTTTTGCGATTTCAGCAAAATTAAATCATAATGTTGCTGCCGTGATGCACTACATTAAGGACAAGTTACCGATTCACGAAGCCTATTATGAAAAGGATGAGTTAACGGATAAATCCATGCGTTTTTTTGTCTCTGAGATGATTCGTGAAAAAGTATTCAAACTATACGATAAAGAGATTCCTTACAGTACAGAAGTAATTGTTACATCTTACAAAGAAGAAGCAAATATCACACGTATTGCTGCCGAAATTATTGTTGAGCGCGACTCTCAAAAAAATATTATCATTGGAAAAGCGGGAGCCATGATCAAAAAAGTCGGCACCTATGCGCGCCAGGATATTGAAGAGTTTATTGACGGAAAAGTATTCCTCGAGCTTTTTGTTAAGGTAATTCCTGACTGGAGAAGTAAAAAGAACTACCTTAAACGTTTCGGTTACGACGATTAATTCGCATTGAACATTCGTACAGGGGAGATCTTTTTATACTGACCTCCCCTGTAAGAACTGTTTTTCTTGTAAATTTTTACTTTGCAAAATATTCACGAAGTGCTTTAATCTGTTTCAGATTAAGCACTTTTTTTAGTTCTTCATCTGAGGCTTCCTTCGCTTTTTTCACCGATTTAAATTCAGTTAATACTTTTTCAACTGTTGTTTTACCTATACCCGGAACATTTTCCAGCTCTGAAACGAAGGTTTTCCGGCTCCGTTGATTCCTGTGGAAGGTGATTCCGAAGCGGTGTGCCTCATCCCGAAGATGTTGAATGATCTTGAGGGTTTCAGATTTCTTATCTAAATAAAGTGGATATTGATCACCTGGATAGAAAAGCTCCTCCAGCCTTTTGGCAATACCGATGACGGTTACTTTTCGCTCTATCCCCAACAAGCGCAAACTCTTTAAGGCTGCGCCTAGCTGCCCTTTTCCGCCATCGATAATAATCAATTGCGGCAAAGGCTGGTCTTCATCCAATAATCGCCTATAGCGTCTAAAAACAGCTTCCTCCATCGTAGCAAAATCGTTGGGCCCCTCAACTGTTTTCACATTAAAGTGGCGGTAATCTTTCTTCGAAGGTTTTGCATCCTTAAAGACAACAATAGCCGATACGGGATAATTCCCCTGAATATTCGAGTTATCAAAACATTCAATATGCTGTGGCAGCACATTCATGCGAAGATCTTTTTGCATCTGTTTTAAGATGCGCTCGGTCCGAATATCAGGATTAAGCTTTTCATATTGCAACAGGCGCTCTTTTCTAAAAAATGCCACGTTCTTTTGGGAAAGCTCCAGCAATTTTTTCTTTTCGCCCAGCTTCGGAATCGTAAATCGAATCCGTTCGTTCTCTTCAATATCTAATTCAAAGGGTACAATAATTTCCCGCGAAAGGCTTTTGAAGCGTTCCCGAATCTCCGGTATGGCCAAGGCCAAAAGCTCCTGTTCACTCTCATCCAAACGCCGCTTCATTTCGAGCGTCTGTGTCTGAATAATAACACCATTCATGACTTTCAGGTAATTGACAAAAGCGTAGCCCTCATCTGAAGCAATACTAAATACATCCACATTTGTAATGGATGAGTTGACCACTGTAGACTTGCTCTGGTAATTGTCCAGCTTATCCAGCTTCGCCTTAATTAACTGCGCTCTTTCAAAATCCAGAGCTGCTGCGGCGGTAGCAATACTCTCCTTTAAACGATTGGTCACTACAGCAATCTTTCCGTTCAGAATATCTTTGATATCACTCAGGTTCTGATCGTAATCGTCTTCGGACTGATACCCTTCACAGGGCCCCTTACAATTTCCAATTTGATATTCGAGACAGATCTTAAACTTCCCTTTCCGTATATTTTCCTGTGTTAGGGCCAAATTGCAGGTCCGGAGGGGAAACAATTCACGAATCAGATCCAATACAATATGCATCATCCCCACGGAAGGATAGGGGCCATAATAACGGGACCCATCCTTAATATATTGCCTGGTCCAAAAAACCCGCGGAAAAGGTTCGTTCTTGATGACAATCCAGGGATAGGTTTTATCATCCTTCAACAGAACATTATACTTGGGCTTGTGTTTTTTGATCAATGAATTCTCAAGCAACCAAGCATCAATCTCCGTGTCAACGATAGTAAAAGATATACGGTTGATCTTCCGAACCAAAACACGGGTTTTGCCATTCAGCTGATTTTCGTTAACGAAATACGAGCCGACCCGATTACGCAAATCCTTCGCTTTACCGATATAGATCAGTTCGTTATTTTTATCAAAATACTGATAGACTCCCGGTCGATGCGGTATCTTCTTTAATTCTTCTCTATAGTCAAATACGTCCATTATATTCCAATATCAAACACCGTCAGCAAAAAAGCCAGACAACAAATCTCGAAAAAATTTATTGTCTGGCCCAATGGTATTCGTTAAAATAACTTAGAAACCTAAGCGATCATCTTTTAGTTTAGTCGCATCTTTGCCGCTTGAATCCGTAGACCCATCTTCGACATCAGAGCCACCACCGCCCCAATACTGATTACAGTCAATGACACGGGTAAGCCCACCCTGAGGTTGCTCAAAATCACCTTTGGTATACTTCAAATTTGAATCTTTATACACTTTCTGCATGTAGTAAGCGAATACTGGCATTGCTGCTGCTGCCCCTTGTCCGTACTCCATCCTGTCGAAACTAATGCCTCGATCTTCTGCACCAGTCCAAACACCCGTAACCAGTTCTGGTGTAATACCAATAAACCAGGCATCTGAGTTATCGTTGGTTGTACCTGTTTTACCGCCAATTGGATTTGTGAGCTTATACATCCATTGAATACGTCTTGCCGTACCTTGGGATACCACCTTTTTCAACATATCAACAATAATATAAGCCGATTCACTATTTAAGGCTTTTACGACCTTTGGTGCTTTATCATAGATTGGTGTACCATTTTTATCTTCAATACGTAGGATCGCTGTTGGCTCAATCCAAGTTCCTTGATTCACAAATGCCGAATAAGCACCTACCATATCAAAGACGGACGCTTCATAAGCCCCTAATGAGATCGAAGGATAATTGGGCACATCACTTGTTATACCCATCCGTTTTGTCAATGCAGCTACTTCCGCAGCGCCAACTTCGTGCACCAGATAGGCCGTCGCATAGTTTTGCGAATAAGCCAATGCTTTCGCTAAGGTAATTGGGTTCCCACCTTGTGCATTTCCTCTTGGTGTCCATCCGTTATAAGTTTGTTGGTAATTGGGAATACTGTAACATGGTGAATAACCATTGTCAATCGCCACAGCGTACGTAAATGGTTTCGCCGTTGATCCGACTTGACGCGTACCCATTTTTACCTGATCATATTTGAAGTGGTCAAAGTCAATACCTCCAACCCAAGCTTTGATATGTCCGGTCTTCGGTTCCATAGACATCATCGCATTGCGCAACATGAGTTTATTGTACTTTATGGAGTCCATTGGCGTCATCATCGTATCAACACTTCCCTTCCATGTAAATATATTCATCGGAACCTTTACATTGAAGGCCTTTTTGATCTCATCTTCATTCAAGCCCTCTTCTTTCAAAATACGGTAACGGTCAGAGCGCTTCATTCCACTAATGAGCAACTTGGCTTTATCCCCTTTAAAAGCATCCCTATTTTTCCATTGCGCAGCAAATTTAGACTGCAGTTGCTTCATCCACTCTTTTTGCGAATCCTCTGCATATTGCTGCATAGACATATTGATCGTCGTATAGATTTTCAATCCATCACGATCGAGGTCATAAGGTGTGCCATCTGGTTTGGTGATGGACAATTTTGCAAATTCCTTTTTGATTTCATCCTTTAATACCGCTCTAAAATATGGCGCCAAACCCTCACCGTAATTTGCGATCTTAAGTTCTAAACCAAGTGGTTTTTCTTTCGCTTTTGTAGCCTCCTCAGCCGAAATAAAATTTGCGGCAACCATATTGTTCAACACCGTATTACGGCGAGTACGTGATTTTTCTGGATACCGCACAGGAGAATATGCTCCTGGGCCTTTAAGCATCCCCACCAAAAGGGCTGCTTGGTCAGCTGTCAGTTTATCCGGAGTCGTATTGAAATAAGTCCGCGCAGCGGATTTGATTCCGTATGTATTGTAAGCACCAAAATCTACCGTGTTAAAATACATAGTAATAATCTCATCTTTGGTATAATTTCTTTCCAAGCGAACAGCTGTAATCCATTCCTGAAATTTCTGGATGACACGCTTTAGAAAATTCTTTTGCCGTCCATCCGAAAATAGATTAAGTGCCAGCTGCTGTGTAATTGTACTTCCCCCCTGTTTGTTACCGGTCAGGGTGTGAAAGATAACTGTAAATGTACGTGAGTAGTCAATCCCAGAGTGATCATAAAAGCGTTTATCCTCTGTCGAAACCAATGCTTTGACCAAATAAGGTGACAATTCACTATACTTTACGTTGGAGCGGTTTTGGACATAATAGGTTCCCAATACCTTATGATCTTCCGTGATAACTTCGGAAGCTAAATTACTTTTGGGGTTTTCCAAATCACTGAAGGAGGGTAATTTTCCAAATACGCCAAGACGTATACTCAATATAAAAAGGAAACCTATCGCGACGATCCCGACGATAATTTTCCAAAAATTGAACGTATACCGCTTGACATCAGCCTCAGTAAGTTGATTTTTTTTTGATACTCGTTTCATCTATTTACTAAATTTCAGACGTAAATATTATTCATTTTAAAGACCGCATTGCATAGCCCATTTTTCCGTCCACAGTTCTGTTTTGCAAACTTGGATACTGCATTATTTTGATCTTTAAAGACTTCAATTAAGACATTAATGCTCACTCTATCAGATAGTGTGCCAAGAATCCCTACTTTGGCAAAGGTATTACTAATTGGGCCAAAAGCAAGAATTTAAACGTGAAAATATTGAGGCGAACTATGCGCGTTCAATCAAACAAACCGCATAGGCAACCACCCCTTCCTGACGACCGATAAATCCCATCGTTTCATTTGTTGTTGCTTTAATAGAGATGTCGTCGATATCCAAACCCGTTGCTTCAGCCAGTTTAACTTTCATTTGTGGGATATAGGGTTTGATCTTAGGAGCTTCCAGACACAGCATCGCATCAATATTGCCAAGCGTATATCCCTTCGCAGCAATCAGCGCCATACATTCTTTTAACAACAATAAACTGCTAATGCCTTTCCAGCGCATATCTGTATTTGGAAAGTGGTAGCCAATATCTTCTAAATTGGCGGCCCCCAAAATGGCATCACATATCGCATGGACCAACACATCGGCATCAGAATGCCCAAAGGCGCCAGCATGATGCTCCAATTGCACTCCACCTACAATAAATGGATGACCTTCTTTCATCTGATGGACATCAAATCCAAATCCTACCTTAATTTTCATTACACGAATTATATACAATAAAATAAAGCCAATGTATGCTATTTGATAACCTAACCTATGAGGTATAGATCACACCCGATTTATCTTCGCGGAGATCCCCTGGTATGGATATCTAAAAACAATGACAGATTACTGCGAAGATAACAATTCGCAGCTACATTTACCGCGACAAAAGGTTTCTAGCAGGTAGCGCAACGAAAATCATTGAAATAACGGTTCGACCGGAGGAAAAAAAAGACGCATAAAAAAAGGCTATCCTTGAGAATAGCCTTTTTTATATTATTGTCTGTTTGTTTTTCGAAACGCTTCGACAAGTAAAGCTTACGCTTCTACTTCTTCGGGCGCAAACTGATCATACACTTCTCCAAAAGCATCGTAGTCCTGATCGCCATTAGGCTCAAAAACCTGAATATCTTTTGATCGAGCAAAATCAACTATTTCAGTGTTGACATTTTCGTCAGCGACAACCACCATATCGGTAAAATGCAAAGCACCTTTATAGATAGCCTCATAACTACCATCACCGTACACCTGCGCATCCGCTGCTTTAAAGGAACCTTCTGGCGCCATTTCAGCATACTTTGTACCTAATGTACCTTTAAATTCTTCATTGAATAAAGAGTACATCACTTTTGCATCCTTGAATGTAGGATCGTCTTTATAAGTTGTCTTCACGTAAGCCGGTACCAAAGCAGAGAACCATCCATGACAGTGTACTACATCAGGGGACCATCCTAATTTCTTCACAGTTTCCAACGCTCCTTTACAGAAGAACACTGAACGCTCATTATTGTCTGCAAAGAATTCGCCATGCTCATCACTAAAAACTTTTTTACGCTGAAAGTAGTCTTCATTATCCAAGAAATACACCTGCATACGGGCCGCAGGTAATGAAGCAACTTTAATAATTAGCGGATTATCATTATTATCCACAACAATGTTCAAGCCTGAAAGACGAATAACCTCATGTAATCTATTTCTACGCTCATTGATATTCCCAAAACGCGGCATTAAGATCCGGATCTCAAAACCCTTTTCTTGCATCGCTTGCGGAAGTTGACGTGTAATTTCAGAAATTTTAGTTAATTCGAGGAAAGGCGACATCTCGTGAGTAATAAACAATATCTTCGTTTTTGCCATCTCCAGTTATTTTTATTTATTATTTTCGAACAGTAAAATCGGTCTACAAAGGTACGAAAAAAATACTTACTATGCAATTTACTATTAATCATCGTTTTATATTCCCAAAATATTATGCACCTTTGCCAACAAAAAACTAAATAGCAAAGTGGAAATTTTCAAAACGAAAGCATCTCTCCAAGCATACCTGCAAGAAGCCCGATCAACAGGTCAAAAAATCGCCCTAATCCCTACGATGGGCGCTTTACATGAAGGACATTTATCCTTATTAAATTACGCAAAACCAATTAGTGATATTCGTGTTTGCAGCATTTTTGTTAACCCCACACAATTTAACGATCCGAAAGATCTCGAAAAATATCCACGCCCCATCGAAAACGATATCAGATTACTGGAATCCGTCGATTGCGACATCCTTTTCTTACCAAGCGTTGATGAGATGTACCCCGATAAAAATGAGGTCTGGCATCTCGATCTTGGCGAACTGGACCAAATTTGGGAAGGTGAAAAACGCCCTGGCCATTTCCAAGGTGTCACCCAGGTCGTCTATAAATTATTTACATTGGTACAACCGGATATTGCTTGTTTCGGGCAGAAAGATTTTCAGCAGGTCATGGTTATCAAACGCATGATAGCCATGAAGGATCTCGCGATTCAATTGGCGATATGTCCTATCATTAGGGATCAAGACGGCCTAGCACTGAGCTCTAGAAACGCGCGCTTAAGTGAAGCTGGAAAAAGAACGGCTTTGGCACTCTCCCGTTCCCTGCAATATGTCAAAGATCATATACATGACGCTATCCCGCTAGCGGAAATAAAAGACAAAGCCTTACAGATTTTAACAGACACCGATGGGCTTAGCGTTGAATACTTTGCGCTATGTGAAAGTTCAACGTTAAAAGAAGTCGATCACATCGATTTCAGCAAGCAGCATGTCGCACTTGTCACGGCCTGGGTCGAAGGTGTCCGTTTGATTGATAATATGATTCTGAATAATTTGTCAAATTAATTGACAAATCTTTCAAATTCAGCAGAAAGCCCTACCTTTGCGCCATGGTAATAGAAGTAATGAAATCCAAGATTCACCGCGTTAAAGTTACACAAGCGGAATTGAATTATGTGGGTAGTATCACAATAGATGAAGATTTGATGGATGCCGCAAATATCATCGCTAACGAGAAAGTTCAAATCGTAAACAACAATAATGGAGCCCGTCTTGAAACATACGTCATCCCAGGTCAACGTGGATCAGGTATTATCTGTTTGAATGGTGCTGCGGCACGCTTGGTTCAAGTAGGCGATATTGTTATCATCATTTCCTACGCAACCATGGACTTTGAAGAAGCTAAGCAGTTCAAACCTTCCGTTGTATTCCCAGACGACAACAATCATCTGATTAAATAATCAGGAAGCACTGTAAGCTTAGTATATAGCTATTTCATATTTATTTAATGGGTAGATCACGAATACTCACAAAATAAAATCGTATTTTTGAAGCGTTACCCTAAAAAGTAGCGCTTTTTTATGTACCGAAAAACAACAAAATCCCCACGTCAGCTTATCGCATTTTGCCAATTGGTATTAATGTCGCTGATTATTATTTCGGGTGTTGTTTTTATGCACAAAGAGGTAAAATCAACCGGTGAAATTGTCATGCACACCCACCCTTATGATTTTACCAAAAAACAAAAGCCGCAAGAAACAGATGACCAAATCGAATACCTCAATGTCATCTATCACAATACCTACGTACAAACTGAATTTACCGTCCTTGAACTTCCTCTTCCGCGTGAAGTAAAAGAAGAACATTATAATTCATTTTGTCCGGAGGCGATCAGCACAACGATCGATCATTACCACTTACGTGGTCCCCCCAGCTTAGCATAAACCAAAAATCAAAGATTTCGAAGGCCTGTCGCTAGTTCCATAACGATCAAACGAACTTGGCGCAAACAAGTAAGACATTACGCATGTGCTAAATCGCTTGGCTCCAGAACGACAGCATGAAATACCGCTTTGATCCCATTTTTATTTGCCTCTTCTTTGAGAATTGTCCCTGTTACAATAGCGAAAACCTTCGCTGAATACTGTCATTATGGTTTCAGTGAGCTCATTGGCATACATTACCTTGTCGGAAACAAGCTATTACCCTGCTTCCGATAAGACGCAATGCCTTGAACGCGGTTCATAACCAGGAACAGATCATGCTATACGAGGCCTGTATTTATAAAATTTTTATAAAATTACGATGCTAAAGCAATACACTTTATTGGCCACATTACTGGCTGGTACATCCACTATATACGCCCAATCAAAACTTGAAGGCTACTTATTTAACAAAAACCATGAGGCGGTTCCTTCTGGTACACTGACTTTAAAAAACAGCAAGCTCGCAACTACATCTGATCCAAATGGGTACTTTAAGCTGTCTGCAATACCAACGCAAAAAGTAACCTTAAATATATCGGCAGTGGGCTATCGCTCCTTCAGCAAAGTCATCTCTTTAGACACGTTGAAGTCGCCTTTGCAAATTCAACTGGAAGAAGACAACCTCAATTTGGATGAGGTTGTTGTTTCGGCTACACGCTATGGCGTCAAACGGAAGGACGCCCCCGTGGTTGTCAATGTCATCGGTCCAAAATTATTTAATGCGACACAATCTGTTGCCATGTCGGAAACATTGAATTATCAGCCGGGTGTACGGGTAGAAAACAATTGCCAGAATTGCGGCTTTTCACAAGTCCGCCTGAATGGCCTCGAGGGCCCCTATTCACAAATATTGATAAACAGTAGGGCGGTATTTTCCGCATTAAATAGCGTATACGGATTGGATCAGATTCCAACGAGTATGATCGATCGTATTGAGGTTGTGCGCAGTGGTGGTTCGGCATTATTTGGTGCCAATGCGATCGCCGGAACAATCAATATTATTACAAAAGATCCTGTAGAAAACGACTGGCAGGTAAAATCCACCAATTCACTCATTGGCGGCAAAAGCTGGGATAATACAGTGGATTTTAATACCTCTACCGTTTCGGAAGACCTCAAAAGAGGAGCCACATTCTACGGTATGCACCGTAATCGGGAAGCTTACGATGCAAATGGCGATGGTTTTTCGGAAATAACCAAACTTCGTAACACCACGTTCGGCACAAAACTATTTTACAAACCGAGTGACCTGGATAAGATAACGGTTGATTTTAGCACCGTGAATGAGTTCCGCCGCGGTGGTGATCAACTCGATAAAGTACCGCACCTGACGCAAATCACCGAGCAGTTGGAAACCAGTTCGCTTGTTGGCGGAATCACGTACGATCACTATTCCACAGATTATAAGCAAAAAATGTCGTTGTATGGCTCTGTGCAGAAAACTGTTCGCGACAGTTACTATGGCGGTCTTGGAGGTGGAACAACCCTTGCGGACAGCACATTAGCCGCAAATGCCTATGGAAAAACAAATGATATCGCGCTAGTTGCCGGGGGACAATATACCTACAGCTTTGAAAGAGATGTATTTACTGCCGGAGTGGAGTTTTCATACAACAATACCCAGGATGAAATACCAGGGTATAAACGAACCATTGATCAGCAGAACAAAGGACTAGGGAGTTATGCCCAATACGAATGGAAGCCTTTAAGCAATTTTAAAACGTTAATCGGAGCGCGATATGATTACACCTATGTTGACGGCAAATATAGTCTCGCAGGTATAAACCGAAACTCAGATCAGCGTTTTGGTACTTTCAGCCCCAGATTGACAATATTATACGATATCACAAAAGATCTTCAATTTAGAGGAGGCTATGCACGGGGTTTCCGTGCACCACAAGCATTTAATGAGGACATGCACGTCACTTCCATTGGCGGAAACCAAGTATTTGTATTGATCGGTGAAAATCTGAAAACAGAATACTCCAATGCCTATACAGGCTCTTTTAGCTACAATAAAAATTTTGGAAATGTACAGACAAGTTTGCTCGTGGAAGGATTTTACACGGATCTAAACAATCAGTTTGTCAACGTCATGGCGTCTGAAAAAGATGGATTGATTATCCAGGAAATGCAAAATGGTGAAGGAGCCCGGGTGTATGGTTCCAATATTGAAATCAATATTGCGCCATCCTCCTGGTTTTCTTTCCAAACTGGTGGGACGATCCAGCGTTCTCGCTATAAGAAAGACCAACTCATCTATACAGGAAAAGAAGACGGGCAGGACATCCTCACCAAGAAATATGTCCGTACGCCAAATATCTATGGTTATATGAATAGCAACCTGAAAGCGACCAAACAATTTGCGATCGATCTGACGGGCGTGTACACTGGAAAAATGATTGTTCCACATATTCAACAAGATGTAATGACCCTTAAAAATGCCCGGGACTTTGTGGAATTAAATCTCCGCTTAGGGTACACCTTTCCAATACATAAAGATTTCAGCATTGAAATTTTTGGTGGTGTACAAAACATGTTCAATGCTTTTCAGAAGGACTTCGACAAGGGAGCGCTACGTGATTCAGATTATATCTATGGTCCAACACGCCCCCGAACTTATACATTTGGCCTTCGTGTTGGTCATTTTCATTAACATGGATTTGGGATATGAAGCATTTCCAAAAAATATATGTGCTATTGATCCTATTCTTTTATCCGCTCAGTTCTCATGGACAGGAGCGGATAAATTGGATTGATTTTGCACAACTGGATTCACTCCTGACTGTTTCACCGCGCGAAACGCTCCTCTTTATTCATACGGATTGGTGCAGCTATTGCCGGAAAATGGAACAGGAAATCTTTACAAAAAAGGAGATTGTCCAATTAATCAACAAGCGTTACTATGCCGTTCATTTAGATGCAGAATCTATCCAAGACATTGCTTTTGACCAAAGTATATGGAGGCCCTTAAGCAAAAGAAAGAAAACAGGACAATACCATCCTTTAGCTTTGCAATTGCTAAAAGGAAGAAAAATGATCTTCCCAACTCTCCTACGTTTTGATAGCGAATTTCGTCTAAAAAGTATACGACAAAAATACCTGAACTCAAATGAGTTAGCTGTTTTTTTAGAATAATTTAACATTTACTTGTAGCGAACTCCATTATTCCTGCGTTTTGGATTTTATAATTAATACACACTTTAAGAAATTATGAAAAATATCACGAAATTATTAATGGCGTTTTTGTGTCTGGGGGTTCTTTTTACGGCTTGTAATAAAGATAATATCGATTATGATGAATTAATAAGACAACAACAAGAAGCCATAAAAAAGGAAAAGGCAAGACAAGATTCTTTATACAAAGATCAGGCACCTTTATTATTAGAATATGCTAAACAAAACTTCAAGGATGATGCTGGTCAAGCTAATTACGTTGTAGACGATTCGACGAAGATTATTTATCAAGTTCTGAATCCTGGAGATAAAACATCTTACACTTATAAGGCTCAACTTGGGAATGGAGGCTATGTGATAACATCCCCTTCGGTAACAATCAATTTCAAAGGACAACTATTGAATGGGACTGTATTCGACCAAAGTAAAGAAGGCACACCGTCTAATTACAGCAACTTAAGCCCTGCGATTAACAAATATGGTGGCGCGTGGTATTATGCATTTATCCCAAAAGTTATTAGCCAAGATGGTCGCGAATTGAAATTCAATGGATTAACAACATCAGGGTTAGTTAAAGGATCTAAAATTCGTTTCGTAGCACCTTCCTACCTAGGGTTTGACGAAAAAGAATTTAAAGATGGTAGCGAAAAAATAGCAGTACCGAAAAATACACCTGTTGCATATACAATAGAGATTACTGCTATCTCAACGGGTTCCAACTAAGAAATAAAAACAATGCATTCATCGAAGCCGTTCTCCTAGTGAGAATGGCTTTTTTGTAAGTACACGTTCAGAAGTGTAAATTAATGTATCAAAATGTTAATTGTTATAGCGAAAACTTTTAACGAAGAAAAAATAATATACATTTGCAAAGCTACTTCACAAAGAAAATAGCTTTTCCTTGAAAAACCAATAAAAAATATAATGAAAAAACTGTTATCACCACTATTCATGGGAATTGCAGCAATCGCTTTCCTTATTATCAGCTGTAACAAAAGCGACGATGCTCCGGTTTATGATGCGAACGCACAATTTAAGACGGATTCTGTAACACTTAAAAATTACGTCAGCCAAAATTACCCTGCTGCACAATACAACAGCGAAACGGGAATTTGGTATGAAATTCTTGCCGAAGGAACAGGGAACTATGAGTATAAAGTGGTTGACACATTAAATGGCAAATACTTAAAATTTAAACCGACTGTAAAATACGTTGGAAAATTATTGAGTGGAAGTGTATTTGATCAAACTGATACTGCCAAAGAATTTGAAATCATCACAAACACGGGGTATCAATATCCATTTTACAGCACCATTATTCCAGCTTGGACCTTCGCATTTGCTCCGCAAAAAATCGGTGACATGAAATTAGGTGGTTTAACGGAAAAAGGTCTACAAAAGGGCAGTAAAATTCATATCATGGCACCTTCCCTTTATGGATACCAAAACCAGGCTGTGGGAACTATTCCTGCAAACTCGCCATTGGATTTTGTAATTGAAGTAACGGATATCAAATAATTATCGCTCCTTGAAGCAATAAAGCATAAAAGCTCCTAAAATGATGTCATTTTAGGAGCTTTTTAGTTCAATGAGGTTTTCAACGATTAGTGTATTTATTGGACGATAGTTTTAATGTTTGCAAAATTATCCAAAAACTTAAAAGTAAGATAGATCTTAAAACTGATATATTTTAATATCTACTTATACCTAATAACAATTTTCAATCAATTCTTAAACAGTGATCAGTCACTGGTTATTCAGTCTACACTGAGCGATCACTGAACAAGTACTGTCGAAAGAGTTAATTTGATCACAATCAGATCCTAATTCCCCGCAAAAAAATAAAAGAGAAAAAAGGGAAGGAGCTATACTTACGTAACAAAAAAATCTCTGTTGTGCGGCAATAGTATGATCCATAAACAACACTTTAAATTAAAAAAAGAAGGAAATTGAAACACGACTTGAAACAGGTTTCTAGAAAAAATAAAAGCTCGAAGTGGGGAACTCCGAGCTTTACCTAACCAATTATTAACCTAAATTATGAAAAGTTCTTTATATATTATTTTTAATATCTTTCGTTTCTTTTGATATATCAAAGGTACTACAGATCTGCTTTCATGTCAAGAAATTTAACAGCATTTAACGTTGTTAAAATTATGTTAAAACAATTTAGCACGATTCAATATCGTCCCGAGTTGTAAAAAACATGCATATACAACGATAGCAGCTCAAAAGGTGGACTCAACATGGACCAACTATGCTTTCACTCTACTTACAGGCCGAAGTTGGTAATAGATATCCATCAGTTGGTCGGAAGATAATTTAGCGCTTTTATTCGCATAAGTGCGGGCTGAGTATCAAAAAAAAGAAATAAATTTGTGAGAAGATCCGACATCAATTGGTATCTTATTTAGTTAGACGATTAATAGCATATGAAAATAGCTTTAGCACAATTGAATTACCATATCGGTAATTTTGAAGCAAATACTAAAAAAATAATTAGCGCGATCCAACAGGCCAAAGAAGCAACAGCCGATCTTATTATTTTTGCCGAACTCGCGATTGGTGGTTATCCTGCCAAGGATCTTTTGCGAAGTAAGGCCTTTAAACATCAATGTGATGAAGCTATTCATCAAATCGCTGCTCATTGTCAGGATATCGCCTGTATCATCGGAGCACCCGTCAAAAATAGTGATCCTGAGGGCAAAGAGCTTTATAATACCGCTGTATTTATTGAGCATGGGGCAGTCCGAAACATTGTTAAAAAAGGCCTTTTGCCCGATTATGATGTATTTGATGAATATCGTTATTTTGAGCCCAGCAGACGTTTTGATTGTATCGAGTTGAACGGCGTAAAAATTGCCTTAACCATATGTGAAGATTTGTGGGATGATGACGAAGGGGGCAATTCTTATGTTGGTGACCCCATGGCAGAGCTGAGAAAAGAAAATCCAGACCTCCTCATCAACATTGCGGCATCCCCTTTTTCCTATACCCATTTTGATGAACGGATCAAGGTTCTCAGCCAACAGGTAACAAAGTCTGGCAGACCGCTAATTTATGTCAATCAAATTGGCGCTCACATGGATATTATCTTTGACGGCCGCTCAATCGCCCTGAATAATGAAGGAACAAAAATTGCTGAACTAAAAAGCTTTGAAGAAGATCTTCAATTTGTCACCTATTATCAACAAAATATCACCTCCACCACAGCTTCTTCGAAAGAGTCTATAGCTGAGATGGCTCTTATACATGATGCATTGATCCTCGGGCTACGTGATTATTTTCAAAAATCTGGTTTCAAGAAGGCGGTTTTAGGTCTGTCCGGTGGGCTAGATTCGGCCTTAGTTGCTGCTTTGGCCTGCGAGGCTCTGGGTGCCGATAATGTATTAGCTATTCTGATGCCATCGGTTTACTCTTCCGACCATTCGATAAAAGATGCGATGGATCTCGTCAACAATACCGGTTGCAAACATTATATTGTTCCGATCAAAGATATCGCCAATGCCTTCGAACATAGTTTAGCTCCCCTTTTTGAAGGGCTGCAGCCAGATACGACTGAAGAGAATATTCAAGCGCGCGCACGTGCGGTAATTCTGATGGCTGCTTCCAATAAATTCGGCAATATTTTACTCAATACATCCAACAAAAGTGAGGCTGCTGTAGGATATGGTACACTCTATGGTGATATGGCAGGTTCCATCTCTGTAATCGGTGATGTTTATAAATCCAAAGCCTACGATTTAGCACGCTATATCAATCGAGAAAGGGAGATCATTCCAGTCAATACCATTGAAAAAGCGCCTTCTGCGGAACTTCGACCAGATCAAAAAGATTCGGACTCTCTACCGGAATACGATCTATTGGATCAAATCCTCTTTGAACTTATCGAAAATGAGAAAGCGGGATCTGAGGTTGTAGCAATGGGCTTTGAAAAATCGTTAGTAGAAAGGGTATGTAAATTGGTCAATAATGCGGAATTCAAACGTTTTCAAGCTCCGCCTATCCTGCGTATTAGTCCAAAAGCTTTTGGTCCAGGAAGGCAGATTCCGTTGGTGGCAAAATATCCCTATTAATTTTACAATTCGGATTAAACCATATTTATAGTTTTTTGTCTAAAGTAATAGATTGTAAAATCAAAAAGGATGGTAGCATCCCGGACGGTAAAAAAACAATTGCCATGAAGACCGTCAACTGTACTATTTTTACAATTGAAAGGTATGCGGATAAAGAATAAGAACAAATTAGTTAAATAAATATAAGTTCCATATAGGCCATGAACCATCATGAGTGTGGTTGTCCAATGCGGCGACAAAAAACTCATGGTAGATTCATCACAGTTGATAAATAAATTACTACGATGAAAAAGATTCTATTATTTTTGGTGCTTTGCGTTGCACTCGCATCATGTTCGTCTTATCAATACAATACCACTCGGGTAGAAAAGATGGATTTCACTCCTTTCAAGACGTATGCTTGGTTACCTCCGGTAGACTCGCTTTCGAAGTCTTATTTTGACAACGATATCGCCAAAGCCAATATTTTGGATGCCGCGAATACTGCGTTGGAGGCAAAGGGCCTACAATATTCTAAAGATAATCCTGATTTACTATTTCGGTATATTACCATTGTCAACAATAAAAGCCGTTTGGTCTATGGTGGCGGCGGTTATTACGGCTGGGGTGGCCCCTGGGGCTGGTACCGCCCATGGTTTTCACCATATTACTATGGCGGCGGTTATTACCCAGTTGCAAAAGAACGCTATCGTTATGGCCATTTGATTATCGAAGCCATCGATCGTAAAACAAACGCAGTGATCTGGCAGGCACGTGGTTCTGGCGATGTTGACAATCCAGAAAAAGCAATTAATAACATCAGCAAGGTTGCAAAAGGTGTTATTGACTTGTTCCCTGTAAAAACAATAAAGAAATAAACGAAGTTTTCAAAAGCAACATACACAAGCAAAAGGCTGATTTATTTAAGTAGATCAGCCTTTTGCTTTTTCTATTAGCCTGTTCCTCGAGTAAAAGAATCGTCTTTTCCATTCACTACCGCCCGCTCGCCTGCGGAAACATAAAGAACTAATCCGCTTCATGATCATCTGTACCTTGACATAGGAGCGCATTAGAATTAAACAGAAGGTCTTAGTTTTAAGTAGAAAGGCACTTCAACCCGATCTTTAGATTTATTGATAATCAACTCAGCAGCCATTCTTCCCATCATTTCAAAGTCAGTTGATATTGTTGTAATACCATTCAGGATAAACTTTTTCAATGGAGTTTCATTATAGGATATGATACCAACATCTTTTCCTATAATGAGTTTTTTCTGAATAACCTTGTTCAACAATTTTACCAGATCATCTTCGATAATATTGATGTAACATGTTCCTTTCGCTACTTTCTCTTCATCAATATCGGATACGAGCTCGTGTTCAAATGCATATTGCTGGCAAAACTTATAAAACCCCTTGATAATGGCTTTTGGAAAATCACTATAATCAGGAAATACAAGTTTTAAGTTTTTGTACTTACTCAACACTTCATTAGCTTCCTCCAATGCGGAATAAATATCATGTTCGTAATTTTCATAGACTGCAGGAAAATCTCCGGGCACATCTTCGATGAATTTACCCAATAACATGAGTTTCTCTGCCGGAATCTTACGGATGATATCTGGCGCTTTGTCCCTTCCCTCTTTAAAATGGGGGAATAGAACATAGTGGTCATATGTTTTCGTTAAGCTTCCCAACAATGTATTCAGATACGATAGATCTGAATTGTATACAAATAGATCCAGGTTGGCATAATCACTCAGCTCTTTTGCAAAGGAATCGTATACTATTTTTTTATGGGCACTTAGTTTGTTTAGAAAGAGTGCTATCTTAAGTTTGGACTCGACATCCGTTTTGTTTACATAATACCCCTTTCCAGGGTTAGATGCTATAATTTCATTTTTCTTAAGATAACGGTACGCTTTTTCGACAGTGTCACGTGATATTTCCAAATATGCACTCAGCTCATTAATAGAAGGGAGCATATCATCTCTGACCAATGTCTCATTTTTAACAGCATCGATAATCGTATTTGCCAATTGCAAATACTTAGGTGTGGCAGAAAAATCGCTAATTTCTAAAGTTTTTAAAAATTGATTTACGGAATTGGTCATTGTTAGATTTTATTAATTATAAAATTAACGATTTGTTTATAAATATTTTAAAAAAACACTTAAAACTCGCTTTTCAAAACTCAGCCTCTATGCATCTCATAATAAAAGGACCTGTCGCCTTAGCATCATTTTCACGGATTCGTTCTCCAACGTAATAAGCTATATTGGTTATTACAATACTATAAAATGTGTCCGATTTCATCATCCTGCACTGTATGTTATTTTTCAATGGACAGTTCAATTTAATGTTCCTCTTCTGTGTAGGATGAAGGTGTATATTTAAATATTGCACAAATACTGATTACGTTGCTTAAAGAACAATTCTGCATATTAGTCAGCAACAAGCATCTGAATAACAAAGGCGCAATTCAAATTGAAATGCGCCTTTGTTTTTATTTCATGTTTTCAATCAACTCATCAAATCCAACATTACATAGAGCTTTCTACAAGTTTATATATTTCAGTTCCAGCCAGGAGGAAGCAACCAAGCCCATAATCTTCAAAATCTGAAACTTTATCAACAGTAACAGGCTGGCCATCTTTGGGCTCTTTTCCTGTCGATTGCACATATCCCAAAAATCCGTTCGGTTGCAGTGATTCTTTAGAAATTGCGTTCCATCCCTTTTCTACCCAAAAGCAATAGTAATATTATTTTCTTCATCATATTAGGGCATTTTTTTAAATCCTTCTTTTTTTATAACCCATGAGCCATCTTTTGGGAACCCTGGTAAATCACTGTTGGAAGCGTCCCACCCTTCAAGCATCATCGCTACGGTCGTGAGCACCCCACCATTGCCTGGTAAATAGATCCGCAGGCGTCCATCTTGATAATTATGTCCATTTTTGAGATAGGTATTGGTTTGGACATTCATAAATAATGCATCCAGCGCTTTATTGGGAAGATTCAGACGAGCAGCATTCATCGCCGTCATGGGAAAATCCCAGCCCCAAGTCTTTTCCCAATGCCATTTCTCCCAAACGACATCCAGTGTGTTTTTCATCACCGCTTTATTTAGCTTCGGTGATTCAGGAACCATCCCTAATGCACCGAGTACCCCGGGATGGTCCGTCATCCAACGATCGTACGTATAAGAATCGGGAGCAGTTTCAGTGGCCAAGTAGACGTTGTCCTTACTTGGTAAGGGGGCCAGTTTTTCAATAACTTGATCCCATTTGGTCACTCTTGGTTCTCCCAGACGCTCCTTCCATTGTTGCGCTATGCGAAGTGCCCAATCCCAATAGGCGACCTCATACGTCGGGTTCATCGTCTCGGAAGCCTTGAAAACTTCTTGTGCAGGAATAACTCCCTTGCCTACATTATAACGACCCGTTGCCTGATCATAATGTGCAAAGTCGGCCATGAAATCAGCTGTGGCAAATACGAGATCCTTATATTTTTTTAAGACAGCGAGATCCTTTTTGTCCCGATAGGCCAATTCGGTCATATAGATAATATGTGGCTGTTGCCAAACTAAAAATGCAGCTACAGATGAGGGGCTTTCATTCCCTTCGTTATCGGACATTTTGATCCATCTAACCCCTTGATAGCCCTGTCGTTTTGCGAGTTCTCTCGCTTTTTCAAAGGTTCTAAAATAATAATCCAATGTTTTTTCCATAATTTCAGGACGTCCCCATAATGCAAAATGCACAGCATGCCACCAATGCATTTCCGTATGTGGCTTTCCATACCAACTATTAAAAGTAAGACCTGTTTCTTGGGGTGGATTACTTCCTCCGCATTGTACTTTTGTCAGATATTGAGAGAGTACAACTCTTCGTTCCAACTCATTGGCTCTTGGATCTGTGCTACCTGCAAAGTCAACCGCAGCACCACTTTCCCAAAAATGCTTCCAGGACCTTGCACTTTCACCTGCTGCATCCATATACTGGATCCTCTTCTTATCAAAGTTGTTTGTGGGCGCAAATGCAAATGAAAAATCAAACTCTTTGACCTCAGGAGCTGGTTGGTACACAAAATAGTGTGAAGCCGTATTTTTTAAAGTTCCCTGTGAGTAATCCAATTGTGTAAAGTAACTGGCTCCCTGCAACTGATGATTTATCACTGCAACATTTGCAGATTGAGCTACGATCGTTGTTTTATGATCATTCACCTGATCATAGTTGGTACCTTCATCCAAAAATTTTCCGCTTGGGTAAGGATAGTGTACAAATATTTTCAGCCTTTGCTGTGCAATCAATGGCGAAGCGATATGTACTGCAACGCGGTCACAGCTTTGATACGATGTGGTTTTTACAGAAACAGGTTCTCCTTCAATTTGAAATTCACTTGTGATAATACCCGTCCAAAGGTTCAGCTCCTGTCGAATAGCCTGGATATGCTGTGCAGTTGCCCGTTGCCCGTTTTTCAAATAAAGTTCCAAGCCCACATTACCCAATTGCAGACGGTGTTTATTTTCCCTAAAATAGTTTACAGCTTCTGCATTGCGTTCCGGTTCTTTCAATTGGATACTATATTGCGCGTTCCGCCCTTCGTTGTTAAAGTCGTAGGATTTTAATGTTTCTTCGAATTTATAGTTCTTTGTATTGGGGAAGGAATCCCATCCCCACTCTGACTGTGTTCCCAAGGAAACCCCATTTTTATAATAAATGGGAAAAGACTGCATTCCTGTAGCATCGACCGTATAGGCAAAGGTACCATTACCGACTGTGAGCGAAGCTAATGTATCCATGGTATGATTGGAGACATTGTGCCTTTTAACGACATTTTCCCGATTAATTTTGGTTCCTTGTTGAGCTAGGACCAACATAGGACCTAGAACACTTACAAGGAAAGTGAAAATAATACTAAACTTCTTTTTCATCTATATTGGATTTTTATGCATACTATATTCGTGTTCAAGATTCTTCCGGAAATTCCGGAGTACATTCTCAACTTATCTATCGCATTAAAGTGAGACCTATCAGACCGATGACCGCATCGTTTGCTACGGCGATAAGCTCTACTGATTGAAGTTTCTTTTTATTGTTTAGAGGCAAATCCAATAATGAAGCTGCTCCGCCATCAATAGCACGATTGCTATACCCCTTGATATCGGTATAACGACTCCAGGTTCCGCCCTTATAAAGCTCTCCAGACTTCAGACTGATTCGGTAAGGAATTCGTTCATCGGGGAGTTCAAAAGCGTGATTATCATCGAGGTAATCCTGTTCGATAGGCCACCAGTTGATAGGGTTGATGAGATCTAGCGTATCAAAAGTTCCATCAGTATAATTGACCTTAATCTTGGCGTTGATAAGCTGGGATTGCATCGGATTTGTAGAACCAGCCACCAAGAGGTACATTTTGCTGGCCTGGCCTGCTAAAGGTATTTTGACGCTTTTTGGATAATTATCCCACTGACTGACAAAGACCACATTTTTGGAGTCATTTTTTAGTTGAAACGGAATACCTAGGTATATTAGATCCCCTTGCTTGCCTTTTTTCATGATTCCCCTGTCGTCAATATTTGCCGTCGTCAATGGATAACACCAATTGCCTATTCCCTGCCAAGGCAGCTGCAAGGTTGGCCCTTCCGGTCTTGGCGAAAGATATTTCTGTTGGAAGATATCCGTCAAACGTGCATTGTAATAACTCGATAAATTTTCCGCTAAAAAATCAGGTTTATCATCGATATTCCAATCGATATAATCTACTGTTTGGCGATAAGTTCCCACAACCAGATTAACGCTATTTGTTCCCTTTGAAAAGATATTGATGGGAAGTTCCAATTTCTTTATTTCTCCTGATCTCAAGCTGAAGGCTGTTTGAAAATCCTGATGATCAATTGCCAGTTGTTGTGGCTGAGCAGAACGGTTTTCTACAACTAGATCATAACTAACCTGTTTTTTTACAATAGTTGCTTTTAATGGCGGCAATAATCGAATATCAACTGCCTGCCACCAAACCATAGCTCCCTGTTGAAGCTTCACGAAAAAGGTTCCTACCCGCTCATGCTGGACAAAAGAAAATTTGTGACCGGCTTTCTTTTGGATAATTCCTTGAGGATCGTAGCTTTCCAACAATTGGGTGTTAGCAGGTAAGGGAAAAGCCCATTGATCGGTGAATACTTGCTCCACATTTTTGGTATCCATCTTTTCGAGTTTACCATATCCCATTATCGTGATGTCGAAATTCCGCTCAGCTTCAGATTCAACAACAATACATGCCCCATTTATAGCGGAAGATTTTAATGACCACTTGACTTCTTTTCCATTGACTTTAACAGCACTCACCTGGGTAAAATCTACGGGAACTTCCAAAGCAAGTTTTACGGGCATCGCATAACGCGTGTTAATCTGAAATGTAATAGCAGTTTTAGTTTTCTTGTACGTATAACTCCATTCCGGCATTTCAATCTGTGCAAAATTCCATGTCGATGGGAAACCAGGTTTAATAAACAATTGTTTGCCTAGTAGATGTGGATGCACGCCAAATAATCCTTCGACTAATGTACGAGATGCTACACCAATTGGGTCGGCAAAATCACGGTATAATTCGCCTCTAAATGCATCATAGTGGGAAAGCTGCTGAAAGTTGGCGGGACTGATCCCATGATACATACTTTCCATGAGGTTACTTTTCCAGAGCTGATAGGCATCATCCGCCCGACCAGATTGCCAATAGGCCAATGCTGTCTGTAGATTCTCTGCCAAAGCAACATTATTGACCGACCAAGTGTAAGGCTGCCATGTCGTCGTCGGCAATGTATACAGGTCATGCTGTTCCTGTCCTTTGACATGAATAGGAATCTTTGGCAAATAATTAGTTACATATTGGAGATTTTGGTAGCTTTCAAAATCATCTAGAATAGCAGCGTCTGCGGCATGATAAATGGTCCACAAACCAGCATTTTCGTGTATAAGCTGATTGCCAAGCGCATCCTGGAACTCGGCAAAATGACCTTTCTTTTGCAGCCAAAGTCGATCTTTTAGCGCTTTTTGAATCTTATTTGCTTCTTGTTGGTAGGGCGTCGCATCCTCACCTATTACCTTTGCGAGTTTGGCCATCATTTGATTGGCACGGTACATATAGGCGGTTGTGTGCGTGACCGCGCCACCGGAATATTGTAAACCATCACTTGCCCAGATTGCACAATACGCATCGTATAAGCCATCATTGTCTCGATCGAAATTTCGCTTTTCCCAGTTGAGATGCCGAGTCAGCGTTGGCCACATCTCTTTGATATAAGCAATATCTCCCGTATAATTAAAATGTGACAACAATTGATCGATAAATACCAAGTTCATATCGTAGTGATGGGGTACCGTGTTATTATTTGGATTCCGAGAAATGTAGCCGCTTGAAAACATAGAAGTACCCATTTTTTCCAAATGTCGAGCTAAGTGCAAAGTTGTATCCATCACCACCCGTCCAGCAGCGGGTTCTCTAACCTGCGAATTCGCATAACTCGAAAAATGTTCTTTCGCTCTGTCATGCCATCCCAATACATCTGCGGTGTAAGCTCCCCGCCAGGCATTCAAACGCATACGCCATGCCACAGCTCCATGCAAGAAAGTAGGCGATTCCCAAATTCCATCAGCGGCTGCCGAAAGCGCTGCCCCCAAATTATTAATGTATCGATCCGGTGTGTTTATTTTAACCCGACTAGCCAACGAAACCCTTTTCTGATCCGCTAGCTCATAAATCTTTTCTAATGAGCCTTCAGAAAATTCCGCAGCAGAACGCTTCCCTTTAGCGATTTGAATATAACTTGATTTTTTAGTCAGCATAAATTCCCCGACAAGGATAGGACTACCCTTATTCTCCGTTTTGGTCAGATTAGCGAGATCATCCAAAACGGTAGCATCTGACATCCGCAGTCCTGAGAGTCCTGAAAAACTACCCTGAATAAATTGGGGCTCATTTTTCTTATTTTGATACTTAAGTCCAAAACTATTTTTTTCCAGTGTATATTGATTGTGTTCACAATATGCAGGAAGAAGATAAAACCCCGATTCTGGATCCGCGCCTATGTCGCCATTTCTACTGAATGTTTTTCCGCTAGCTCCCCCATAGACAGCGTAAAGATGTGCATCGGGTTTAATATTCGTCGCCTGTAATTTTACGATCATCCCTTCGGCATCGGCCTGCGCCATCACAACGATATCGATATAACCATTTCCAAGTAAAGCATCTTTGATGCGATAATACATCGCTCCGGGTCGATATCTTGTCTCAATATGATCAGCATCAATCATTTTTTTTCGCTGCTGTTTATTGCTGAGGACAAATTGTAAGTTCCCTGCCATCCCCGGCATGTACAGCGCAAATTCAGGTAAATCGCCTGCTTCTACACGGGATGCCAGGTTATTACCATAAAGAGCGCGATTAAATCGATATCGCCCATTCACCAGTAAGAAATCTCCCTTATCCTCGGTATAATGCAGTACACGGTCGTTATCTTTCCAATGTTTTGACTGGGCAACAGCTATCTCCAGGACAGCCCCAACTAGCAAACCGCAAAAAATCAAATACTTTCGTATCATATCAATAATTATTTCATGAATTAGCTGTTTGCAGTTTTTTTTAATGACCGTTAGCTACTTCTTAGTTACTGGAGTTTATACTTTCCATCGATTTATACGTTATGTTAATCGAAAGATTTGATTTCTTTTCCATTGACAATGACATTCTTGAGCGAGACATTCTTGAGGTAATCAACTTTAAACGTTTCTTTTACACCATCAATCTTACAATTAACCATCGTAAAATCGGTTATAGGTGAAGATTCGTACGCCGTGGAGAGCACGGCATACTTTCCGCCACCTTTAACATGGAGGTTTTCGACCCAGATATTGCGAATCGTTGGAATATATTTTCCGGGTTTTTCATAAAACATATTAAATCGTACAGCCGCTTCCTTATATTGCCCCACTTCCGTGTTATAAAAAAAAACGTTCTCAATGATCCCACCTCGGCTGGAACTGGTTTTTATCCGTAGAGCCCGATCCAAATTTGGACTGTCCATGACATTGTTGAGCGCATAGATATTTCTGGCTCCGCCTGCAATTTCGCTACCGATAACGACGCCGCCATGACCATCTTTCATTTCACAATTTTCGATGATATGATTCTCCGCAAGTCGACCAATATTGCGGCCATCTTCATCTCGTCCCGATTTAATAGCAATACAGTCATCCCCGGTATCAAAATAACAATTTCTGATCCATACATTTTTACTTGCTTCAGGATCGCAGCCATCATTATTAGGTCCATGACTTACCACTTTCACACCTTCAATCAATACATTTTCACATAGGACAGGATTAAGATTCCACATCGGAGAATTAATCAGCTTGACCTCAGCAATCCAGACATTTTTGCATAAATAAGGCTGAACAAAATTGGGGCGAAGAAAATTGCCGTCGCCAAATACTCTTTTATGCGGATCCATCTCTTCAGCCATCTGCTGATGCAAAATTGCCCGGGCAGGCTTTTGTTCTCCAGGGCGGCCTTCGTGCCATCCATATTTTCGGGCACCACACCAATACCACCAATGATCATTATCGGCATTTCCATCCAACAATCCTTTTCCTGTGATGGCAATGTTCTCTTCTTTGTACGCATAGATGAAAGGAGAAAAATTGATGCATTCCATGCCCTCCCAACGTGTGAATACCATCGGATAATCAGCACTATCACGACTAAAGAGTACGGTTGCCCCTTCGCTGACATGAAGGTTGACGTTGCTTTTCAAATAGATTGCACCGGTCAGATAGACTCCCTTTGGGACTATTACACGTCCTCCACCCTGCCTATTGCACGTTTCAATTGCTTTTCTAAAGGCTACAGTATTTTTTGTCCTGCCATCTCCAATAGCACCGAAATCAGCGATGGAATAATCTTTCTTTTTAAATGTAGGAGCAACAATAATCTTTTTAAGCTGTTCAATTTCCTTTAAGGGTTGCTTTGCACTGGTCCAGGTTATTTGTTGCCCTTGACTTGCTACGCATGCAAAAATTGCGAGGAGCATACTAAAAATCTGTTTCATTGGCTTATAATTGTTTCTGGTTATACTTGTTATATCAGCTGTCAAATTCCGCTCACTTGTATCGATCTTCAACATACAGAAGCAAAACTTTGCAGTTATTTTCTCGAATTAAACACGATTATCGCAGACTCTTCACACGATCTCAAATACAAAGGCTGTCGAAGTTTCTGCTATTCCGCCTTGGGTGGCTCCAAAAAGGAAACGCGGTTTATCCGTTATTTTATCCATCAGGATCATAGGTCTTTCAAGCCTGCCAAAGCGCTTCAAGTTGGCTGGTGGGGGCGGTTCCTGAATATAGGTCGATAAACCTAGATAAGCCACTTGCGGTTCAGACCATTTAACGCCATCTGATGATTTTAAGATCAATCCATCTTCGTGATTGTAAAACCCCATATCCCTTGCTAATAAACAATACTGTTCATCCTGTTTCCATACGAAAGCATCTTCAAGCTGTGCATTAAGCGGGCGATCAGAAAAATCAATTACCGGATGCTCTGATACTTTAACATATGGTCCCAAGGGATGTTCAGCTTTGGCCAATCCATACTTTCGATTTCCTCTGACAGGACCTTTATCCCGCAGATATTCAGCAGTATTCCAAGATTTATAATACAACCAAAATTTACCATCGTTACCTTTTAGAAATGCTGGATTTGTGGTACAATGATCATCCCATGCCCCCTCCACGCCAGGCAATAAGATTGGATTATCCTGCCGTTTCCATGGTCCATCCAGGTTTTTCGCCGTTGCTACACCTATCCTTTTGGTATCTGTCTTTCCGTTGGAATTTCCCATATAAAAAAGATAATACGTATCCGCTATCTTTTTTATCAGTGGATTATGACAGGTTGTACTATCCCAAAATCCTTCCCGAGGTTGTATAACAACATCCTTATGTTGGAATGTTCCATAGGGAGAATCAGCAACTGCGTGCGCTATCTCGGAACCTTTGATCCAGCCTCCCATCCCTTTTTCCTTTCGCCAACGTGAATAAAAAAGATGAACCTTACCATCGTCGCCCCAAATCGGAGATGAGCACCAAATAAAGTAATCTACCAATTGTAAGGATCTTCCAATCGGTTTCAATTTGAAATAAGGAGACTCCAATATACCCTTTTTAGCTGCCGTATCTAAAGGTAACACCATCATCGCCCACAAAAATGCATTTGATTTTAAGAAGATTCTTCTATCCATGTGAACATTTCCCTTCCGTTGATCTATAATTTGGTTTATTCCGATTCCCAATGTAATGAGAATCAAACCGAAAGATACCAAAACCAGCAATATTCCCTATCCTGCGCTATCCTGCAATCGCTTACATTTTGATAAAAAAAACCTACCCATTCCATTCAGAACAGGTAGGTCAGGTTCACGTTTATTACCATCAAAAATTAATAGCCTGGATTTTGCATAGCCTGTTTTTCTGCAGGCGTCAATGCGGCACCGCTTTCATTGGTTGTTGCATCCAAGAAAGATTGCGGAATAGGTCGATAGTAATGTGTATTTGGACTAAAGACTGTATTCCCGCGTACATAACCATCATTAAAGGCTTTCCATCTCGCTTCCAATGTTTTGGTGCGCGCCAAATCTTCCCATCTGTAAAGTTCACCGCACAATTCACGTGTGCGTTCATTCAACAAAAATGCCATCATTTTCTGTGCATTGCTTGTTGCGCCCAATTTCTCGTAGATTGGCGCATCAACTGCTGAACTATAAATGTCAGCGACAGAATTGATCAACATCTGTGTTTCGGAAGAGGCCGTAGTTTTCGCAATATCATTATTGGATTCGTAGTATGAGTTTCCTTCCCAATAGATTGCTCCTTCCGCAGAAAAGCCACCGCCCTTTCCAACAGCATAGGAATTATTCTTGTAGGCTTGTCCGCCGTCGATATTCTTCGCTCGGTCTTCACCATTTTTATAGCCAGCACGACTGCGCAATTTATTGATCCACTGGATTGCATTCGCGTACTGACCTTCACCTTTACGGATATAGGCTTCGGCTACCATTAAGACATCCTCCGCCGAGCGTGCCATAACAACATCTCGCGTACCATTGGCAGACGCTATACTAACCCGATAGCCATCTCTGAACTTCGAAAGCGCCACATAACGTGATTGAACACCAAAGTATCCGTTATTTCCATGTTGACCCACCCAAGCTTGAGGTTCTCCCTGAAAGTAACGTACAAAAGTATGCGGATTCTGCATCACGCCATTTTTAAGAACTCCTGTTGCATCACTGGCCACTGCTTTGTAGCGTGTATCGCCAGCGTTGTTCACAATGTATTTAATACCCAGCTCTCCACCTTTAAATCGCTTCGTTCCAACAACAGTTCCTTCAGGCCCAAGCGATGCATTAGCTGCAGTCCAGACAGGGGCATTAGCGGTATTATTGGCACCATACATCGTAATAAAGGATTTCCAGAAACGTGAATCATTCACCCTGTCAAATACATCCAGCGTATAATTTGTGGTACGTGCATAAGAGAATTCACGGTCGCCGGAGATATCGCGGCTTGTTCCTCCTAAATCTTGATAAACAGCAGGGTAGTAAAGATGGATCTGATTTCCATAACGTCCCCAGGTTGCCTGATCGTCCGAAAACTGTGCCGACAGAACAACCTCCGAGACTTTTTCGTTAGCACTATTGGCCTTTTGATAATCCCATAGTTTTACGTAATCATCTACCAGGGGATGTGCCGCCACGACCTCCGTTCCATATTTGATGACAGCATCTAAGTCTTCTGCGGTATATTTTGAATTCCAAGAGGCATATAGCTCGCTCGATCGAGTCAATCGTGCTTTAGCAATGTAGTGTGCTGCAGCTGATTTTGTTACACGCCCAAATTCTGTCGCCGAAGCCGGCAACAACGTATAAGCCTGCTCAAGATCCGCTATGGCCTGTGCAAAACAGGCATCCTCTGAGGCTCTTGTAAAATAGGATTCAACCTTTTCGGTCGGGGTCAATTTCAGGGGGACACCACCAAACTGTACAATCAGCTGTAAGTAGAAATATCCCCGCATAAAGTATCCCTCGCCAAGACGTGTATTATAATTGGCATTGGATTTATCATAATATAAGGGTACGTTTTGAATCAGGGTATTGGCCGATTCGATACCGCTATACATATTATCAAACACCGGCTGAATATTTCCACCACCATAAGTTGATTCAGCAGGATTAAGATCCATACTATAACTATTAAAGCTTGGGGAAGCATTATTTGCATCCGTAAACTCATCTACACCTAGATTGAACAGGGCCATCCCCCAGGTATAATTATATTTAAATTTCAATTTGGAGTAAACACCTGTTGCTAAATCATCTAGCCCTGCCTGAGTTTTAAAATAGTCTGTATCCGGTATGGTAATCTGCTCCTCTTTCAAAAAGTCTTTACTACAGGCGTTCAATACTAATAATCCTGCCGCACCTAACATTGAAGCAACTAATATTTTATAATTTTTCATGAGAGTCAATTTTTTAAATCCTTTTGCTGCTTAAAATCCTATGTTCACGCCGATCACTGCTCCTCTTGTGGTGATGGAGGAGCCGGCTTGCGTTGTATTATTATTATAACTTGCTAAGTCTGGATCCAGAAAATCCACTTTTGAATACAACATCGCCGGGTTCATGATCTGTGCATAAACCTTAAAATTACTGATGCCAAGTTTTTGTAATTTTGTTTTCGGAAAATTATAACCTAAACTTACATTTCTTAGCTTGATAAATGATCCGTCACGGTAATTCATGGAAGAGTTCCAAGGATCTGCCGCTTCACCATTTGAGCCTGGCTGATAATATTCAGCATCTTCATGAACGCCCGGAATAAAGTAGTCCAATTTGCGTTGCATATAACGACCATCCAACGTAGCAGCTCCAGCGTTTATGGTCTGTCCCCAACGCGAGAAAATAAAGAAAGATAAGTCAAAGTTTTTGTAGGTGAATGTATTCATAATCCCGCCAGACCATTTTGGACGATAGGATCCCAACACTTGTCTATCATAATTGCGATCTACTTTGCCATCAGGCACACCATCTGGACCACTAATATCCTTCACACGGATCTGTCCGGGTTTAGCGCCATATTTTTTAGCCTCCTCTGCTTCTGAGGTTTTCCAAATACCATCGTAAACCACATCATAAGGGACTTGAATCTCCTGACCAACAATCCAGTTATTGGTTAAATCTTCTTTTCGTCCGTTATTCAATTCGAGTATTTTATTCTTGTCTTTGGACCAAGTTAAAGTCGTATTCCACTGAAAGTTATCATTCTTAACATTGACAGTATTGATCTGAAGGTCAATCCCCCAGCCTGAAGTCTTACCAACATTTGCCATTGTGGCACCATAGCCTAAAACAGAGTTTAGCGTCATGGCCAATAACAGATCATTCGTCTTCGTTTTATACATGTCTAAAGCACCGCTGATTCGGTTATTTAGAAAGCCATAATCTATACCCAAATTATATTGGGTCGTACGTTCCCAGCCCAATTCGGGATTGGCCATTTTTTGCGGATTAGCAGCAGAAGGATCTGAAGCAACATATCCTGGTGTTGAATTCGTCGCGCTCCAGTTGTAAAAATTTTGCGTCAATAATCCTTTCGTTTGATAAGGTCCAATTGCGGCATTACCAACAATACCAGCTCCCAAACGCAATTTTAGTGTATTGACAAAGCGTGCATCTTTCATGAAATCTTCCTGATCAATGCGCCATGATGCAGCTACGGAAGGAAATGAGCTCCATTGATGCCCCGGTGCCAATACCGAAGATCCATCCCAACGCACAAAAGCAGTTAACATATAACGATCCTTATAGCTATAATTTACACGAGCCATATAGGATTCCATCTGTCGCTCAGATAAGCCCGTTCCCCAACTACCGATAAAACCTCCAGAATTAATATTATACCATAATTCTCCAGCACTATACACATCCGTGGCTTTCATATTACTTGATTCAGAATTATACTTGGATGAACTCTGCAGCAAAGTAACACCAAGGTGGTGATCTGTTCCAAAATCGCGGTCGTAATAGATCAAATTGTCTAAAGTCCAAGCTAAATTGCGGTTTGTTGAATAAGTCACCGCATTATTTCCATCACCATTTATTCCCTCGGCTGCATTTGCTAAACCCAACCGGTAATATCTAAACTCAGGTCCAAATTGCACCCGATATTTTAAACCTTTCAATGGTTCATAAATCTGTCCAAAATCCAATTGGCTAAAGAAACTACCATTCGCGCCAAAAGTCTGACGTTGATTGGTATTATATTCCAATTCATTAATTGGATTGATGATATTGATATCACCCGCCGCAGGATTTCTCAGGTAGGTTCCATTGTCATCATAAGGAACTGTCCAAGGTAACATACCTCGTAAAGCACTGTAATAGTCACCTGCACCTGTTACAGATTTAGAGAAATTATAGCCATAATCTTGATCGGAGAAGAATGTGTTTATTGAAGCTCCCATGGTAAACCATTTTGTTGGCGTAGCTTCAAAACTTACTTTTGAGGTATAGCGATTAAATTTCTGACCGGGTTGTGTAGCATCTTGCTTGAGATAACCAAAAGAACCATAACCTTTGGAGTTTTCTCCTCCACCTGAGACGCTTAACGTATGTTCGGTAGATAAGGCATTTTTACGTCCAAGATCTGCCCAATCGTAATTACCGACTAGGCTTGGATCCCATACGGTATTGTTATTAGTCCAACCTTTAGCAATATTTGCCCATGAGGCAGCTACAGATCCCCATCTAGAAAAATCCTTTGCATAATCTGGTGTCGTTGTTCCGAATTTCGCTAAACGTGCGTACTCCAACCATTCCGCAGCATCCATGTACTCTGTGACATCATACATTTTCTCAAACGTTGCCGTACCAGCATAATTCAACATTAAACGTCCCTTTTTTCCCTGCTTGGTCGTCACCAAAACAACGCCGTTTGCACCCCGTGAACCATAGACAGCTGTTGCAGAAGCATCTTTTAAGACATCAATGGTCTCTATATCACTCGGATTAATATTGTCAATGCCACCGGCCTGTAATACCATCCCATCGACTACATACAGTGGTCCCTGATCTGCAGTGATCGATCGCACACCTCTTATCGTTATACTACCTGTTGTTCCCGGACGTTGGTTCGAAGTGATATCAACACCAGCCACCTTACCCTGCATTGCCTGCAATGCATCTTTCACAGGCATTGCCTTCAGTTCTTTCTCACCCACACTGGCAATTGAACCCGTCACATCTTTCTTTTTCATCGTGCCATAACCAACCACCACGACTTCATCCATGACATCGACCTTTTGTGCAAGAACTATATTGAAGTTATTTTGACTACCAACAGAAATTTCTTGGGATTCGAAACCAAGGCTTCTGAAGGCCAATACATCCGATGGCAGCGCGTTGATGGTAAATGACCCATCGGCATTGGTCTTTACCGTCATGGTTTTGCCTTTTACCTGTATTGTCACACCTTGAACAGGTGAACCTTTTTCATCATTTACCTTTCCAGTCCTCGTAGTTTGAGCAAATAAATTTAACGTACACAACATCGCCATAAACAGCAAAAAAGTGTACTTCTTTACATGATGATCAAACCTAATTGTTAAATAGTTTATCATTAAAGTATTATTTAGGTATTATTTTATTCTTTCCCTTGTTGATCTTCGGTAGTGAAAATCGGTTTTCATTATACGAGATAATGAAAATGTTGTATGATCTTTACTTATTGCTTTATAGGACGACTGGCTTAAAAAAATAATCAGATTTCCCCTTAGGCTTATAATGTTGGTTAAAAGTAACAGGATGATTTGTAATAACCATCCTGTTCAATCCTGTCATTAGCTGGCGCCAAAAATAAAAAAATCGCCCTTAAATGCTAAGGGCGATTGAATTAATCAAAATATTAATATCCGGGATTCTGTGTATACAAGCCCGGACTATTGTCTAGTTCTGACTGTGGTACAGGATATAGGACGTAATTCGCTTGAAAATCTGACATCTGCTTTGCGACGTCCTCTTTCGTGATCCAAGCCTTCATGACAGATTCGACATTACCACTGCGGATCAGATCAAACCATCGTAAGCCTTCGCCAATAAACTCCCTTCTGCGTTCGTCCATCAGCTGTGATTTAGTGATATTGGTGAGTTCAGTTGTCAATCCAGCACGTTTTCGGATTTGATTGACGACCGCATCTACATCCGTTTGAATGTTCCCAGGGGCGCCATTCAATATGCACTCCGCCTTTAGCAACAGCAAATCACTATAACGAAATACAATATAATTGATCGGCCAATCCATTCGGTTTGCAGGCACTTTGGTAAGGTCTACAAACTTCTTAACAAATGATCTTGTTTCAGCAACATTGCCATAAATATATCCTTGCTGAATACTGAACATCTTTCTGCTGTCACCTGTATCATACAGCTTAAGCAGGTCATCAGATACTGGCCTGATTGTTAAGCCTCCTTGCGTGGCTAGCCCGAGTGAATTGAACCAATTATCAGGCACAAGCACCCAAGGAAATGTTGCCCCAACAACAGGATTAGCGCCGCTTGAATATTCAATATTAAAAATCACTTCCTTGTTGCGCTCATTACCGTAATCAAAAATGCTATTATAGCTGGTCAGCAAACTAAATTCATTGCTGTTGATCACCTCGTTGAACTGCTCCACCGCTTTCCCCCATTCTTTACTGTTCAAACCCGCACCTTCAACGCCCAATGTGGGTCCTGACCGTGTCATATAGACCAAGCCAAGCAACATTTTTGCGGCGTATTTATTGACACGGCCTTTATCTGCAGCAGCGTACGCACTGGGTGCAGGCAGCGCATTAATTGCTTTGTTCAGATCTTCAATAATCAAAGCATACAACTCCTCCACGTTACTCCGGCCAATGCTTTTAGCTTGGCTGGCGGATACCACCTTGTCTATCCGTGGCACTTTGCCAAAGTATCGGATCAAATCAAAATAAAAAAATGCACGCAAGAACCGGGCTTCGCCTTCCATTCTATTGCGAAGGCTTTCATCAATAATAGCCGTGGAACCATTCGCCGCAAGTTGTTCCAAATAATTGTTTACACGAAAGATGCCGTTAAAATTTGTTTGCCAAGCTTCTATCACATAGGGGTTACTCGCAATCGTTTTATGAAAACTGTTGATCCCTTCCCAATCACGCACTCCGCCGTCCGACACTGCGTACAAGTTATCCGATCGTGTTTCCGAGAGATTCATCAGGCGATCAGGATATCCTCGTGTACTGTTATATATAGCGTTCAATCCTTGAATAAAATCATTTGCTGTCTTAAAGTAGGTATCTGAAGTAGCACTCGAAATTGGTTGCTGGTTCAGATCCATTTTGCAAGATCCCAATAGACCTGCTATCAAAAAAAATAGGCTCAATTTTTTCATCGTTCTAAAAATTTACGTTTAAACCAAATGTCACTGTCTTTGGAATTGCCAGGCCCCCATAATCACCCGCCTCGGGGTAATCAGAGCTTCCGCTTAGATTTGTGTTTGAAGATTCCGGATTCACACCCCCGTCATATTTGTCCTTTCCCCAAAAATTCTCCAATGTCACGAATAAACGGACCAAACTAAGTTTGGACTGACTCCCCAATTTCAGGTCTTTTATATTATAACCAAGAGTGACGTTGCGTAAACGCCAATAGTCCGACGAATACAGCCAATCTGTATTTTTAATCCGTCCAAACGTTGAATAAGCTTTTCCAACACGACCTTCTCCAGGATCCTCTTCCGAACGCCATCTATCCCGATAAAATCCAAGCGCATTGTCTGATGATCCTTGACCGGTACGTCCCAAGGCACGTCCTAATAAGGAATAGATATGACCACCATTCTGGCCTTGGAACATAAAACTCAAATCAAAATTTTTATACTTAAAGTTGTTGGTTATCCCCCATACATAGCTCGGGTTTGGATGCCCCACAATCACACGGTCATTCGCATCAATCACACCATCTCCATTGGCATCCACATATTTTGGATCACCTGCCTTTTGGCTACCATATAACGCAGCCCCAGCATCAATGTCTGCTTGACTCAATATGCCGTCTTGTTTAACGACATAAATACTATACATCGGCTCGCCAATCCGTAAAAGACTATGCTGGATATCAAATGAGGACGGTATTAAAATCTCCTTTTGCTCACCATCAAGTTTTGTTACTTTATTGGAATTATGACTAATATTAAAAGAAGTAGACCATGAAAAATCTGCTTTTCTGACCTGATGGGAAGTGATCTCTAAATCCCAGCCTTTACTTTTCACCTCTCCTGCATTATCCAAATAGGAAGAAAAACCTGTCGAAAGCATGGAAGGAACATTTAGCAATAAATCACTGCTCTTCCGGGTATACCAGTCAAATGATCCTGTAATGCGGGAACCCAAAAGGCCAAAATCCAATCCCACATCATAAGTCCGCGATTTTTCCCATCTTAGATCCGGATTAATGATATTGCTTGGCGCCTGTCCAGAAACGGAAAGGCCATTTGACGAATAATTATAAAAGCCCAACAAGGCAATGCTACTGTAATCACCTATATTGTTATTCCCTGATTCACCATAGCTTCCGCGTAATTTCAGCTCATTGATAAAGGTAACTGGTTTCATAAAACTCTCCTGTGACAGACGCCAGCCCATGGACAACGATGGGAACCAACCCCATTTTGTATTGGATCCAAAACGCGATGAGCCGTCCCGACGAATACTTCCAGAAAGCAAATACTTACCGTCATAGGCATATTGGACACGCCCAAAATAAGAAAGCAAGACACTTTGTGTTGCGCCTGTTGAGGCAACTGTAGCAACTGCACCGTTCAAAGTTGTTATAGAACTATTGGTATAACCTCCCTGCGAGGTGATGGAAGAAGTTTCAAGTTTATCAAAATTATAGGCTTGCCCCAGCAAAGCGGTAATATCATGTTTGTGAAAATTGAGATGATAATTTAACGTATTCTCGTTTACAAAAGTTTGCTTTCGATACACACTGTTGGAGCCATAGGTAGCTTGATTCGGGTTGTTGGTTCGGTTAGCCAAAGTTCCGCCTACAGTGTAGGGCTGAAATCTATTACTTCTGCTATCGGTTTGATCCAAATTAACTGTAGTCTTAAAATTGAAGTTATCAAGAATATTGTACTGTCCGTAAACTGTCCCCAGTAAACGTGAAATTTTGTTTTCTCCGATATAATAATTCAATTTGGCAATGGGATCGTTTGTTGAAGTACTCCAAGGATATTTTTCATTGTCAAAAACGTTTACTGTTCCAGCAGGATGGTCCTGAACAGGTGACATCGAATAAATCTGATGCATGATATTATCCTTTCCTTCCACTCCGGGGTCATTTCCGATAGAATAGGTAGGTGCTAAGTTTAAACCAAATGCGAATTTTTTATTCGGTTTTACTTCAACGTTAGCTCTGGCAGTATAGTTTTTATAATCCAAGCCTTTCACAATACCTTGTTGATTGAGGTAATTCCCCGAGATATAATAATTGACAAATTCTGTCGCTCCCGAAGCAGCAACCTGATAGTTTTGGATCACTCCTTTTCGATACGCTTCGTCTTGCCAATTGATAAGGTAAAGCCCGGGATGTCCGGGTTCCAGCCAACGGTCATCATACATATAAGATGTATTATATGTCCCGTCGGCGAGTCCCAATATTTTCCGTCGTTCGGCATTGCTTTGGCTTGCCAGCCTTCCGGTACCCGAGGCTTCCCATTGTGCATTGATCATCTCCACCGCTCTATCTATCCACTCTTCACCATTTAACATATCCAATTTTTTATAAGCCTCGGACATGCCTACGTATGAATTGAGACTTACTTTAGCCTGGCCGCTCTTCCCGCGTTTTGTGGTGATCAAAACAACTCCGTTTGCTGCCCGGGATCCATAAATTGCAGCTGCAGATGCATCTTTTAGGACTTCCACAGATTCAATATCGTTGGGGTTCATATTATCCAGCGGATTTCCTGAGGCATAGTTTCCCGAGCCGTTTTGCGAAGCCGTTGACAGTGGGAAACCGTCAATGACATACAAGGGTTCACTCCCAGCGGTAATAGAGCCCGATCCCCTGACCTGAACACTTAACCCTTTTCCGGGAACACCTGTAGATTGCTTAACCCGTACACCGGACATCTGTCCGATCAGGGCTTGATCAACCCGTGCAATAGGACGCTCATCGAGATTCTCAGCATTAAACTTTGAAACCGGAGCTATAAGGTTAGTTCGTTTTTGGGATCCATAGCCAATGACGACAACCTCATCCAATGCTTCTTGTTTCGGCAACAACTCAACACGTAGAAATGCTAATGTTGATACGCGGACTTCTTTCTGCTGGTATTCCACAGAACGAAATACAATGTTGTCACCAGATTTTGCATGAATACTGAAATCACCATTTTGACCGCTTGCCCCTTCATTTTTGCCATTTACCTGGATTGTAACGCCACTGATCGGCTGATTTTTATTATCAACAACTTTTCCCGTCAGTGTCCCCTGTGCGTACAATACATGCGTAAAAGCCATTTGAGCCACAACAATGGCCCCATATCGCATTATGTTTTTCATGGATTGAGTTTTTTAATTATTAATCTGATTTATATTGGTAAATCAATTTAAAAGAACTCATTTGATTAACTGTCCTGAACTTACATGATAACCAGACAATTGCAAATTTTAAAAACTTAAAACGCACTCTGTTTTGTATATTTTAACCATCAAAATTGTAAAAAGTAATGTCCAAAAAAAAGCCTCGTTTTATACGAGGCTTTCAATAGTGCTTACTGCTTTTTGCTTTTAATAACTCCAAATGGTAACAGGTCCAATCAGACCGCTTTCCATGGGTTTCCAGCCGCTTGCATCAAAATCTTTATAATTGATATTGACAAAATTGATTTCGTGATAATTTCGCCAGGCAACTTTTTTACGGTCTAAATAGCTGATACGGTTTGCCATTAAATTGGCGACCTCTACGCGAATCTTATTTTCCCCATTGACAAGCATTGTTGTAATATCTAGCTGAAACGGAATTGACCATAACAAACCTGCCTCCTTTCCATTGATGTAGACCTTTGCACTTTCCGCAACACGTCCCAACTTCAGTAGATAGGATTTTGATTGATCCTTATTGATCGAAATTGTTGTTTCATAAGCCCCTGTTCCGGAAAAATTGACAGCATCTTGGTCTCCCCAATCTGTCCAGGAGGAGAGTTGATCGAGCTTTTTAGCCTTTGGTAAAACAGGTCCACCAGCAATAAAACTCACTTTCCAATCGCGATCCAATTGCGCCACTTGGTTTAACTCGTCCTGATAACGAAAGGGTTCTCCGGCCTGTTGCACTGAGGCAAGGACTATCCAGGAATAGCCAGATGGAATCTGCACCCGTATTTTGCCGTTAGCTGATGGCAACTGATATGTCCGCCCAGTTTGGGGATCTAACAGCGAATAATGTGAAGCCTGTGCATTTAGTGTAATACTACGATCCAAGGTCTGCCCGCTGTGATTGACCAAATAATAATACCTGTCCTTACCAGCGGCTCTGCGTGAAAACTTCAACCCTATTTGGTTAATCCGTTCTGGTGCGATCTCTTCTGTTTCGAGCGCCGAATTGACATCTGTCGTAAGATAGATTTTGCCTCTTCCGAAAGCTGTATACTGATTCGCTTTATCCTTTTCGAAACCTAGCGATGCAATTAATTTATTAAACAGTGTACGACGTTCCTCTAATTGGCTATATCCGGGAATCTCTTGCGGTAATTGCTGGAAGATGACAGTTGCGCCTTGGTTGGCCATTTCCAGGATTTTCTGCAGTGTCACTTCAGAAAAATAATGACAGGCAGGTATATAAATTGCCCGATAAGGGATCGCATCCTTTGAGGTTTGTAATTTCCCCTCGTTTACTGTAGTTCCCGCCAGAATTTTATCTGTTGCAAAATCAAAGCTATAGCCCCGTTTCTGCAGCTGAACACTTTGTTTATAAAATTGCGTCGGATGTAACCACTCGTCAACATCATGAACCTTTAATGCCTTATCCATTCCCTTGGCATTATTCCAAATATCATAAATGGGCCAATATACCAGCAGTTCGTTGTCAGCACGCGTAGATTGCAAGATAGATTGCACACGTGTAATATATTGATTCAAACCGGTAAGGTGGTCCCAGAACGAATTTTGTGGAACAAAATTAACGGAAGCATAGAACAACCATCCGGGAAAAGGTACATTTTTCGGCGAATAGGTTGTCCCATGATAGAATACATGATTCACTCCAGCAAGGAATAGTTGTTCGACTTCTGGTTTCGTTTGTGACAAAGAAGTTTTAAAATGTTCCGTCAGCCAGGTGAATGTTTCCGAAGAAGTATATTTTTTACCGTATACATTTGTTGCCGACGTCGCAAATTTCGCCATCATGGGGTCTGGATCCACATTACGGATATCAGCAGTATCCCGTCTTAATCCAGGAATATCAAAACTGCTGGATCCAAAGGTTTCACACTCCGCAATATCTGTATCTGCATACAAATCAATCAGATTTCCTGGAGATCCATGGGCTTGATTTTTTGAGACTGCGCTAAAGCGATGGGCAAAATCCGTAAATGGGGTCAAAAAATTCTGGGCAAGCAGTATATCCACAACTTCACGATAATCCGATTTAAGGCCTGCTGTTTTAGCTTCATTCTTGCCCTTACCTGCAAAATCCAGGAGATGATCCTGTAACCTATATCCCTTTATCCGTTCGAATGATTGCAAAAACTCATCCGTCCAATTCGCACCGTATACTTCGTAGCTATCGTTAAAAAAAGCACGTACATGCAATGGTTTGTCCTGAAAAGCTTCGGCAAATCTATTGAAATAAGATGCCACAGAATGCTTCCCCAGGTGATCCAACGTATATCCTTCTCCGCCCGGAGCGGCACGTTTGACTTTCTGCCCTGTTCTACCAGAAAAGACAGCTATTAAACGAATATCGGTAGGGGCTTCCCATGTTCCAGCAGTCTTTGAAATATGATCATCCAGATTAATCTCGCTATTGTCGGCTCTAAATGCCCGTAATGCCTGCAAAAAGAAATAATGTTGTTTAGGATCCTTAGGCTTTAAGGGAAAGGTGACTTTTTCACCTTTTTTTAATTCAAATTCATCTAGGATCAATTTGGTAGCGGCATCCTTTTCTTTGATTTGAGGTCCCCCAAATGGCCAACCAGTTCCCAAATTAATATCCACTCCCATGCCCAAGGCATTGGCCTTATCCGTTGTTACCCCCAACATATTCATCCATTGTGGTGAAAGAAAGTTCAGGTAGCTGGATTCAAATCCCTTAGCGCCATAAATAGGTGTTACCTCAACTCCACCAAAACCACTTTTTTCAAATAAGGTTAATTCGCGTTCGAGATTAGGTCGGTCCACAGCCGAACCGAGCCACCACCAACGCGTCCAAGGCCTCATTTCTTTGGTAACTGCTGGCCATAAATCCTGCGCCATCGTTCGACCGACAGCCAACAGATTACAGGCAAGCACTAATGATATATAAATTTTCTTCATGTTACAATTGGCCTAATCCATGTGAAATACTTTTTTCAAACTGACCGATACTGGAGAATGATCGGCATGTACTTCCATGATATCATACATATAATCCCACCATTGCTGAACAATAGCTTCCTTACCCAACTCTTGTGACGAATGTCCTGCTAAATATTGAACAGCAAATAGAGTGTCTGTCTCCTCATCCAAAAAAATGGAATAATCAGACACCCCATTTTCGCGTAATAAGGTTATTAATTCTGGCCAGATCGCGTCATGTCTCCGCTTATATTCCGCAGACATCCCCGGTTTCAATTTCATTTTAAATGCTATTTTCTCCATTTCTTTTAAGTCTTCAACTATTTTATGATCGACAAATTTTCTTAATTGGCCAATACCTGATGTATGTCAGCTTCGATAATGCTCAAGGTGCCTTTGGCATTCGCGTCATTACGGGCCACACCATCATCAAGTTTCTTGCCCCCCATTTCAACCTGATTGTTTTCCCTCGTGGTAAAAGGTGCATTTTTAAGTTTTATTGTTATTTTTTCACCCCTTGTACGCGGAAATGACAAGGTACAATAGCCTAATGTCACATCTGTATTGCCGTCGAAAACAAGTTTTTCGTCCACAAAAATCTGCAATGGATAAGATCTTGATCTAAAATTATTCAGTTTCAGGTCAACTTCATCAATATCGGATTTTTCCTGCAAAGTATATGTAATCCAGGCGGTACCTAGTTGTCCGTCATTGACCCAATCCGACAGTTCATTGTCGTCATAAGATTGTGATGCTTTCTCTTGATTGGCACCAGCAGCAACTGCACGGATTTTGAGACTTTTTTTCAGTTGCACCAATGTGGGGTTCGCAGGACTTGGTCCACGCGCTAAAAATGAAGGCAAATTTTCGTTAGATTCCTTGACGAAATAATCCGCCATGGTTTTGAGCGGTTGCACCGTCCAGACGGTTGAATCTGACAGCAGACCACTTGATGTCGCCTTCAACATCACACGCCCCGATTTATCGTACTTTGTGCGAAGTAATACACGATTTACACCAGCCTCCACAGGAAGTGAGGTAGCTAAAATATAATTATCAGGCCCCTGGGCGATACCCCCGCGCCAATCCATCGGTCCATCCAACTTAAAGTCAATCGTATTAGAAGCCAATGGGCAACGTAATCCGTTTTTGTCAAGCACTTCGACTTCTGCCAATACCATATCGTTACCATCAGCAAATAAGCCATTTTTACCATGTTGCGCCGTCAAACGGATTTTGTAAGGCTCACCTGTTGTTTTTAGTTCTTTCTTATTTAACAACTTTCCATCTTTTGTGAATGATTTTGCCGCCAATACGCCGGCCTCAAAATCAACGGATGGAAATCGGTATAGGAAGTCGTATAGCTTTTCCGCTTCTTTCTGTACTTTTCCGTTCACAGCTAATTCGACCCGATCAGCAGCCGAAACGACCAATACATCTTTTTTCGTTCCGGGAGCATAGTTCCAGTGTCCTACCAGGTACAAGCCTTTTGGATCAGGAGCGATCCAGCCATCCCACATCACCTGGTGGGCAAAGTAAGCATCTTTGGGAATACGCATGGCGTCTACTTCGCCACTTCTTCTGTAATTCTCTTTTCCCCTAAAATGGGTATTGGAATCCGAGAAAATAATATTGACACCGCCCGAATTTACGCGGTCACCAGTGCCCGGACGCATCTTCCAATATTCCCACCAACGATGTACCGCTTCAACAACATAAGTATCTTGATTCCTGTTATAATCACTGGCATCTACACCTTTATAAAGCGGGCCTTCACCATCCTTATGAAAAGGATAACTCAATTCGTCCCAATATTTACGTAAGGCCTCATCTCGCATATATTCGGTTGCGATCATGGGATGACGCGCACTTTTATTGATATACAACATTTCACCACCATACTCAGCTAGCTTACTATCCAGCATTTCACGTGAGCCAATTGCCCGTCCGCCAGCTGGATCGTATTGATCACGAATAGTCTTCATCTCTGCCATATGTTCCTCCGAAATCGATTCGTTTCCACATTCATAAAACAAGACACTTGGGTTATTCCGATAATAGATAATTGCATCACGCATAAGCTCCGTTCGCTGTTCCCAACGTCTACCTTGGACATCTTTTTCGGCATCTCCTGCGGGTAGCATTTGCATCAGTCCCACGCGGTCGCAGGATTCAACATCCTGTTTCCAAGGTGTTACGTGCATCCAACGAACCAAATTGGCATTGCTCTTGACCATGAGTCCATTGCTAAAATCACTTAACCAAGGTGCTACAGACAAACCAACAGCAGGCCATTCATTACTTGTACGCTGTGCATAGCCCTTCATCATCAAAACCTGATCATTCAGATAGACCATGCCATCTTTAAAAGCCGTTTTTCGAAATCCTGTTTTCGTCTCTACAGCGTCTATAGTTTTGTTGTCCTGTACAATTTTTGTCGTAACCGTATAGAGGTAGCCATAACCCCAGCTCCAAAAATTAACCTGATTCATGGTTGAGTTCATGGTCAATTGTTGTGTTCGATTGGCAGGAAGATTGAACTTTTTTGAAAATGTTTTCACTAATTTTCCTTCGGCATTATGTACTTCGGCAACAAAGTTGACCAGACGCGATTGCAGGGTTTCATTCTTTACCTCCGAAGAAACAAAAAGATCCATTGTCTTTTCAGGGATATTTATGTTTTTCGCATACACATAAACACCTGTAGTCTTCAAATTGGAATACAATGGTAAAGTCTGATAAATTTTGGAAGTAAAGTGGATCCACACATTTTTTGGAATTCCACCATAGTTTGCATTAAAGTTTTTATCGTTCCATTGATACGTGCTATTTGTTGCCTTTTCACGATAGCTCCAACTATTGTCTATACGTATGGCCAAGATATTTTCGTGATCGCGATCAATCAGATCCGAAATATCAAGTCCTGCTGCCATAACGCCATTTTCATGACGACCAATAAATTTTCCATTGAGATAAAATTCTCCGCCAAAGCGAATCCCTTCAAATTCCAAAAAGACCTTATCGGAAGTAATTCCCTTGGGAATACTAAACTTTTTTCGATACCAAACAATAGTTGTCGAAAGGTCATGTATCGCTTTTGTGAAAGCTTCATCTTCATTCCATGCTTGAGGCAAGGCAACCTGCTTCCATGCCCGATCATCGAAGCCTGTAGTAGAAGCATCACTAACATCGCCAATATGGTAACGCCAGTCAGCGTTGAAACTAAAAGTCCTCCTCCCCGCTTGAGCATATGTACCGAATGAAAGCAGCAGGCAACAAAAAATAAACAGGAACCTTTTCATCTTATCTTGACAACATTTTATAAACCTCTGTCCCCCCCAATAAAAAACAACCCAAACCGTAATCTTCAAAATCCGGTTGACTTGAAAAACTGACGGGCTGACCATCCTTAGGTTCTTTCCCTGTTCCTTGTAAATAGCCCAAAAACCCAGAAGGGTGTACCGCTTCTGCTAGCATTGCTTTCCATGCCTTTTCTACAACAGGGCGATATATTTTAGCATCCAGGAAACCATTATTGATACCCCAGGCCATACCATAGACAAATAGTGCTGTCCCTGAGGTTTCCCGTCCGCCAAAATTATTGGGATCATGCAGGCTGACATTCCAAAATCCATCTGGTCTTTGGATAGGAACAAGTGCTTCCATCAATGCCTTATAATCCGCTACATATTCTGCTCGATGTACTTCGTTTTCCGGAATTAAAGATAGTACCCTCACTAAAGCTGCTACCACCCATCCATTACCGCGTGACCAATAGCAGTCCTCACCATTTGGTTCTTTGTAGGGAGGAACAAAATCTTTATCGCGCCACCAAAGTTTATCGGTCTGATTATATAGGCCTCCACCTTCCTGCGTTTTTGAATGATGATACATTTTATACATGTAATCAAAGTAAGTTTGATCCTTCGTCATTACACCCAGTTTGGCATAAATTGGCATGGCCATTTGTATGGCATCAATCCAAGTCCAATCGTCTACTTTTCCAGATTTGATAATATAATCTATATTGGCTTTAATCTTTTGGATACGCTCAGGCTTTGCTTCAATCTCATAGAGATCCAGGTAGGTTTGCCCACAAGCCTGGTCATCGGCATTTCGAGTTTCTAAACCGTTGCGCATCCCCCAATCATGTTTATTTCCCCAATCCACTGCATAATTGTAGTATTCGTTGTTTTTATCAATCTGATAAAGTGCCATGAGCCCTTCGTAATAAACGGCCCGGGTCCAGATGTTGCTCGGCCGCCAACGGTTGGTGTAGATCGGTTTCCCTGTATCTGTCCATTTGTTCATGAAATAACGATTGGTCAACTGCAACGATTGGAGTACATCTACAGCAGATAATTCCGGCTTCTGTTCGACAACTTTCTTCGTCGATGAACATGCTGAAAGGAAAAATGCAATCAATAAAGTGGTCGTATAAGTATTAAATATTTTCATGTTTTTCTTTATATAATTATTCATAACGGGAATTCCTTTTTTTCTGAAAGTGTCTGATCTTATTGGCCAGAGAGAACCTTCTTTTGCTTTCATTGCTGTTGGTGTCTGCGAAATCATGAAGGTTTTTGAGCGAGCTGCTCGTAGGGTATCACACCAACCCTTTTCGCCCAGTTTTCATAGATCTGAACCATTTCTCGGTATATTTTCGGAAAAGAGGCTGATAAGTCTACTGTTTCACTTCTATCTTTTTCTATATCATATAAATACCACCTATTTTCAGGATAGGAAGAGACCAATTTCCATTTTCCTTTGCGCACAGCTTTGTTACCTTCGTGCTCAAAACAAATTTCCCTATCCATATCCTTCTGTTGCTCATTCCATAGCAGAAGCAAGGAGGCCCCTTCCATCGGTTTAATCGTATTACCGGCATAATTTTTAGGATAGTTTGCTCCCGACCATTGTGCTAAGGTTGGCATGATATCGATCAAATGGGCTGGCCTATCAAACTGTTTTCCTTGAGGCAGAAACTTGGGGCCATATGCGATAAAACTGGTTGCATTGCCACCCTCAAACTCCCAATGCTTGAACTTTTTGAAAGGCGTATTGCTCACTGCAGCGCCTTCGATTCCATAAGCTGTAAAAGAACGTGGATGACTAGCAGGAAATTCATTCGCAGCTCTAATTTCTGCTGTAAATCCCGCATTGGTTATGGTCTCATTGCTCGCCCCGTTATCAGAGAGAAAAATAAAAACAGTGTTGTCCAATTGCCCTTTTGATTGGAGATAATCAACCAGTCGGCCAACATTCTGATCCAATTCGTCTACCATCGCCGCGTAGACAGCCATCTTTTCATCCCATTTTACTTTTTCTTCCCAGCTGCAATCATTCCAATTTCGCAAGGTGGTATCCATTGGAGACAATTTGGTCGTTGGTGGCACTATCCCTAACTGCTGCTGTTTTTGAAAACGCTTTTCACGGATAGCCTCCCAGCCTTCCATATATTTACCCCGATACTTTGCAATATCCTGCGGTTTGGCATGTATAGGCCAGTGGGGTGCCTGAAAAGCGAGGTATAGAAAAAAAGGATCCTCTTTTTTCGTTTCCAAATGCTCGCCAATGAAAGCCATCGCATAATCCGTATAGGCATCCGAGCTATAGTAATCTTTTGGCGGAACGATCGTCTCATTGTCCAAAGCTATCGTCAATGTTTGTTTGGGACGATAAGGCCGGTTTTCAAAGTAGCTGTTTGCTCCATCAATTAGCCCATAGTAGCGCTGAAATCCACGCTGCCGAGGCCAATTTTCTTTTTCCTGTCCAACATGCCATTTCCCAGCCATATAAGTTCCATAACCTGCACTTTTCAATAGTTCGGCCAATGTGACCGAGTTTCTATTTAAATAGCCCTGATAGGCAGGAAAAGGACGCTTGTTCATCATATCGCCCACACCTGCCTGATGCGGATACAATCCGGTCAATAGAGAAGCACGTGATGGACAACAACGCGAAGCATTATAAAAGTTAGTCATCTTAATACCATCCTTTGCCATTTTATCCAAATGTGGGGTCTGAATTTCGGAACCAAAACAACCTAAATCAGCATAGCCCATGTCATCGGCCAGAATCAACACAATATTGGGCCGTTGCTGTGCACGGACTGTAAATACTGTGAGCAGAAAGAAGATCGTCAGCGGAAAGGTAGATTTTATCATACTACATAAATTTCTTTAGTCCGATTTTGGTTTGTGCTTTCAATTGTTCAGCAACGAGTTTAGCATTTAGCAAAGCACCTGCTTTAATTGTGTGGGTCGCATCTTTGGGATCAAAAAATTCTGTTTCTACTTTCTTTTTCCCAAATGTTTCATACTGGGCTATCACTTGATCCTGCAAGGGGATAAAAAACGCATTAGCCTGTTGTGCAGCTTCTTTTGCCCATGTTGCATAATCCGATTTACGCACTTGGTTTCCTTCCCAGGCATTGCGCGGAATAGGTGAACAAATAATTGCTGTGGCTCCTTTGTCTTGAATATTTTTCACAAATCGACGTAAGTAAAAACCATAACTATAGACAACTTCATGTTGCTTCAGCAATGGATTATACACTTCTTGGTAATCGTCGCCATTTCCTTTTATCGTTCCACGAGCACGTAACGTATCCACAATAGGACTTGAATCATTATGTCCAAATTGCATAAGGACAAAATCGCCCGGCTGTATGCTATCCAGTACCCTCTGCCAAAGCTTTGGATTGTTATAAAATGTCCGGGTACTTGTTCCCCCCAAAGCACGATTCTTGACATTGATCTTATCTAATTTAAAATACTGACCGATCAAACTTCCCCAGCCCCACTGTCCATTGGCCCCATTTCCCTGTCCGTTTTTTACGGTGGAATCACCAATAATAAATAAGGTCGGTTTATGCTGTTTTTCCAAAAAAGACATACTGATTACAGCGAAAAGGACCGCAGCCCAAGGCAACAATTTCAATTTCATCTTCGTTTTTATTTAATGTATTGTACTAATTGGCTTTTAATCCTCCGAAATCCTTCGATAACAGACAATGCATTTTCTCTTGCTCCAGCTTTATTCGTATGCGTATGGTCACCTGGAAAATAATTGGATTTTACCCGTTCAGCACCAAGCTGATCATATTTATCTGCGGTAATACTATTCAGATCCAAAAAAGGAACGCCCTGTTCTTCTGCAATCTGCCTAGCCCACAAGCCAAAGTCGTTGTCGGCTCGTTTCACCTTACCTTGATTATCCCATTGGTTGCGCGGAATCATGGATAACAAAATTGGTGTTACCCCCTTTTTCTTTGCTTCAATCACAAAACGACGCAGGTTTTCACCGTAAGTGTGCACGGTCTCCTTCTTTCCATTTCCCCAATCCAGCACAACGGAGTCCTGACCAATACCCCGCAGCACACCCCGATAGCCTTGTTTGCTGGTATCGGGCTTACTGCCCTCGTTATGGCCAAACTGAATCAATAAAAAATCTCCCGGCTTGAACAAAGAATCAACTTTTGCCCATCTTCCTTCTTTGACAAATGTTCGTGTACTACGCCCCGCCATCGCATGATTGTCTACACGGATTCGTGTCGTATCCAATAATTCAGGAAGCAGGGTACCCCAGCCCCAATATTCCTTATTGCTGTTCTTAACGGTCGAATCACCGATAAGATAAATCGTAGGTCTATCTTGCTGTTTTGCAAAGGATATCAAAAGAACGGCTGTCAGTGCCATCCCTATCCATTTTATTGTATGCTTCATTTGCTAACTTATCTATTTCTTTTAGTCAAAAAATCCAAATCGCGCTTCCAAATTTCTATTTTTTACGGGCATACTTAACCAGCTGAATGTTCGGCTTGACCGGACGATCCATACCTGCCCCCAGATAATACCCCGTATGTGGTGGTTGATTGTAAGCCACATTCTGCCATGCTATGCTCAAGCGATACTGTGGATCATGCATCAACGTATATACCCTTTGCGTTGTAGGGATCGTTGTTGTATAGATACGTAGGCTTTGGTTGTCATCTGCACGTAGGATCAATTCTTCACGCCAATCGCCAAAGATATCCGCGCTCAGGTTAGGTGTACTTTTAGTTCCATTGATTGATGATGCTCCAATCCCCGTAAAGATTCGTTCTATTTTCCCATTTTTATATTTTTCAATATAGTTACTGTTTAAAAGTTCCCGGCTCAAATCAGCATCCCACCAAATCAAAAAATTGGTCGATCTCGGAGCCGGCCCTACACGATTACCTTTGGTATCGTACATATCTCTAGATCCCAGCCACCACAGATACGCCCCTTTATGATCGGGATCTATATTTGCAGCAACACCGCGGGGAATATCTTGGTCTATTGCACTTTTAAACAATATTGCACCAGTTTTGGCATCCAATAAAGCCACGCCGGTCCCTTTCCGCCCTCCTTTCAGTTCATGGATTCCAAAGATCTCCAGGCCGGGTCTTTCAGGGTCTAAGTCACCGACATGCAGCGCATCACCATGTCCCAGTCCTGTACTGTATAGACCTTTGCCATTATCATCAATAACCATCGAACCAAACACAATTTCATCTTTGCCATCCTGGTCAACATCCGCGACCGTAAGATTATGATATCCCTGTCCGGAATAAGGATCTTTACGAACTTTGCTATCAAATACCCAGCGGTTCACTAATTTTCTATCTTTAAAGTCCCACGCTGCCAGAGCTGTCCGTTCATAATATCCCCGCGTCATCACAACACTTGGATGTACACCATCCAAATAGGCTACACAAGCTAAAAATCGATCGCTGCGATTAGCATTTGTATCTCCCCATGAATTTAGCTCTCCACGTTCTGGTAGATAATCTACAGAGCTTAGGGCTTTGCCCGTCAATCCATCAAATACGGTTAAATATTCAGGTCCTTTCAATATGCGACCAACAGTCCGCGAATTTAATACGGTATCACGCCAATCGGCCTGGGCATCACCAATGACATTTCCCAGTCCATCTTTCGTACCGTCGGCCGTTTTGCAGACCAGCTCCGCACGGCCGTCACTATCGAGGTCGTATACCATAAATTGGGTATAATGTGCTCCTTCCCGGATATTTTTACCCAAATTGATTTCCCAGAGAAAAGTACCATCTAGTTTATATGCCTGAAAAATAGGTTCCGAAGTAATCCCATTGTGTGCGTTGTCATGTCCAACACCCGTCTGATGAACAATCAGTTCGTAAGTCCCGTCGCCATCCAAATCACCTACAGAAATATCACCAGGAGTGTACCCTTTGGGGGTACGTAAAGGAATATTTAAGTATTGCTGTACTTTTTGATCTTTCGATAAGGTCAATTTAGCGACTTCTTTTTCTTTACCTCCGGTTACTATATCCAAAATGTAAGTAACATCTTGATTCAAATCGACATGATCGTCCAAAAAATTAGTCCCTTTGGTCAAAGGTGAAGTATTTAGTTTTTTCTGCTTGCCATTCCCTTCCTTTCTATAAATTGCAAAGGCCGTATCAAAATCGTCAGTGCCAAGCAAACGCCAGCTTAAAAAAACAGCGTTGTCCGTCGTTTTTACACCCACCATCCCCCGATCCAAAAACTCCATTTTACGTTGGCCTGAAACGGCTAGGGAACCGATCAGTGCCCCAGTCAAAAGAATAAGTTTTGTCTTCATAATTCAAGGTCTAAGCCACAGCAATATGCTGGTACATATTATTATTGCTTTTTATTATTAACAGTTACATTATTTAGGACAAAGTTTTTAATATATTCCCTGTGAATCGCTGGATCTTTGGCTGCACGGACGTGCATATTTTGAAATGTAAAATCCGACAGCACATATTGTTCCGAATTGAGGACATCGAATAAGATGTCGCAATCCAGATCTATATTGCGTAGGACAATATTTCTTGCATAGGACATTTTAATATCTTTCTCGCCCTTCAAATCAAAAAATTGGGTCCAAGGTTTAATAAACAACATGCTATTGACATTTCCCTTTACATTTTCGATCAAAATGTTTTCATATTCTTGTGGCGTATCCGGCCGCATCTTTAACTGCAACAGCTTGCGTGCTTTATCTAAGGTATTGTTCCTAAAAATCACATTATAGCTATGAATAGATTCACTACCACAAGTCAGTGCACTATGACAAAATCCAAAGAAACAATTCTCAATAATAATATTTGAATTAGGTCCATTATTAGGATCTTTGTCGGACTTAGGCCCTTTACCACCTTTTAATGCAATCGCATCATCGTTAACGGATAAGTAACAATCCTTAATCAACACATTACGGCAGACATCCAAATCGATCGCATCTGAACTAGGCGCTTTCACAGGTTCCTTGGGCGCCGAAATGTGCAAACCGATCAATTTGAGATTTTCACATTTATAATAATGTGAGGTCCAAAACGGTGAATTGATCAAACGAATGCCCGAAATTTGTACGTCCTTGCTATTGGAAACATAAAGTAAGCGTGGGCGCATCTCGTCCATATTTGTGCATTGTGGATTAAACTGTCTTCGAAGCCAAAAAGATCGCCAGTAGCGCAACCCGTTTCCATCGAGTGTGCCTTTACCCGAAATTGTAAATCCATCCACCTGATCCGCATTGACAAGCGCCAAAAAATATTTCACTGTCTGACCTTCCATTCGAGTCTCCGCTAGCGCAAAATCTGCGATATCATCGCTTCCTTTTAACACAGCCCCTTCTTCCAAGTGCAAGTGTGTCTTTGGTTTAAAAAATAATGAACCACTCAGATAGATCCCTTTAGGTACGACGACGACACCGCCTCCACTTTCATATGCTTTATCAATTGCTTGTTGGATTTTGGCAGTTTGTACGATGGTGCTATCTGCGACCACACCAAAATCCGTGATGAGAAATTTCTTTCCGAGCGTTCCGATCTCAGTCGATTTTACAGTCTCGAACCATTTTGAGATTGCTGTTCCGTCCGGAAACTTTCCTTGCGCATGTGCATTGGACAAAATCGCAATTGATGTGAGTAGATATAAAAATCGAAAGAATTTTTTCATCATATTTAGTTTTTTTAAGTCTTGTTTCCCCGCTTGTCTACAGCTTAATTAAAAAGTGTAGACAATGCCTTCGAATTGATTAGCGTATTTAAGGATGCTTAAATAAGTAGCTAGTTTTAAAAGTATCAACATTTTTAACAAGAGCCGTCCTGTAGTATCCTGAACAAACCAGACAATACAGTCAGAAAGTGCTCGTTTTCATGTATAATAAGGTTAAAAACAAGGATTCAACGTCATTCGTAATATATTTGTTATAGAATTCTCAACTCCAACCCCACACCAACTTATGACCAACTCCTAACTGTAACCACGTTGAGTGCACAGTGAGTCCACGTTGAGTCCACCTTTTAGAGGTTGATTCACCATGCTCTCACCTTTTTAACAATCCGCTTGCAGTCAGGAGTTGATATGGATTTGGTGATACCTTATCCTTAAGAAAATATATCCAAACCACCTTGTACTGTCCTGCTTGGTAAAATTAGGTTCCCCCTTGATTGTTCCTTATTTTTAGTCTTTATTGTTTTTAACCAATTGCTTAGGACCTCCTGATGAAAAATAAACTGGATATTCCATATAGCCTTAAAAAACACAAACCGAGCTTGCGTGCTCACGAAATAATTATTAACATGAAATATAAATCAATCTTCACCCTTATTTTACTATCGATCGCTTTTACTCGATTGAGCGTCGCGCAGATCAGCAAAATCAACCAAGACGATATTAAAATCAAAGCTCCTTTTGAAATCCCAGTATTTAAGGTCCCAAATTTCGAGCATTGTAAAAACTACGATATCCGCGATTTTGGTGCACGTCAGGGTGACAAGGAAAGTACTACCGCAGCAATTGCGAAGGCCATTGCGCTAGCGACAACATCGGGTGGCAATATCATTATTCCTCCAGGTGAATGGTCAACAAAGGCAATACACCTAAAGAGCAATGTCAACTTACATGTCAGTGCAGGAGCAACACTATTTTTTTCGGGCGACCCGAAAGACTATTTACCTGCTGTTCACAGTAGTTGGGAAGGGCTGGAGTGCTATAATTATTCGCCATTGATCTATGCATACGAAGCGACAAATGTTGCCATTACTGGTAAGGGAACCATAAAAGCAGATCTGACTGTTTGGGAGAAATGGTTTCCGAGACCAAAGCCGCATATGGAAAGCATCAAAAATCTCTATAATTGGGCACAAGAAGAGATGCCTGTGGAACAGCGCCTCATGGTCAACGACACATCCAACCTTAGACCTCAGTTTATTCAATTTAACCGTTGCCAACATGTGAGGGTCGAAGATATCAAGATCCGAAAAAGTCCTTTTTGGACCTTGCATCTCTACCTAACGAAAGATGCGCTTATCCGTGGCATCGACATCTACGCCCATGGGCATAACAATGATGGAATTGACCCAGAAATGAGTCAGAATGTATTGATTGAAAATTGTGTATTTGACCAAGGGGATGATGCTATTGCCTTGAAGTCCGGTAGAAATCCCGAAGGCTGGCGGTTGAAAACACCAACAAAGAATATTGTGATCCGCAATTGCGAGATCCGTGACGGTCATCAGCTCCTTGCCGTTGGGAGTGAACTCTCGGGAGGGATTGAAAATATTTACGTAAACAATTGCACGGTACTGCCGAATGAGAAGCTCATGCATCTACTTTTCATCAAAACCAATGAACGTATGGGCGGTTACGTTAAAAACATTTATTTTTCAAATATCAAAGCCCAAAACGTAAAGGAAGGTATACTTGGAATAGATACGGATGTGCTCTATCAATGGCGCAAACTGGTACCAACCAAAGTAAAAAAACTGACTCCAATAACGAATGTCTATCTTTCCCACATTAAAGCTGAAGTAGGGCAGTTTGTCTCGAAGATCAATGGCAATCCCGAACTTCCAATTCAGACCGTACAATTGAAGGATGTACATCTTAAAAAAACAACATCAACCGCTATTCAAAATAAATACGTCAATGATTTTTCCTACACGAATAGCGATAAAAGTGAATAAAGCACAACCTTTTGGGGTTCAAGAAACCTAAATAAGCATTATTGAAAAGAATACATACTATTAGGGTTACACCATAAAAAAGGGCTTTTCTATTAACATAGAAAAGCCCTTTTTTATGCATTATTCTTTTAATCTGTCAACACATTAACCTTAGGCATCACAAATTGTGTATTTTCTTTTTCGCCTTTTGGGGTTCCAAAGTAAAAATAGAGTGTCCGGTCAATCCTTTTATCCATTTGATTAAGCTCACCCGCGGGTCCATTCACGGCAGCATTTCCATTAATTCCCAATGCCAGTTTTGTTCCAATAGGGGGAATAGCATCTAAAAAGGAAATATCTCCAGACGGCAATTGCGGATATCCTTTAGGACCGGAAATTCCGTAAAACTCGAACAATCGCACAAATAAATCTTCCTGATCTGTTGCGACCAAAAACTTGCCTTGCACTGTATTGAATTGTACCCAGCTAACATCGGAGAAGTAGCCTTTAAATTCAGGAAATGCCCATGGACCAATACCGGCTTTTCCATCATTGTACATTTTTTCCCATGTATTTAGGGTGACACCTTGCATCCTATTCTTCCATACGCGATACGGCCCATTACCGAGCCATTTGGCCCCAATAATATAGTTTTCAGGAAAGTTGAAGCTTACTCCGGCATAAGGCACCGTTTTTTTTATATTGTAAGCATAATCAAGTTTCAACCAGCCGTCTGGCCGCATCGTCCAACGGATAAAACTTAGATTGCCATCAAACATAAACTCAACAACTTCATTTTTTCCATCCTGCCAACGTTTAGCACTTTTCAGCTCCGACTGTCCATCAATAAGCACCGGGCCATTATTAAAAGCTAATTTCATGCTATAATCATTGGCCAGATCAACCAATAATCCTGTTTTTTTGGAGATAAAAGCTGTTATTCCGTTTGCCTTGAGGATATAATTCACACTGTCCTCTTTCGCTTCAACATCGGTAGAAGATTTTAAAGGTAGAATTTCAGCTGTAAGAACCTGATTGGATTTTACACGCCATGTCCAAGTATAAATTTCCTCCCCATGTGGGTCAGTTGCCGTCAATATTAGCGCATCATACTGTTTCCAGTCTGCAGGCAAATTCAATTGCACGTTTCCTTTTTGAGTCGGAGCCAATACAGGACTACTTATCTTTAGATTCAACACTGAGTCCACCCCCGCTTCTTCGGCATAGGGCTGTTTATAAGTAATCAATTTACCCTCAAACCTGCAATCTTTTAGGTCGGTAAAGTGATAACGATTTTCCACCGGAATAGTTCCATTGAAGTCGGCAGGTAATTTCTTCATCGTAATATGCACAGGTGAATAGATTTCCCGAATGGCATAAAAACTTCCCTCTTTTTCGCGATGTGGCCCAAGGATTCCATCGGGGGCATTTACGCGGTTGACATCAATCACATTGTTGAAATCTGTACGTACGATACCTTCATCTGCAAAATCCCAAATAAATCCGCCTGCACCTAATTTGGCATTCCAGTGCAACTCCCATATATCTGCTAATCCTGCTGCGGCGCCGCCATCGTCCTGTGCATGGAGAAATTCAGTCGGCATGTAAATGTTTGGCCCTTCCAGAATTTTTTTTGTTGAATAAAAGTCTTCATAATGGTTGCAATCGATTCCATTGATGGCGTTCCCAGGTCTATGATGTGCATGGATTACCGTTCTTGCCGAAAGATCATATTTTTTATACTCATCAACAAGTTCTTTATTATGCCCGCCTTCATTGCCATTGCTCCAAAGTATAATGGAAGGATGATTGGCATCTCGAATAACCATTTCTCGCACTAGCTTTTTACCCACAACGGTGCTATATGCCTTCTGCCATCCGGCCAATTCATCCAAAACATATAATCCCAATGAATCGCAATAGGCCAAAAACGATCTATCTGGCGGATAATGTGAACAGCGTACCGCATTCATGTTCATTTCTTTGATCAGTTTAACATCATTCAGATCCAATTGTGCGTTCACAGATCGTCCAGTTTCGGGCCACCATACATGACGGTTGACACCTTTCATCTTCACTTTTACACCATTGACATAGATACCATCTCCTTCTCGAACTTCGATCGTCCTGAAACCAAAACGATCTTGAGATTGATATCCTTTATTCTTCCCATCCCATAGGGTGTACGTGACCTGATACAAGTTTGGCGTCTCCGCTGTCCACAATAACGGTTTTTCCACTTTCATTTCGATCAATTTTACCGAATCTTTCGCCATAATCGGGAACTTCTGAGTTGCGATCACGTTGCCCTTCAAATCTTTGATCTCCACCTGTAGATTAGTGGCTTTAGATAAGCTTTCTAAATGCACGTTGCTTCGAAAAGTTCCATCTGCTTTTGCGTCGATAGCTGTCCAGCTGATATGCTCCTGTGGTGTCGCCTCCAAGTATACGGGTCTATAAATACCGCCTAAAATCCAATAATCTGCAAGGCGCTCGGCATTGTTAACAGATTTATCAGAAGACATTTTTGATACAGTCGCTTCCAATATATTGGCCTTGTCAAAGCTGATCTTGTCGGTGACATCGTACTTAAACTGATAGAATGCACCTTGGTGGATATCTCCAGCTAGTTTACCGTTGAGCTTAACTTCAGTATCTGTCATCGAACCTTCAAACACAAGGCTTATTTTTTTACCTTTCCAGTTTTTTGGAACAGTAAATTGATGCCGATACAAACCTTTCTCATCGTGAAAGATGAAATTCTTGCCATAGGTCACATAGTCCCGACCATAGTTATAAGCCCCAAATCCCTGTTGTTCCCAATGACTGGGAACTGCAATCTTATCCCATTTTCCAGCCTTACGTCCCCCAGTTACCCAGAAGTCCCAATTGACCGTATGAACGTTGTCCGTTCCTGAGAGATAGTGTATTTCCTTCATCGTTTGTGCTGAGGCAATATTTGCCATTATAACGTATATCAAAGTAAAGAAGGCAATTCGAATTTTAAGCATAGGTTTATTCATTGAATTAGCAAACCTCTAAAATAAAAAGTTCAGGACACTTAAGCATCCTGAACTTACCTGAATGGTTTTATTCACCAACATTTTATTTAGGCATACCATACTGTTCAGACAGAACAGCACAGGATGATAAATTCATTCGGTATACCTAAACTTGCTGTATTAAATTGGTTATTTCCCAATTTAGACGGTGCCTACTTTTGTTATGATTTAGATAAAAAAAAGCTATTATAGCAAAGGAAAGCCAGTAAAATAGTATCATATTTTTTATCATAAATTTAGGATTAATTGGTTATTTTAAAGGTTTTCATTCTCCCCGTTTGAAAACCTTTTTTATAACAATCACTTTTATTAAGATGGCAACAGCATTACAATTTGATCATTATAAAAGCGTGAATATTTCGAAAGAAAGATCTCAGAAATACACTACTCCGTTCTAAAAGGTAAAGTAGGCAAGCCTTCCTTATTAAAAAAATTAGCGCACGTTTTCCAAATAAAACACACTAAAATAAAGTTTCAGGGACTATACATAGGATTATCAGTTTGCTTTTAACAGATTTGATAAAACCGTTTGATTTATCGTAAAAGCTGTTCCATGACGTACTCCCTTCGGAAAGCTCACCAGATCGGAGACATCTTCCCAGTTGACGCCGTCTTTGCTTCGTACAGCTCCATATTTGTGGTCGCGGTATTTATCAAAATATACATATATATACTCCCCAACCTGCAGCGGAGCAGGCCCCTCCGCCCAATAATTTCCTGTAATCGGCTTAGAGACAGTCGTCGGAAATCCTTTCGCTAAACGCTTTGTTGTTGTGATCCGAATATTTTTCTCAGGTGGGTTAGAATTTTCATTTTTCAACACCATCATGTATTCCTTATTGCCTTTTTGTATAATGGCCGCATCGATGACACTAAATTCGGGATCAAAATATAACTTGGTTTTTGAAAAACGTTTAAAATCCTTTGTCGTGACGTTATACATCCGATGGTTTAAGCCTTTCTCACTGTCGCTGGTCTGTACCTCTTTATGTCGACCAGGGATCGTCGTGGCCCAAATGATATAATATTCCTTCGTCGCCTTGTCGTAAAAAAGCTCCGGAGCCCATGCATTTTTCGCATCAGGTTCATCTACCATTACTGGAATTTCTTTTTGTTCGGTCCAATGTACAAGATCTTTGGAAGAAGAATATCCGATAATTTTATCCCACCAACCCGTTGTCCATACAAGGTGAAAGGTTCCATCCGGCCCTTGGCAAATACTGGGATCACGCATCAGCCTATCTTTTCCTACCGTTGGTACTAAGAAAGCTTTTCCCTGATTCAAGGGTTCCCATTTCAGTCCATCCAAACTATAAGCAAGATGCAGTCCGTCAGCACCATTACCTATAAAATAAGAGAAAAGGTAGACAGAAGATTGTGCCTTAACGAGGCAAGTTAAAATAACGAGGAGCGTGACTAGAAATTGTTTTTTCATTTTTATAATCTTATGAATAAGTCTATAACGAATTTCCATTATAGAGCAGGAAACGAATACTTTAATCCAAATATAGTGTTACTTCATCGACCACTACGCCCTCATCAAGCGCTTTGATACGCAATATGTCCTGTTGCAATGAAGCAACCTTAAATTTAATCGTTCGAATGGCCTGGTTGCGCAAGACATTCTCTTTCCACTCCTCACTTCGTCCAATTGTTTTATAAGAAATGGCAGGCGAATGCTGTTGCCCCAAGGAAACTTCAAAACGCAAATCATCTGAAGAGACCGGGTGTGTAGGCAGCAAGTGGACGACAATGGTAACAGAATCGCCTTTGAGCCCTTTGAGCGGATAACTGGCTTCTACATCCAATGGGATAGCTCCGGCCTGCCCTTCATACCCCAAACCTTCATATCCTATTGAGCCTTTTAGATCTCTACCAGGAATCCGCTTGACGGGCTGATCATTATTGGCCAGTGGAGCAACTGCTTTCCCTTCTATAATCTTATCGAAAACAGCAAGGTTTCTGGGTTTATAATCCATTATCCCCTTCCACTTTCCTTTATTCAAGGCATTGTATTGCGCAGTTAAGGAAACGATTTTATCATACGCATCGTGGCTTTTTTGCCATTCAGCTTTGCCATGACGTGCCAACTGCGCATAAAGGTGTTTTTCATTCATCTTTGCCGCTGCAACAACCGGATACAGCACTAATTCAAAATATGCATCCTTGCGATCCAAGGGGACTGATGCCTCAATTGAGGTGGCTGCATCTTGAATATGTTTATACTGCACCAATCGCTTTTTAATCTGCTGTTCGGACCAAGGTAGGTCTTTCACAATTTTATAGGCTGGATCTTTTTCTTCCGTACGTGTATTTCCCATAAACTCAGGTTTTCGAATATGAGCCAACCGATAATGTTCCTGCATAATCGGCACGATCTTCTTCGCCAAACGACGTCCAAATTCCCGTTGCAAAAATTGATTCAGATGCTGGTAGATGCCTATTTTTTTTACCTGGTCCATATCCCAGGCCATGTCCATCAGGAGTTCAATCTGATATTCAGCAGGCTTAATATCCCCAACATTGACAATCCACATTTTTTTAACATCATGTTGATAAGCTGTATTAAGCTGCTGATAAATCAGCCCCGGACTCATGGTCGACAACCAAAGATAATCATGTGGTCGTCCCCAATAGGAAACATGATAATACAGTCCATTACCACCCGATCTTTTTCTTTCTATCGGATTTGGGAAGTGGGTGATATAACCATAATTATCGTCACACCACATCAGTGTTGTATAATCAGGAAGATCCATACCGGCCCTATACACGTCCAATACCTCTTTATAGGGTATAACAACCTGAGGAATCTGCGCTGGGTCTGCATTGACATATTTTTTCAACAGACCCGTTTGATCTTTAATGACCTTATTGATCGCATCTTTATAGGCTTCAGTTGTTTTGACGCCTTCCATTGCTCCATCGTGTTTCCCGCGCATACCCAGTGTAAATATGTTATGGGATTGCCCCAGTGTTTTGAGTCGATTGGACCAATAATCAACAATCTCATTTTTATTTGTCAAATAATTATAGGGCCCCCGACCTACGATATCCCATTCCGTCGCACTGTTTCGAGCGAGGGGTTCACAATGAGATGAGCCGATATATATTCCATATTTTTCGGCCATTTCGCGATTTCCCTGGACAAAATAGAAAGGAACAGTTACTTCATGCATTGCTGGCCAAATTGAATTAGCCCGCAGCCTTAATAACAGCTCAAAAATACGTGCATAGGTCTTAGGCCCTATCGTCGCCATTTTTTTTGTTTTGGCTGGATCAATTCCTGCATCTAACTTTGCTTCGGGTTCATAGGTTTTGCTGCTCCAAGGTGTCAATCCCCAGTCCTCATCATTTAAAAAAATTCCACGGAATTGCACTTTAGGAAATTGCTTGTCTTCAAAATCGACGGGCAGAGAAATCGTTGATTTTTTACGGGGAACTACATCAGCCCACCAACTCCATGGAGAAACGCCCAATTTTCGCGAAATTTCCATCACTCCATATGCCGTACCTCTAGCATCAGATCCTATCACTAAAAGTGTCGGCACTTTTTCTATCGGAAGCACCTTCAAACAAAACATTTCCCATTGACCTTCCATTTCAGGAAGACGGATATGATAATCTTTTATCAATTTGCCAATTATTGGATCATGCAATTCTCCAACGATAATCCCCCCAGGATCAGCATTGTCGATTCGTTTAAAAGCAGATTGACCAACTTGTTGTGCATCTGCATCCAAAAGTTCCAAAGCGGTTTCAATGATAGGATTTCTTCCACCATAATAAACATCCGCAGCCCGATTATTTTTGATCAGATTGAAGCCTGAGCCGGCAAACAAGGGCACAATTGTCAAACAGAGGTTTATAAAAACTAAAATAGACTTCTTCTGCAAAGCTGGATATATCATATGAATTGAATGAGGCTATTTTGCACCCGACTGAATTCGGATGACAGTTAACGAATAAGGCGGTAATTGCTGGTTTTTAAGCTTGTCAACGGACATGGTCTTTTCTTCGGGTTTTGCCGTTTTACTTTCCAATTCCCCTGTCAACTGAGCGACAAGAGCCGTATCACCCTTCAAATTGAGTTGATCCAATTCCAATTGTATATTGACCGCAACAGGCAAAATATTAACCAGCTTTACAATGAGTGATTGATCTTTCGGATCTTTAACAATAGAAAATGCCACACGCTTCTGTACCTCAACGTCAGCATTAGCATAAACTGTTTCTACTGGAATATATTCGGTTCCGTTATTACGCCCAAATAATTGCTGTACATAATAGGATGGTGTTAAATTTACATCAGTATTGGAGAAATAAATAAGATCGGGGCGCCATTGCGTATAGCCATCTTTGGCCAACAATGGCGCATAAGAGGCCATCTTAACAACGTCACCATTTCTTTCCAATGCCGTGAGATATGCCGCTTCAGCCAATGCAACTTCCAAGGTACTCGCTCGCCCATGAATATGGGCAGCGTATTCGCCCAAATACACCTGTGATTTGCTGCGATCATATTTATCATAGAAGTCTTGATTATGAATAAACCAGCCCGGTGTCTGATAATAGTGTTCGTCCATAATGGGTACATTCAATTTATTAGCGATTTTCCAGCCCTCTACATAGTCGGTTCCTTCAAAAAATGGCCCTGCCGTCCCAATAACCTGTATTTCGGGATATTTTGCACGGATAGCGTTATACATCATGGTAAAACGCTCCTCAAAAACATTCGATATTAAATCTTCGTTACCAACACCAATGTATTTTAGATGAAATGGCTCGGGGTGCCCCGCGGCAGCTCGTACCTTTCCCCAGGTACTATTTTTATCGCCATTGGCCCATTCAATCAGATTCAGTACTTCCTGGATGTAGTCATCCATATCTTCCATTGGGATACCACATTGTTGTCCACCCAATGGGTGACCATGAGCACCCGAATTTTGGCAGGGTACACCAGCCGCCACTACAGGAACAGCATAGGCACCGATGTCTTCACAAAATTGAAAATACTCGTAATACCCCAAGCCCACGGTTTGATGATATCCCCACATGTTACGCTGTGGCATACGGCTTTCCAGCGGCCCTACAGTATTAGACCAATGGTAGATATTTTCAATTCCATCCCCATGTGCTAAACAGCCACCCGGAAAACGGACAAAACGGGGATTCAATGCAGCTATAGCCTCGGCCAGATCCTTCCGTAATCCATTTTTTCTCCCTTTAAATGTATGCTGAGGGAATAAAGAAATCAGATCCAAATCCAATTGTTGTCGGTCTGTAAATACAAATTCCAATACGGCATCCTTACAGGTTTCATTGGATGTCAATACCAATTGATATTTTTTCCAGTTTTTACTGTCAACAATTACGGATTTCTCATCGAGGATTTTTCCGTCTTTTGTACTTATCCGGATCTTTAGTTTAGGTACTTTACCAACAGTGCCCCTTCCGAAAAACGAAAGATCATAGTGTTCGTTCTTATTTAAGGCAATGCCATCGTAGCCTATATTTCTGAGGATGCCTTCACCTTGCAATCTCGCATAATGTTTATTATTAGGATGAATTGGATTGATGCTGTCAATATGAAATTGTCCCGAGCCATCCATACGCCAAGCAGTTTTCGCGTTCCAATTTTTATCACGGCCTTGTTTATCGCTCAATTTATATTCAAAGTCTCTATTTTGAATCAATTCTGCATAAAGACCTCCGTCTGCGGCATAATTAATATCTTCAAAAAAAACACCCACCAACATATCACTGATGGACTTCGTTTGCCCTACCTTCGGCGTTAATTTGACATCCAATGGCTTTAGGCCAGGGAAGCGGGCGTCATCGTCAACGCTTCGTTCGGACCATTGTTTTTGCTTAAGCAGCGCGAGATCATAATGCTTGATTAATTCTTTAATAACAGACCATGAAACTTTCAACTTGGTTCCACGTAAACTTTCGCCATTCATGGAGATATTATCACGAGTCAATAAACTGTTTTTTACAAAAGATACCACTGATTTATCCAAATCATTTAATGCAATAAAATAATCTTGTCTGCCCCAATTGAAAAAATCGGATGTAAAAGTATATGCATAAGGACCGTCACTTTCAGTACTTAATTGCCACGCACAGGACCAGCCGCCTCCAGTTCGTGGAAACAATACAGGATTTATCATCCGTTTTTCTGATCCCCAGCGTCCATAATCTGACTTTACAAAGGCATGTTCTGTCCCGATGGAGTTCCATTGCTTACCATCCAAACTCCAGGCATATAATAGCCCTTCTCTGCCAGCATTCTTTTCTTTTGCATAAGCAAAGAAATAAGCCGAATCCGGTTCAGAAGTCCCGCTGCTATAGGCATATGCAGGGGTAGTGAAAATCCAAAATAGACAAAAAAAGCAGATCGCTTTTGCCAGAAAAAAATAGTAGATTCTAAATTTTAAAGAAACTCGTTCCATTGGTTATAATTAATCAGAAATACTTATAAATGTAAAAATTACATTTATAAAACGCAAATGGCATTATCAAAAGATTACACTGTCATTGACATGTTACGATTACATACTCGTCTCACGATAATTACTCGATTTGAATGAGCTGTTGATAGAGCCTAGAAGTATCGATTACCGCTAACAAGTGGTATGGTATCTCTACACAATGATATTAAACAATTTCGAATTCACTATCCTGCTGTCTCATGGTCAACATCTAAGACAAAGAAAAAGGCCTGCACAAAGCAGACCTTTAACCATTAAATCAATAATCCAAACGTATATCAGGTTTACCGCAATTTAAAAGGTAAAAACCAATTTTTCATATCCATCAACTTGCTACGTACTGCTCCAGCTTTCGGGTTATTTGCTTTCAGCAATTTCTCATAGACTTTATCGGCTAGGAAAGCTGGATCGTTACGGCGTTTTGCTATGCGCATCAGGTCAGACCAGCGTTCACCCTCAAACGCTAATTCATAAGCTGATTCTTCGATAATCTTATCCTCCAGATCTGATTTCGGCACGTCGAAGGCTGTCATCATACTTCCGTAACCACCGACTGTACCCGGACCATATTCAATGCCTGAGAATTGCCAACGCGGCATGGTAGCCCGTCCACGGATTCCCGAATTCCGATACCAAACTCCGCGCACAATACTCGCATTGTCGCGTGCGTCAAAATAATAGGGCGAAGACTCAGCATAAGTGGTCCGATTTGTCCCAAATCCTTCATAAGTTATTTCGGATTCCAATTCGAAAAAATTACCCGGGGCAATTGTTCCTGCACTCGTAAACGCACCATAATAAAAGGTACTAATCAGGCCCCAGTTCGCTAATGCATAGGCCAAACGTCCCTGACCATCCCGATTGGCAGCCTCAGCAAAGCGCAAGTGCGCCCCTGCCGCTCGATTGATGTTCCAACGACCGCTTTTATTTAACAAGCTTAATAAATCCCCTGAATTATCCGTGAATTTTGTAATCACTGGATCACCATTCGCAGCAACTTCATAAGATAGCTTACTCCGGGGATCCCAGGGAATACCCGCATTATTGGTCTGTGAATTCCATAAATCAATCACCTTTTGGGAGGGCTTAAGTGCATAGTTACCTGACTTAGAAAATAGCTCTATAAAAGGATTTCCAGGGGCAAAAGAGTTGTGATATGGAATTGACCAGTTCCATTCGGAATTCCATTCCCGCACCGTGTTCGATAGCGCAAACATACTTCGCCAGCCTGCTGTTAAGGAATTTACCAAAGATGACCCCTCCTGGGCTCTCGCAAAACTTACATTAAAGTAGCTCCAGCCAATACGGTTGAAATTGAACAGATAATCAATATTACTGTTATTGTCTTCAGCAGACAGCAATCGCTTATAAGTCTTTGCCGCTTCATAATAGTTTCCTTTCCAAAGATAGAGTTCGCCCAGGACATGAGCCTTGCTGATGAACACTTTCTGTGTGCTCGCGCCATCTGTCGTAAAAACCAATGTGCTACCTGTTGGGTAGGCATACGGATCCTGATAAGGCAGGTCTTTTGTGTCACTAATGAGAGAATCAACCAAATTATCGAAAATTGTTTTCGGATAGTTCTCCAAACTTTTAATCTCGTCAACACTTTCAATGGTATTTTTGATATAGGGGACATTTCCAAAGTGAATCCCTAATTGTAAATACAACCATGCACGTAGCATAGCGAGGTCAGAATACCGCTGATTGAATTCGGTATTGCTCAACTTACCCTGTCGCTCCATCACCTTGAAGTTCTTCAAGGCATCATTGCAATTGAAGATAATTTTATAAAAAGCAGATGGATCTGCATAAGGATTATCTTCTGCTACTTCATGATTGGAAACTTGTTGCAAATAGGGATTTGCATTTTGTGTGACGTCCATGAGATCGGCCCTTAATTCGTTCAGGACAATATAACGTTCCCCTAACCCAGCTACTTGCCCATAAATCCCAAGCACTACCGCATCAGCATCGGCAAGCGTATTGTACATTTTTGAACTGTCCAATTTATCCTCGGGCAAGAAATCCAACGCTTTCTTACAAGATGTAAAAGATAGGCTACAGGCCAATAAGGCCCAGAGTGAATATTTCGAATATTTTCTGTATGTGATAAACATAGTATATTAAATTTTTATAAACCGATCCTCAATCCCAGCTGCACAGAGCGAACAATGGGTTCCAACGTCACATCAACCCCCTGATGAAAAACATCAGCAGACTGTGCAAATTCAGGATCATAACCTAAATACTTACTAAAAGTCAATACGTTATTGGCAGTACCATATAGACGGACATATTTGATGATACGTTTATTTACTGGAATACCGTACTCAACGGAAAGCTGACGAAGCCGAACATATGAACCGTCTTCTATCCATCGATTTGAAAATCGACTATTTCCCATTGGATCGTTGAGCGCAACGCGAGGCACATCAGTTTCCTGGCCTTCCGCCCGCCATCTATTTTGCAATAGTTCTGTCTGGTTATAAAATGTACTTCCCGACTCTAGTTGTGCCCGTGTATAGTTATAAATATCATTGCCTACGCTGAATGTCACCAATGCACCGAATTTCCAATTTTTATAGGTCAGGCTGTTATTCAATCCGCCCACTAAATCTGGATTGGGATCACCTATGATCATTCGATCACGATCATCAATGATCTTGTCGCCGTTACGGTCTGTAAACTTCCCATCTCCTGCCTGGAAAGGTATTTTATTACCTGTTGCATCTAAAATTGCTAGTCCAGAAGCGGCAGCTTCGGCACTGGTAAGATAGACACCGTTGAACTGGTACCCATAAAAGGCATTGGGTGCGCCACCTTTCTCGCTCACAAAAGTTCCACCGGCATATTGTGTATAGGATGTTTCGGGGAGATCTGTGATCGTACTTTTATAGTGACTTAGTGTCAATGAGGCATCCCATTTGACCGGACCGGTCAGAATACGTCCAAACAAGGAGAAGTCAATACCGCGTGTACGCATTGAACCATTATTATAGAGGTAGTAACTAATTCCCGAAACAGTATTCCCCGAATTATAGGCCAGCATATCACTTGTCCTATTTTGATAGATATCAACGCCTAAATTGATGCGTTCATTCAACAACGAAAGATCCGTCCCAACGTTTATTTTTTCTACTTTCTCCCATTTTAGATAAGGATTGGCAACACCATCGCGCACAAGTCCCTGGACACCTAAAAAGTTCTGGGAGATATAATTCTGCCGCGCATCATAATTTCCAATATCATCATTGCCTGTAATTCCATAACTCGCCCGAAGTTTCCATAATGAGATCGTACTATTTCCTTTTAAAAAATCCTCATTGGACAATAACCATGCAGCTCCAACTGCCGGGAATACTGCATATACCTTATCTGCAAGCTTTAAGCCTCCTTTTGCTTTTTCTCCAAAGCGGGAAGATCCATCCATCGATATGGATGCATTTAAGATATAAGTATTCTTCCAGCTAAAATTACCCATAGCATAGGCCGTCATATTTGCCCATTTACCGATATGCCCTCCATAAACCCGAGATGCCGGTGTTGAGTTACCAATACTGACCAGCTGATCGGTCGCCGAATTATAGCCTAGTGCATAGTCTTGTTCCGAATCATGCTTGTGGTACCGGACTCCACCAATAGCTTCCACTCGGCCCTGAGTTCCTAGATCCTGATTATATTGCAGACGCAAATCATTTGAAATCGAATAATAACGAGCCACCTGCGTACCGAGACGACTATAAACTTCCATATTATTTACCGTGTCCTTTGCGACTCCTTTTTTAGGAATAAAGAAATCCTCTTGCGCTTTATCATAGGTCACGGTAGACAGGTTACTTAACTTAAAATTTGTATTGAATGCATAGTTGAACACCAAAGAACCTAAAAACCGATAGGCCTTTTTATTATTAATCCCATTTTGTGTGATTTGCATCGGGTTGGAATAGCCGAAATAATCAGCTTCTGCATAATTCGGTGAAATGCTGCCGTCTGGAGCAATATCATGCGTATTTAAAAATGGAGACTTAATCAACGAAAGAAACAAAGGATTGGTCTTTGGTGATAATCCCTGATCCTTCAAGCTTTGCTGTCCATAACCCATGGAGATATTGGTCTGAGCAGTTAATTTTTTGGTCAGGTTCATGTCGCCGTTAAAACGTGCCGTATAGCGATTTTGCTTCGTGTTATCCAAAACACCCTGTTCATTGTTATAACCTACCGACAAGGCATACCGTGCTATATTATCTCCCCCTGTAACCCGAAGAAAATAATTCTGGTCGACCGTATTATTAAGCACATCTTTCTGCCAATCCGTTTCATTATGATATTTCGCATATTCTTCGAATTTTGGATTATCATTATTGAAAGGCATATTCGCAATTTCCTCACCACTGTACGTACTCGTTGCTAACAAGTCATTCAAATAACTTCGGTAAGCATAAGACTTCATGACGGGAATACGTTTCGGACGGAAATTATATCCTGTTGTTGCCTGCAAATCGATCTGTGTAGCCAACTCTTTTGAATGGTTTGTATTAATGACCACGACTCCATTGGAGGATTTGGCTCCATAAATATTAGCGGATACAGCGTCTTTCAATACCGTAATATCTTGAATGTCGCGCACATCAATATGCTGCAATGCATTATTGAGATGTCCTGTCGTTATAGAAGGACTCAAATGCTCCGCATTATACACAATACCGTCTACAATATATAAGGGCTGATTATTGGAATACAGCGATTGCAAGCCGCGAATATTGAGATTTCCGCCAATAGAAGGTGTTCCTGAATGGCGGGTTACTTGTACTCCGGCTAGCTTGCCCTGTAGATAGCTAACGACCGTCTCAGAATTCTGTTCCCAGGCATTGAGTTCCAATTTATCGACTGCGCCAGTATTATTTAAAACTCCATTATCACCAAATACTGTCTCTGTTTTTTTATAGAAAGAACGATACCCGTCAGGGTACAGGACCACTTTCATTGATTTATCCAGCAGTACCGGTACCTGCTTAGCTATATATCCATCCAAAGAAACTTCAACAATTGCATTGGAAACCGGTAGCTCCAAGCGGAAATTTCCTTTACTATCCGTCAATTTTGCAACGTTACTGCCGTAAGTTATACGAGCACCTGCGATGGGTTTATTGGTTTGGCTGTCATAGACAGTACCTTTAACCGAATAAGCAGAAGTAACTTGTCCTTGTTGTTGTATATTGCGGGCGGCAGTATCTTGTTGCGCCCAACTGCTGTGCGCTCCCAAAGTGGAAATAAACAAGATAATACCCAATTTATAATTTATGTTGATCGAACTCATTTCGTTTTGCTTAGTTATTGAATAATCGGGACGAATCGGAGATATTCTAAAATAATAGGACCAGTACCATTGCTCATAACAAGCAAAGGCAGATTCCCATATTGGTCTTGCGTCACCTCACCTAAATAAACTTCTCCGTGATTGAGCGGCTGTACATCAAATGTCATTCGCGTATCGTTTGCACCCAAGTTATTGACGACTGAACGTTTGTATAAATCCACCTCATTCACCGAGATAAGTTTCGGATCAAAAAAGTAGACATATTGGATAAACGCTGCTGTTTGCGGATCACCAGCCAATCCCATAATTGCTCGTCCGTATACTTTATATTTAGCGACGTTCATACCTGTAGCGCGATACTTTACATAAAAGGAAGTAACTTTATGATCATATACTTCAATGTCATTGTATAAATTTCCTTCATTATCTCGCTTTTCCCTGAAAAAGGTATTTGATCGCTTATCCGTTTGCTTGTAACCGATGGGCCTTGCCCCCAATACCTTGATTTCCTTGATCTGATCCGCTAGTGCAAACTCAAGTCGCTTCACACGATAAACAACTCCATTACTGGCCTTTGTCCGCGAGATAATATTTGAGGGGTCAAGACTAAATTTGGTTCCCGCTATTGAAATCAGATTATTTGTAAGTTGATCCGTTGCCAATTCCCCCTCTACAATAAAATCGCGCAACAAAGCCTTTTTAGCAAAAAACGTAGTCGTACTGTCGGGACGGAGCGTATTCCCTTCCTCATAGGCTGTCGCATAGAAAGGTCTTAACTTAGCATACTCGGTCTCAAAATTTTCGTCGTCTACGACGAAATAGGTGTGTTTCTTATTTTCAGTCGTCATATTGCGACGTACTTCCGTATACCATACCGGACTATACCTGTAATATATGATATCACCCTCTGTGGACACTGTATCAAAGGAATTTACAGCCTCAATTTGCTTGGTGTCGGCAAAAAAGGTGCGTACTAGATTAAATATATTCTGAAGAGGCTTTAGGGGACGACCTACCACATGGTACAGTCCATTGCTCGCCACCAGATTCCCCTGAAGAGGTTCAACACCGTCAAATGCGCCATGCGTAAACTCCACATATTTATTGCGAAAGTTTAATGCCTTTACGGTATCAGCTCCTGAATTCACATTATAGACCGAATTGATAATATGGTAGCCTACAAAACTCTTGATCACCGCAGTATCGGAAAAATTATATTGATCCTGTACAGCAGCAATGGCGTCATTAGTTGGTACAATCAAGGTATAATTTTTCGATTCTTTCAACGATTCACCATAGCCCGATTTATTGAGCAGGTCCATAAAAGTTGAAAACTCAGCATGCTCGGAAATAATGGTGTACAAGTTTTTTTGAGCATCGGCATCACCTCCTCCAAAATGATCCTCCCAATTTTTGGAACAAGCAGACAATAAACACATGCCCAATACGACTAGGTAAATTTTATAAATTATAGCTTTCATAATTGTGTATCCTGTTATTTTGGTCTATAAAAAAGTTCACCTGAAATCTGATGAAATCTAGGGTAGTTCTGTTCAAGATCATCTGCGGGGATAAATTGGATCATATCCAGATAGACGGTATTGCTACCACACTTCTTATCTTTGATCGCTTCAAAACGGATGACATGTCGATCAGTCGTCTCGACATTGATAATACCGGCCAAACGGCCAACATTCAATGGAGCTTCACTACCCGATTTTGCCTTGAGTCCACCGGTAATATTATTTACATTGTAATCGCCTACCGTTGCCATGTAACGTTTGTAACCCTGTGCCAGCATCAGATTATCCGCATTTGCATTCGCGAGGTCGCTAACGCCCGAAGCGGTCAGACTTTGATTCAATATGATCGTATTGGGCAGGATTTGTTCATCCCCTTTTCCAGGATTAAACGTCGCTTGAATCTCTGGGGCATCGCCATGCTGGGCATAACAGATCCAGACTTTATACCGTCCTTTTACGAGATATGGAGTCTTAAATTCAATCCATTTTGCTCGCGCACTATTGTTCGCGCAAAGCGACAGACTTAAGAGGTCTCCATTTGCATAAGGGCGCTTCGTTTCTAAGGCTTTATAATAGTAATATCCGTTCGTACCAATGGTCGAAACCGTCAAACTATTAAAGGCAAAAGAATTTGCAATGGTCGCACCATTCGCCACCAATGCCTTCGAACTATTAAAATAGGCGCTTCCCAGTGCGTTGACTAATTCGGGAGAGGTCGCTATATCAAAATACACGGGCACCTGCTGGCGGACCTTAATCTTAAATGGCTGTTTCGCTTCATGCAGCACCCCATTGGACGCCAAGACATCGCTTTGTGATCTGTTGATTTCAGCACCCGCTTCATGAACCCCATTAAACACGTCATCATTCAATAAGATCTGCGCACCTAATAATTTGGTCGAAATAATCTCTTTTGGAGCCAAAGTATAGATCGTATTTGCGGCAACGATGTCTTCCAAGAATTTGATATCGTTGCTTAAATGGTAGGCCATATATAACCACAAACTATCTTTATGGCTTTTTACATTACCAGTCTGTGAATAGGCTGCTTTCATATCCGCATAACTTTTGATTCCCTGTAGCTGCAAAACGGAGTCTGACTCAACAATAGCGGTCTGAAAACGTTTAGCATCCGCCACAGCTACACCGCGTTGATAATATAAAGTATCATAAAACCCAGTCTCTTTTAAAGCCTCGGCAAAAATGGAATAACGAGGATTATTGCCTATCAATTCAGCAAGACTCTGTGCTGGTGGAACCAATACTTTATTTATGGAGTGAATAATGCCGTTACCACAGCTAATATTGGATCTAATAATTTTGGCAGATTTATTAATTCGGTAAATCCCATTTTGCACATCTGTGTATAAATATTCACCTAATAAGCTCGCTGTTTTGATTTTCCCATCAGTAAAACGTGTGCTGCCTACCGTATCCCTAACCACGTGGTATTTGACAAAATCCAATAGCTGCGCATCTGTAAAATCACTCAATCCTGTTTTTCCATTATCTTTGATCCAGGCATTAATGCTCTCATTATTGGGAGCAAACAGTGTGTAGGTACCATACGCACCTAGATAGCCCGCCGTTTTCGAGCGGTATAAGATTTCGGTCAATAAGGAATAATCAGTTTCATGTGCTTCCAAATAACCTGTAATATTCACTTCATCTGAAGTTGAAATTCGATATTTCTCTTTTTGACAGGAAAATATAAGCGCAACAGATAGGACAAACCATGTCCCTATCAGCCAATATTGTTTTCTAAAATTTCTTTTCATAACGATCTATTTTAGGTAAAATGGGTTTTGCTTCAACTGTTTGTCTTTGAAGAGTTCAGTTTCCAAAATGGGAAGATAATGGCTATCCACATCGCGCACTTTATTAATTGCGGATTGGCGTACATTAGCGTCTACAACTTTCGTTACAAGATCTACTAGCACATTGATGTTCGCATAATTATCTTTCTTTGCCAAGCGCAAAAGGTCAAACCAACGTTTACCTTCAAAAGTAAGTTCACGTGCACGCTCAGCGAAGACGAATAGGATGATTCCTTCTAAATCTGTCGCTTCAATATTCGGATCCGTAGCTCTTATGGCTTTACGTTTGATTCGCAAATCCTCCAGAAGTGCCAATGCTTCCGTCCCTCGCCCGAGCTCTGCCAAAGCTTCAGCACGCATCAACATGACGTCAGATACGCGGTAGAGCTGAAAATTGTAGTAGTCGGGTGATTCCGTACCGTATTTTCTCAGATCTCCCGACATACCATACAGGATTCCTTCTCCACGACTGTCGAATAAATCTATATCTGTCCCTTCATTGGAAGGAAAAATCTCATTATTCAAGATATCCACATTGGCTGTGAATGGTCTACGTGCAGTCACGCCAATATTATACATCGGATTTTCACTGGAGTTTTTATGGCTCAACTCCCAAATCGTTTCCATCGTGCCACCATCAAAAATTTCAGGCAGTGCTGCGCCAATTAAACTATATCTTCCAGTTTCTAAAATTTTTGCGGTCTGCTCTTCTACTTTATCGTATTGTTCCAGCCATAGATATACGTCAGCCAACATCGCTCGTACCGCGGGTCTTGTCACCCGACCGGCGTTTGTCGCATTGTAACCCGAAGTATTGACATGGTATTCGGGTATCCAATCCAAAGCCTGCAAGAGATCTTTCTCGATTTGCTTGAGCACTTCATCGCCAGTGGACTGCCCTACAGAAACAATATCGGTGTCTTTGGAGGTGCCTTTTAATTTTAAAGGGGTATCCCGAAAAGTGCGAACTAAATAGAAGTACAAAAAGCTGCGGACAGCTAAAGCTTCCCCCAAATCTGTATTGTATTCTGCCTCTGTAAAAGTAGGATCTGCCAGCTTTGCCTGACCTGCATAATCAATCAGCAGATTACAATTATTTATCGCGGTATAAATAGCACTCCAGTCCGCAATTACATTTGTACTTAAAATATTGTAATTTTTTACCAGGCGATTGTCGTCTGTCGCATAACTTGTCAACCCAACTAGATCGGCCCTAAGTTCGCCCCACGTGAACAATTGCTGTTCAACAGGTCCTGAATTAAGGGAAGAATAGATACCGATTAAGGCCGCATGGACATCCTCCTTTGTTTTCCAAAATTCTGCACGGGTTATTCCATCCTGCGGCTGTAAATCCAGCCATTTATTACAAGAATTGAGTAAAATGCTTCCCGCAGCAACTAAACTCCATAAAATTGTTCTTTTCATAACCTTGCTTTAAAAACGTGCTGTAATACCTAGTGTAACTGTTTTTAATGGCGGTGTCATTGAATTATCCATTAACACAGTAAATGCATCCTTTAACTTTACGGCAACATCAGGGTCTTGACCGGTATACTTCGTCAGCGTAAATATGTTTTCTACGGTCAAATAAGCGCCAAGCCCCTCGATGTGAAATCGCTGCAAGAACTCTTTCGCAAAGTCATACTTTAAGGTGACTGTACGCAAACGTAAAAATGAAGCATCCTCGACATATCGGCTTGATCCCAAAGAATTATATCCAGTTCCAAACAATGCTCGCGGGATATCTGTTATGTCACCATCCTTACGCCATCTGCGCAACACGGCCGTGCTTTGATTGTTATACCCAAGCATATCAGTCGTATTCATTTTGGTTCCATTAATAATTTGAGATCCTTGTCTGTAGTTAAAGAAGGCGCTTAATTTCAAACGTTTATTATATCCCACATTAAATCCAAACCCACCCGTAAGCTTCGGATTACTATTGCCCAAATACACAATATCCTTTTGATCAATCACACCGTCATGGTTGATATCTTCATACATCGCATCGCCCGCCTGGAATACATAATCTACCGTAGGATAATTAAAACGCATATAAATCGTCTCGCCGTCTGGACTCACGATGGCATTTCCTTGTGCATCTTTTGCTATGGTAGCTTCCTGATCTTTGTAAACGCCCAAATAGCGAAATCCATAGAAAGATCCATACGGATTATTCTCCTGGAAATAGGTGAAAAATGTTTTGTTTTTTAATGATGATCTAGCATTTTCGCGCGGATAAAGCGGTGATATCTCGCGGATCACATTTTGATTGTGTGCAATATTGAACGTAAAACTGACATCCCATTTTTTATTACGAATGGGCACCACGGTAAAATTTGCTTCCCAGCCATCATTATCCATTGTACCAACATTCATAGCCAGTCCACTATATCCAGTATAGGTCGGAATCTGAATATTGTCCATCATCAAATCCGTTGTTCTATTTTTATAAATCTCTCCACCAAACATCAAACGGTAGTCGAACATCTCTACATCCATACCCAAATTCTGCTGTGTCACCGTTTCCCATTTTAAGTCGGACAACTCTATATTTTTTGAATAGACACCGTTTTCATCCAAATAAGCATAATCATTGGTGCTATATACATTGATATAAGTATAATCACGTCGAGGAGCATTACCACTGCGTCCCCAGCTTGCTCTTAGCTTAATATCTTTTATGGCGTTAATATCTTTCAAGAAATTTTCCCTTCCGATCTGCCAAGCGGCAGAGAAAGCAGGAAATAATCCATAACGATTATCAGGACCAAATTTTGAGTTGCCATCACCACGCAGACTTGCGGCAAAAACATACTTTTTGTTGAGCATATAATTTGCCTGGATTAAGGCTCCAATTGAGCGCGATTGTGTGGTAACCGATTGTGCATATCCAGTCAAGGTCCGTGACGGTACACTTGGGTCCTGTAGATAGGAAGATGCCGTATTTGTCGAACTCAGTCCTTGAATCGTATAGCGATAATCCGAAGTCAGGAAAGACAAATTGGCTGTAAGCAGATGGTTTTCACCCAATGCAGGCGTAAATAAAAGCCGGGTATTTGTACTCAGTGAAAACTCATCTAAATCTGAGTCCGAAGCCCTATTCACCGTATTTTCCGTAAAAGGTCGGCCTGTTGCCAACTGGGGTAAAAAGAGCTTGGTTTTGTTGTTTCTAATATTTAGCGCTAGTGTACTTACAAATCGCAAGGTATTAGGAATCAATCTATAATCCACATTAAAACGGGTTCCCAAAATATCGCCCAACTGTTTACCAATAGCATTTTGGACCATAGAAAGTGGATTATATGTCCCTGGATAAAATCCTTGCGCCGAAGAAGAAGGATTAAATAGATTACCTGTTAGGTTCCCATATTCATCATATTCCCAAATGGCCTGATTTGGCATCTTACGATAAGCGATATCCCGTACATTAGCATGATAAAGATTATCATTGTCGACGTGTGTATATGAAACGTCCGACTGAAAGCCGATGCGCTCTGAAACCACATAATCTAGATTGATACGAGCAGATAGACGATTTAGACCTGTTCCAATAGTTGTTCCTTCTTGATTAAAATAACCTATTGAGGCCAGATAGCGTGCTTTTTCACCGCCACCACGTACCTGGAGATTATGATCTTGAAAATACCCCAACTGTGTAATGGCATCTACCCAGTTGGAATTGTTACTATAGTTGTGATATATATAGGTGTTATTCGGATCGTACTGGAACTGCTGCGCATTGTCTGTCGTTGAAAAGACCTTCCCTGCATTATAGAATTCTTCAGACAACAAGGTCGAGTACTGATCACCATTCAATAGTGGAATAGATTCAGGTTGCTTTGAAATAGATCCTTTGAAAGTATATCCCAACGTGGGAGCACTAACGGTTCCGCGTTTGGTTGTGATAACCAATACCCCATTTGCTCCACGCGATCCCCAAACAGCAGTTGCAGCAGCATCTTTTAATACCGAGATGTCCTGAATATCAGATGGTGCAATATTTAAAAGCTGCCCATATGCATTATCATCAGAAGTTGCAAAATTGAAATCGTCCGGAATGGTAATATCATAAGGCATACCATCAACCACAATAAGCGGGTCTGTTGCCCCATTTAAAGAAGATGTACCGCGAATCCGGATCTGCATCCCAGCCCCAGGATCGCCTGATACCGTAGTGATATCAACTCCTGGCAGCCTTCCCTGCAACGCTTGATCAACAGACACAGATTGCATTTCGGACAGCTCATCCATGCTAATCGTTGAGATCGCTGCTGTATTGCGTTCTTTCGAAATCCCCATACCCGTGCCGTCATTGACAGGTTTTGACTTTGAGATAACAACCTCATCAATCACATTATTTGTCGATTCAATCTGCACATTGATCGTTTTCCTATCCCCTACAGCAATCGCACCTGAAGATTTATAGCCCGTGTAGGAGACCGCCAGTTTCAAGCCTTGCATTCGAGCTCTAAGACTATAGTTCCCCTCAACATCTGTAGTCGTTCCGACAATTGTGCGGTTATCATTATCTTTTAAGACAACTGTTGCTCCGGCGATGGGTTGTTTTGTTCCCTTTTCGGTTACCTTTCCGGTGAGCAAAGCCGCATTATTTTGCGCGTAAACTCCTCCTCCCCAGAAAGTCATCCATACTATGCACCCTATTAAAATCAAATAGTTTATCTGTTTCATCATGTTTTCGGTTAGATTACAGGCCATGCTTTAAATATCCTTTGAGAGAATGTATCAATACGCGCTGTCCAAGTTGATTACTCTGCACGACATCAGCTTCAACGGTTCGGTTAAGATTATCCATCACCTGCAACTTATTAACCAGGTTGACAGCAACCTGTATTGATTGGGCATCCCCGTCTACATTTTTACAAAGCGACTGAAAGAATCCCGTCTTCTTTCCATCGATTGCAAATGAATTTCGCGCAATATGATATTGAATAAACCGGGTTATTTTATCTATAGACGCTTGATCTGCTGGAGCGGATGATGCTGGCAAATCGTTGTTTGCAACCGCATTGGCTATAGCGTCATTGTTAGGAATAAGCAGCGTATAATTCAATCCGAGTTCTATTCCTTTGACAACTCCATCTGTAGCCGAATAAAGTGTGCTTGCAATAAGATATTTATAAAATGAATTGAATGGAGAGGAGGCCTGATCCGCTCCAATATTTTTAAGAAAAAATCCAATATTGGTATTCGATGAAGCCAATCCTCCGTTAAGATAGACCGCAACGCCATTTAATGGCCCCGAAAGGTTATTTCCAATACTGATTGAATCAATGCGGATTTGCTGTGTTTCCGTTGGGCCATCCAAAGTTCCGCTAGAAGACATTTTCATCTGGTTAAACTTTACATACTCACCTGCATAGCTTTCCAATATTCCCTTTCCCGTTAAATCAGGCAAGGGATCGTTTCCTAATGGAATAATATGAGCCATCAGCACCTCTCGCATTTCCGGGGTGCCATTTCCGCCATTAAAACGGATCGGGTCTGAGGTATTATAGGCATCATAGTCAAAGCCCATTTCATATAACTTCTGATCCGATACGAGGATCAACATATAACGAATGGTTGGAATCTTTAAGGTCAAATTCATGCTCATGCGTTCCAATGCGCGACGCATGAAGCTATACTTAGGATCCAATAAAACATTGCCATAGACGGAGTGGAAGACATTGGCCTGTTGACACGCGTCTATACCATAAAATGCACCATTGCTCAACAATTTTGTCTCTTTGATATTGGCCTTTGTCACCTTAGGCAGCTCACCGACAAAGTTTTGCGCTTGGGAGAACTGGGATGGCCACACCTGTGTATTATACAGATGAGAATTTACAAATTCTGTTAAGACAGCAGGATTTGTATAAAAAAGATCTTTTAACGTGGTGCCTTGGGGGTAATACTTTAACAATACACGTTTAGCGTAATTACTTACAGCCTCATTGGTGGGTACCGTGATCGAAAAATTATTGGTTTGGGCATCGTTGGGATCTTCCTTTGCATAATTTTCATTGTTGAGCGCCAAACCAATCCCTGCATATCCTTTAACAAATACAGAATCCTTTTCCCCGGTAAGCACCTCATTCTTCCGTGTTATCTCCGCATTATATGTATAAGAGGCAAAAAAATCCAGAATTGATTTAAATGTGGAGTAACTAATATTATCGCGAAGGTATTGATCGATACTCTTCTCCGCAATCAAAACTTTATTCACAACATGGATATAGCCATTCTCCGCGGAGATATTGCTTCTTGCAGGATCAATTTCAGCTGATCCAACGTTCAACCCCGTATAGCTGCTGTTAGGATAAAATGACTGATAATCTATAGCACCCAAACCACGCTGGTTCATGTAAGCATCAAAAAAATAGCTAATGTGTTTATTATTGTTATCCGTAGTTGCATAAGCTACATTAGGACCGCGATTTGCTGAGACAAAACGTCTAATCTTGCCATTCCCTAAATCCTCTTTTTCAACAAAGTCATAGTATACAGATCGACGTCGAAAAGCAAAACCTTGCTGCCAACCTTTTGCTGAAAAATAATCGTTCAGCTTTTCAAGTCGTTCACCGTCATAAATCATCGAAGAACGCACAATCTTCTCGGCCAGTTTCGCATCGATCTTTGATACATCACTAATACCATTTTCCTTCATAAATTGATCAAAGGCCTGATCAGTGGGTGCAAACACCGTCCAAGAACCCGCAGTCCCGAGTGTATTTTTATAGCCAGACAATTCAATGCAGCTCAGGTACTTCTTAAAGTCGCCCATTGAATCGAGCTGCTGGTAAATTGGGCTTGCCAGCCAATCGGGTCTACCATAGTAGGCGTCAAAGGCTTCCTTCCTACATGACACTACCGTAATCAATAGTGCAATCCAAAATAGGTTAAATTTGGATGATAACATAGTAAATGTATTAGGTCAATAATTTGATTAATAATAAATTACGGCAAGTGCTCGTTGAGATACTTCAAATAATACGTTTTATGAAGCTAAAGTTTGTTCTTTTGCGGTTCATAATTGGTGTAACAAATATATGTCTAAAAGACATTTGTACCAACCTGCACTATCCTGTCTAAATGAGCAAATAGAACATAAAAAAGGTCGGACAAATACTGCCCGACCTTAACGTTATATCAATACAAATTAATTGCCATCTGGTTTGATAACACTATTGATCAAACTTGGTGGCCAATACCAAGTTTTAAAATCATCTGGTTGCTGCGGATCAAAGCCCTGAAAATCGACGATATGGTCTGCTATCTTCAAGTTGTTTTCTTTAATTCCTGTGAGCACCATTTTAGCGATCTCATAGGCACCATAGGGATTGAAATGGGTATTATCGGCAAGATCATTTTCTTGATTTGGAAAAGTATGCGCGGGGTAGTGAACAAATGCTCGTTTAGACTGCTCAACTCCTAATGCCTCGTAAAACAAACTCGTTTTCTGATTAAGATCTATTAAAGGCACTTGAAGTTCTGCTGCGACCTTCCGAGCCGCATCGGGAAAATCACCTAATGTCTGCAACAGTTTTCCTTGTTCATCAAATGCTCGCCGTGCTGTGGAGGTTAAGATAACTGGCAGGCCACCTTTTGCACGGAATTCACGTACAAAATAACGTAAACGATCACTATAGCCCTTATAAGCACCTGCATTTTCTCCTTTTTCCTTTTGATCATTGTGCCCAAATTCAATAAATAAATAATCTCCGGGCTTGGCGACAGAGAGAATTTTTTCCAATCTTTTTGAGGACAAAAACGAACTTAGTGCTAGTCCAGATTCCGCATGATTAGCAATGGCCACACCTGTATCAAAAAATCGAGGAATCATTTGTCCCCAAGACGCCCAGGGCTCATCCTCTTGATTAACTACCGTCGAGTTCCCCGCTAAAAATACAGTCGGGACATTGCTTACTGACTCGATTCGAATGGTCGAAATACAATTTGTTTGCTGGAACTCCAAAGTCAACTTATTATCCCAGTCGAGTTTTTGCAGCTCCCTTGGCTTCTTCAATGCTACAGTTTCGCCAGAAGCAATCTTTGGATCTTTGATATGTACAATAAAGGTCCTATCGAAAGATTTATTAGGTAATACCTCTTGGTTTTCAATCTGCAGCCTACGGGATTCAGACCGTACAGTACTGCGGTAAGGCTTATCGTTCAAACCCTGATAGGTAATCGTAATTTTATAATTGCCTTCAGGAACCCTTACCGAAAAATAAAATGGCTTTTCGCTGAAAAGGCTTTTATTCTTTGAATTAATCCTGACATCTTGTTCTGTTGAAAATTCAAAACCATACCCTTGCTTATCCTTATAGGCTTGTGCTTCCCTTAAAGAAATTACAGTCTGGTTTTTCTTAGTACCACCAAAGCGAAATTCCCTGACAATCTGTTCGGCAAATAAAACATGGCAACAGACCTGTATAAAAAATGTGATCGTTAAGATTAGTCTCTTCATCTCTAAGTTTTATTAATTTAGGAGGCTCAAATATAATTTTTCCAATTGATCAGACCACCCTGCGCTTACCTGTGCCTCCCTTTCGCCAACAGTTCAGGACAGCTAATCGCTCAATTTTCCGCACCTTTAATCATCATATAATAATTGGTATCATTATTCATAATTTTAGGTTTTTAATAAATAAAAGGTTTCCTCTGCTCTATCTGGAAACCTTTTATTTTTTTGAAACTCTTACTGATAAGATAAAGATGCTCCTACTTGCCGTACCTATTAGGATAAAAATAGGCCAGACAACGAATTGCCTGACCTCTCACGATAACTAATAAAAAAACTAAATTTTTACCTTAACTCCAATTTTATAATCAATGTAGTTGCTGTTTGGTTCTAAAGTAGCGTAACTCAATGATATCATTTGGTATAGCCTGCGTATTCCAATGATCATGAATAACCAGAGCTGCTCCAAGAGCTGTCGCCTGGGCCATTGATGCACCAAAAACTTCACTATTTGGAAAAGCTTGGGCCAACAGCGTCATATAGATCAAATTACGACTAAATCCGCCGTCCACGAATATACGTTGAGCACCATTAGGCCGTAAAATCAGTTCCGTCGATTTTATCTGTGCTTTCACCAAATGCATCATAAAAACATGGTATGCTTCAATATAGCTAGAAAAATGACTCAAATCAATCGATGCGAAAGCTGATAGCTCATCGGAAATATCCAGTGCCTGATATTTTTCAATAATATCCCACTGCAGGCCGATCTGCTTAAACTTACCAGTCGAAACCTGGAAAAAATTCGCAATACGTTTCACTTGCTCCTCATGTTCATAACCGGCAAAAAGCCGGGATGCTTTTACTGGTTTGCCTGTATAGGTCATATACTGCAAGCAATCTTTGCTCAGTTCTTCTTTTGTCAACGGTTCGTTATTAAATGGATTGAAGGAAATGCACCAAGTTCCTGTCGAAATTAAAACAAAAGGTTCATGAAAATTCAACAGATAGGGAATCAATGCCGAAGAACTATCGTGCAAGCCGCTACCTACTAAATAACCACTCCCAGGAAAAGTCGCCCGAAACAATCGATCACCTTGTACAATGGGTGCCATTTTTTGTAGAATACCGGTATCAAAGACCCACTGATGATAATTATTTTTCTCAAAATCCCACAGTGCTGTATGACAACCTATACTTGTCATATCGGCATAGGGTTGTCCTGAAATTAGATAACTCAAATATTGTGGAAGATGTAATGCCCATTTGACGTCCTTAAATAATGCCGGTTTTAGTTTAAACAAACGATAGATCTGTAGTCCAGAATTGAGACTTCCCAAACTCGGAGAGGAAGTTTCTAATGCGAATCGATCTTTTCCGCCATATTGTGCATAAAACGATTCCAACAGTTTCTTTGGGTATTCTTTCAAATAATTATATAATGGTGTTAAAGGCCGTCCATCTTTATCAATGTAGACAAAACTCGCTCCATACGAAGTAAAATTTATCGCCTTGATTTCAAACTCACCTTTCCGAAACACTTCATGCAAGGAATCGAAAACGGACAAACGTAAACTTTCTAGATTTTCACAGCTATCCCCATCCTCATCCGTAGTTTCTAAAAAACGAGCAGACCTCTCAAAAACAATCTGATACTGCTCATTAAAGAGAAATAATTTCTTGTTAGTCTTACCAACATCAAATATGGCAACTACTGGTATTGGTTTCCCCTTCATTCTTTTTCCTTAATTACAAACCTGTAGCTACAGAATTTATTCCACGTTCTTCGATAAGTTTGTTGCGTAAATTTTCCTCATTGAACAATTGAACCGGATTTAAAGCAGCACCACTTCTCAACCGAGCTTCCGCCACAAGCGGTCTGACATCTGTACGGAAAGCATCCTGTAATATTTCCTGGGCCTTCACAATATCGTTAGTTTGCTGTGCCTGTTTCAGTGCTTTACGATCGACCAGCAATGCTTGAGCATACGCGATCTTAATTGCTTCTACTGACTGTAAAAGATCGACTAACGGATCTTTCAGATTATGAGAAGCATCGATCATCCAGCCCTGCCCTGTTGCATGATCTATCCCATTCAAATCCATACCATCAACCAGTTCGTTGAATATCAAGAATAACTGATAAGGTTTTATACTACCCGCTGTAAGATCGTCATCCGCATATTTACTATCGTTAAAATGGAATCCACCAAGTTTACCCTCCATAAGTAACAACGAAACAATTTGTTCAATGTTGGCATTTGGCAAATGGTGTCCCAAATCAACGAGTGTATATGCTTTAGGGCCTAATTTATTGGCCAATAGTAAAGACTGCCCCCAGTCTCCGATTGTTGTTGAGTAGAAATAAGGTTCAAAAGCCTTGTATTCAACAAACAATTTCCAGTCGTCTGGTAGGTGCTTATAAATTTCACTTAAGCTAGACAATGTATTTTGAAATGCCTCTCTAAAATTCAACTGTCCTGGAAAAGATGAACCATCAGCTAACCAAACTGTAAGGGATTTAGAGCCCAACGCTTTGCCATAATTGATGACCTCAATATTGTGGGCTATGGCTTGTTCACGAACTTTAGGATTTACATGGTGAAGCGAACCAAATTTATAGCTATGTTCTTGTCCAGCCTGGTCTTGAAATGTATTGGAATTCACTGCATCAAATGCAATACCGAGTTTAGATGCCAATGATTTGATTTTTTCTGCATCTGAAGGAATATCCCAAGGTATATGCAAGGAAATAGCTCCGCTTGATTTGTTGAGCGCGTGTAATAAGCCTACATCCGCTAACTTTTGTTCCAAAGTTCCAGGTTCACCTGCTCCGGAAAACCGTCCAAATCGGGTACCACCTGTCCCTAATGCCCAGCTTGGGATGGCAATTTGAAATTTCTGGAGTTTGTCCAAAATTTCCTCTGTGTTTGAAATATCTGCCGATACATAGTCAAAAGCTCGTGTATGTTTCTCCGCTAATTGGTTATTGTGCTGATCTATAATTTGTGTATCAAGAATCATAATATTACTGGTTATCGTGTAAAAATTCGAAAGGTGTCGCGCACATTTTTCCCTTTCTGAGCGCGACACCTAAGATATAAAAATTAGCGTACAAACGCCATTGCAACACCTCCGTCAACGTTTAAAACATTTCCCGTAGATTTGCTCAACAGTCCTCCCACAAAAGCGAAACAGGCGTTCGCAATATCTTCAGGAAGAATGACCTGATTCAACAAGGTCCGTTTTGCATAATAGGCTGGCAATTCGGCAACTGTGATACCATAGGCTTTAGCACGGCCTTCTGCCCAGCCACCAGCCCAGATATTGCTATCTGAAATAACCGCATCGGGATTGACAACATTGACACGTACTCCCGCTGGCCCTAATTCTGCCGCACACAAACGACTTAAGTGTAGCTGAGCTCCTTTTGCACTCCCATAGCCAGTATTGTTCGGACCACTAACCAAAGCATTTTTGCTAACAATATTAATGATATCTCCCCCGATTTCCTGTGCTTTTAATACAGAAGTAGCTCCTTGCGTAACTAGAAATTGCCCCTTCACTAATACGTTGTACAACAAATCCCAATCTTTCTCTGTATGATCTTCGATTGTTTTGGAAATTGATAGTCCAGCATTATTAACGATAATATCAATACCTCCAAAAGCTAAAGCAGCTTCTTTCAACGCTTCTTTAATTGATTCTGCGTTCGTTACATCCAAAATCGTCGTAATAACGGAATCCTTCCCAAAATCGGTAATAAATTCGTCTTTACTTGACTCCAGGCGCTGGGTATTGATATCATTTAAGATGATTACGGCGCCTTCTTGAGCCATCTTTTTAGCGATTGCTTTCCCGATACCGCCACCGCTTCCAGTGATCAAAGCAATTTTTCCCGACAAAGCCTTTGGTTTTGGCATACGTTGAAGCTTAGCTTCTTCCAATAACCAATACTCAATATCGAATGCTTCCTGACGAGGTAAAGCGGTGTATTCACTTACTGCTTCTGCTCCTTTCATGACGTTGATCGCATTGGTATAGAATTCTGCTGCCACACGTGCCGTTTGTTTGTCTTTCGCAAATGCGAACATACCTACACCTGGGTACAGAACAATTACCGGGTTTTTATCACGTACAGCTGGACTGTTTTCATGTTTGCAGTTTTCATAATATTGCGCATACATTTCACGGTAATCTTCGAATAATGGCGTCAATTTCGCTTTGAGCTCCTCAACGTTGTCTAAATCTTCGGATTTATCCAAATCCAATACCAATGGTTGGATTTTAGTCCTTAAGAAGTGGTCTGGACAACTGGTACCTAGCGGAGCCAAACGACCTAAATCATTGGAATTGATAAATTCCAATACACGATCATCATCTGTAAAATGTCCGATCATATGGCGCTCACTGGAACAGAAACCTCTTAAAACAGGCGCAAGTTTGGCTGCTTGTGCGGTTCTTTCTTCCTTGCCCAAGCTAGTCACTTTCTGTCCACCAAAGACGGGTGCTTTTTTACCATAGTTTTGCTCAAGATATTCCGCACAAGCTTCGATTACATCCAAGGAATTGATATAACATTCATAGGCCGTATCGCCCCAAGTAAACAAACCATGTGAGCCCAAAATAATACCGCGGATACCCGGATTTTCTTCTAAGCAAGCGCGTAATTCCAGACCTAGATCGAATCCAGGACGTTGCCAATCAACCCAGCCAATGGTACCATTGAAAAGTTCTTGTGTGATTTTTTTTCCATCCTTAGCAGCTGCTATGGCAATCGCTGCATCGGGATGTAAATGGTCGATATGTTTAAACGGTAAAAAGCCATGCAATGGTGTATCGATTGATGGAGCTTTAGAAGCAAGATCATAGATACAATGATTAAACAATTCAACCATTTCATCTTCGTACTCCAATCCGCGATAGACATTTTCCAAATTACGTAGACGTTGGAGATACAAAGCCGCCAAACCTGATTTTTTCAAGGTTCCAATATCGCCACCAGACCCCTTAATCCACATCACCTCGACTTCTTCGCCTGTCAAAGGATCTTTTTCCGAAACCTTACATGAGGTATTACCTCCACCATAATTTGTGATCCTTAAATCTGCACCTAAAATATTCGAACGATATAGCAATAAAGCGACTTCATCACCGCTTAGTGCCCGGGCTTTTTCATCGTCCCATAAATAATTGACATGTTTGTACGTTTTCACTGCTTCTATATTTAAATATTAATTTTCTAATGTCTTCGCAAACCCTACAATGCAAATAGAGATGATAATGGTCACGATCCCGCCTATGATTGAGCGATATGTTGAACGGTCAACACCTTTCCACTCCTTGAGCACAACACCCCATGCATTTGAAATAAGAATAATAAAGGCCATGTGGAGTATCCAGGAGCTGGCTCCATTTCCTAAACGGCTTTCCCCCATACCATAAAAGAAAAATTGCAAATACCATGTGGTCCCGGCTATAGCACATAAAAGGAAATTTTTAGCTTTTGGCACATCGGACTTTGTATAATCCCCAAAAGTTCTATTCTTAAACAATAAGTAAAGGCACCAAAGAAAGTTCGTCACAAAGCCACCCCAAAGAATGACGATATACGTTACATTGTTCTGATACAGGAATTCACCTTGATTAGGATTAGATGTTTTCCATAAGGTGTTCGCCACATCGGCCATTGGTTTTCCAGCCTCAATTCCAAAATTGAAACAGGCACTTAATATTCCGGAAATAATAGCCACGACGATCCCTAGCCCAAAATTGTAATCTGATTTGCTCTCGGCTGATAATGCAGATAAATGTTTTTCCTTGGAAACACCCGCCTTACCACATAGAAATACACCTAGCACGCAGGCTAAGAGCCCAATGAGGATACAGATACCTGAATGTGTTGTAAAAAAATAATCTATCCCATGCTTCCCCTCTGTCCTATTGAAAAAATAATAAATACTCGGCATCAAGGATCCAAAAACCATGCTAAGCCCTAAAATGATACTGCTCCCAAGGGATACTCCCAGATAACGCACGCCGAGTCCATAAGTAAGTCCACCTATTCCCCAAAGTAATCCAAATAAAAAAGTGTACCCTAAGATCGAGTTATTCGTATCTCTGATAATCTCCAAAAAATTGGGAATTGTCAAAATAGCGGCTATAGGTGGTACAATAATCCATGAAAAAAGGCCACCCAAAATCCACATAGATTCCCAAGACCAGCCTTTCACTTTCTTATACGGCACATAAAAACTTCCAGACGCGAAACCGCCTATAAAATGAAATATAACTCCGAAAACAGCATTCATTGTGTATCTTTTTAGGTATTACAAAAACTAAATTAAATGATTTGATGGGAGGAACTGTTATGCACTGTTATGCCACATAACCAAGACAGTTGCTCTATACAAGATAATTTATTTAAGCGGCATCTACAGCTTACAGTAAATTTTGATTACTTTTAATTAGTTATTATCGATAATTCATTGAAAAAATATTTATTATTCTTAGATACAGAAACATCTGGCTTACCGAAAAAATGGGGCAAAAAATACACAGACAACGATAATTGGCCGCATGTACTACAATTGGCTTGGATCATTTTTGATGAGGAACAAAATGAGGTGAAGCGTACGAACAAATATATCTATGAGCCCCTGATTCCAATCAGTCCAGCCTCGGAACAGATACATGGATTGACCCCGCCTTTTTTAATGAAGCATGGCGAAAAGAAAAAAGAGGTACTACGCAAGCTAAGTCATGACATCAAAAAATATAAGCCACAGATTGTTGGGCATTTTCTTTCCTTTGACCTACAGGTGCTGGCGGCAGAATTCTATCGATCCAATTTACCTTTCCCTTTCGATGGGACAAACTACTTTTGTACATTATTGCATAGCAAAAGGTACGTAAGAAATCCCAATATGGTCCATCTTCCGCTTTCTTTATTACACGAATCTCTTTTCTCCGAAATCCCTGAAAATATGCACAATGCAGAGAAAGATGCCGAGATTACCGCGAAATGCTATTTCGAAATGATTCAACGAAACGAACTGTCCCATCAAGACATTCGAGACCAGCAAATAGAATTCGATAAAATCTTCCAAATACAGTCCCCATGAAAAATCCCGAAAGTATCCTTTCCCTACTGAAATCAACCCAACCTTTCCAAGTATTACCAGAAACCCTACAGCTCAGTATTATAGATATATTCTACGAACATCGTTTCTCCAAAGACACACTTGTCTATCGACAAAACATCACAGACATGGAAGGGGTTGACTTAATCCTAGAAGGGGAATATGAAACGTTTTTTCTGGATGACTTAGACAATAAAAGATTAGTAGAGATCCACCGTCAACCTTATTGTTTTGGCGGAATTTCGGTGTTATTGAATCGAACAAAAGCGTTAAAATCTGTCATCGCAAAAAAGGGGACGATTATCTATCGATTACCGCGGAAAAATTTTATTGAGCTATGTAATGCAAACGAAGAGTTCTTCCATTTCTTCACCAATTCATTTGGAAAAAGGATGTTAGACGAGGAGTTTTCACACTTTGTCAAATCCCCTGCCTCTTTTGAGGAAAGCTACTTTGCAGCAGATCAATTGTATTCGCGAAAGATAGAACATATCACCTATAAAGATATCGTTGCCTGCGCTGGTGATACGCCCATTTTTGAAGTTGCAAAGACAATGGCCAGACAAAAGGTAAGTTGTGTCTTTATCAAAGACGAAAATGATATTATCGGTTATGCCACCGATATGACCTTACGGGATAATGTCGTTGCTCAACAAATCGCTGTCGACCGCGCGATCATCGAAGTGATGGACAACCCAATTGTGAGTATATCCGATCAAGCTTACCTCTATGAGGCTGTACTAAAAATGTTCCGAACGAAATCAAGGTACCTGCTCGTTGAAAAAGAAGGAAACTACGTTGGGTTCTTAAGTCGTAATAGGTTATTGAGTGAGCAAGGACAATCTCCGCTTGTATTTATTCAATCGGTCAAACTAGCAGAAACTTTGGACGAATTACGTGAAAAGTGGAACAACGTCCCAGAAATTATCCATCAACTGCTCGGCAGAGGAGTAAATGCCGAAATTGCCAATCAGGTGATTACAACTGTAGCGGACAGTATTGCACTGAAAGTAATCGAAAAAGTAATCGAAGAGATGGGCGAACCGCCGGCAAAATTTGTCTTCATGGTGACCGGAAGTGAAGGCCGAAAAGAGCAAACCCTGATGACGGATCAAGACAATGCGATTATTTATGAAGATAAAGCCAATGAACAGCGCGAGCTCGTCCGAGACTACTTCTTGAACTTTGCAAGTCGTGTATCTGATCACTTAAATACAATAGGTTTCAGCTATTGCACTGGAGGATATATGGCCAGCAATCCTGAATGGACACATTCGCTTTCACATTGGAAAAACAACTACAAAAAATGGATCGAGGAAAGCATCCCCGAAAATGCAATTAAGTTCTCCACATTCTTTGACTGCCGACGATTGTATGGCGACCAAGAGATTATAGATCAACTTAAAGAGTTTCTAAATGTCGAATTACAAAAACCTAATGAGCGCTTTTTTACATTTATCGCAAAAAATGCACTACAGTATGAACCTCCTCTGACATTTTTTAAGGCTATAAAAACGCAAACCATCGGATCGTCTGAAGTCTTCAACATCAAAAAAGCTATGACACCTATTGTCGATTTGGTTCGTGTATATGCCCTCAAAAACCGAATTTATGAGGAAAATACCGGTGGGAGACTCAAACAGCTGCTCGATTTGAAAATTTTCACGCAGGAACAGTATGAAGAGTTGCATCAATCTTACTATTATCTGATGTCGATTCGCCTGAAAAATCAAGCGAATCAGATTCGGATAGCCAAACTAAGTCCAAACAACTATGTACCGATGGACAGCTTGACAAATATTGAAAAGGCAACCATTAAGGAAATATTTAAAACGATCAATAACTTTCAGCTGGGGATTAAAGTAAAATTTACCAGTAACCTCTTTGGGTAATAAGCCCATTTTAATGGCTCGGTACGACTGGAAGAATTTTCCCATCTGGACCAAACTGCAATTTGTCCATACACACTTCGCGGTTATATCCAGCAGCGTCGCCCATCGTAATTCCCTTGGGATAGTTAAATCGATGGTAAACAATGTACCATTCGTCTTTTCCAGGCAACTGCAATACAGAATTGTGTCCAGTACCGTAAATTCCATGGGCAATATCTTTCTGTAGGATAAGATTATCTTCGGGGATTTGAATAGGTCCCAAAGGAGAGGTCGAAGTGCCATAACGAACCCGATAATTCTCGCTACGTGTATCATTTTCCGACCATAGGAAATAATAAATTCCGTTCCGAAAAAAGACATATGTTCCTTCACGGAATGTTCTATCGGGGGTCAATAATTTGATCGTATTCTCCTTGATTGTGATCATGTCCTTATTGAGTTCGGCTACAGCAAGATGACCATTTCCCCAATAAAGATAACTCTTATTGGTTTTAGGATCAGTGAAAACAGCCGGATCGATCTCTTGGCCTCCCTTTACGCCATTTGGTTTGAAGTCTATCAGCGGTTTACCGGAATCCTTAAAAGGCCCGGTTGGCGAGTCTGCTACTGCAACACCGATTTTCTGAGCTGCTGTAAAATAATAATAATATTTATACCCACCCCTGACTTTCTTTTCTGCGATCGTCGGTGCCCAGGCATGGTGGTTGCCCCATACTACATCTTTTTTTAAATCTAATATTACCCCCTCATCTTTCCATTCTTTCAAATCAGTAGAAGAAAAGGTTTTGAAGTAATAGCCGCCCCAACCGTCAAAGCCATCACTCGTTGGATAGATATAATATTTCTTTGTCTTATTAGAGTACAATACATCCGGATCCGCATAAAATCCCTCCAATATAGGATTTTTCACATTGTTCAAGGTGATATCAGCTGGTTTTCCCCAGTGTTGTATCAATTTATTCAACTCATTTCTTGAAAGCGGTAAAATAGTGCCATGTCTAGGATTAAAATCCATATCAATCTGTTGATCTATTGCTTTAAAATGATCTAGATCCTGAGATTCACAAAACTGGTATTTCCCCTTTTTATAAACATCATACATCAAGATATAGGTGTCTGATTGATTGCGTTTAAAAATCCCAGATCCTTCAACATCGTCTGCTGTTACCTGTTTATAACCAGGTTGTTCAACCCATTTCCCCGAAGTCAATGAATCTGTGATCGCCTGTTTTATTCCTTTCCCATTCCCCTCAGTTTTATAAAACAAATGGAATAAACCGTTTTTAACAATAATATCCCCATCTATACAAGATTGACCGTTTTTAGGCAAGAACAACACCTTAGGTTCACCCTCTAGATCCGTAAAATCGCGATTAGCATAGGAATAATAAATCACATCGGGTTGATCTCCATATTTCATGGACCAGTAAACCATATATTTACCTACGCTTGGATCAAATATAGTCTGGGGCGCCCAAACCCTTTTTAAGTCTTTCTGCCCTTGATAACGCTGTTGAATATTAATCACATGATGCTCCCAGTGGATCAAATCTGTAGATTTTAACAAAACCATGGCCCGGTTAGAATCCCATCCTTTGGATGCCGTCATATCCGTTAGCACCATGTAAAACGATTTTCCGTCCTCGGCCCGTAAAATATGTGGATCCCTTACGCCACCTGTACTGCTGATGCGTTTAGAATCCAATATGGGCTGATTATTGTTCAGTGCCCTGAATGTATAACCGTCAGTACTAATCGCAAAACATACGGCCTCATCCGCAATTGCATTACCTTTAAAATAGGTAAATAGATAACCCGCGAAATCTTTTTCCGATGGTCCAGCTTTATATTCCTGTGCCGATACAGAACACAAGGCAGCCATCACCAAACCAACAACTCCCATGAGGGATATCAACTTTCTTTTATTCATAAAAAAGTTATTTCATTTGTAAATAGCACATTACTATTTTTTTTGCATCGACAAATCAAACTGCCAATGCTTTGCCAATCGCTCCAGCTCTTGTTTTGTTATTGGGATGACAGCGCCATGTTTAGGCGAAGTGAAATTAGTAGATTTCATTTTACCTGCATTAAAGTGTCCCAAATCAACAAAATTTTTAAAATCTGTTGTTTCACTGAAGCCAAAATTATGGGGCGAGATCCCATAGATATCATACATCAAAACCCATTTATCTTCCCCAATCCTTTTCCACACATTCGGAGCTTCGCAGGCTTCTGGCTCAGGATCATAGAAGCGATCATCGTACTGATAAGGGCCATTTGGATAATCTGACACAGCTTGCTTAATGCCCGGAACACCATGGTGGGCGACATAAAAAAGATGGTATTTATTGCCCACTTTCGTAATATCGCCATCGATGTAATTTTTATTTGCTTTGGGGTATTGAAACAAAAGCTGTGGTTCTGATTCAAATGCTGTAAACTCCTTATTTAAATAGGCATAATAGAGCTGATTCAGTCCATTGCCAAACCGCATCGTAAAATAGATCATCATCTTCCCAGTACGATCATCATAGATGAGTTCGGGAGCCCAGAAGGACCCTACATTTTCCCAACCTTGAAAGGCTTTCTCCAAGTAGAGCTCCGTATGGTTCCAGTGAATTAAATCAGTCGATTTCATTAAGACAATACCCCGGTTGTTACCCCATCCAAATGCGACTCCGTCACGCTCCCATTCCGTATTTCTATAACCCTGCTTTTGTGCGTAGATATGTAAATCCGTCATGACCATATAAAAATAACCATCTTTCCCCCGCATGATATAGGGATCCCGAATACCTTTCTGCTGTGCAATGCTATCGCCGGCAATGATCGGTTTTCCTTTATTGATATCGGTGAAAGAATAGCCATCCTGACTTATTGCAAAATACAGCCCGTGGCTTTCATCCTTGAAATAAACCATCAGGTAAGCAGCCAGATCTGATTCCTTTACCTGTGCAAACAAGTTATGCGCAAATAGGATCAGGATAGTAAAAAGGAGTGTGCGGATGTTCATCTTATTTCACGGTCAATTTTATCAAGGTCAAGGAATAAGGTTCAAATGTTTCAACAATTGTCTTTCCCTTATAAGTTACTGTATTTTGTTTTGGACGGATGTTCAATGGTTCCTCGATACTGTTACTCAGGTTTAGATTGGCGTTGGCCAAAGTGATTTTCTCTGCTCTCGCAGCAGGCTTTTTCTTCGAATCTACATCAAGGTTCACTTTCATCGGCTTACTATTGTAATTGACGACTTTCACGATAAGCTGTTGCGCAGCTGCATCAAATACTGCCGAAGCATATAGGCTATCTTTGCCAGCTACGAATTCACCATCCCGTTTGATCGGAACAATGTTTGTCCCTTTATTGGTAGCATATAATTTTTGTACTTGGTAGCTCGGTGTTCCATATACCTGCAAGTTATCAACCCAAATTAAATCCGGTGACCACTGCCAACCATCGACATGACCGAATAATGGCGCATAAGATGCCATCTCCACTACGTCACCATTTCGTTCCAGGCCCGTCATGAAAGCGGCTTCCGAGAGGGCCGCCTCCCAGGTACTTTTCCCTGGACCGTTTGGTCGTGTCGTATGCGAAGCGTATTCCCCTGCGAAAATTTTCACCCCATTTCTAGTGTAATTATCATAGCGATTGGCGCTCGAAAGAAACCAGGATGGTGGACGGTAATAATGTTCATCAATGATATTGATATTCATCGCCCGCAGCTTATCATTTAAGAAATCAAAGCGATCTCCTTCGGGATCAGTGCCCGAACTGGCGATAATTTTGATCTCTGGATGCTTTTCGTTTAACGCTTTCTTGAAGACGGCCAACCGTTCGATATATTGCGGGCCCCAATTTTCATTTCCAACTCCCAGCATTTTGAGGTGGAAAGGCTCAGGGTGCCCCATATCCGCCCGTAATTTCCCCCATTTTGTATCTGTTGTACCATTAGCAAATTCAATCAGATCCAAAGCGTCTTGAACATAGGTATCAAGTTCGTCCAATGGTACAAGTTCCGCCGTATTAAATTGGCAGGCCATACCGCAATTGAGAATGGGAACTGGAGATGCTCCAATATCTTCTGCCAGTAAAAAGTATTCATAAAATCCTAAACCAAAAGTCTGAAAATAATCAGGTGTCAGACGATGGCTGAATTCGGTATTCCACCGGTTGATAATCAATTCCCTTTCCGTTATTGGTCCAACAGTTTTTTTCCATTGAAAGCGATTGGCCAAATCTTTCCCTTCAACAATACAGCCTCCAGGAAAGCGGATAAAGCCGGGTTTCATATCGGCAAGCATCTGAACCATATCTTTACGTAGACCCTTCGGTCTTCCTTTCCAGGTGTCTATTGGAAATAACGAAAGCATATCTACGTCTAACGTACCCGTCCCTGTAAACCAAACATTTAACTTGGCTTTATCTGTCGTTTGGTTGACAGGGAATTTGACTGCAGCTTCAGACCATGATCCGACGGGTTCAAGAGGAAGTTCAGCTGCGCCAATAACCTTATTCTGTTGATCGAGCAGCTCAACATGGATTTTCATCCCCTTAGCTGCACTTTGATATTGTACAGAGAACTCATATGCTGCCCCCGCTTTCACCCCCATTCCTCTAAAGCCTTCATTTTGTAGCCCTAATTTCAAATTAGCCGCATTGTTTATCCTTAAATAACGTTTATTCCCTTTACGTTTGCTATCGTTTAGCAGCAGGTAGGTTCCCTCAGGACCATTTTCGAGTTTTTTCCAACCCATCCAAGGCTGATCAAACTCAAATGATCTATTCTTTACCAATTCAGCATAGATTCCTCCATCGGCACCAAGATTGATATCTTCAAAAAAGACGCCCCACATATGTGGCGATATTTTGCCTGTAGGTTTATCCAAAGCAATATTTAATGTTATCGGTGACTGTGCCATTGCTGAAGAGCCCAAGCTCGCTAACAGTAACAGTATTGACACTACTCTTTTCATCCCTATATGTATTTGTTCAACAATAATTTATCATTTCAGGTTTTTACACCAGCCCTAACAGCATAAATAGGATAACATGACAATCCTATCAAAATTGGCTGTTATATTAATTCCAATACAATAACTGAAAATGCAGGAATGTCCACTTCAATGGCACCACCATTCACTACCTTTGCCTTATTGTACACAACAGGTTTAATTGTTGTCGGCTTCTTGAAGGAATTATAATCGCGTAGATTCTCTGCGGTAAGAATTCGGCCTGAAATTTTTGCAGCTTTCACTGAACCGAGATCCACACGTACCTTATTATTCTTTTTCGGATCAATATTTACCAAGGAGATATGTGTACGGCCCTGCTTGTCTTGTGACGCTGAAACCGACACGGCGGGAATTTTTTCCTGGTTAAATTCAAAATCCGTTGATTGAAGGGAAATAGGAATTAACTTAGCATCCTGATGTACCTTATACATTTCCATCACATGATAAGTCGGCGTCAAAATCATATTCTTTCCTTCTGTTAGAATAACCGCTTGCAATACATTCACAGCCTGCGCTAGATTGGCCATCTTCACCCGACGAGCATGATTGTTAAAGATATTGAGTGTCATTCCTGCAATCATGGCATCACGCATGGTATTTTGTTGGTAGAGAAAACCCGGATTCGTACCAGGCTCTACCGCATACCAGCCTCCCCATTCGTCTACGATCAGATCCACAAGTCCTTTCGGATCGTATTTGTCCATAATGGCGATATTCTTCTCCACCAGCTCATTCATAAACCAAGCTGATTTCATGGTTTTAAAATACTCCTCCTCCGAATATTGGGTCGCAGAGCCCTTGTTATCCCAGTTGATCACTGCATAGTGATGAAGTCCCATGCCTTTCATCAAACCACTCGGAATTTTCTTCATGAGTGTCTCCGTCCAATTGTAATCTGCACTATTAGCTCCTGATGCTATCCGATACAAACCACTTCCATTGGTCCAATCCGACATAAAAGTGGCGTATTTGCGATAAATGTCGGTATAGTAATCGGCGGTCATATTTCCACCACAGCCCCAGGCTTCATTTCCTACGCCCCAAAATTTTACCTTCCAAGGTTCCTGCCGACCATTTTTTCGTCGCCAATCCGACATGGGGCTTTCTCCTTTAAAATTCACATATTGGACCCAGTCAGCAAGCTCCTGTACCTCACCGCTCCCCACATTACCCGCCAGATAAGGTTCCGCACCAAGCAATTCACACATATTGAGAAAATCATGTGTGCCAAAAGAATTATCCTCTGTCACGCCACCCCACCAGTTGTTTACGATAGCAGGACGCTGCGCTTTGGGCCCAACTCCATCCTTCCAATGATACGTATCGGCAAAACATCCTCCTGGCCAACGTAAATTGGGAATGTTTAAATTCTTAAGGGCTTCGATGACATCTTTTCGGACGCCATCGGAATGGGGAATCGAGTCATTTTTCTCCCCGACATAAAATCCATCATAAATACAGCGTCCCAAATGTTCGGCAAAATGTCCATAAATATGTCGACTTATAATCTGCTCCTGCTGCGGTGTTTCCAATCTTACACTACTCTGTCCATACAACAATCCAGTGGCTAGCGTAAAAACAACGCCTAATTTTAATCTTAGCTTCATTATATAGATTTTATTATTTCACACTGAATTGGTAGGTTGTTTTTGAACTATATTTTTCTCCAGGTTTTAATACCGTTGATGCAAAATTGGGGTGATTTGGTGCGTCTGGAAAATGTTGTGTCTCCAAACAGAAAGCAGAACGGAATGGATACACTTTTCCCTCTTTCCCTTTAGGGTCAGAATCCTTCATAAAATTACCACTGTAAAACTGTAAACCGGGTTCGGTTGTGTAGATGTCCATTTCAATACCTGTTTTAGCGGCATACACCTGTGCGACCTTCTGGAAACCATCCTTCTTGTTTAGTTCAAAATTATGGTCATAGCCTTTTCCGATCCTCAGTTGTGCATTTTCTTCTTCAATACGAGCACCAATACGTGTCGGTTTTGTAAAATCGAATGCTGTTCCCGCTACAGGCAAACTCTTTCCAGTTGGAATCAAGGTATTGTCAACTTCGGTAATTGCCTTTGCATCAATTTGAAGTTCATGATCCAAAATAGAAGAATCTCCAGCCCCATTGAGGTTAAAATAAGCGTGGTTGGTCAGATTTAAGACCGTCTCTTTATCTGTTGTCGCTTGATAGGCTATGGCTAAAGCACCGTTGTCCTCCAGGGTATAGGTAACCTCCATCTTGACCGTTCCCGGATAACCCGCTTCTTTATCAGGTGAGGTATAGGCTAATGTGATTGATGTCGAAGTGCTACTGACTACAGCCCACACTTTATTGTAAACGCCATTGGTACCGCCATGAAGTGAATTCTCGCCATCATTCTTTTCTAAAGAATAAACCTCACCATTCAGTTTAAATGATGCTTTGCCAATCCGATTCCCATAACGCCCTACAATTGCGCCGTAAAAATTATTATAGTTATCCTTGTATTCTTTGGCCGAATCATAGCCCAAAATCACATCAGTCAATTTACCGTCTTTATCTGGCACTTTTAAACTTACCAGGCGTGCGCCATAATTTGTCAATGTAATAGCGAGTTTGTTATTCTTGAGCTGGAATAGTTTAACTTCTTTACCATCAATCTGGCTATCAAAAGCTTGGTTGGAGGTAGAGTCAGCCAAGGTCGCTGCTTGTTTACTTTGAGTTGATGAAGACTGGCAGCCATAAGCCAATGAAGCACAAGTCAACAAACCAATAATAATTTTCTTATTCATCTGCAATTAAGTTTTACCCCATCGGTCTGATGGAGGCTTCCTAATCTTAATTAGGAATGGTTCATAATCATTTAATTATTCAAATGGCAACATTTCTACCAAAAACGCACATAGATAGCAGTCACCAACAATAAAGTCACAACAATTAATGCCAATACGGACGGTTCCACTTTAAACATAGATCGATCCAATACAAAAGCTTTTGGATTAACTTTTGGTCCAAATAAGCTGACAGCAATCATAGCGATCATCGTAAACACAAATGCTAGTCCCATACATATCTGAAATGGAATTTCATAAACGCCCGCTTTGTTAAGATATGCCGTATAGATCCATGTTTCTGGTCCGAAAACTTTTGTTGCAAACTCGTTGAAAAATACCGACAATGCAAATCCCGTTACAAGGCCTGTAATGGCGGCTGCGCCCGTGGTCCTTTTCCAGAACATACCGAGCAAAAACATCGCAAAAACCCCCGGACTGATAAAGCCTGTATATTTTTGGATAAAAGTAAATCCTCCGGCACCACCGATGCCCAGTGCATCATTCCAGGTAAATAAAACAGAAAGTAGAATAGAGATCACAATTGTTATCTTTCCAACCCAGACCATTTTTGCTTCGCTCGCATCTTTATTGATGTATTTTTTAAAGATATCCAGTGTAAAGATCGTTGCGATACTATTTGCTTTTCCGGCCAATCCGGCCACAATAGCAGCTGTAAGCGCCGCCAGTGCAAGTCCTTTCATTCCATTTGGCAGATAGCCCAATATCGCCGAATACGCATTATCGGCATGAAACACCCCTCCAGGAGCCATTTCGTGTTGTAACGCACCATTTTTATAAAGCACATAAGCAGCTATCCCGGGAAGCATAACGATAATCGGCATAAACAACTTTAGAAATCCTGCAAAAAGAATCCCTGTGCGTGCCGTCTTTAAATCTGCTCCCAAAGCGCGTTGTGTGATGTATTGGTTACAGCCCCAGTAATTTAGGTTGACAATCCAGATCCCAGCAAGGTACATCCCTATTCCAGGCAGCATCAGATATTTATTGATATCTTCCTGACTGGCACCCGGCCCTGGTTTATCGACAAATAGGTTGAAATGCTCCGGCGAATCTTCCATCAGTTTATTGAATCCAGCTAAGGCGTCTTGTCCCAAACCAAAATGTTCACTGACCAAGGTCAATGCCACATAGGTCGTCGCTATACCACCAATAATTAATACAACAACCTGAATAACATCTGTAAAGCCAATAACACGCATTCCGCCCAAAGTGATGATAACGGCAAATACGGCTAGAGCAACTGTAATGGTGTGGAAGCTGTCGCCACCTCCGGCCATACTCGAAATGGCGATTGCCCCGAGATACAAAATGGAAGTCAGATTGACAAAAACGTACAAAAACAACCAGAAGATTGCCATAATAAGACTCGTCGTTTCATTGTATCGGTTGTTCAAAAACTGAGGCATCGTAAAAATCTTGTTTTTCAGATAGACCGGAATAAACCAAACCGCAACAATAATTAGCGCTACCGCAGCAATGAGCTCATAAGCGGCTACAGCAATACCGACCTCAAATCCATTACCGCTCATACCAATAAACTGCTCAGCAGAAATATTCGATGCGATCAACGAAGAGCCTATGGCCCACCAGGTCAGTGATCCTTCCGCCAGAAAGTAGTCCTTGCTACTGCTTAAACTATTCGTCTTTTTACGATAAATCCAGTAGCCATAGCCGGCTACAATAAAGAAGTAAATTACGAAGATGATGTAATCTACCGTTGCAAATTTTTCCATATTTCCCAAATTGGTTATTATCAATAAGCCATCTATACCCGAAGAGCAGGTATAAATGGCTTAGTTTATTATTTACTCAGTAAATAATAAAGTTCATTCCATTTCAATTGATCTTCGAGTTTCGCTACCGTAGTATCCTCGTCGATCAATACATATTCCAGTCCGGCAATACGTGCAAAATCTTCCAGGTATTCGGGTGTTAAGCTCAAGCTGTAGGCGGTATGATGTGCCCCCCCTGCCACAATCCAGGCACTACAGCCCGTTTTCATATCAGGAAGCGGTTTCCATAGTACCCGCGCAACAGGAAGCTTAGGCAACTCTTCTTCCACAGCAACACCTTGTACTTTATTCACGATCAAACGAAAACGCGTTCCCATATCGACCAAAGAGGCATTCAATGCATCTCCGCTCTGGCCATTGAAAACCAAACGGGCAGGATCCGCCTTGCCGCCAATTCCTAGCGGATGTACTTCTATACGTGGTTTTCCAGTTGCTAAAGCGGGGTCCACTTCTAACATATGTGAGCCAAGTACCATGGGATTATACGGATCAAAATGGTAGGTGTAGTCCTCCATAAATGCGGTCGTTCCCGCTAATCCTGCTCCCATCACTTTGCAAGCGCGCACCAAAGCTGGAGTCTTCCAATCCCCTTCGCCGGCAAAACCATAACCCTCAGCCATTAAACGTTGTACCGCCAAGCCCGGAAGTTGTACCATCCCATGCAGATCCTCAAAGGTATCCGTAAAACCTTTAAAGTTTCCTTGTTCCAAAAATTTCCGTAGGCCAATTTCTATTTTAGCAGCTTCGATGAGGTTAGTATGATATTCACCGTCAACTTTTACATTTTCGGCAAGTTCATAAGTCGCTTCGTACTCCGCTAATAATGCCGCGATTTCCGCTTCCGTACTCGCATTGATAACCTCTACCAAATCACCAATGGCATAGGTGTTTACAGCGAAACCAAATTGTGACTCTGCCTCCACTTTATCGCCATCTGTAACAGCCACATAACGCATGTTATCGCCAAATCTTGCAAATTTAGCACCTTGCCAGTCGTGCCATCCCGCGGCTGCACGCGCCCAAACATTAATCCGTTCCAGCACTTCCGCATCTTGCCAATGCCCTGTTACGACTTTACGACCTATTTTTAAGCGGCTAACGATGTGTCCAAATTCGCGATCCCCATGCGCACTTTGGTTGAGATTCATAAAATCCATATCGATACTATTCCATGGGATATCCTGATTATACTGCGTATGCAGATGCAACAATGGCTTTTGCAAGGCTTTTAATCCTCTGATCCACATCTTTGCAGGTGAAAATGTATGCATCCAGGTAATAACCCCAATACAGTTTTTTTCATTGTTGGCGGCTGCCAATGTTGCATAAATCTCGTCCGTATTTTTTACGATCGGTTTATATTTTACCGCTACTGGAATCGCTGCTTGGGTATGTAAATAATTGGCTATTTCCTCAGCATGTAGGGCAACTTGTCGCAAGGTTTCTTCACCATATAGGTCTTGGCTTCCCACGACAAACCAGACCTCAAGCTCTTTTAAATTGATATTCATGTTAAATTGTAGTTTTTGCTATAGATTTTTTATTACTGAAAATTATTGACCATAATAGGCGTTGGCTCCATGCTTCCGTTCGTAATGCTTTTTGATCAGTGCAGGCTTTAATCGAGGCGCACTCGGATTGATCTGTTCTGTCAACCAAGCCATTTTAGCAACCTGTTCCAATACTGCACTGTTATAAACAGACTTTGTTCCAGTTTTACCCCAGGCAAACGGCGCGTGGTTACCAACCAGAATCATTTCCACCTCTTTATAATCCAGCTTATTTTCGGCAAAGTGATTGATAATCTGAAACCCCGTTTCATGCTCGTAGTTTCCGGAGATCATCTCATCGTGCATTGGTGGAGCACAGGGAATATCGACCGTCAAATGATCTGCATGTGTCGTTCCGAAAATGGGAATATCCCGTTGCGCCTGTGCCCATGCTGTCGCATAGGTGGAGTGTGTGTGGGTGATCCCACCGATTTCCTTCCAATGTTTATACAATAGCGCATGAGTTTTCGTATCTGATGATGGCCGAAGATTACCCTCAACCACATGACCATCAAAGTCTACAATCACCATATGTTCCGGTGAAAGCTCGTCATAGGGAACCCCACTTGGTTTAATCGCAAAAACTTCCTGACGACGATCGACAACACTCACATTTCCAAATGTAAAAAGCACCAATCCCAGCTGGGGCAATTGCATATTGCAATGGTAGGCTTCTTCTTTAATTGAATTATACATGATTAAAATTTGAATGGTTAAACAGTAATGGCTAGCGATTCCTTTCCTTCGATGAAAGCTCCCAGAGCCTTGTAATGTTCATAGCGTTCGGCATAGATGGTTACCCATTTTTCCTCAGGTATATAGGTTCGTTCAAAACCTTGCCCCATTGCCTTCATGGCATCCTCAACTCGGTCATATAAACCAGCAACTGTTGCGGCGAACATTGCTGCGCCAATGGCACAAGTCTGCTCACTTTTATGAATACGAATAGGCATATTCATCACATTAGCCATCATTTGCATAATAAAAGGCGATTTCTTTGCAACTCCACCTAAACCGATCAAGCCTTTTACCGGAATACCCTGCTCCACGAAACGGTCAACAATAGCCTTCGCGCCAAAACAAGTCGCTTCGACAATCGCCCTGAAGATCCGAGGTGCATCTGTTCCAAGGTGCAAGCCTGTAATCGCTCCTTTCAAGGATTGATCCGCATCCGGAGTTCGACGACCATTGAGCCAGTCCAAAGCTAATTCAGATGTTGCCGTTACGGGAAGTAATGCCGCCTGCTCACTTAGACTGAACAAGAGTTTCTCTTCCAGAGTTGCCATCAACTGTTCACGCGTATGCGCTTCGATCTCTTCAATATCTTGTATCAAATTTTTCGTTGGCCACAGTAACACCTGTTTCAGCCAAGCGTAAGCATCTCCAAATGCCGATTGCCCAGCTTCCATACCAATCATTCCCGGTATAATCGAACCGTCTACCTGACCGCAGATTCCCCTGACCAACGTATGCTGAACCTCCTCCTTTGGGGCAACTAGCATATCACAGGTCGACGTCCCCATCACCTTACTCAGATAATATGGCTCAATTTGTCCTCCAACTGCCCCCATATGACAGTCAAATGCACCGACACCAACAACGACTGATGTTGTAAGACCTAATCGTTGCGCCCATTCTTCCGAAAGCTGACCGGCAGATTGATCAGCAGTGTATGTTTCAGAAAACAAACGATCAACCAAACCATCCAGCAATGGATCAAGTGTTGAAAAGAAAGAATTTGGAGGTAGGCCATCAAATTCTTTGGCCCAAAGCGATTTATGACCTGCTGAACAAACCCCACGCTTCATAGCAGACACCTGTGTTCCTCCAGTCAATAGAAAAGGAATATAATCACAATGCTCAACCCAGCTATATGTGGCGGTACGGACCTTTTCATCAGTCCTAAAAACATGAAGTAATTTGGCCCAGAACCATTCCGAAGAGTATACTCCGCCCACATACTTCAAATAATCCACCGGACTATTTTGATTGTGCAGGTTAATTTCTTTGGCCTCACCAACAGCTGTATGATCTTTCCATAAGACAAACATGGCATTGGGATTGTCTTTAAACTCGTCCAACAACGCCAATGGAACCCCGGCTGCGTTTACGGCAACTGGAGTAGATCCCGTTGTATCCACGGAAATTGCTTTTACAGCCGCGCCAATATTGTCGATTTCCGATTTGAGCAAACAATCTTTTATTGTCGCTTCCAAGCCTTCGATATAATCCAACGGGTGTTGCCTAAACTGATTTAAAGCAGCATCACAATACTCCCCTCTTTTCCAACGCGGGTAGTAAAATACAGAAGAAGCTATTTCCTCGCCATTGTTAGCATCAACCAATACCGAACGGACCGAATCACTTCCATAGTCCACCCCAATGACATACGATTTATTCATTTTTGCTGAATTTGGTTTATAACTTATAATTGTCTCTAACGCCTTATTTTTCAATATCCCCCTTTTTGAAGTTCGTCTTGAAAAAATAATTAGTGTCAAATAAACATTTATTTTTTTAAATATGAAAGAAAATTTTCATATTTAAAAAATAGAGCTAACTTCATAGCAGCAAATTATGGTTAACCCGAATTCCTGACATAGGTGTATAAAAGCCTTTTAAAGGGATGTAACAGACAATTATTATACTTATTTTTAGCTATTTACTTTTTTACATAGTTTTGCTCGTGGAATAAATGGGGTGGTGTCAGATAAAAAGATAAAACGATAGACGATGGAATATTATAAAAAAGATTCAGGGATCCTTTTGGCAGTAGACTGTATCATATTTGGATTTAACGGCGAATCCCTTGAAGTACTTTTAATTAAACGTGATTTCGAACCAGAAAGAAATAAATGGAGTCTGATGGGTGGTTTCGTTCAATCCGACGAAAGTCCGGAAGAGGCGGCGAGCCGAGTGCTCAAACAGTTAACAGGACTTGAGAATGTATACATGGAGCAATGTAGTGTATTCGGTGAACCTCAGCGTGAACCTAGCGACCGGGTTGTTAGTATCTGTTATTTTGCGCTGATTGATACGCAGCAATATAAACATATCCTAAGTGACGATTACGAAGCTCAATGGTTTCCATTACGGGAGCACCCAACGCTGATCTTCGATCATGATCAGATGATCGCTTCGGCACAGCACCGTCTACGCATGAAAGCAGCTTTGTATCCGATATTATTTGAACTGCTGCCCGAGAAATTCACGATTCCCCAGATTGCAGCACTCTATGAGGGAGTTTACAATATCGAGTTGGATAAGCGCAATTTCAGCCGAAAACTGCTTTCCTCAGACCTCATAATCAAACTGGAGGAAAAGGATAAGGAAAATTCAAAAAAAGGAGCATACTATTTCAAATTAAATACGGCGATCTATAAGGAAAAGATCATGTCCTTTTTACGGTATTTGCCAAGTTGGTCTATCGAATCATGATAAAGTAACGGGAAATGACCTATGGGAATTGGAATATATTTCACTTAACATTTTCGTTTTTTCAATAATTCCTTATATTTATCACAGGTATATCCTAGTTTTACAATTAGGATAAGCTAGATTAACGCATTTTATAAAATAAACAACATGAGCAAATTGAGATTAGCATTTATATTCTTTACGATTTTATTTATTTCATCACATACGCTATTGGAGGCACAACCTCCTGCTGCGGCTCCCGCCACTACAGCAGCACAACAGGATAATGCCTTCAAGTACAGTCCGGATGGATTAAAAAAAGGAAGTTTGGCAAATCAATTTGACCACCTGAATTATATTTCGAAAAACAACTATGATTTCAAGATGGTGCGAAAAACCAATCTTGATATTGTGAAACGAAATGTAATTGATACCGTAGCAAAACTCCACAAGGAAATCAGCTCTTTAAAATCATCTTCAAGCAACTATACATCCAACACCAAAACTTTACAAGATTCTATTCAGGTTTTAAAGGATCAGCTGACACAGGAGAAGGAAAAAACAGAAAGTTTCTCTTTCTTAGGAATCAATACATCTAAAACTTTTTACAATACTGTTGTTTGGACGATCATTGCCGTATTGGCAGTAGCAGCATTTATCTTTTTATTTTCTTATCGGAAAGCGAAAGTGGACACGGTGGAATTCCAAAAAACGGCCGAGCAATCGCAGGAGGAATTCGCTACTTTCCGCAAAAAGTCCATGGAAAAGGAACAACTGCTCAAGCGCCAGTTGCAGGACGAACTAAACAAAAAAATCTAGTCCTGCTTTTCATAAAATAGCAGATTTATTTTGATCGACCTGTAACGAATCCTAGAGGCACTCCGTTACAGGTCGATTTTATTTAATCAGGTTCCATTCCTAAAACGAATAAAAGATTCAGTGAAGTAAAGCTCTAAACTTCAAAAATACGTAGCCCGATAAAAGAGAAAAACTATATTTGGAGGTATAGAAATCGAAACATACAGAATTACAATAGATAACATTTTGACCTACATTAATAAAATTGTAATTTAATTGCAAATTCTATTTGTTTTTAAAAACGAATAACCTTATTTTTGCTGACCAAAAAAGAGGCCTTTTATGTCTCTTATATAAAATTGATTAATAAATATTTAGTCCCTATAATATGCCCAAGATTGGTAAAATAGCGCAGATTATCGGCCCAGTTGTTGACGTCAACTTCGCCGACAGTGAAAATCTACCTAAAATTTACGATGCATTGTACATTCAAAAAGAAAATGGACAACGTGTTGTATTAGAAGTTCAACAACACTTAGGTCAGGATCGTGTACGTACAATTGCCATGGACGCAACTGAAGGTTTAGTTCGCGGAATGGAAGTTGTCGATACTGGTGCTCCTATCAAAATGCCTGTTGGTGAAGAAATCAAAGGTCGTGTATTCAATGTAGTTGGTGATGCCATAGACGGGATCCAAAATTTGAATAAGGAGAATGGTCGTCCTATCCACAACGTACCTCCTAAATTCGAAGATTTGTCAACTGAATCCGAAGTACTTTTTACTGGTATCAAAGTTATTGACCTTTTAGAGCCATATGCTAAAGGTGGTAAAATTGGTTTATTCGGTGGTGCCGGTGTAGGTAAAACTGTATTAATCCAAGAATTAATCAATAATATCGCAAAAGGTCACGGTGGTCTTTCTGTATTCGCTGGCGTAGGTGAACGTACACGTGAAGGTAATGACTTATTGCGCGAGATGTTGGAGTCTGGTATCATCAAATATGGTGAGCACTTTATGGAAGGCATGGAAAAAGGCGAATGGCCTTTGGATACTGTTGACCACGAATTGATGAAAGATTCTAAATGTACTTTCGTATTCGGTCAAATGAACGAGCCTCCTGGTGCACGTGCACGTGTTGCTTTATCAGGTTTGACAGTTGCGGAATACTTCCGTGACGGTGATGGCGAAGGTCAAGGCCGTGACGTATTATTCTTCATCGATAATATCTTCCGTTTTACACAAGCAGGTTCTGAAGTATCTGCCCTATTGGGTCGTATGCCTTCAGCTGTAGGTTACCAACCAACATTGGCAACTGAAATGGGTTTAATGCAAGAGCGTATCACTTCAACTAAAAACGGATCAATCACTTCGGTTCAAGCCGTATATGTACCTGCCGATGACTTAACTGACCCTGCTCCAGCGACAACTTTCGCTCACTTGGATGCAACTACAGTATTGTCTCGTAAAATCGCTGAGCTAGGTATCTACCCTGCTGTGGATCCTTTGGATTCTACATCACGTATCCTTTCTCCTGCCGTTTTAGGTAACGAACACTATAATACTGCACAACGTGTAAAAGAAATTCTTCAACGTTACAAAGAATTACAAGATATCATCGCCATCTTAGGTATGGACGAATTATCAGAAGAAGATAAACAAACTGTACACCGCGCACGTCGTGTACAACGTTTCTTATCCCAACCTTTCCACGTTGCAGAACAATTTACAGGTTTAAAAGGTGTATTGGTAGACATCAAAGATACCATCAAAGGTTTCAATATGATCATTGACGGTGAAGTAGATGAGTACCCTGAAGCTGCCTTCAACTTAGTAGGTAACATTGATGATGCTATCGAAAAAGGTAAAAAATTATTAGCAGAAGCAGTTTAATCTAGATTATATCTAAGAATAATGAAATTAACAATTATCACTCCAGACAAATTAGCATTCGAAGGCGAAGTAACTTCAGTTACTGTACCGGGCACTGCGGGTTCTTTTCAAATTTTGAAAGACCACGCTGCCATTGTTTCTACTTTGGAAGATGGAAAAGTAATTATTCAACAAGGTAAAGGTGGACAAGAAGTGTTCATTAAAGGTGGTGTTGTGGAAGCAAAAGACAATGTCATTACCGTGCTTGCTGAAGGAATTATCGGAGATTAAATCAAATCGATTTTATAAAATCTAAAAAGCTTCCGATAGAAATATCGGAAGCTTTTTTTTTAAAGTTTTTTTGACATTTTCTTCATTTTAGGAAGAAAATTGGCCATTGTAACAAAAAATAATTTTTTGACCCTGTAGACCAATTTTAAATATGGTATACGACTAACAAAATATAAAACCGAATAAAACGAGTTACTGAAAAATAAAATTTTACAAAAACAGATTTAATAAAATTTTATTCTAAATACAAAATTAGCACTTTACCTATTGCCAATTATTGTAATTCCTGCTACCTTGAGGAAATGAAATTCGAAAGTTTTTATAGAAGCTTGAGATAGCATGATTTACCACCAATATTACAACAAAGGGAACTATTATACTTAGGTAAATTTTGGGTTATGAAATATTACGATAAAAACACGTTGATCTATTTAGATGGAGCTTTTGTAAAAGCTTCCGAAGCTGCATTGGATCCCTTTGCACAGTCACTGCATTATGGGTATGCAGTGTTCGATGGTTTACGTGCGTATAATACCCACAATGGACCACGTATCTTTAAAGCTGACATGCATTTCGATCGCTTAAAGAGATCGTGTGAAGCAGTTAATATTCCCTATCGTTGGAGCAACAGAGAGCTGATCGACATCTGTTATGAACTCCTGGCCAACAACAACCTAAGAGAAGCTTATATACGTCCATTAGTATTGACCGGTTCAAATATGCACCTAACCTCATCAACCGAAGCAACCATCATGATGGCAGCATGGGAATGGGGGCCATATCTTGGTCAAAACCTATTAAAGGTATGTATCTCTGATATCAAAAGACCTAATCCAAAGTCGTTTAAAATTGACTCGAAGATCTCTGGGCAATATGTAAACTCCATCCTTGCGACAACAGAAGCTATCAGGAAGGGTTACGACGAAGCGTTAATGCTCGACCACGAAGGCTGCGTTGCCCAAGCATCCAGTGAAAATATTTTCATCGAAAAGGATTTCAAAATCTATACGCCGCCAGTGAAGAATATCTTCCCGGGCATTACACGCCAGACTGTAAAAAACATTTGTAAAAAATTAAACTTCGAAGTCATTGAAAAGCAGTTGACGATAGAAGACATTTACACTGCTGACAGCGCTTTCTTATGCGGGACTGCGGCAGAAATTATCGGAATCAAACAAGTCGATGATGTCATCTACAAAGAAGCCTGGGAACACAGCATAGGTGCATCAATCCAAAGAAGATATAAAAATTTAGTATTAGAGAACGAAAATTATGAAGTCATCATCTAACGGCGAAAACGGAATGAACAAATACAGCCGTACATTTACACAAGACGAAACGCAACCTGCTGCAAAAGCAATGCTTTATGGTATCGGTCTTACGGATGCCGACATGGACAAAGCACAGGTCGGTATTGCCAGCATGGGATATGATGGTAATACGTGTAATATGCACTTAAATGATTTGGCACAAATCGTCAAGAAGGGCGTTTGGAACAATGATTTAGTGGGTTTGACCTTTGGAACCATTGGCGTCAGTGACGGTATGAGCAACGGTACCGATGGGATGCGTTATTCGTTGGTAAGTCGTGATGTGATCGCTGATAGTATCGAAACGATCTGTGGTGGACAATATTATGATGGCTTGATCTCTATTCCTGGCTGTGACAAAAACATGCCTGGTGCAATTATGGCAATGGCTCGCTTGGACCGTCCTTCTTTAATGGTATATGGCGGTACTATCGCTCCAGGCCACTATAAAGGTGAAGAATTAAACATTGTGTCTGCATTTGAAGCATTGGGACAACGCATCTGCGGAAATCTTTCCGATGAAGACTATGAAGGCATTATCAAACATACCTGCCCTGGTGCTGGTGCTTGTGGCGGAATGTATACTGCAAATACCATGGCTTCGGCAATTGAAGCCTTGGGAATGAGCTTACCATACTCATCTTCCAATCCAGCGATCTCGGAAGAAAAGAAAAATGAATGTTTAGAGGCAGGTCAACATATCCGCACGCTACTTGAGAAAGATATCAAGCCCTCTGATATCATGACACGTAAAGCATTTGAGAACGCGCTACGTACCATTGTTATCTTGGGTGGCAGTACCAATGCTGTACTTCACTTTATTGCAATAGGCAAAGCCGTAGGCGTAGACATCACGCAAGACGACTTCCAACGCATGAGTGACGAAACCCCTGTATTAGCGGACTTTAAACCGTCCGGTAAATACTTAATGCAAGATCTTCAGCAATTTGGTGGAACTCCTGCTGTTATGAAATATCTTTTAAATGAGGGTTTACTTCATGGCGACTGTATCACGGTAACAGGAAAAACGGTCGCTGAGAACTTGGCTGATGTTAAATCAATCATGGAATATGATCAACCGATCATCAAACCATTGAGCGATCCAATCAAGGCTACAGGACACTTACAGATTCTTTACGGGAACTTAGCAGAGAAAGGTTCTGTTGCCAAGATCTCCGGCAAAGAAGGTGAAAAATTCACTGGCCCTGCACGTGTATTCGACGGAGAGCACGATTTAGTGGCCGGTATTGCATCTGGCAGAATCAAAAAAGGAGATGTTGTCGTGATCAAAAATGAAGGTCCTGTTGGAGCACCCGGCATGCCTGAAATGCTTAAACCTACGTCACTGATAATCGGCGCGGGTCTAGGTAAATCTGTCGCTTTAATCACCGATGGCCGTTTCTCAGGTGGAACACATGGTTTTGTCGTAGGACATATCACACCGGAATCTTACAAAGGCGGATTAATCGGTCTTGTACATGATGATGACATTATCGAGATCGATGCAGTAAATAATAGCATCAATGTGCTACTTTCCGATGAAGAGATCGCGCAACGCCGTGCCGCTTGGGTACAACCAGCGTTAAAAGTTAACAAAGGAGTTTTATACAAATACGCTAAAACTGTTGCCGATGCCTCAGAAGGCTGTGTAACGGATCAGTAGAAAATAAAAAACAGAGACATTAAGCAAATAGAGACCTAAACAATCGATGCTTAATGTCTCAGATCTAATATCTAAATACTAAAAGACTGAATAATCAACAATAAAAAAATCAACGTAATGAGTACACTGGAAATAACAGAAAATAAGGCCGCTACAGCGCAGCAAACTCCGACACAAATTTCGGGATCGAAAGCTGTATTGGAGGCCTTATTGAGCGAAGGAGTTGATACCGTATTTGGTTATCCTGGAGGCGCAATTATGCCGATCTATGATGCCCTTTATGATTATACGGATCGTCTGAAGCATATTTTAGTGCGCCATGAACAAGGTGGAATCCACGCGGCGCAAGGTTATGCAAGAACTTCAGGTCGTACAGGCGTCGTCTTTGCGACAAGTGGTCCTGGAGCAACAAACCTAGTTACTGGACTGGCTGATGCCATGATCGATAGTAACCCTATCGTCTGTGTCACAGGTCAGGTCTTTGCTTCACTATTGGGAACAGATGCTTTTCAGGAAACAGATGTCATCAATATCACGGCACCAGTCACAAAATGGAACTACCAAGTCACCGACGCAACTGAAATTCCAGCTGCACTCGCAAAAGCATTTTATATTGCCAGCACAGGTCGTCCAGGACCGGTATTGATCGATATCACTAAAAATGCACAGCTACAATTGTTCGATTACTTCGGTTACGAAAAATGCAACCACGTTCGTAGCTATAGACCTGCACCACAAGTTCGTAAAGAATATGTTGAGCAGGCAGCCGAGTTAATCAACAATGCAAAAAAACCGTTTGTCCTTTTTGGACAAGGCATCATCTTGGGGAAAGCAGAAGAAGAGTTCAAAGCTTTTATCGAGAAGACAGGAATTCCATCGGCAGCGACCGTAATGGGGTTAAGTGCACTTCCAACGGATCACAAACTCCATGTAGGAATGCTCGGAATGCATGGTAACTATGCGCCAAACGTGATGACAAACGAATGTGATGTTTTAATTGCTATCGGTATGCGTTTCGATGACCGTGTAACAGGTCGTTTGGACAAATATGCCAAACAGGCAAAAGTAATCCATTTGGATATAGACCCGGCAGAGATTGACAAAAACGTACAGACAACCGTACCTGTATGGGGCGACTGTAAAGAAACTCTTCCGATGCTTACAGAATTGGTAACGGCCGTGGATCACTCCGCTTGGCTTGCACAATTCCGTGAACTTGAAAAAGAAGAAATCAAAGAAGTCATCCAAAATGAGCTTCATCCTCAAACTGATATCATGACCATGGGTGAAGTGATCAACGTATTGAATGAATTGACAGGTGGTGATGCAATCATTACAACGGACGTCGGTCAACACCAAATGGTAACTTGTCGCTATGCTAAATTCAACAACAGCAAATCGAATGTAACCTCAGGGGGCTTAGGAACGATGGGCTTTGGTCTTCCGGCAGCAATCGGTGCCTGGTACGGCGCTCCAGAGAAAACTGTCGTAGCAATCATCGGTGATGGTGGTATACAAATGACGATCCAGGAGCTCGGAACGATTATGCAATTTGGCGCAAAAGTCAAAATCATGATCCTCAATAATGAATTCTTGGGCATGGTACGCCAGTGGCAGCAATTGTTCCACGACAGACGTTATTCATTCGTGAATATCACGAGTCCTGACTTTGTTGCAGTAGCGAAAGGCTATTACATCGACGGTCAGAAGATTTCGGAACGTAAAGACCTACGTAATGCCCTGAAAACCATGATTGATCACGACGGAGCATATCTATTGGAAGTGATGGTAGGTAAGGAAAACAATGTATTTCCAATGGTTGCACAAGGAACATCGGTATCTGAGATACGTTTAAAGTAGAATTTAACATGGAAAAACAAGAATATACCATCACCCTATATACAGAGAATTCTATCGGTCTTATCGGTCGGATCTCAACAATTTTTTCAAGAAGAAAAATCAATATTGAAAGCTTGAATACTTCTCCTTCTGAAGTAGAAGGAATACATCGTTTTACCATCGTAATCACGGAGGCTGAAGATGTTCTGCGTAAGCTTTGTCGTCAACTGGAAAAACAGATTGATATCCTCAAGGCCTATTACAACACTAATGATGAAGTGATCTGGCAAGAACAGGCGCTGTATAAAGTGCCTGCGGATGTTGTCAATGAAAAGGTATATGTAGAACGCTTATTACGTCAATATGGCGCCAATGTTGTTGTGATCCGCAACGACTATATCGTCTTTGAAACTGCAGGTCACCGCGAGGAGATCGATAAGTTGACAGAAGAATTGACCAAATATGGTTTGATCGAATTTGTCCGTGGCGCACGTATCGCCATCATTAAAGATAGTGCAGGTTTCCATTCCAAATTGGTTCAGTTTGAAGCCAAGGAACCATCGATAGAAATTGTAGAAAACGAGTATCTCGACAAAAGAGATGACGTATTTACGATGTAAGCTTTAATAGTATTATGCAAGAGACATTTAAATTTATCTTAAAGTCACGTCAAAAATTCATTGAATTACTTGACGGTCTTTCCATTGAACAGCTTAACAAAATTCCCGCGGGATTTAACAACAATATTATCTGGAATTTTGCCCACATTGTCGTCAGTACACAGACCTTGGTTTATGTCCGTACAGGAATCAAGGCCGATACGACTTGGGTGAACTATAACGAAGATTATAAAAAAGATACCAAGCCAACCCGCTTTGTTGAACAAGCAGAGGTTGATGAATTGAAAGAAATTGCAATCCGCAGTATTGAGCAAATTGCTGCTGACTATGAAAACGGTGTTTTCGGAGAAATCACCTCGTTTTCAACAGCAACCTATGGCTATCCAATGGATACCATTGAAGAAGTTATAGCCCTGACATCAGGACACGATAACGTTCATTTCGGTTACGCAATGGCTCAACGCAGATTAGTACAATAATTAAAATAAATAATCAACAACCCATAACAGAAAGAAAGTAAAACAATGGCAAATTATTTCAACACCTTACCGCTTAGAGAGCAGTTAGAACAATTAAGTCACGCTGAATTCATGGACAACACCGAATTCACGGATGGTGTAAATGCTTTAAAAGGTAAAAAAATCGTAATCGTAGGATGTGGTGCGCAAGGCTTGAACCAAGGTTTAAACTTAAGAGATAGCGGACTGGACGTTTCTTATGCTTTGCGTAAAGAAGCTATTGAACAAAAAAGAGATTCTTGGAAAAACGCTACGGACAACAACTTTAACGTAGGCACTTACGAAGAATTGATCCCATCTGCGGATTTAGTTATCAACTTGACTCCAGATAAACAACATACTTCAGTAATCAACGCTGTAATGCCCTTGATGAAAGAAGGCGCTACGTTATCGTATTCACACGGTTTCAACATCGTTGAAGAAGGTATGCAGATCCGTAAAGATATTACTGTCATCATGGTTGCTCCAAAATGTCCAGGTTCTGAGGTTCGTGCAGAATACCTTCGTGGTTTTGGTGTTCCTACCTTGATCGCTGTTCATCCGGAAAATGATCCACAAGGAAAAGGCTGGGCTGAAGCGAAAGCGTACTGTGTAGGAACAGGTGGACACAAGGCTGGTGTATTGAAATCTTCATTCGTAGCTGAGGTAAAATCAGATTTGATGGGTGAGCAAACGATTCTTTGTGGATTGTTGCAAACAGGATCGATCTTGTCTTTCGACAAAATGATCGAGAAAGGTATCGAAGCTGGTTACGCATCCAAATTGGTACAATACGGTGTAGAAGTGATTACGGAAGCCTTGAAACATGGTGGTGTGAGCGGAATGATGGACCGTTTGAGCAATCCCGCAAAAGTAAAAGCATTTGAGATCTCAGAAGAATTGAAGGATATTATGCGTCCTTTATTCCAAAAACACCAAGATGATATCATGTCAGGTCACTTTAGCAAGACCATGATGGAAGATTGGGCAAATGGTGATGCAAATTTATTGAAATGGAGAGCCGAAACAGGTGAAACTGCATTCGAAAAAACACCTGCTGGTGATGTTAAAATCAACGAACAAGAGTACTTCGACAACTATACACTGATGGTTGCTTTCATCCGCGCAGGTGTTGAGTTGGCATTCGAAACAATGGTTGAAGCAGGTATCAAACCAGAATCAGCATACTACGAATCATTGCACGAAACACCATTGATCGCTAACACAATCGCTCGTAAGAAGTTGTTCGAAATGAACCGTGTTATCTCTGATACAGCAGAATACGGTTGTTACCTATTCGACCAAGCTTGTAAACCTTTGTTGGCAGACTTCATGAAAACTGTTGATACGGATTTAGTCGGTAAAAACTTTAACGACAACAAAGATGCTGCAGTTGATAACGCACAATTGGTTGTCATCAATGAAATTCTACGCGATCACCCTGTAGAAATCGTTGGTCGCAAATTGCGTAAAGCGATGACTGCAATGAAAGCGATCAAAACTGTTTAAAAGTCCATACGAAATTATACATGCTCCAAAAATCATGAATATTTCGTAATTTAGTATATTGAAATCAAGGTGATATTGAGACATTTACAATATCACCTTGGTTCATATAAAAATAACATAAGAGAGATTAAAAAATGTCAAAAACATTAGTAGAAAAGATTTGGGATGCTCACGTCGTCAAGCGTGAAGAAGGGTTTCCGGATATTATTTATATCGACACCCACTTGATTCATGAAGTTACTTCACCTCAAGCTTTCGATGGCTTGCGTAAAAGAGGAATCCCAGTTTTTCGTCCAAAGCAAACGGTAGCTACTGCCGACCACAACGTACCGACACTCAATCAACATTTACCGATCAAAGAAGAGCTATCCCGTTATCAAGTTGATATGCTCACCAAAAATTGTGCTGAATTTGGTATTGAATTATATGGCTTGGGGCATCCATACCAAGGGATTGTACACGTTATTGGTCCGGAGCTGGGTATCACCCTACCAGGTAAAACGATGGTCTGTGGCGATAGTCATACCTCAACACATGGTGCTTTTGGAGCTATTGCTTTTGGTATTGGGACCTCTCAGGTTGAACAGGTCTTCGCAACACAATGTTTATTGCAGTCGAAGCCAAAAACAATGAAAATTGAAGTTAACGGTACCCTTCAAAAAGGTGTTGGGGCAAAAGATATCATCCTATATATCATCTCCAAAATCTCTGCCGCGGGCGGTACAGGTTACTTTATTGAATATGCTGGTTCAGCAATCCGTTCATTAAGCATGGAAGCACGTATGACCATTTGTAACATGAGTATTGAAATGGGTGCACGCGGAGGCTTAATTGCTCCGGATCAGATCACTTTCGACTATGTAGAAGGCCGTGAATTCGCACCAAAAGGTGAGGAATGGGATCAAGCCTTAGCGTACTGGAAAACATTATATTCTGACGAAGATGCCATCTTTGATAAAGTGTTGACTTTTGATGCTGCAGACATTGCGCCAATGATTACTTATGGCACCAACCCTGGCATGGGTATGGGTATCGCGGAGCATATCCCAGCAACTATCGCACAACCGGAATCAGAAAGACCATCGTACCAAAAAGCATTGGATTACATGGGTTTTAAAGATGATTCAACGGTCTTAGGCAACCGTGTTGATTATGTTTTCATCGGAAGTTGTACCAATTCCCGTATTGAAGATTTACGTGAAGTAGCTTCGTTCGTTAAAGGCAAGCAAAAAGCACAAGACGTTGAAGTATGGATTGTACCGGGCTCAAAACAAGTAGAAAAACAGGCTAAAGAAGAAGGCTTGGATAAAATATTTGAAGCGGCAGGATTCCAGTTACGTGAACCAGGATGTTCGGCATGTTTAGGTATGAACGAAGATAAAATCCCTGCTGGTAAATATTGTGTTTCGACTTCAAATAGAAATTTCGAAGGGCGTCAGGGACCGAATGCCCGCACCATGCTGGTATCTCCTTTGACAGCAGCAGCTGCGGCAGTAACAGGTAAAGTAACAGATGTAAGAGAGTTGATCTAAGCAGAAAAAAATGAAAAAATTTGAAACTTTAACGTCACAGGTAGTCCCTCTACCTATCGAAAATATTGATACCGATCAAATTATTCCCGCACGCTTTCTAAAAGCAACTACGCGCGAAGGTTTTGGTGATAATTTATTCCGCGACTGGCGTTTTGATACAGACAATCAGCCCAAAACTGACTTTGTATTGAACAACCCGACCTATACAGGGAAAATATTGGTTGCCGGTAAGAACTTTGGTTGTGGTTCAAGCCGCGAACATGCCGCATGGGCTATTCAAGACTATGGTTTTGATGTGGTCATCAGCTCATTCTTTGCCGATATATTCAAAGGAAATGCCCTTAACAATGGTGTATTACCGATTCAGGTATCCGAAGAATTTTTGGCAAAAATTTTCGAATTGGTGCACCAAAATCCGACAACAGCGATTATCGTTGATCTTGAAAAACAAACAGTCATGTTGACAGAGACAGGTGATCAATTTGAGTTTGAAATCAATCCATACAAAAAATCATGTTTGATCAATGGATATGATGACATTGATTTTATCCTTAACAAGAAAGATTCAATCGAAGCATTTGAAGCGAACAGACAATGGTAGATCCTGTCGTCCATATTGCCAATTTAACCATTCAGTACGGTAAAGATACCGTACTGCAAGACTTAAATTGGCAAATTTTTCCTGGCGAGCAATGGATCTTAGGCGGTCCGAGCGGTACAGGAAAAACCACACTTGCAAAAGCGATTTCCGGGCAATTGAAGTATGAAGGCGAGATCACATTCCACCTTGATCCAACGAGCCCACTGCCGGCAAAAATTCACTACGTTTCCAATTGGTTTCAGTTTACCAATCTTGAAGGCGATCGCAATTTCTATTACCAACAGCGCTACAACAAATTTGCAAAAAACGATACATTAACGGTTTTTGCTGAGTTGAAACATTTTGCGCAAGAAGAACAGCTTTCTTTTGAAAACGTGCGTTCTTACCTGAACATTTTTGGATTCGAAAATTTCAAAGATCAGCAGTTGATTGAACTTTCGAGTGGCGAACACAAAAGACTGCAATTGATCAAGGCCTTGTGGCTTCAACCGCAGGTGCTCATTATCGACCAGCCTTATACAGGACTAGATGCACAGTCTCGGGAAGATCTCAATCAGATTTTCGATCAGCTAGCGGATAAGGGTGTCACCTTTTTGTTGATAAGTAATGATGACGAACAACCAGACTGTATCAATCGTTTTGCGGAGATTCAGCATGGTAAGATTGTTATTCGCCAAAATAGCAATGAGCTATCCAGAGGATTGCCCCGCACAAGAAAGGCACTCCCCTATTTTCTGCAACGAGCCCCTGAAGTAACTTCTCCGATCATGGTAAAAATGAACAAGATCAATATTTCATACGGCGAAAAACAGGTCTTAAAGAATATTGACTGGGAAGTAAAAGCCGGCGAAAAATGGTTGCTACAAGGGCATAATGGTTCAGGAAAATCCACGTTGCTCAGTTTAATCAACGGCGATCATCCACAGGCCTATGCCAACGACATCCATCTTTTTGGCAAAAAAAGAGGATCTGGAGAAAGCATTTGGGATATCAAAGAACATTTGGGTATTATATCGCCAGAATTGCATTGGTATTATGATATGAATGCCAACGTTGGGCAGACTATTGCTTCTGGATTTTTTGATTCCATGAGCCTATACCAACGATTAGGATTTGAACAACAGCAAAAGCTCGAGCAAATTCTCCATTTTTTTGACCTTAAAGAGGTTAAACACAAAACCTTGGGGTCGTTACCATTAGGCCAACAACGTTTGGTCCTATTGGCTCGCACGATCGTGAAGCATCCAGAATTGCTGATTTTGGACGAACCTTGTCAAGGTTTAGACAAAGAGCAGACCCAGTATTTCAACGATGTCATTGATGACCTCAGTAAAAGTGGCCAGACGCTCATTTATGTAGGGCACTTCCAGACACAACTACCAACGTGCATTGACAATAAAATCGTGTTGGAAAAAGGAGAAGTAAAGGCTGTATCCGAAGTTATCCACAAAAAAGAAGCTTTATCAACATAAAAAATGTGGAAAACTTCAATTAATTCGAAAACAAGAACAAAAAAATAAAAAGAGAATCAAGATATCGGCAAAACACCGGAAATCAAAAGTCAAAAATAAAGACAATTCAATAGGTCTTAGGCCTATCTTCCAAAGTTTCAATATACATATCTCTGATAGCTCAATACTAAAAATACAATGAAGAAAAATATTTTAATCATACCTGGAGATGGCATCGGCCAAGAAGTAACAACTTGGGGTAAAAAAGTTTTAGAAAAAATCGGTGAAAATTATGGTCATGAATTCAGCTTTGATGAAGCTATCATGGGCCATACTGCAATTGAAGCTACGGGCAACCCTCTTCCTGATGAAACATTAGCGAAAGCAAAAGCTTCTGATGCGATCCTTTTCGGCGCCATTGGCCATATCAAGTATGATAATGATCCTTCTGCTAAAGTAAGACCTGAACAAGGCTTGTTGAAAATCCGTAAAGAACTAGGTCTTTATGCAAATCTTCGTCCAATCCTTTTATTCGACGAGTTATTGGATGCTTCGAGTTTAAAGCCTGAAATTCTTCAAGGTACAGATATCCTTTTCTTCCGTGAATTGACAGGTGATGTGTATTTTGGTGAAAAAAACCGCAATGAGGACAACACCTTTGCGTCAGATCTGATGAACTACCATCGTTACGAGGTTGAACGTATCGCACGTAAAGCTTATGATGCAGCACGCACACGTAACAAAAGATTATGCTCTGTTGATAAAGCCAATGTATTAGAAACATCCCGCCTGTGGAGGGAAGTTGTACAGGAAATCGCAAAAGAATATCCGGATGTTGAAACCGAGCATATGTTTATCGATAATGCAGCCATGCAATTGGTTAAAAATCCGAAGAAATTCGATGTGGTATTGACAGCTAATCTTTTTGGTGATATCTTGACAGACGAAGCGTCACAGATCGCAGGCTCAATGGGTATGTTGGCTTCTGCTTCCGTAGGTGATGGCACAGGCTTCTTCGAACCTATCCACGGCTCAGCACACGATATTGCTGGTCAAAATAAAGCAAATCCACTTGCTTCAATTTTATCTGCAGCCTTGATGCTTGATATTAGCTTTGGTCTACAGGATGAAGCTAAAGCTGTTACCAATGCTGTTGCTGAAACATTAAAAGCTGGTTGGAGAACCGGTGATATTGCCAACAGCAGCACTGAAGCTTCAAAAATCTTAGGTACTCAGGAAATGGGTGAAAAAGTATTGGAGTTTATTAAATAGTATACCCTTTTTAATTTGTAAATCTTTTGAATTAAGAAATTATGTTACACGATCCTAATCATCTTTACATTTTCGACACCACCTTACGTGATGGCGAACAGGTACCAGGCTGCCAATTAACTACTCCAGAGAAAATTGAGATTGCTAAAGACTTGGAAAAACTAGGGGTAGATATTATCGAAGCCGGTTTCCCAGTGTCTAGCCCTGGTGATTTTCAATCGGTGGTAGAATTATCTAAAGCGGTGAACGATGTTATTATATGTGCATTGACCCGTGCCAATCAAAACGATATTGACGTAGCTGCCGAAGCATTAAAATATGCCAAACGCCCACGTATCCATACCGGTATTGGTTCTTCGGACATGCATATCAAATATAAATTCAACAGCACAAGAGAAGAAATTTTAGAACGTGCTGTTGCGGCTGTAAAACATGCCAAATCCTATGTAGAAGATGTCGAGTTTTATGCAGAAGATGCTGGTCGCGCAGACTTGGAATTTCTTGCTAAAATGGTTGAGTCGGTGATTGCGGCTGGTGCTACGGTGGTCAACATCCCTGATACAAACGGTTATTGTTTACCGGACCAATATGGTTCAAAAATCAACTACCTAAAGGAAAATGTACGCAATATCGATCAGGCAATTATTTCGGCACATTGTCACAATGACCTAGGACTTGCAACAGCAAATTCTATCGCTGCCATACAAAATGGAGCCCGCCAGGTAGAATGTACGATCAACGGTATCGGCGAACGTGCCGGAAACACGTCGCTTGAAGAAGTAGCCATGATCCTTAAGGTGCACAACCAGTCGTTTGGAAGCTTAACATCAAACATCGATAGCCGCATGTTTACGTACTTATCGCGCAAGGTAAGTGAAATGATGAACATGCCTGTCCAACCGAATAAAGCGATCGTTGGCCGTAATGCCTTCGCGCATAGTTCGGGTATTCACCAAGATGGTTTCCTAAAACACCGCGAAAACTATGAGATCATCAGACCAGAAGATGTTGGTTTGATTGAAGCTGATATTATCTTAACTGCACGTTCAGGAAGACACGCCCTTAAACACCATTTGGAGCGTTTAGGCTTCCATCTTGAAAAAGATGATTTAGCAGATTGCTATCAACGCTTCTTGGTTTTAGCCGACGAAAAGAAAAATATTTGTGATGATGACCTAAAAAGCCTCATCCAGGAAAAAATATAAAAAAGGAAGGCTGCAGATGCAGCCTTCCTTTTTTATCATAAATACATTTTTTTTAAAGGATACAAATGACACATAGCTGATTATTATTTTAGCATGTATTCAGACGATCTTCCATTCAAAATCAACTAAATTTAAACACTGTATAGGTAGAATCTCTCATATAACAGCGAATATCTGCGTTTTATTTGCTACCTTAACTAGGCAATCATCTAACAATGAATCTATCAACCTTAAACATCAATTCAGAAGCTACACTTGACCGCATCAAGTCTGTGGTCAACAGAACACCGCTTCAATATAATCGGCATCTATCCGAAAAATATGGTGCCGAAGTCTATCTAAAACGGGAAGATTTACAAGTCGTACGTTCCTATAAATTACGCGGTGCCTACAATAAAATTATTTCCTTAACAGCGGAAGAGCGACAACGCGGCGTTGTATGTGCGAGTGCGGGCAACCATGCCCAGGGCGTTGCTTTCTCCTGCAATAAACTCGACATCCAAGGCGTGATATTTATGCCGGGTCCTACACCACGCCAAAAGATCTCACAAACGGAAATGTGGGGTAACGGTAATGTAGAGATTATCTTGACAGGAGACACTTTTGATGACTGTCAAAAAGCGGCGCTGGCTTACACAGAAGAGCATGGTATGACTTTCATCCCGCCATTTGATGATCTCAAAGTTGTGGAAGGACAGGGTACTGTAGCCGTTGAGGCTTTACAAGATCTTCCCGATATGGATGCCATATTTATCCCAATTGGTGGGGGTGGACTTGCCGCGGGAGCGAGCTATTACCTGAAGAGTAAAAACAAAGCGATCAAATGTTATGGTGTTGAACCCGAAGGAGCTCCTTCTATGCAAGCGGCCTTGACACATGGCGCACCGATCGAGCTCGAGCATATCAACAAATTTGTTGATGGAGCCGCCGTTAAAAAAATCGGTGCAACGACATTTGAAATTGCGAAACAATTGTTGGATGATACACGCTCTATTCCTGAAGGAAAGATCTGTACATGTATCCTAGAGCTGTATAATAAGGATGCAATTGTCGTTGAGCCCGCGGGTGCTTTATCGGTAGCTGCTCTTGAATTTCACAAAGATGAAATTAAAGGCAAGAAAGTCGTCTGCATCATATCCGGTGGAAACAACGATATAGACCGCATGAGTGAAATCAAAGAATTGTCTCTGCTTTACGAAGGATACAAACATTATTTTATCGTTCGTTTCCCACAACGCCCAGGTGCATTAAAACTCTTCGTTTCTGAAGTATTGGGGCCTAAGGATGATATTACCCGTTTTGAGTTTATCAAAAAAACAGAACGCGAAAGAGGTCCAGCGCTAGTCGGCATTGAGCTCAACAAGCCTGAGGATTACGAAACATTGATTGAACGCATGAAAGAATATAAGTTTGATGTCATTGAAATCAACAAAGACCAGACACTATTTGAATATCTTGTTTAAATAATAGGTATAAACGGAAAAAGCCAGTGATTCATATCCTGGCTTTTCTCGTTTATATAACCAAAATACCTCACCCCAAGTCTTCAAAAAAAACTAACAATTCCATAACTTAAAAAATCTTATATTTCCTTTATTAAAAGATATTCAATAGCTGAGGAGAGATCGATAAATTATCTTATTTGGCCGAAGGCATATTGCATATAAAAAGTAATTTATCTAAGTTTAATTGTTTAATCAATAATATACGAAAAATGAGAGTACTAATTTTAACAATCCTGACCTTAATAGGTCAACTTACCTTTGCCCAGACCGACAAAAGTAAACGCCCGAGTCCTCCAGACAACACCAAAGTAACCACCACCGATGGTGTCACGATCGACATTAATTATAGCCGCCCTTCTTTGAAAGGCCGTCAGCTTGGTGTTGATATCGCCCCTATCGGCATTGTATGGCGTACTGGAGCGAATGAAGCGACCACCATCGAATTTAATAAAGATGTATTGGTTGAAGGCAAGAAATTAACCGCTGGAAAATATGGTCTTTACAGTATCCCTGGAGAACACGAAACAACAATTATGTTTAATAAAGTGTGGAATCAGTGGGGAACAAAATATGATGCCAACGAAGATGCCCTACGTGTTTCTGTTAGCAATGCCACAGCAAGCAATTCACAGGAACAATTTAAGATCAATGCGACTCCACAAGGAACTATTTCTTTGGAGTGGGGACAGTATGTCGTTCCATTTACGGTGAAAGCGAGCAACTAAATTAAAAACGCATTATCAATGTAATCGGTACGGTACGAGTGAACGATTTTTTAATCAAACAACGGGCCGTCCGATTACATGATTCTTCGCTTCTTTCAGCCCCATTTTAAAAACTTAATTACTTATCAATCCGCTTTATTCATTCCGTATTTTATCATAAAAGCATCGTATTCAGCCTCATCGCGGCACATCTTGTCATACCAGTTCTTTTTAAGAATCAGTGTGGTAATACCCAATATCAGTACACTGGTCAATAAGCCCTTTCCCTGTTGAATAACAATATACATCGGGATCAATGTCAAACAACATTGCCATACAATCCCCACCCCAACATTAAATAAATCACGCTTAAAGTGATCGTTTCTTTTAAGATCAGGGTATTTCTGCAATGCTTTTTGGTGAATTGGCCCCCAAAAGCCCCATGGGCGAACACGAACATAAAAATCAACCAACACAGATTCCTCAGTTGGCTTAGATAACCAAGTTCCAAGTAAGCAACCTAATAACGATAGGACAAACAAAAAGGGGAAATAATAAAGCGGCAAAGTATGTGGGAAAAACTGAGGCAGAATAATTGCGCCGAATATACCGGTCAACATTCCCCAAAAAAATCCCGTCCCATTAAATCGCCACCAATGCCACTTAAGCACATTCGCGGCGATATATCCACCATAGAGTGCCGAAACGATCCACTGCAGCACCGAATTGATGTTTTGGACATATAATCCGATGATCGTGCTACAGACAACCACAGAAACAGAAACAATATAACTCAAACGAATCTGTTTTTTAGGCGAAGCCGAACGATAAAAAAATTTCAGCAAGACATCATTGACCAAATACGCTTGCGCCGCATTTATCGTTGAAGCAAAAGAAGACATAAAAGCAGCCAGAAGTCCCGCCAATAGTAAACCTGTCAATCCAACCTTCCCAAAACGACTAATTGCTTTGGGTAAGATGATCTCGAAATCCATATGGCTTCCCATTGCTGTAAACTCATCCCGAAAGAACACAAGCGCTAACACCGTAAAACCCATGATCATCAGATAACGCGGGATCAGCAAGATAACAGATACCGAACCGCTCATTAATGCGGCCTCTTTTGGTGACCTACAAGCAAGAATCTTTTGCATATCATAGTTTGCCGCGGGCCCAGCCATACTCATGAAAATACCTTTGAAAAGCATCATCATCACAAATATGGTAAACAGGTTGTATTGATCATCGGCTATTCTATCCATAATAGAAGGGAGTACGTTACTCCAGTCCATATCCAAATGCCAGCCAAAGAAGGGAGAGTCCCATCCCTCAGGTGTATTGGCGGCCAACAATTCAGGACTTACCTGCTGCATTGCAATCACTGCGATTGCAATGCCGGATACAATCATGATAGCGAACTTCACCATATCTGCCCAAACGATACTATGCATGCCGCCAAGCATGACATAAAATGTCGTGATAGCAGTAAAAAACATGCCGTATAATTGGGGAACATACATCGGGTCAATAGTTAAGGGAATGAACCGCGAAAGCTGTTCCCAGGGGAAGAATACCTCCATAAATTTACCGATTCCGATAAAGCCGTAACATAGAAAACCCAATACTGCTACAATAGCGTATAGAATGACAATGGTGTAAGCTCCATCTGCACCCTTACCATGCCCAAAACGGGTTCGGATCCATTCAGCTCCCGTCAAAACATTTGAACGCCGCAGCCATATCGAAAGGTAAACCATCAGGAAAATCTGATTAAAGACAGGCCATAACCAAGGAATCCACATACTCTTGAGGCCATAGACAAAGGCAAGATAAACCATCCACATTGTGCCCGAAATATCGAACATCCCCGATGCATCAGAAATACCAAGCATATAGTAAGGAAGTGACTTCCCTCCCAAGAAATAAGAGTCGAGATCCTTAGAAGCTCGCTTTTTAAGAATCAGGCCAATGACAATCATCGTCAGCAAATAACAGACAATGATCACTATATCTATTACGGAAAGTTCCATGAATATTCTTCTCGTGGTCAACCGCAATCTACAATTATATTTCTACTTCTCCAATTGGCCAATCACGACCGAAACTGGGTAATGATCTGATATTCCTTCGAGATCAGGACCATTGTGCACTTCGACCTTCTGAACCAAAGGCGACAATCGCTCCGACAATAAGATATAATCTAGCCTTTCCGACACTTCAGCTAATCGGCTGTCGCCCCAATTCCAGCCATATAGTGTTGCTGTAGGAAAACTGACCCGCTTATTTTCTGGAAATACAGTACGTCCGATACAATCATCAAAACCTGCAGCAATAAAAGTCGACAGCACACTATAGTCAAAACGCTGGCCACGCATATTGCCATATTCTGGATGCGCTTGATCCCAATTCGATAAATTCTTTCTCAGTTGTGCTTTGTGTTCCAGCCAAATTGCATCCAATGGAGAATAAGCATTGAGGTCCCCCATGATCATACAGTTATTCAAGGAATTACTTTTGATATAATCCACAATCTGCTGTGCTTCTTTTAATCGATACTTCCAGGAAAAAGGGCTGAGATGTGTGACTATAATGTCAATATCTTTAATTTTAACATGCAACATACCATGCCAAAACTCATCCACCTGGGCTTTGATCAGGGTAATCGGGTAGCGAGATGTAATCCCTACTGGATAGCCCTTCTCCTTGAGTAAGACGCTGTAGTGGTGTCCGTAGGATTCGGCCAGCTGTTGAAGATCGGCCTGTTTGAAATCGACCAGTTCTTCCAAAGCAACAATATCCGGTTGCTGTCGTTCCATCCAATGGACAAATTTATCCGATCTTGCTTTCGTATGCTCAAATCCATTCCAGATATTATAAGATATTATCTTTAGCGGTTGATCGGCCTGAGATTTCACTGTCAAACACAGCAAGAGTAAAGCAATCACTCCATAAAACTTGATCAGATCTTTCATTTATATACTCCTAAATATCGATTTTATAACTAACAATAAGCCTTTATAACTAACAACAAGCCGGGCTATCCGATCTAGAATAGGAGACCGGCTTTCAATTTTCACATCCTATTATCAGGCCCGTTTCACACCGTTTCGGGAACAAATTCCAGATTCCATAACATATAGCGCATTGCGACCAATAAGCTGGAGGACATTGTCAACCGAGGTTGCCGAGCGCAAACCGTCGGATGCTGTATTTAGACAATAATCCAAAAGCCGGTCAACCGAGGATACGGCAACATGCATTCGTGTATCACTCGATGCATAGTAGATATAAACCATGCCATTGGGATTCATGATCCAACCGTTAGAAAACAACACATTGGAAACATCACCGATCCGTTCTTCTCCCTCCGGAGCCATCAGATAACCCGCAGGCTCGGCGATCAATTGGCTTGGATCATCCAGACTGGTGAGATAAAGGTAGAGCACATAACGTAACCCTGCTGCCGTCCCCCTTACGCCATGGGCAAGGTGTAGCCAGCCTTTCTCCGTTTTTAAAGGCGCAGGGCCCTCACCATTTTTCAGCTCTTTAATCGTATGATAAAAACGTTTGTTGATAATTTGTTCTTCAACAACAATGGCATTTTTAATATCATCAATCAATGACCATCCAATTCCGCCACCACGTTTTGCTAGGATAAAATCATCTTGTGGCCGTGTATAGAGGGCATATTTCCCCTGTACAAATTCGGGGTGCAATACGACATTTCGCTGTTGACTGCTCGCTTTCAGATTGGGTAAACGCTCCCAGTGCTTCAAATCTTTTGATCGAATGATCCCTGCAGAAGCAACGGCACTGGAGAGATCCCCCGGAGCAGCTGCTGCATCGCGTTTTTCACTGCAAAAAATACCATACACCCAACCGTCTTCATGAGCAGTCAGCCGGATATCATATACATTTGTTTCCTCTTTATCCAAATCTGGAAGTACCAATGGCTGATCCCAAAAACGAAAATTATCCACCCCATTTTCACTTTCTGCTATCGCAAAAAATGATTTCCGGTCAGCCCCTTCAACCCGAACAAACAACAGATACTTTCCTTGCCAATAGAGTGCCCCCGCATTCATTGTTGAATTGAAGGTGATTCGCTCTAGAAAAAGCGGGTTTGCCAAGGGATTAAAATCGTAACGCCAGGTCAACGGGATATGTTCTTTGGTAACAACAGGATATAAATAACGCTTAACAATTTTTCCTGGATTAGACAGTTCAACATTAGTTCTCTCCAATAATAAGCGTTGTGATTCGATAATATAAGCTTGCTGACGTTCAAATGATTCGGCCATAAATTTAGTTCAGTTCAAAAAAATAGTTACTTTACAAGTTTTCGGGATAAAGCGGCATACGGGTCACACGATGGAATGCCGTACCGCTACCAGTAGCGACCTCAAGATCAAATATCACTTCTTTTGTTTTCGGATCAATCTCCACAACACGTCCGCCCAAACCAATAGAAGTTGCTACCCCCATACCCGGACAAAATAAAACATGTCCAGTTTGCCCCAAATATTGTACGCCCGATATGGCCTGTGAAAAGCCTTGCGTGCCACGATCTTTTCCATAAGACCATACTTGCTGTACCGTTCTATTGGTCAGGTCAACCTTATATTCCACTACCCTGCTAAAGCTTTTCACCCCGGGAGCAAAATTTGATTTCCATTGCCGGTTATACCCATTGTCAAAAACCAAAATACGATCCTTACTCAACGCGACAGGTGTATGTGGCCCCCAAGGCCAATCAAAACCTGCAACCGCAGCATCTCCATTGATCACTGCTGGGTCTGTAATTGCAGTGCCATCTTCGGCAATTGGCTTAAGCAACAAGGTCTGATATTTGGCTCCCCAATTTTTATGGGGCGATATAATCCATTGCGTCACTCCCGAATGATTAAAACTGAAAATCCCCTGATAACGTGCCGTGGCCAATAAATCTTCGCCAATTTCTGTAATTGAATTATTATGTGCCCAATTATTTGGACTCTGCGAGAAGGCCGGTGGCGTAATACCATCGGGCTTGATATAACGCGTTGTATCCAGTTGCTTGGCAAGATCCCATTCATTAACTAAGACACCTGTTTGTGGATTCAATTCGATGATAAAGTCGTTAATACGCGGTTCGCCATTATTTAAACGTGCCGCAACTTTGGTTACATTGATCAAGAAATTACCATTGGCAGCTTCACTAACCTCATGGTGAAATCCATAGCCAAGTTTTGCTAGATCCCATTGATTGACCAAGTTTCCAAAGAGATCAATTTCAACAACACGTTGTTGCGACTGATCACCGGAAATAAAGGTCCCTTTTTTGGTCCGCTTAAGGCCTATCGATCCGGAAAACTTCTGTAAATCAGGCGATTTTTTCAACAGCAACAACCAACGCAATTCCCCCTCGTTATCAATCATATAAGGTAAAGAAGTATCTAATTCACTCTGACCAGGATAACTCACCAAATTGATCCCAGGCTCCATTTTCTCGGTTTGCCCCTTGACAATCTTCCATTGGGGAAAGTCTTGTACTGTTATAGCTTGTGTGACAATATGTATCGTTGTGCTACCGCGCTCGTTGCCTTCCCGGTCAGTAAAAGCAAGATCGACCACATTATCATAATCGGCATATAAGCCTAATATCGGTACGTTTTGACGTGGTGTATCATCGTTACATAAATGCGTAATGGCACCCAATTTGCCATGCTTACCATGCACAGTCACCCGTACTCGACCATAGGTCGGTAACCATACATTTACCATGGCCGACAGTGGATTATAACCCGAAGGATCGAGTTTAATATTTTCAACAATAAAATCGAGCGAAGTACCTTTGGTAGGTACCTCCACCTCCGACCCGTCGCTAAAGGAGAGTTTTGTACGCCAATGTGCCAGATCAGAAGTTATCTTGAGAATATCTTTTACGGGGACATTTACGGCTCCCTTCTCAAAGTTGAAAACATACTCTAGTGTATGCTGATTGACATCAAGCAACAATTCTCCAGCATCAATTTTGGATGTCAATGCCAGCTTGGAAGATAATTCATTCGTTGTTTCCCGATCTTTCTTACAGGAAAAAAATAACAGAACAAAGCATATAAGTGGCAAAATCAAATTAGTGAAAAATCTACCCATCCGTTGTACTGCAATCATACATATTATTGTTTAAAAGAAATTTCAAAAAGTATTCCGGCAGAGGCATCTACTCCCCTACCGGAAAAAACTAACACTCAACTGTGGAATCGAGAATAAATTTTTATGTGTCTTCCGACCTTGTCGGAAGTACTATAGTGACCTATCGCCACAATGGATGTTGTTGAATCTTGGTATTGGTATTGATTTCCCCTTCAGGAATAGGTAAATAATAATGTTTGGGTTGGAAATTATTGGCTCCTTGTTTTTTATTATCCACAAAAACCTGCTTCATTTCTGTAGGAGTATACCAACGTTTCAAGTCAAAGAAACGATGTCCTTCGAAGAAAAACTCCAGTTCATTTTGCTTGATAATTTCCTTCATTAATGCATCAGCATTTGCCCAAGTTTTATTGGCTAATCCTGCTCTATCTCTGATGCGTTTTAAACTAGATGTTGCACCACCCAAATTTCCGTTTTTAGCACATGCTTCTGCATGTAGCAAAAGTACTTCTGCAAAACGAAATACCCGAAGATTGTTATTTCTATTTGATGCATCATACATACTATTGGCGCCAGCGACATTTTTATAGAAATTAGTATACTTTTTGATTAAGAAACGGCCTTGTTTTCCATTAACCGCCGGAAAAACGGGCTCGCCACGTTGCCTTTTTGCACTTGCATTATCCCAAAGTTTGTCAAATGACAAGTTACCAAACCAAGCTCCGTCAGTCAGGCCAGTTTCATAGTCTGAATATTTCCAAAAGAAACTTGTGTACATTCTTTTGTCAAATTTTGTATCTGCACCAATCGGTCTTTCTTCACTGGTAAAATCGCGAACAACAGCTGCCCCAGGCATTAACTTGAACCAAGCTCCAGTACCATCTGGCCCTGCGAAATTGGGTAGTACAAATCCCATCGCACAGGATGCACAATCAACGCCCCAGTTTCCATCACCACCAAATCGACTATCATAAACCAATTCCCACACAGACTCTTTATTTAATTTAGTTGTTTCTTTAAAATTATCATCAAAGTCCGCAACTAGATCGTATGTATAAGGGGCGCTCAACAGTGCTTTCAGTTCTGTCTCTGCTTCCGAATATTGTTTAGTATAAACAAGAGCCTTACCTAAATAGGCCACCGCTGCCCCCTTAGTCACGCGCCCTGCCTCAGCAGCTGGTCGTGTTACAGGAAGATAATTTTTGGCGACTTTAAAATCTGCAATAACTTGTTTCCATACATCAGCTTCTGGAGAAGATGCTTTGTTGACACCATCTGGATCATCTCCTGCAGGGAGCAAACGCAATGGTACATCACCATAATTAGCTGCTAATAGAAAATAATACATACCGCGTAAGAAACTCGCTTCACCTATCAGCTCATTCTTTCTGCCTTCGTCCATGGAAACCCGAGGAACATTCTTTAAAAACACATTGGCTCTATTAATCCCCGTATATAAACTACCAAAATCACTTTCTGCAGTACCTGGAGAGTTTAAAAAATTAACATACTCCCACGTAAAAGGTTCTTCTCCGGTTAGGAACCACATATCATCCGCTCGATTCATTGTTTGATAACCGCCATACGCACCATAGTATCCTGACATTTGGGAACGTATCGGCGAATAAATTGTAGGCATTGCCGCCTGAGCATCAGATTCAAGAGCCCAATAAGTTTCCTCTACAGGAAGATTAGGATTAACTCGATCTAAAAAGTCTGACTTACAACTTCCCAATAACAGAAGAAATGTCGCTGCAGTCGTATATTTTTTTATTGAAGATTTCATCTATATCGTATTTAAGAAATAAAATTTATGATCTAAAAATTGGCTTTGCCGTTAAAAATTAGCCTGAATACCAAACATAATAGTTCTTGCTAATGGAAAACGACCATGGTCTGTACCCGCTGTCAATACGCCCGAAGGGGTTCCATTATCGCCATTATTTTGCCCTAAATCCGGAGTATAACCTTTGTATTTTGTGACGGTAAACAAGTTGTCCGCCGCCAAAAATATCCTTCCATTTTTCAATGTCGCTTTGCTCAACCATTGTGATGGCAATGTGTAGCCCAATTCTATCGTCTTAAGACGGAAAAATGCACCGCTTTCCATCCAGCGGTCACTCACTCTGCGTTTATTGTCATTTTGATCCTCTCTGCTGTAGCGTGGAATATCCGTATCTGTATTGCTCGGTGTCCACGAATCCAATAGACTACTCGAGTGATTGTTCACTTCATTAGTCTGTTCCATACGGGCTCTGGTATAGTTGTAAATTTTGTTGCCATACATTCCATCAAAGAAAAACGCAAAATCGACGCCTTTATAATCTAACCCACCACGGATCCCATAAGCTAATGTTGGAAATGGACTTCCTACATATTGACGGTCATTGTTGTCTATTCTTCCATCGTTGTTATAATCCACAAATTTTATATCTCCTCCTTTAGCATTTGGCTGGATTGTCGTTCCATTTGCAGATTTGTAAGCCTGAGCTTCAGCATCAGATTGGAAAAGGCCATCGGTTTTTATCACCCAGAAACCACCAATTGGATAGCCAACTTTAGCCCAGGTGATTGTCCCTTCGCCCTGTGGGTTATATCCACCAAATTCCTGTACATTTCCAACCGTTACGGCTTTCACTTCATTTTTTACCTTTGAAGCATTGACACCAATGTTATAATTTACATTTCCGATTGAATTTTTATAGGTTGCTAAAAGTTCAAATCCGTTATTTCTAATCGTTCCTGCATTCAATGTAGGCGCTCCCTTTAAGCCAGCTGACGGCGGTTGATTGATCCCCAATAGAATATCTTTGGTTTCACGAACATAATAATCAGCACTGATATTCAACTTATTTTGCATAAATGCCATATCAACCCCAATATTGCTGGTAGCTGTTTCTTCCCAAGTTAGATTTCGAGGAGAAACCCAATTAATACCAGTGCTGGCACCTTGCCACCAAACCCCTCCTTGGATATAGTTTATACCATATGAAGTGATGCTCTGAGTGGTATAATTTGGAATCTCCTGATTACCTAATCGACCATAACTAGCACGCAGCTTAAGTTCATTCATTGTACCTTTTGCCGATTCAAAGAACTTTTCATTCATGACATTCCAGCCTACTGCAACAGAAGGGAATACACCGTATCTCGCACCATCAGCGAATTTAGAAGAACCATCACGACGCAATGAAGCCGTCAACAAATAGCGGCTATCATAGCTGTACATGAAACGACCAAATTGAGATATCAACGCGGACTCATTTAAACTTCCTGAAGTTGTCTGTTCTGCCGGAGAAGCTGCATCAATCGCATCCGTTCCTAAAGGAAGGCTGTTTCGACTGGCTCCAAATCCTCTATTGGTATTCTCTTGTGCTGAATATCCTGCCAAAACTGAAATAGTATGTTTGTCGAAAGTATTATCATAATGTAAGGTATTTTCAACAAGCCATTGGTTATTAAAAAAGGCACTTTCACTTAAAGAAGATTTACGTAAATCTGCGCCATAGGTATAAGCATCATTTTTATTATAATTTCTTCCGGTTGTCCTATTCACCCCCACATTTAATTTATATTTTAAACCTTTCAGGAACAAGTCTACCTCGGCGTAACCATTCAACATGAAATCCGTTTGATAGACATGTTTATTGTATAGATTTAAATAACCAACTGGGTTTTCGAGATTCTTCATCCAAGGAGCATAAGTAGCATATCCTCCTCTAACACTTGAATCATATACGGGAAGCAGCGCATTTTGACGTAAAATATCTGTAATTGTTAGATCAGAAAATTTACGGTCGCCTGATTTCATCAAAAATGTGTTCCCCACACGAACATGGTCATTGAAAAAACTAAACGTATTCTTTGTCCGTATATTGAAAGCTTTATACCCGGTTGTCTTCAAAATCCCTCGCTGATCCAAATAACCTGCAGACACATTATAGGTAGACCGCTCTCCTCCACCAGCAATATCCAAATTCACCTTATTCACTGGAGCAGTGTCAAATACCTCATCCTGCCAATCTGTATTCGCATTGAAGCTTTCTGCTTGAGTAGGTAAATAGCCATTATCTTTTTGGAATTTTTTCCATTGTGGTCCATCCATCAAATCCATTTTTTTTGGAAGACTCTGAATACCTGTATAAGCATTTATCCCAAGAGTTGCCGGAGAGGACCTTTTACCACCTTTAGTCGTAATGATAACGACACCATTTGCTGCCCTTGACCCATAGATCGCAGCTGCTGACGCATCTTTCAATACTTCCAATGAGGCAATATCATTTGGATCAACTATATTGATATCCCCGAATACACCATCTATTACATAAAGCGGCGCATTATTACCTAGCGAACTTAGCCCACGAATATTAATACTCATACCAGAACCTGGACTTCCACCTGCGTTTGACACACTCACACCAGCAATACGACCTTGCAATGCTCCTGAAGCACTTTTAGCTAAATTAGATTGTAGATCCTTGCCCGTCACGGATGCCACTGCACCAGTCAAATCACTTTTTTTCACCGTACCATAGCCGATCACCACAACTTCATCTAATTCCGTACCCGACTGAAGTACAACACTATAGATTGATTCATCATTGACAAGCACCTCTTGCTCCTTCATCCCCACGTAGGTAATTTTTAAGGTTTTGCCTTTCGCAACATCAAGTGTAAAAGAACCATCGGCATCTGTTTTCGTTCCGCTGGCGCTGCCCTTGATATTGACCGTAGCTCCTGCCACTGGCTTATTATCCGCATCGAGGACTTTGCCCCTCACCTTTTGGGATTGCTGTGCAAAGGCTAAGCTCCCATAAGTGGAAAGTAAGAGTAGTAAAGCTGTTTTTCTCATATTGTGTGTATTTAAGGTTTACAATAAATAGATGGTTTGTATAATATGTCTATACTTAATTGGTATTCTTATATCGGTTTGTTTGACGAAATTAGAGAAAAGGAGAAGCCGTAAATAGCAAGATCAACTCATTTGTATTGTACTTTTCATTCATATTTCTCCTGGGAAAAACACAAAAATGTCAACACAAACGATTGCGCAAAATAGAAATGACAATAAAATAGGAAAAAAAATGAGGCAACAGAACAATACCGTAAATAATTAAAAAACAGTACATTAAAAACAAAGAAAGGTCGCTTTATTGAACTTTAGACTCACTTGTATTGAATTATCTAGCAAGAGGAACAGGGGTAATCAATAATTAAATAGCGTTGAAACGCCCCCATATTCACAGAATAGTTGACTTTATTTAGATAGACGTATATAGATCTTTCGTTTATCTAAAAAAGAGAAATGGAAAAAGAAAAAATTAGATGATCATCTGTTGCTTGCGGAGACTATTTCTATACTCGACGGGAGTGAGGTCCTTTTTCTTTTTAAATACACGATAGAAATACGAAACGCTGTTAAAGCCACATTGTTCGACAATATCGGCAATCAAGGTCTCTTCTTTCAGTAGTCGCACAGCCATATTGATCCGAAAATCGAGCAGATAATCGGTAAAATTCATCCCTGTAGTCGATTTCAGAAAACGGGAAAATGTTGATTTGCTCATGTTCATCACCGCGGCAACCATAGGAAGGCTCAATTCTCTATTTACATGGGTAACGATATATTCCTGCAATCGTCCCATCATCAATTCGCTATTGCTCAGCACTGTATTGGTCGCAGTAGATAATACACGGATATCTTCACCCTTGGACAATTCGTACAGCAACACCAAAAGTTTCATAACCGAATAGAATCCATCCCTTTCCAAAGTCAGTATGCGTAACAGCGGTAATACCCGATCTACTGTTTCTTTACCAAAAACTACACCACGTGAAGCTTTGGATAATAACTGCTGTATACTTGCAAACTGCTTTTTATCCAGATACTGTTCAATTAACGAAGGGTGAAACTGAATCGTGATCTCATGAATATCATTCGATTGGCAATCGCCATCTTTCCAAGCGTGTTCAAGCTCAGGACTTGCAATGAGTACCAGATCCCGCTCGCCAATAGACTCTATCGAGTTGCCAATGATACGTTGTGCCCCCACTGCCCCCTCAACATAATTGAGCTCATATTCTGGGTGAATATGTACAGGAAACGTAAAAGAAGATTTTCTCCGATCGAAGACCACAAAGCAGTCATCGGAAGATAATGGCGATTTCTCTCTAAATATATCAGGTCTCATAATTGGATTTTCCCCTCCAGTAAATTACCCAAACTTAAAAAAATAATATGTATAATCCATTGGTACTTCAGCACATTTGCCGGCCTGCCAAAGTTGAGCCCTAACTTCGGGGTATCCAAATCAGGTTAACGCAGATCAAGTGAAGCATATCGATCCATCTAAGCGAAACTTGAGCAACAAAAAAGGTTGCCTTTTACGGCAACCTTTTATATTCGTTTTGATTTTCACCTTATTTTTTAAGGTATTTTTCCAAAAATTGATCCTGTTCCCAAAGTAAGTGGAAGATATTTTCCTTGGCAACATAACCATGCGCTTCACGTGGTAAAATAACCATTCGCACAGGTGCCCCCAAGTTTTTCAGGGCCTGGAAATAGCGTTCTGTCTGCAGGGTGAATGTTCCGGGATTATTATCGGCTCCGCCATGAATCAACAAAAGTGGGGTTTTCATCCGATCAGCACTCACAAATGGAGACATCGTCATATACAAGGCTGGATCATCCCAGAAGTTGCGTTGTTCACTCTGAAAACCAAATGGTGTTAAGGTCCGATTGTATGCTCCAGAACGCGCTATTCCTGCGGCAAACAATTTTGAATTGGACAACAGATGTGCTGTCATAAACGCACCATAGGAATGCCCACCCACAGCAACTTTTTTCCGATCGATATAACCCAAATGATCTACCGCATCAATTGCAGCTTCGGCATTTGCCACAAGTTGTTCAATAAAGGTATCATTAGGTTCTTTTGTTCCCTCTCCAACAATAGGGAAGGCCGCATTATCCAATACAGCATACCCCTTCGATACCCAGTAGATAAAAGATCCATAACTTGGGAAGGTAAACTCCTTCGGATTCGCCGTACTTTGTCCGGCTGTATTCTTGTCCTTATATTCCCGTGGATAAGCCCACATTAGCAGAGGCAACTTCTCTTTCTTCGTAAAATCATAACCGGCAGGTAAATATAATGTTCCGGAAAGTTCGACTCCATCCTTGCGCTTGTACTTTAAAATCTCTTTATGAACTTTTTCCAAAGATTTAAACGGGTTTTCCAACGTGGTGAGCGTCACCTGTTTCCCCGATTTCATATTTTTCATGAAATAATTCGGATAAATCGATGCTGACTGAAGCGAAATCAACAGATCCCCAGTTTTAGGGTTCACTAGTTGGGTGATACGTTCCTGCAGTTCAGATGCTGGAGCAGTGTAGATGCGTTTTTTCTTCAATGAATGCAGATCAAGCTCATCCACAAAAGGAAACTCACCATTTTTAGTAAAACCCTTACCTACAAACAGCGTTTTATCCTTATCTATATACATCGAATAAGTGCCTAAACTATTTTTTTCCATATACACATCTCCCGGATCATTATAGACGTCCTGACTATTCCGGTCATGCAATAGTTTAGATTCTCCCGAGGAAGGATTCACCACAAAAGTTTTTGCATTTCTCGTATCATACCATTGCGAATTGATCAATGCATATTTATCATTCCCCCATGTTACACCAGCATAACGGTCTTTGATTTTAAAAATAAGCTTTCCCGCACCATTGTAGGGGTAAGATAAAGTATATAAGGCATCACGAAACTCCGCAGGTTTGTTCGCATCCCCGCCATCCAAGGCTTCTACATAAGCCAACGTAGCTGGCTGATCACTCCGCCAATGCCAGGCACGTTTTCCCGATCGTGTCGACGAAAAACCTTTCGGCATTACCTCTGTCAAGGCTGTCTCATTCACCAGCGCTATTTCCTTGCCCGACCGATCATAAATATGAACCTGCTGTGGAAAAGACGAGACCGGAACTACATAGGAATAAGGTTTTGTGATCGTCGTGATCATCACATACTCACCATCCGGAGAGAAACTGATCCCCGTATAAATGGCTTTATCTTTAAAGGGAGAAATCTTACCGTCTAGGTCTACAAGTTCAAGGTTGGATTGCACCAATGTTTCAAAATTCACTTCGTCCTGCGGATTTTTAAGCAGGTCTTGGTATGTTCTCAATTGGGATATCTTCCCATCACTTGTTGAGACAATAGGTCCTGTTGGCAAATCTTTTGAAGGATCCAACAGTGTAGCCCTATCCTTTGGCAGGCTTGTAATCAGTAAACCGGAAGAATTTCTCAGCCACTGAAATGGTGCTGTCAATGTTCCGTTCAAATTGTAAGCAGTCAACTGTTTGACATTTCGCGTTGCAAGATCAATGACAAATAAGGCTGTTCCGCTTTCATTTGTATTGCTAAATGCCAAACGCTTATTGTCTGGAGAGAACACAAAATTGGCCATCGCCGCTTTTTCGGGCATCCCCGTGAAGTCGGAAAATTCCATATTTTGTCCTATTTTTTTCAAGGCAATCTTATCGAAAAAGATTGTCGAACTTTCCATGTTCGTTTTAGGATTAATCCGCAATCCCGCCAGTTTCATTTCTTCCTGGCCTAAGTCCGCCAGGCTTTTATACGTAGGCCGGAACGTAAATAACATCCAATTTCTATCGCTTGAAATCTTTATCTGAGGGGGGCGCACATAATCGGCTAAGGCCAAAATTTCAGTAGAGGGTTTTTGAAAGGTAATGTTTTCCTGCGCTTGCGTCTGTAGCGACACTAGAAGCAAGAGACCATAGAATAGTTTCTTCATAAATTTATTTTTCAAATTAGGGCAAAATAAAGTAATAAAATTTTCATAAAAAAGCAAGCTTTGTAGCTTTTTTATGACACTAAAATTAAACTTAAATCATTTGTAAAATAGTGGTAAAATTTACTAATTTAAAGTTATCCACATTTGAAAAATCAAGATAATCAACAACTTACAAACACTAATCTGCAGCAAACGCATTCTCTGACAAACTTTTACCCAAAATGTGGAAAAGTCAAACTACCGCATCGAAAGAAAATATAAGATATTTGTTAAGCTAATGAAAGAATTGGCAACTCAACGAAGTTTTTAAGTATCGAAACACAGACTTTTCTTTTTGATGAATTGTCTATTTTAAATGGCCAGATGCACCTTAAATCTGGTCTCCCCGATTAAAATTGATACCATTAACTCCGTACCGAGTTTTTCTATAAAGATTGGAATAAAAAAATAAACAAGTAAACATGGCAAGAATTATCAAATTTGAGAAAAACGATTGTGCTCCTTGTGCACAAGTATCGGCTTATTTGGATCAAAAAGGTATCCAATATGAAACGGTTAATCCTTTTGATGAACCAGACTTGGCCGCAAGATTCAAAATCCGCACAGTTCCTACGGTAATTGTGTTGGAAAATGAAGAGATTCAACACCGTATCATTGGCTTTAAACCAGAGGAATTGGCGGCCATTGCACTTTAATAAATTCAGCGTATCATTAAAATGAAACAGTGACATGATACACATTTATTATGATTCTAGAACGGGGAACGTACAACGTTTTATGGATAAAGTAGCTCAGATAACGGGTTGGCAAATTCATAAGATCACCGCCGATTTAACGGTAAAAGACCCTGGTCATTTGGTCACTTTCACCACAAATTTTGGACAGGTGCCCGAAAACACAAAAGAATTCATGAAACGCGAAGCAAAAAATATCTATTCTGTTACTTCCAGTGGCAACCGCAACTGGGGACCGAATTTTGGTCTAGCAGCTGATCGCATTTCACAGGATTTCGACATTCCACTGGCGTTCAAATTTGAACTGTCCGGAACAATGGAAGATATTAATCAATTTATTGACATCTTAAAGAACTTTTGCGATGGTAGCAAACGAAGTAGCAAAAAACTGGATATTGCTTAATAATGAAATCATGATTAAGCATGATGACGAATTCAGCTTACATAAAGATAAGGAAGCGGTTCGTGCATATTTCTTGGAATATGTAAATAAGAACACAGTGTTCTTTTATACATTAAAAGAAAAAATAGACTATTTGGTAGAAAACAACTATTATATTGACTTTTACCAATGGTTTACATTTGAAGAAATGGAAACGGTATTCAACTATGTGTATGCGAAGAAATTCCGTTTCGAATCTTTTATGGCGGCATTTAAATTCTTCCAGAGCTACGCTTTACGTGATGACTCTGGCGAGAAGTTTTTAGAGCGTTATGAAGACCGTGTAGTTGCTGTTTCCTTGTTCTTGGCAAGAGAAGAGGGTGTTCAAAAAGCAATTGAGTACGCAGAAATCATGATCAATCAAGAATATCAGCCAGCGACACCTACATTCTTAAATGCAGGAAAGAAACGCTCGGGTGAATTGGTATCTTGTTTCTTGGATGAAATCGGCGACAACTTAAACGGTATCGGTTATGCTGTTGATTCCGCAATGAAGTTGTCTTCTATCGGTGGTGGTGTATCGTTCAATATCTCTAAAATCCGTGCTCGCGGAGAAGCTATCAAAGGTGTTGAAGGCCGTGCCGGCGGTGTACTTCCAATCATGAAGATTATGGAAGATACATTTTCATATGCTAACCAGTTGGGACAACGTCCGGGTGCTGGTGCAGTATACCTCAATATTTTCCACTCTGACATCGAAGAATTTTTAGATTGTAAAAAAATCAACGTTGACGAAAAAGTACGTATCAAATCATTGTCGATCGGTATCATCGTTCCTGATAAATTCATGGAATTGGCAGAAAAAGATGAACCTTGCTATTTGATCTACCCACATACGGTGATGCAAGAGTATGGACAATTCTTGGATGAGATGGATATGGACAAGATGTACGACGAATTGATCACGAATCCAAACGTGAAAAAGAAAAAAATCAATGCCCGTCACCTTTTAGTTAAAATTGCACAGACACAAAAAGAATCAGGATATCCTTATATTTTCTTCAAAGAGAACACCAACCGTGCCCATGCATTGAATGAAATCGGTCAAGTGAAATTCTCGAACTTGTGTACTGAAATCATGCAAGTATCTCAAGTATCCGATATTGAGATCTATGGTAAACAGGATACGATCCGTTATGGTATCTCCTGTAACTTAGGCTCCTTAAATATTGCGACTGTAATGGACAACAAACGTATCAAAGAGACCGTAAAAACGGCTATGCGTGCTTTGACTGTCGTTACAGACGTGACCAATATCGATATGGTTCCATCTATTGCAAAAGCAAACCGTGAGTTACATTCTGTAGGGCTTGGTGCAATGAACCTCCATGGTTACCTTGCAAAAAGCTTCATCATGTATGAATCTAACGAGGCGCTGGATTTTGCCAATACCTTCTTTATGATGATGAACTATTATTCATTGGAAGCATCGATGGAAATTGCCAAAGAACGTGGTAAAACATTTGTTGGATTTGAAAAATCAGCCTATGCCGATGGCACGTATTTCAACAATTACATAAACCGCGATTACATACCTAAAACAGCTAAGGTAACGGAGTTATTTGAAGGAATACATATTCCAACAGTAGAAGATTGGTTGGAATTAAAAGCAAAAATCAAAGAACATGGTATTTACCATGCTTACCGTTTGGCTATTGCTCCAAATCAATCGACTTCGTATATCATGAATGCAACCGCATCAGTCATGCCAATCGTAGATATCATTGAGGTACGTGAGTATGGAGATAGTACAACTTACTATCCAATGCCATACTTGACAAACGATAATTATTTCTATTTCAAATCGGCTTATGATATGGATCAATTCAAGGTCTTAAAATTGATCTCGGTTATCCAACGCCATATTGATCAGGGTGTGTCTACAATTTTGCATACAAACTCAAAGGATTCGACAAGAGATTTGTCTAGATATTATATCTATGCACATAAATTGGGATTGAAATCCCTTTATTATACACGGACAAGAAAATCGACCATCGACGAATGTGTCTCTTGTTCAGCTTAATTTTGAGATTTTAGTATTTGGATATATAATGGGAGAAAGTCAAAAGTTGCCTACGCCATTGGCGGCTTTTGGCTTATCTAAAATCAACAATCCAAATACGTGATAATAAATGCCTAATACTTTAAACTAAAAATGAGTAAAACATATAAAGCTGTCAACTGGAATACCCCTGAGAACGATTATGTATTGATGTTCTGGGAACAAAATATCCGTCAATTCTGGATCGATACGGAATACATTCCTTCAAAAGATATCGATAGCTGGAAACGTATCAGTCCAGAAATGAAAGATGCGTATAAAAAAGCTTTAGGAGGATTAACCCTATTGGATACCCTTCAAAGCCATACTGGTATGCCTAAAATCATCGATCATATCGATACATTACAGAATAAAGCTGTATTGTCGTATATGTGTATGATGGAAGCTATCCATGCAAAATCGTATTCCACTATTTTCACGACAGTTTCTACAACCGCCGAAATAAACGACATTTTCGAATGGGTTCAACAAAATAAATATCTTCAATACAAAGCAGAAACGATTGATGGCTACTACCGTGCGATCGATAAAGAAGATGCTTCGGACGAAGAGATTTATATGGCGATGGCTGCATCCGTATTATTGGAGTCATTCTTATTCTATTCTGGATTCTTCTTGCCGTTATGGTTATGTGGACAAGGTGAAATGGTTGCTTCTGCCGATATCATTAAGAAAATTATCGCAGACGAATCAATTCATGGTGTATTCGTTGGATTAATAGCCCAAGATCAATTCAAAAAATTAAAAAATCAAGATCAGGTAAAAGCTCGTTTCTTGGCCTTGCTTTACAATTTGTATGAAAATGAGCTGAAATATACAGAAGAGATCTATACTGAAGTTGGCTTAACTGCAGAGGTAAAAGAATATGTTCGTTACAATGCCAACAAAGCATTGATGAATTTGGGCTTTGATCCGATCTTCGAAGTAAAACAAGTCAACCCAATCGTATTGAATGGTTTGAATACTGAAACGACACAACATGACTTCTTCTCTAAGAAATCAACTAACTACGAAAAAGCAACGGAAATTGTCCATCTAAAAGATGATGACTTCAAAATGGATGTGGTCGTAGATATATAATATTGACGGTTCGTCAAACAAAAAGCCCCAAAGAAAATTCTTTGGGGCTTTTTGTTTGACGGGCAACGACTATTGTTGGAATGCTTTGATCGCCTGTCCGCGCCAAGCGGCATCAAGCGGTGCACCAAGCAACCATGTTAACGTAGGCGCGATATCATAAATCATCAAAGTTTCCTTGATTTCTTTTCCTTTTGGCACACCAGGTCCGGTCATTACCCAGGGAATCTCCACCTCGGCCAGCGATTTACCACCGTGTCCTTTTCCTGTACCGCCGTGATCCGCAGCAATAACAAAAATTGTTTCGTCTGCAATTCCTGCATCTTTTACAGCTTGCTGTAAGGTACCAATACGTCTGTCGACCTGTTTTAGTTCAGCATAGTATTCCGGTGTATTGTGCCCGATATTATGGCCTACACCATCAGGTTGGTCGAAATGCACAAAAGTAATCGTCGGTTTCTCCTTTTTTATGATATCCACGGTGGTACTCAAAGCCGCTTCATCATCATCCTTAGTGTTAATGACCTTTTGCACGACTTTGTTGTCGATCAAATAGCCTATACCCGGCCAACTATGTACCACAGCAAACTGCGCCTTGGGATTTTTGCTGGCAACAGCATTAAATAAGGAAGGAAACATTCCGTTTGCTGTTTTGGTTGTAGAAGGGATCTCGGGTGTCTTGCTATCCCATTCTGTATATCCATGCGCGGTAGGACCAGCGCCCATAATCATGGAAGCCCAGTTTACAGCACTAGAGGAAGGTAATACGGTACGTACATGTGTACTATATGTCCCCTCCTGCATCATCTTTTTAAGATTTGGCATTTCCGCTTTTGGTAAAGCATAAGCTCCAAAACCGTCAAAACCAACTAAAACAATGTGTTTGATCTTTTTGCTCTGTGCCGATACAGCACTTGTGGATAGCCCCAGTACGATCAATGGTAATAATAGATTTTTAATTTTCATCTGTATAATTTTTTTTTCAATTGCGATGAAGCTATCAGATTTATTCATTCCCTAATGTGATTGAATAAATCATGATGGTTTCATAATAAAATAACTTGGTATTCAATCAGTACGCAACCTCCTCAAGCTTTCTTGTATCCAGAATAGATAACCTGATGTTCCCGCCTATCCAATGAATCGTTCACATGCTAGATCAAGGTTTATCGATCATATTTTACAAGTCACGCTGGTAATAAGTTGACCTACCTCAAAAATAGAAATTTTACAGCGTCTATTATGTTAAGTAAACATTATTTAATCTCTCTAACCAATATGTTACAGAACAAAAAAAAGACGCTGAAAAATTATTTTCAGCGTCTTAACCTTATACCGTTTTACATCGATTTTAATACCCAGCTTTTGCCAACCGTGCATACATTTCGACAAAAGCACATTGATCGAGCAGCCATTTCGATTTATGTTGATCTTTCAGGGTCCAGTCTGCACTAAATAATCCTTCTTTATCGCGCATATGCTGCCAGGCAAATTCAAGATTCTTCGCAAACACTGTGAGGTACTTTTGGTCACCGTTCACTAAAGCGAGCTCTATGTAACCACGCATCATGACAGCATGAAACCACAAATTGCTATTTTTCAATTTTGGAAAATCCAATTTCTCCTTCGTTTCGAAAAAATAGCCGAAACATGCCTCAGCCAGCTGTTGTGCCTCCTCGAGGTACCGTTTATTTTTCGTTAACTTATAAAGCAATGCAGCTGCCTGTAACATTTGTCCGGCGTTGTACGAAAACTTAGCTTTTCCAATGTTTCCATTGAGCTGCATATTGTCCCAATATAACTTATCTTCGGGATCCTGAAGATTTCTTTTTGTCCATTCATAAAGACGCTCCCCTTCTTGCAGATAGTACCTATCATTGGTTGCCATAAATAACTTCAGTGCAAATACACTTGCTGGTGCATTCGAACACGTATTTTTAGATTCCTTTTTCTGTTCACACCAATAAACGCCACCGCCTAATTTATCATCCTCCCCACTCTTTACAAAATTCCAGATCTCTTTGGCTGAAGTCAGGTAGTTTGTTTTCTTTGTATGGATATAGCTATCTGTAAAATCGATACCCAACCAGATATTATCGTCATAAAAACGATCCGAGGGAGGAGCTGTATTTAAATAAGAAGCATAGCCAATAGGCGACCTACTTTCATCCCTATATTCCTGTAATCCCATCAGGACTTTTTTGTCGAGTATGAACTGAAATGCCTTTTTTGTTTTTGGCAATTCCATCAAGGCATTTACAGCTGAGAAACTACCCGAGAAAGGCCATAGGTAAGCATATTTCTTTTGCTGCGCTGCCTGTTGATTATTATCCAGATAATCAGCTTTGAAGTTTTCATCAAAGGGATATTTTTCAGCCAAGAGCTGATTCTTGGTATTTCCAAACTTGCTATAGATGCTATCTAAAGTTTGGATAGCATAGTTTTGAAAATTATTTTTTTGTGCAAATAAGGTTGCACCAATAAAGTTCAAGAGAAACAACGTAAAATATCTTTTCATGTGTTTTAGGTAAAAGAATAGTAGACACCCCTGTCGGCATCTACTATTCCTGAACATTAATAACCAGGGTTTTGTTTTAAATTGGGATTCATCGATATCTGTTGCTGAGGTATTGGATACACTGTTTTGCTGTCAGAAGAAGGTTTATGATCCCACCAAGTTGCTGTATGAAATTTGCCGAAGCGGATTAAATCCTCCCTTCTAAATCCTTCAAAAATAAATTCACGTCCTCGCTCTGCCAAGAGCTCGTCAAGTGTCAGTGTGCTGGTGGTATACTTTGCTTCACTCCAGTCTGTATCAGAAAAGGCTCTCTTTTTACAACTATTAATCAAATCGACAGCTTCTTGTGAAGGGCGTCCTCCATTTTTTCGCATCAATGCCTCGGCTTTCGCAAAATAAATCCAGCTTAGACGATAGACGTTCCAATCCGTATTGTTGTAATTTGCATTCGCAGGTATTTTAACACCGTTGACAGTACCCTCTACAGAGTTACCAAGCTTATATTTATTAAATCGGATACCACTATTCTCTTCTCCATCGCTCATTGTAGAAGACGTACCTCCAGTCTTAGCCCTTCGAATATAATCAACAAAAACAAGCTGTTCTCCTTTGTATTCCTCCGAACCTTGCACAATTTTACCGTCCACAAACTTAACCATAGGTCCGCTTAAAAACCATTCTTTTTTTCGCAAATCTTTTTCGTTATATTGATCGAAAACACCCGGAATTAACACAATACCGTTATTGCCAGTTCTTCCCCCACCATAGATCTCGCTTTGTACAAAATGATAAAATTCCCCTGGAAATCCAGGTTCAAAGTCTGCTGTCTGATAATCGTAGGCAATTGAAAAAATAGTTTCCTTAGACATGTCATTGGTCGGCACATAGGAATCTGTTAAATTTGGATCTAATGCCATGGCACCATTCAAACCTCCTCCAGCGCCCGATATCAATTTATCAGCTGCCGCAATACAATCGTCCCATCGCGGTTGACCAGACCATCTTTCAGCATTCAAATATAGTTCAACGAGCATTGCATAGCCTGAAGCCTGAGAGACTCTTCCCAGCATACTTTTTGTTAATTTAGGGGCTGAACCAATGTTATCTAAAATTTCCTTTTCAATAAATTCAAAAACCTCTTTTGTAGAAGAAGGTAGAGGCAAGGGCTCCTCTGCTGAACTCGGGGCTTTGGTAGTTATTGGAATATTGCCGAATAAATCCATTAGCTTTAGATAATGTAATGCCCGTAAAAGCTTTAGTTCAGCAATAAACTCATTCTTTTCAGCATCTGTTATCCCCATGCGAGCCACGTCAGATTTTTCGAGAATATCAATGGGGCTATTACACAAACCTACTCCCCAATACATCAATACCCATGCGTTGTTTAACCCACCTTCATCTACTGTCCAAGTATGATAATGCAGCCTTTTCCATTTGCCTCCATCTTCTCCATGCCGCCCTTTGGTCGGCCAGGCCAATTGATCTGCGGATAATTCTGCTGGCCGCCACCATCCATCCTGCCCTGATGGTGATATCCACGCATTTGCATGCGTGTATGGACGCAATACAGCTGATATAACCTCATTCTTATTTTTATAAAAATCGTCCGCTACAATGATATCATAAGCGTTTTCATCTAAATTTGTACAACTTGATGCATTAATTACGCAAGCTAAAAATAAAATCTTAACAATATTTTTCATAATACTATCTATTAAAAACCAAAATTTACACCAAACAAAAACGATCTCGTATTGGGATAAGGTCCTCTACTATCAATACCTAAACGTTGTCCATTTACTTCATTACCCAGCCCCGTATCCAATACAAAATCAGGATCATTCCCTGAATACCCTGTTATTGTTGCCAGATTTTGAGCCGTCAAATATATGCGCACATTATTCACCCAAGTGTTACTTTTCAATTTAAACCGATATCCCAATGTAACTTCATCAATTTTTAAGTGACTACCACTTTCCAAATAGTAATCAGAATACATATAGGTATCATTAATATCTTTATATTTGGTGAAAGCATCTCTCAAAAGATTCTCTGACCAGACCTTATTGCCATAAGAAAGTGCCGTTGTATTTAAGATATCATAATCGAATTTACCCCGCATAAAAATTCTCAGATCAAAATTCTTATAGGAAAAATTATTCGTCCAGGAAATATAATATTTGGGGACTGCATTTCCTATTACCGCTAAATCAGAAGAATTCAAATCATCTCTTGAATTATTAATTGCATCATTGTGCACAGCTTCGCCATTTCGGTTATAAAAAAGCCATTTTCCTTCATCATCAAATCCGGCAAATCGTTTACCAAAAAATTCACCGATCTTGTGCCCTTCGTACGTTGTGAATGCATCGCCCAATGCTCCTGCTCCGCCGATTTCACCAAATGTTTTATATTTTACTTTAAATATATCATTCGAATAACTATCTAAAACATTTTTTAGCGTACTAGCTGTAAAATCCATGTTCCACTTAAAATTCTCACGATCTATAGCACGATAGCTAAGCGCTAGCTCAATACCCTTTGAAGAAAGTGTACCTACATTGGAATATATATTATTTCTTATATAAGGAGGCTGTGGGGTAGTATATGTATCCAAAAGATCAACAGTTTTTCGTTGAAAAACATCAATTGAACCTGAAAGCTTATTGCTCAACATTGTGAAATCAACACCGATATTTGTTTCCTTCTTCGTCTCCCACCGCAAGTTTGGATTCGGATTACGGTCGGGTCCGTAGGTTTCTCGGTAGGACTCATCAGGGAACAGATATTTTCCTCCTCCCCCCAAAGTTAATCGAGAGGCATTATTAGCAAAGCCCGTATTTCCCGTTTCGCCATAACCTGCACGTAATTTTAAATTATTTATAAAACCGATATCTTTCATAAAATCTTCATTGCTGATGTTCCACCCCACTGATACTGCCGGAAAGCTCCCCCATTTGTTATTTGCTCCAAATTTAGACGAACCTTCACGCCTTAGAATAAACTGAGCCATGTACTTATCCGCGTAGGTATAATTTACCCGGCCAAAAAAGGCGATCAAAGTATTGTCATTCTTATAGCTGTCCATATTAGCACGTCCATCCCGAAGCGCTTGTCCTTCCGACAAATTATCTTCATGGAAATTATTATTTATAAATCCCCTATTGTCTGCACTTTGTCCCTCATCTTTCTCATAACGATAACTATATCCTGCTAACGCTGTGATTGCATGTTTTTCGGCAACGGTAGTGTTATATTGAAGTGTCGGTTCAAATGCATATTTTTCATTCAATAGATTGGATTTGGAAGCATATCCCCCACCCGGATAGTCTTGATCTTCTAAAGATGCTTCACTATTGAGCGCTCTATAAGCACCATCTGTATAGGAATTACGTTGTACCGACCCAAAAACACTGGCCTTTAATCCCTCAATTATATTTAAATCTGCTTTTCCGTCTAAAGAAGATGTCTGTTGTTTCCGATAACTTGTTTCAGTAAACAATCGAGCAAATTCATTTGTACTCGTTCGGTCATAACGAAAAGATCCATCATCGTTATAATTTGAGAGCGTCGGATTTTTCGTAGCTTCACTTTCCCAGCCACCACCGCCTAACAAGTTCGCATTGTTCGTATTGGTAGCGATATTGAGGAGAAAATTCAAACGATCGTTAAAGCCCTTCTGGTTTATACTCGTTCTCACTGTATATTCCTTTCTTGAATTTTCCTTTGCAATACCTTCCAAATTTCGGAAATTGACACTTCCACGATAGGTAGTTGATTCATTACCTCCAGACAGTGAAAGGTTATGATTTTGTGAAAAATTATCTTTATTAATCAATTCATCAAAAAAATCGGTAGAATGGCCAAAATCAGTTTGTTTTAGCTCACCAGATGCAATCTTATCCCTAAACTCTTGTGGAGTTAAAAAATCAGGTCTATTATAGACAAAATCTTTGCGAAAATAACTGGAATAGTTGAATACCGATTTACCAGGTTTTCCCCTTTTTGTCGTAATCAGAATGACACCGGCATTGGCGCTTGTTCCATAAATCGCAGCTCCGGATCCATCTTTCAGCACATCTATAGACTCAATATCATCTTGTTGTAGTAGATCCGGATTACCTCCAGGTATCCCATCAATAACAAACAATGGACTGGCACTACCAGTGACAGAAATCGCGCCCCGCAATTGAGTCGCTACACCTGAATTAGGATTTGACCCACTTCTAGACACCTGCAATCCCGCGACCTTTCCTTGAATGAGATCCAACGGGTTTCTCGCGCCGCTTTGACGAAATTGGTCTGCACTTACATGGGCTACTGAAGAAGTAACTTCCCTTATTTTTTGCGTACCATAACCGACAACTACAACCTCTTCCAACTGACTTTGGTCTTCTTCCAATTGAACAGAAATGGTATCGCCAGAAACTGTAACTTCTTTCGCTTTGTAACCAATAGAAGAGACAACCAACACGTCTCCCTGTTTAGCATCCAAAGAAAAATTACCTGACACATCTGACTGTGTCCCCTTCGATGTTCCTTTAACAGTGATGTTTACACTTGAAATTGGCTTTCCATCAGCATTCAAGACTTTTCCCTTAATTTGTTGTTGGGGCTTTTTCGATTCCGTTAGAAAAGAGTTGCTTAACATCCTTTGAGAAGAGACAGTAGCCTGCGCATGCTGCATTGCTCCTGCGATAAAAATCAAAGATAAGAATAGCTTAGATTCTCCTTTTAATCGCACAACTGTTTTTAAATCAATTTTGCTCATATTTTTATTATGGTGATTAGTATATAAAACGATTTAGCTTATTGGCAAAGGCATTTTTATTTATTATTATTTATAATAGTTGCCGAAAACAGTGATTATTGTGTTATTCAATACACATCATTATATCGGAAACATTTAGTATTAAATATTAATTGAGTATCGGCACGTGATTCAAAATCGCCATCCTATATCAGCAAAATCGGTTTTGCTAAGAAAGTAAAAAAAATGGAAGCTTTTTTAGAAATATACGTTGGATTTCCTTCTTTGGTTTATTATTTAGTTCAAGTGTATGATTCGATCGTTAAGATAGGTATTTTTAATTTTAAATCAAAAATAATTTAGAATTATTGTTTTTATGAAATTCAGTTAAAAAGCAACTTATATCCCATAAAAAAGAACTCATGAATATTCACAAGCCCTATTTTTATACATTGATAAGATAAAGGGTAGATTGAATACCCTTTATCTTATATTAGTTATGTCTATTGGTATCCTGGATTCTGAGTCAGTTTATTATTACGCTGTATCTCATCAGGAGAAATAGGCCATAATAAGTCGGATTCTTTAAATGTTGCTCCAGAGCCATTCTTTGCACCAATCAATGGAACAAAATCTACTTTTCCAGCTTCTGTTGTAGAAATAACAGGGAACATTTTAGTTCTAACAATATCGTCCCACATTTTAAATTCCAATGGGAACTCGCGGAGACGCTCTTTCCAGCATTCTTTCACAAAATTTTCTGCTGATAATGTTTGCAATTCGGCCGTATAAGCAGAAACTGATTTTCCTTCTGTATTAGCACGAGCTTTGACCTTCGCTAAATAACCCGCTGCTTCCGCACTTACACCCGTTGATTTAGCAATACTCTCAGCGGCAGTCAATAATGCCTCAGGATAGCGGTAAAAATTCCAGTCTTTTGTACCCCTCCCTGTTGTCAGCAATGCCTGTTCATCCACATAATACCATATTCCTGCATCTGTAGATGTCCATGTTTTACCGTTAATCGGATTTGTATATGACCAATGGTAGAACTGATTTGGTTTAATCCTCAAATCTTTTTTATCATAAACATTCAAAAACTGCTTAGTAGGGCCAAAAACACGCTCAAATATCGAATAAGTAGTAAATACAGAAACTGCCGAAGAACTAAAAGCAGTCGCTGTTCGCGCACCACTATTATTAATAGTTTCATCAAACTCCTGTGCATATATAACCTCATCTAAGTCATCAGTCTTACGCAGTAAGTTATATGCACTACTCTGCTCAAGATCAATATTTTCAGTCATCTTATGCGGAGAATTCACCACAATTTTAGCTGCTGTTGCCGCATCTGCGTATTTTCCCTCTTGCAAATAAACATCAGCTAAGAGCATTGCTGCTGCATATTTAGTAATGCGATGCCCATTCTCTGCGAATTTTTTTGCAGGCAATACTTCAACCGCACTCTTTAAATCTTGCTCGATCAACTCATATATTTTCGCAGCATCTGTACGCTCTATGTAAAGTGGATCAGTCAAGTTTTCGTTAGGGAGCGTATACAACGGGAGTGCACCGAATGTTTTGACAAGATAAAAGTAGTTATAAGCTCTAAAGAATTTTGCCTCTGCCAACAACGTATTTTTCTTTGCCTCATTTGGCATACTTATTTCTGGAATGTACTTTATACCTGCATTGGCAATATTAATCGCTTTAAAACCTTCATCCCAGATCGTATTCATCGTTGGCGAGATGATATTTGTATTTTGTTGTCGCGTCAATTCACGGGCGAATAAACTAACACGTTCTTGTCCTTCGTAGCTATTTGTAAAATATCCAGTCAAAATAGTATTGATCGAGGCTGTAGATCCAAGGTAAGAACCGGTAGAAGAATAACGTATTGGCGCCCCGCGACGATAAAGTGAATTTACAGTTGCTTCGGCCTGTCCTTCATTCTGATAATAACTTATTAACGATAAGTTTGAGCCCGGATTTTCTTCCAAAAATTTATTACAGGATGTTGTCAATGCCATTCCGGCTAATAACAACATGATTAATTTAGTCTTCATCTTTTTAAATTCTATGAATTAAAATGTAACATTAACACCTAAAGAGAAAGTCTTCGCTCTAGGATAAGAGAAAAAGGTCATATTTTGTCCAAATTTACTCTCCCCTTGTGAGGTACTTTCTGGATCATAACCTTTAAAATCTTTTGATGTGAACAAAAATGGATTATTTGCATTCGCATAAACACGTAACCTGGATAATCCTATTCGCTTCAACGCATCAGCTTTGAATGTATATCCCAATTGCATCAAGTTTACACGAAGATAGGATCCGTCCGCAACCCAAGCATCATCCACATTGGTATCCTGTCCCGCATGCCCACCATTGGTCAGATAGATGGCCTGCTGCATGGTATTCGGATTGGAACCATTGTATGCATCTGTCAAAATTTCCTTCAGACCATTGGTAATTCCAAAACGATCATAAGTAGAATGGAAAAATTGTTGCATGACATCCACTCCTTTGACAAATTGCAGATCTAGGGTGAAATCGAAGTTCTTGTAACGGAGGTTGTTAATAAAACTACCTGTCCAATCAGGTAGTCCTTTTCCTATGATTTCCTTTTCTTTTGAACGTTTTGCACGTCCTATATCTTTTATTTCTGCATTTCCTGCGTCAACATCCGCCTGTGTATATACGCCTAATCTTCTATAGCCATAGAAACTATTTAGGTTTTCACCGACACGAATAATGCTATTGGCCCCGCCGACCCAATCATTTTGTAAGATATCAGCGTTGTTCTCGCCTAATTTCAAGACTTTATTTTTGTTATAGTTTCCGTTCAACGATGCCTTCCACTCAAAATTCTCATTGGTCACAATTGTACCTGTAATCATCATGTCTAAACCTTGATTCTGAACAGATCCTATATTCTTATAAACCGAATTAAAGCCGGTTGCCCTTGGTAGAGGCGCCTCCAACAAAAGATCTGTCGTTTTCCGACGATAATAAGAAATATCAAAGTTTAATCGATTTTTTAGTAATCCCAGTTCCACCCCAAAATCAAACTGGGCCGTTTTTTCCCATTTTAAATCCGGGTTCGAAATCGTGTTCACAAATGAATATGGAGCCCTAGCATTATTCAGCAAGATTGTTCCAGCGTCGACGATTGACAACGACTTATAGGGGTCGATTTCGGAGTTACCTGTCAAACCGTAACTTGTATGTAATTTCAAATTACTGATTGTTTCGTTGCCTTGTAAAAATTCCTCATTGGACACATTCCATGCCAAACCTAGTGAAGGGAAAAATGCATATTTATTGTTCTTACCAAATTTAGATGAACCATCATAACGGCTGGTTACCGTTGCTGAATAGCGATTATCATACGAGTAAGCAGCTCTTAAGAAATATGAATTCATCGCCCATTCATTGACATTAGACTCGAGTCCAGAAGGAGTGATGCCCAATCCCATGTTATTATACTCGTAAAAATCATCCGGAAATCCCTCTGATCTCATTTTATCGTAATCATACGTTTTCTTTTGCCAAGAGAGACCTGCCATTGCATTGATCCGATGTTTATCGAATTGCTTATTATAGGTTAGATAAGTTTCTTCCTGCCAATACAATGTATTTGTATGGGTACGTTCTGCCCAGCCATTCGGCCTAGAAATATTATTTAACAGCTTTGAAGAATATCCCTTATAATCTTTTCTATGGTGGTCAATCCCTAGTTGTGTTTTCAAATCCAAACCATCAGCTAGATGAAATGTTAATGCCGCATTTCCAAAAATTTGTGTATTGTAGCGCATTCGTTTTTGCAAATCTAGAATGGCGACGGGATTGGACATACCTTCAAAACCCAATTGTTCTGCTACAGTCGATGACGACGAATTCGTATAGAGACCGTCCTTATCATAAACTGGATACCAAGGAATCATCTCAATCATGGTACGACGAGCTTCCTGTCCACCACCATCTTCTGGAGTATAACGTCCCCAAGTGTGATTAACGGTTAAATTAATTGCTGTAGATAACCAGGATGTAGGTTTTGCATCATAAGCCATTTTTGCATTTATCCGCTTGTTCCAGGTATTATTCATGATCCCTTGTTGGTCGGTATAATTCAAAAATGCACCAACAGAAGATTTTTCATCACCTTGTTGTACATTTAGTTGATGATTATGTGAGATAGCTGTACGTGTTGCCTCTTTCTGCCAATCCGTATCATACAGTGGATTACCATTTCCATCAAAATAGTTTGCATCATTAAACCAGGTCTTTTTATCCAAAGACCAAGATTTTCCTTGGTATTTGTTTTCATTCTCCAATCCGATCATAAAGGCATCCACCCATTCCTGTGCATTCAGCACATCCATGTAGCGTTGAGCAGAGCTCACTCCAGCTGATCCTTGATAACTAATTGTTCTAGATCCGTCTTTATTTCCACGTTTTGTTGTTACCAAGATAACGCCATTTGCACCACGTGCACCATAAATAGCTGCAGAAGAAGCATCTTTTAAGACCTCAATATTTTCGATATCATTCGGATTCAACAAATTGAAATCTTCCATCACGACTCCGTCGACAACGTAAAGAGGATTGGAAGACGAGTTGATCGTAGCCACACCACGGATAACGACTCTATTTCCATATGCTCCAGGTTGACTGGAATTAGAAAAGATATTCACCCCAGAAGCTTTTCCCCTCAAGGCATCTAAAGGGCTAAAACTCTGATCTTTGATCATGTCTGCCCCTTTGACCATGGCGATAGAACCTGTCACATCAGATTTACGCATTGTACCGTAACCAACAACGACAACCTCGTCCAATTGGCTTTGATCATCGTCCAATTGTACAGAAACAGTTGCACCGGAAACAGTAACTTCTTTGGCTTTGTAACCAATGGAAGAGACGACCAATACATCCCCCGATTTAGCATCCAATGTAAAATTACCCAAGGCATCAGATTGTGTGCCCTTTGAAGTACCTTTAACGGCGATGTTAACTCCTGAAATTGGTTTTCCAGTAGCATCCAATACTTTTCCTTTAACTTGTTGCTGCGCATGGTTTACTTCTTTTACGAAGGATTTGCCATCGTAATTGGCAGAAGTTCCGACTGCGGCATTGACTTGTTGGAAAGTACCAGCAATGACAGCCAATGAGAAAAATAACTTTGATTTTTTCCCAAGCTGCGCAAGTGATTTTACGTCAACTTTGCTCATATTAATAGTGATTTGGTTTATAAAAACGTTTTAGCAAAAAGATGCTTAGAACGTCTAGTTTAATTTAGTTTCCCTTAATTGATGGTTTTAAAATCGATCTGCTTTCTTAAAATTGCATATGATACTCCCCTTGCTTTCATTTAACAGAAAACATAAGGTTTCAAAATGTCTATGGGATTATTGCCGCATAGCATCTGTAATAAATTAAGCTAAATCGCTTTTGCTTTTGTTGTAAAATTTTTTGGTTTCCCTATTTTGGTTCTTTAATTGTCTTTTTTATTACTTATTGGTTCTTTAATTGTTTATTCGTTATTGTTTTCCCTTTTGGTTATTATTTCTTGGTTTTAACGTGCTATTAAGTTGGAAAGATAGCACTTTAATTTTACTGGGGAAAGATTTATTTTCAAAACCTTTCCCCAATAAACTAAATATTTCCTTTCTTCATCTCGCTGATCGCATAATCGACAGATCGTGCCGAAAATGCCATATAGGTCAATGAAGGATTTTGTGTTGATGTTGAGGTCATACTTGCACCATCTGTGACAAAAACGTTTTTCACAGCATGCATCTGATTCCATTTATTCAGTACCGAAGTTTTCGGATCGTGCCCCATACGTGCTCCGCCCATTTCATGGATATCCAAACCTGGAGCCTGCCAGTGTGTATCCGGGCGAATGTTTGTGAAGCCAGCATCCGTAAACATCTCCGTCATGACAGCAATGTAATCTTTTTTCATTTTTTCATCATTCTCATCATAATCGACAGCAATTTTTAACAAAGGAATACCCCAGTCATCTTTCTTACTGCTATCCAATGAAACCATTCCTGATTCTTTTGGTATTGTTTCACCCATCATGTGAGATCCAACCTGCCAAACACCTAATTTAGGATTCAACAAATTGTTCTTCAGATCTAGCCCTAAACCTGAACGATCTGACTCTTTACTACGTGAAGCTCCGAAACCGGCGGCATAGCCCCTTAAAAAGTCTGTTTCCTGTTTGTGCAAGTTTCTGAAACGTGGAATATACCCTCCACCTGCGGGATTCCGCCCTTCGGCCGTAAAATCCAACATCCCTTCATACTCTGCATAAATGCGTGCACTATAGTTGTGAAAGGCAACATATTTTCCGAGCACACCACTATCATTACCCAAACCATTTGGAAAACGGTTCGATTTAGAATTCAATAAGATCAAATTAGTATTGATTGCAGCCGCATTGACAAAAATCAATTTGGCATAAAAATCAATTTCCTCTTTTGTATTGGTATCTATAACACGTACACCGACTGCTTTTCCTTTTTGTTCATCATAGAGAATCGAATGAACAACCGAAAATGGGCGTAAGGTCATATTCCCGGTCTTGGCGGCCCAAGGGATTGTCGTTGCATTGGAACTGAAATATCCACCAAAAGGACATCCTCGCTGACAAAGTACGCGATTCTGACACTGTACACGTCCTTGTTCGATGTGAATCTGATTTGGTTTAGATAAGTGTGCACAACGTGCTGAAATAACTTTGCGTTCCGGAAATTTCTTTTGGACGCTTTCTTTAAAATACTTCTCGACAATATTTAATGGGTACCCTGGCAAAAACTCGCCGTCTGGCAATTCAGGAAGTCCATCGTGATTACCGGCAATACCGGCAAATTTTTCGACATAAGCGTACCAAGGTGCTAAATCAGCATAACGTATCGGCCAATCTACGGCAAAACCATCTCTCGCTGGACCTTCGAAATCAAAGTCAGACCAACGTTGCGTCTGTCTCGCCCATAATAACGACTTGCCACCAACTTGATAGCCTCTGATCCAATCAAAAGGTTTCTCTTGAATATAAGGGTGTTCCTTGTCTTTTACAAAAAAATGGGCCGCATCTTCATGGAATGCGTAACATTTGCTGACAATCGGATTTTCTTCTTTTACTTTGAAAGGCATTTCATTCCGATGTTCAAACTCCCAAGGCATCATATTGGTGGTTGGGTAATCCTTGATATGTTGTACATCACGTCCACGTTCCAAAACCAATGTTTTCAAGCCCTTCTCGCACAACTCTTTTGCGGACCAACCGCCACTAATTCCCGAACCGATCACGATCGCATCGTAGGTTCTATTTTTTTCACTGTCAATATTTAGATTTGCCATCTGCTATTTATGCCTTAACTTTTACCGCACCATTGTACGGACCCGGAATAAGTTTATAGATCACCTTATTCTTCATCACGTATTCTGAGTTCATATACCCCTGAATTGCACGCGATTTGAAGGTCTCAAAAAAAGCCCTCTCGTCGGTTTGGTCTTTTAACCCCGCCAAAGTGGTCTCAGTCTCTTTGCTATTTTTTAAATTCAACTGTTTTCTCAATTTGTTGAAACCAGCGACAAATTTAGCCTGATTTTCTGGCGACTCACAGTCATCCACCATTTTAATAACGAAAAGATGTAAGTTCAGATCCTTTCCTCCCGGTGTATCCGATTTCGGAATCAGGATGTTAGCCAGATCGCCCAAAAATTGCTCATCTTCCGCCGAAATCTTCAGCTTATTTAATACAATTGATGCACCTCCATCATTCAGACAGGACGACAAAATTGTCAGTCCGCCAGCTATAATGAAAAATTGCTTTATTGCGGTTCTACGGTTCATAATCAGAGTTCCCTTTACAATTCGGTAATATTACATATATCCGAATAAAAATACAAATGCTAAAACGATTAAATTATTTTACAACCCTCAAATCCATTGCGCCAACAGGTCTTTTGCCTCAGATAAGTTTTCCACAATGTTATCAACAGCTGTTAGTCTAGCACGTTCTACCTCCTGTTTCGTAACTGCAATCAACTGCGTCCCTGCTCCCAACGCCGATGTACTTCCGGTCGATGTATCCTCGATAGCCACACAGCGGTCAGCTGGTAGACCCAGATTTGTTAATGCCAAACGATAGGGTTCCGGATTGGGTTTTGGCAACTCCACACACTCACGCGTGACAAAAAACTCAAAATAATCCAAAAGCTCATGCTTTCCCAAAACAGTATCGACTGTGCTTCTATAACTCGAGGTCACAAGCCCAATACGGATATCTTCTGCTTTCAAAAAAGCTAAAATTTCTCGCGCTCCAGGCATCAATTCTATATCGCTCATATTAGAATCGGCATAAGCCGCACGAGTACGCTTCCACATATGTTCTTCCGTCACGTCGTAGCCATAGTCCTCGGTAAGACGCTTGACATTATGTGCTAAAGTATGTCCAGCAAAATCGCGAATCCAATCTTCATAGTTGATCTGAAGGTTAAATTCCTGTTTTAATATAGGTGCCCAGTTTTTGAAATAGAAATATTCCGAATCAATTAACGTACCGTCCAGATCGAACAATACCGCCTGTATTTTATTCATAGTGTTAAAGATACACAAGTAGGTAGAAAAATCCTATTAAATGACACCACAATAGGTAGAATTTGAGAATGCACCATGATAGGTATCCCAAAAACCGATGTAGACATGATAATCAGCTTTTTGGTTTAATTCAACCGGTACGTCCACAAAACATTGGCCATCCCTAGCAGATGCAACTGCTAATTTTAACGAGCAGAAATCTTTTAAGCTAACGCATGCTAGATTTAACTTATAAATTTCATCATCATACACCGGGTTTGGTATCCATTCCAAAAATATACGACCTTCATTCACACTTACCTTAGTACCCGCGGGCGGTATTAGATCCCCCACAAACACATTCAAATTTTCAAAATTCACAACAGGATTATGATCGGCATCAAAAGCCAGTACATCATTAAAAACATGTTTTTGCGCGAGCTGAAATGCACCATATTTAGATCCATTTTCTTTTTTTAGCCCATAGCCAAAATCAAAAACTGCTTTGTTCTCCGAACAAAATTTTCCGATAGCTTTCATTTTTTGACGATGTAATCGCTGAGCTTCAGTCGGAGGTTTACTGCTTTTTCTCCTTGCTCCCCGAATAATCCATTGCCCCATACGATTGTATCCATATATCGAACCAACTTTACCTCGAAAACCACCATTGGGTCCATCTTCTACTATAGCCATATTTTAAGTTTTTTGTTTAATTATCATCTTAACAATGACCTCTTAACAATCGATCTATATTAATGTTTGAATTAAGTTAGGTATAAACTAGTATTAGATTAGGTATAGCATAGGTTTTATTTAGCTATAACCTATACTATACCTAAATAAAACCTAAACAAAACCTAACTAAAACCTATGTAAATAGTTACTTTGATAGTATGTATAAAAGCAGTTGTTTTCCTTCATTTTTGGATAAGCTTTGGACATTTATTAAGTTTGTTGTGGTAAACGAAAACTAATGTATACCGAGTATGAATGCACGACAAGCTTTTAGAAGATAGCCATTACGTTCGTTAGCATAGCGCATTCCGGCCAAGTGTAGGTAGTTCACAAATAGCATATAGTACTTTCTAATACCGCCTCAAACGTACACGCGATGAAAACCGAGCTCATGAGTTCGCAAGAAATCTGAAAGCTTCATTGCCTTAAAAATTTATATAATGAAAATAATTGCAATCGGTCGCAATTACATCGACCACGCGAAAGAGCTCAATAATCCAGTCCCCGAGAATCCCATTATATTTTTAAAACCTGATACTGCGGTATTAAAGGATAACAAAGATTTCTATTACCCGGAATTCTCCAAAAATATTCAGTTCGAAACCGAAGTTGTACTCCGGGTCTGTAAAGAAGGAAAACATGTGACACCAAAATTTGCATCAACATACTTCGATGCAGTCGGTCTGGGGATTGACTTCACCGCAAGGGATGTACAGCAAGAACTAAAAGCAAAAAGCCTTCCCTGGGAATTGGCAAAAGCATTTGACCATTCTGCAGTGATCAGCAACTTGATTCCTAAAGAAGAGCTTGCAGATGTGAACTCGATTGATTTCTCCCTGCAGCAAAATGGGCAAACAGTTCAGCAGGGAAATACCAAGGACATGATTTTCTCCTACGAGGATCTGATTGTGTATACCTCCAAATTTATTACCCTCCGCAAAGGGGATCTCATTTACACAGGTACGCCTGTTGGTGTCGGTTCCGTTGCCATCGGCGATTTATTGGAAGGTTTCATCGGCGAACAGAAGATGTTTAGCTGTAGAATTAAATAAGTTGGGACATCTTATGACAAAAAAAAGAATAGCATTACTGGCCATCCTCACTTGTATGACAGGTTTGAGCCAGGGACAAGATATTATCAAAAGCCGCAATTATCCACAAAATTATTTTGTACGGCCCATGGACATTGCGCCGCAGGCTTCAGGATCGTTCGGCGAATTGCGCGCAACGCATTTCCATGGCGGGGACGATTATCGGACACAACAACGCATCAATATTCCTGTGCATGCAGCGGCGGAAGGTTTTGTATCCCGCGTCAGGGTACAGATAGGTGGTGGTGGTAATTATGTTTATATTGATCACCCAAATGGTTACACCTCGGTATACATGCACCTAGAAAGTTTCAATTCGGATCTTGCTAAAATCATCAAAGATGAGCAGTACAAGCAGAAACGTTTTGATGTAGATGTATTCCTCAAACCAAATCAGGTCCCGGTGAAAAAAGGCGAGTTTATTGCAAATTCGGGCAATACAGGCGGGTCTGCAGGTCCGCATCTTCATTTTGAAATCCGTGATACAAAAGCGCAGCTACCACTCAATCCACAATTGTTCGGACTACTCTTTCCGGATGGTGTAAAACCGATCATCCGCGGCATGACGGTCTATGATTTAGGCTCCGAACTGTTTGATGAAAATACGCCCCGCAGACATCAAACGATCAAATCCGTTGGTAGCGGCAATTATAGTTTAGCAACAAACGCCCCCATCTCTGTGAATGGCACCTTTGGGCTAGGCATTAACACGGTTGATAAACGCAGTGGTATCTCATTTACCTATGGTGTCTACTCGATCGAACTTTTTTTGGACAACAAAAACATCAGTACGGTGCTGTTTGAATTGATCCCTTTTGACCAGACACGTGCGATCCAGTCTTACGTCGACTACCCTTACTTAAAAAAGTCCGGTGTACGCGTTCAAAAAAGTTTTAAAGATCCAAACAATCCGATCAACATCTATAAACATCTGGACAACCTGGGAAAAATCGAATTGAAAGATAATGAGGTCCATGATGTCAAATATGTTGTCAAGGATGTTCAAGGGAATATGAGCGAATTGAATTTTAAGGTGCAAAACAACCCTTCACTTTCCATCAGCCGTACAGGTGCAACAGGCCTCAAAATGTTCCACTATGCTGACGAGAATAAATATGAAGCGGAGAATGCTCGGGTTTATATGAGCAAAAATATATTGTATGACGACCTTTACTTCAACTATTCGCAGGGAGCAAAACCTGCAAAAGGCTACTCGGCAATGCACTATATCCACAACGCTTATACACCGGTATTCGGATACTACAAACTCATGATCAAACCAGACTACAGCTTGTCTGAAAATCTTTATGACAAAGCTTTGATTGTTTCTTCCGACGGCGGAGCACAGGGAGGTAAATATGAGAACGGTTGGGTCGTGGCCAATGTTCGCGAGTTTGGCGGTTTTTATGTTGCTGTTGACACCATTGCACCGAATATTGTCACACGTAACCTGACCGACGGAAAGAATGTGAGTGGACAGCAATCCATTGACTTTACAATCAGCGACAATCTCTCTGGAATAGATACTTTTGACGCTTATATTGATGGAAAATGGGCCTTGATGAAATATGATCCTAAAACGAGACATATCTGGCACGACTTCGAACCCGACTTAAGCAGTGGCCGACATGAGTTTAAACTCGAAGTGAAAGACAATAAAGGAAATTTAAAGACATACGAAGCTTCTTTTATGAGGTAGCCCCCTAATTTTTGGCAATAAATCAGGGGGTTCAAGAGATTAATCGTATCTTAATCGACTAAATACAATGTAATATGGCAACACTAGAAATAGGACAGAAAGCACCGGATTTCAGTGCAAAAAATCAAAATGGTGAAACAGTCCATCTTTCAGATTTTAAAGGGAAAAAAGTTATTTTATATTTTTATCCAAAAGACAATACACCAGGCTGCACCACGGAGGCCTGCAATTTCAGAGACAATTATCAGTCTTTGAAAAAAGATGGTTTTGAAATCATAGGCGTAAGTGTGGACGGCGAGGCATCGCACCAAAAATTCATCAGCAAACATGAGCTTCCTTTTCAGCTGCTTGTAGATGAAGACAAGAGCCTTGTAGAGGCCTATGGTGTATGGGTCGAAAAGAACATGTATGGCAAAAAGTATATGGGCACAGCACGTACCACTTTTGTGATTGATGCAGATGGCATTATCGAGCATATCATCAAAAAAGTAGATAACAAAAATGCGTCTCAGCAGATCCGTGATTTAGGCATTTAAAGAATACCTCTTATCAAGAATCTTATATCTAAAATCTAAAACTAATATCTATATTTGCCACTTATGAGCAAACAGACAGACGACTTTTTCAAAAGTGTAGTATCACACGCGAAGGAATACGGTTTTGTATTTCAATCGAGCGAAATATATGACGGATTAAGTGCCGTCTACGATTACGGGCAATTAGGTTCGGAATTAAAAAACAACCTAAAGACTTATTGGTGGAAATCCATGGTGCAATTGCACGAAAACATTGTTGGTATTGATGCCGCAATTTTCATGCACCCTACGACATGGAAAGCCTCTGGTCACGTTGATGGCTTTAACGACCCGATGATCGACAATAAGGATTCAAAAAAACGTTACCGTGCTGATCAATTGATCGAAGATAAGATTGCACGTTATGAGGCAGATGGCAAGACAGCAGAAGCTGCTGTATTATTAGACGCTTTGAATACCGCATTGAATGCAGACGATTTAGCTGGACTAAAAACCATCATTGAAGAACATAATATCGTATGTCCGGTTTCAGGTACCAAAAATTGGACTGAAGTACGTCAATTTAATTTGATGTTTGCAACTCAGATGGGTGCTATGGCAGATGGAGCAGATCAAGTTTATCTTCGCCCTGAAACTGCACAAGGTATTTTCGTCAACTTCCTGAACGTTCAAAAGACAGGACGTATGAAAATTCCTTTTGGTATTGCACAAATTGGTAAAGCTTTCCGTAACGAAGTAATTGCACGTCAGTTTATCATGCGTATGCGTGAATTCGAGCAAATGGAAATGCAATTTTTCTGCCGCCCGGGTACTGAATTGGAATGGTATAACAAATGGAAAGAGACACGCTTGAAATGGCACTTGGCATTGGGCTTCGATCCTTCAAACTACCGTTACCACGATCACGATAAATTAGCGCATTACGCAAATGCTGCAGTTGATATTGAATTCAACTTCCCATTCGGATTCAAAGAAGTTGAAGGTATCCACTCGCGTACAGATTTTGACTTGAAACAACATCAGGAATTTTCTAAAAAGAAAATGCAATATTTTGATCCTGAAATCAATCAAAACTACATTCCATATGTAATTGAAACTTCAATTGGATTGGATCGCCTTTTCTTAACTGTATTATGTAACTCTTTGGTAACAGAAGATCTTTCTACAGCAGAAAAACAAGATTCTCGTGTTGTATTGAAATTTCCACCAGCATTGGCACCGGTAAAAGCTGCAATTTTACCATTGACCAAAAAAGATGGTTTACCAGAAAAAGCACGTGAGATCCTAAATACGTTAAAATTGGATTACAATGTTCAATATGACGAAAAAGATGCCATTGGAAAACGTTACCGTCGTCAAGATGCAATCGGAACACCAATCTGTATCACAATCGATTACGATTCATTGGAAGACAACACCGTAACTATCCGTCACCGTGATACGATGGCACAGGAACGTGTTGCCATTGCCGATCTTGAAAAAATATTGAATGACTTGGCTGGTTGGAATACCTTGCTAAAAAAATTGATATAGCCAATCCGCTATCACAGAAAAGGTGTCCATTGCTGGACACCTTTTTGTTTTAATAGATGTAGGGCGGCTAGATGCTAAGTACAATAACTGTGCTAGTATTCTATCACAATATGATCGTCCCAATGTTCATTCTTCACGATCTGAAAACCCAAATTCCCATTGGCAGTCTCCAGCAATTTGCCCTTAAACTGTATTTGAACATTATTTCGGATTTCGCTTCCCAGTTCAAATGTACGCAGTAGTTGGCCGTCTTTGAAAACTCGAAACTGATACCGAATAGCCTTGTTATCGAGATAATAGCCCATAAATTGGTTGAACGAAAAACTTTGATCAGCTACCGTAAAATGTGGGACAACCGTCAATACACTTTTATCGAACTGATCACTACTTCGCGTCATAAAAGGATAATAATGAAATACAGGATGAAGTTGCTCCACCTGAATACTATCAATTGCGCTCAGATCTTCGCTGTCTGTAAAGGTCAACTTGACCTCACTGTAGATCCGGTTTAACTTCAGTACCCGCTCTAGCGCCCCCTTAACCTCAAAGGTATCCCGACCTGCAAACAACTCCGCAGATTGTTCAGAAAAAGCATTCGTAGCATAAAAGTGTTCAAAATCCACAGCCTCTGCCATAATCAGCGGCAATGTTGAATTTTTAGCAATCAGACTCAGGTAATAGGTTCCATTCGGCAATTCAACATCGAAAGTTTCCTGCGAATTAAGTACGCCCGATTTGATCATGGCCTTCGATTTTGCATCGAACACATGGTAGTAAAATTTGCTTGGTAAAGCCTGCGGCTTTACTTGCCCATAAATCATCAAGTTATCCATCTTAAAGGTACCCGTCGTTGGACTGTAGCCCACTCCACCGTCTCTGCTCCCGGCAAATAATGAGATTTTCAACCAAAGCTCTTTGCTGCTGCCAAGCGAAATATTTGCCAACGATGTACTTATTGGAATTTTAGCTGAAAGTTGCACATTCGGGGGATACCTGATTGTGTCCGAGAGCACTGAAAAACTATTTCCCATATCCAGGGAATAGCTCAACATGAGCGCTCTTGGTCCTGTACTCGAACTATTGCCATCAAACGTCCAGCTGCCTAAGGATTGAATACCTTTGGTAGGGATTTTAATTAGGATCTCTTTCCCGCCCTTAAAACTTATGGCTTTTCCCGTTGCAGGCCAACCGCCCAAAAAATCATAGTCTGTCTTTGCATTGTTGTAATCGATCAAAACAGCGGCATCGAGTGCAACTTCTGGAACAGTGTTGCTATTATCAAACGTCCAGTGGTACAGCAATTCGTTTTCGGAAGCAGCTCCGCCTAACGCAGCTCGTTTTGCCGTGGTTGATTGTTTTTTTAGAGGAGTAACAATCGCTTCAAAATCCTTGACTTTGAATTTTACCGCATGAATTGTTTCATCGTTTTCATCGGGAAGTTTTGCATGCTTTTTGCACGAAGGCATTGCGGCTAAAACCAGGATGAATACACATGAAAGAATTCCCCAAGTTGACTTGGATTTTCTTTTCATAAATATAAATGATTTATAAGTTAATTAACCGGCAGATTAAAATTAACTTATAAATCATTTCACTCCAATAGTGTAACTAAAAAATTACAATCGTTTTCTCGCTTTTGCAAGTTGTCTCTTTATCTATTTTTTGAACGTATATCTTTCCAGAAGAGGTTGTTAACTTCATTGTGAGCACATTATTTACCCCTGTTGGACGTACATACTCGCCATTAAATTCGTCCCATTCATAGATCGGATTACCTTCTTCATTCAACCAGATATAGTTATAACGCGCATCGACTTTATCCTTTACTGTCAATTGCACTGTGTTTTTCTTCTTGTCTATTTTAACATGAATATTCTTTGGCTTATCAATTTTGTCCAATATATTGATGTAAACTTTTGTTTTCTCGGAAACCCGGTCATCCCAAATACCACGGACGAGGTATACTTTTGATTCCACAATATTTTGTAAAAAAATATTACTGCCCGTCTCTTCCCAAAACCCTGTGGCGGCATCATACCAGCGATATTCAAGTCCGGCAATAGGATGCTTCACTGTAAGCACCTGAGCACCACCATAACAGGTTTCCAATGTATCGCCCCATGTGGTCGATGGCTTCGCTAATTCAAGCAATTTTACCTGATTAAATGTCCACACAACCGAGTCTCGATGGTTGACATAGGATGGATTACGTAATAGATTTGTCGTATCCTGAATCATCACCTTCAACGTATTCGCTCCAACGCTTAGCATTCCCGGATCGAGGTAAATCGAATCAATGTCGGTCGCAATTGTTTGATCATTCAACAACCAGGACATTTTAAAGGTGTTCGGGGAAGGTTTTGCCAGACGTAGCGAAAACTTCTGAACGCTATCTAAGGTAATCGGCTTATCGAGGGCAGGTTTTACCTGAATAAATGGACTTGACTTTTTCTTGATGGAAGCAACAAATTGCTCTTGACAAACGGGACAAAATGGAGCTACCAGGTATTGCATTTTACAATATTCATGTGGTCTAAACCAGTTAGAGGGCGAACCTTTACCACCATAAGAATAAATACCAACTCCGTCTTTTCCAAGCCAGTATTTCCAGGGGACCTGCTTTGCATCTGCCGATTGTGAGCGGTTTGCAGACTCAATAGCATATTGATTCCCAGCCCAATACTCATCCGCAAGCTGGGCAAAGGAATGTCCAATTTCGTGCACCGCGATGTCATTGCTCTTAAAATTAACAGTAGAAGTTGCCCATTTTCCTCCTGAACCACCATAAAATGGGGAATTGACCAGCACAACGACCTGTGTATAATTTGGGGTATGCATTTTCAATACCTCTTCAATACGATCATTTTTCTGCGGTACAACCAAACGATGTAAACCACCATTGTCAAAGCTGCTTCCAAAAATCGTGTTCGGATGAGCGATCGGAACAGCATGATCCCGTGTAAACTTATTGTAACGTGGGGGATATTTACTCAGATCGGTTTCACCATGTACACAGTCACCCGCTTTGCAGTCGTGCACTGCACCAGATTCCTCGGAGATCGTACGAATAGCAAACACATTAAAAAAACTGCTGTATTGCTTGAAGGGTTCGATCGAGAAAAAATAGTTGGTAAACTGCTTGGCATCGGCAGCGTAGTCATCCAGCTGCGATTTGGTGTAACCGTCCCCCAAAATGACCAGATTGACAATATGCTTATCCGTCCCTTGGTATTGCAATGTATCAATCTTAAAAAGAGAAGATTGGGCCCGGAGCTGCAGCGCAGATATACATAAAACTAGGAGTGCAATAAATAGATTTTTATTCATCGGAATGGTTATCGTTAGAACTCAAAAATACCATTTTAGCACCTGCTATTTTTAAATTTTATTGACGAGTCTTTCTCCGATATTGTCAACAAAACCATTCTTCCGATTTCCGCGGAGGGGAGCCTACCAAAAATCAACGGCATGAGGATCCAGCTATAGCTCGGAAATCTCCATAGACTATTCCATTAAACGGCATAGTAACATCCGCCAAACAACCTAGTCGCGCATACGATGTTCCTGTACATATTCACTCGGCGAAAGTTTGGTTATTTTCTTGAACACCCGATTGAAATTGACAACATTGTTAAACCCTGTTTTAAAAGCGATATTAGAAACACTTTCCGAAGATTCGTCAATCAACATTTTACAGGCGCGTTCAATCCGGATTTCATTGAGGAAGGTAACATAGGTTTTCCGGGTATGTTTCTTAAAATACTTGCAAAATGCGTGTGGTGTCATGTGTGCTACCGCTGCTATATCTTCCAAGGAAATCTTGTCTCCAAAATGCTGGAAAGTATATTGGAATATTTCATTGATTCGCAATCCTTCGGCATCTGAGAACTTCTTTTGTGGAATACCTGTATACAGCGAAGTCCATTGATCTACTTTTTTACTTAAAAAATTAATCAGCTTCACAAACGAGAGGAGACGATCTATGCCCGCACTCACGTTAATCTGTACAAATTTTTCTTTCAATGCGACAGAGTGCTCCGCATCCAATTTTTTACTAACGTTGATGTGTTCCAGGAAATACTTGACATCATCGAATTCAGGAAAATCCAGAAAGGGTTTAAAATGTTCGTAGTCGAAAAAAATATGGATGGCATGAATGCCATCCCTTATATCTTCCCCCGTTTTGAACATATGCGGTTCATCCGCATCAACGATATAGATCTCGTCCTCTTCAAAACTATGTGTAAAGTTGCCAATCATAAAGGTTCCCCGCCCTTTCAGGATGTAGGTCAGCTGGATTTCCTTGTGTCGGTGATAGTTGCTATAGAATGAAGGCAGAATGTCTTCCTGCACACAAATAGATCCTTGGTAAACAACCGGAACTGTAAATTGAACGACTTTCATTATGTATTGAAATAACAAATATTAAACAGTTAATTCAAATGTAAGATTTTTTAAGACAATAATCGTTAATTTTTAGCAAGAAATTCCTTTACCTTCCCTAAAAACTGTGGCATTGCTGGATCCTCACCACTCAAGGATAAAATTTGGAAGGTCTGCGGATTTATCCATAGATAACTTGGCGTACGATCTATACCAAAATCATTTTCCATCGTTGCCTGGTCATTATAATTCAAAAAGTAGCTCTGCTTTCCTAGGGCCAGCTCCTTACTTGATTTGATCCATTTATCCAGATCCTTATCCAGCGAAAAATAGATAACCCTTACCCCCATAGCGTTCAATTGAGATTCTTTTTTCCGTAACATCTCCATATCGGCCTTGCTATTTGTATTGGAAGTTCTCCAAAACGCGGCAATCAGCATTTTAGCCTTTGAAATATCCTTTAAATTCAAACTATCCCGTTCTACATTCATCGGGCTAATAGCAGGAAATACAGGCATATTTTCGTAGAAGTCTTTCAGCCTATCGACCTTTTCTCGGGCAAATTTAAAATAAGGATGCTTCTGCAAATCCGTATTAAAACTCAGCAATGCGGCATCGAATTTTTTATAATTCGTCTGATCCAAGGAGATGTATTTAAAAAAATAAGGCAATACTAAGGATGAACGGTGGGTACTATCGAGAATAAAATCGGCGTATAGTATGCGTGGATTAAATGCGGCATTGCCGCTTAAGCGCTGTATTTCATCCACTGCTTTTTCATAGGAACCATCATTTCTTGCAGCCATCGAAGGCAACTGGCTCTCCAACTGCCTTACCCGTTGGCTTTTATTTGCCGTTCTATTTTTTTCCTCCTCCTCACGCTGTTTGTAGTTCGCATTGAACTGTATGAAATCCTTGGCATTCTGCGAAGAGGTTGTCAAGGTAAACTTGCCCTGATTTTCACTCAAATCATAGTCACTCCCGCCTTCGACAAATAATGTATAGGCCTCCATACCCTTTATCTGAATATCATAAAATCCGGCCATGGCTAGTTCGCCTTCCAAAACAAATTGCCCATTGGCAACCGGCGTTTTTACAAATTGCTGCAGTTTATTATCGTGATCGACGAGGCTCACCTGAGTCCCGTCCGCGGCAGTGGTTTTTCCAGTTATCTTATAGCTAAAGCTATTCAACAAGGCGGCTGTCTTCGCCGATTCGGACTTTTGGGTACAGGCTGTCGTCCCCAAGGCCAGCACAGAAATCAAGCAAAAATATTTAACGAACTTCATAATCTTTATAGTTTCCGTTTTCAAATAGACGAAGCTTTCCTTTTTTACCTTTAATCTGCAAGGCGGAAACCTTTCCATTTTCCCATTTGATGTCTACGGTATAGTTTCCACGGGTTTTAAGTCCCTTAACTTCACCCTTTGACCAGGCTTTGGGTAGAGCAGGTAATAGATGGATATAACCATTGTGACTCTGTATCAACATCTCGGCAATGCCGGCTGCGCCGCCGAAGTTTCCGTCTATCTGAAAAGGCGGATGCGCACAGAACAAATTAGGGTAGGTACCTGCCCCGACTCCCTGATAGGTTGTTTCATTGGTAAAAGCGGGTTTAAGCAACTGCCTTAGAATTTCGAGTGCATGATCACCATCCTGTAATCTCGCCCAAAACAATATTTTCCAGGCTCTAGACCAGCCGGTTCCTTCATCGCCACGTACAGCTAAAGTCTTACGTGCTGCGTCAGCCCATTCAGGTGTTGTCTGTGGCGAGATAAATGCCGCGGGATACAGACCATATAAATGTGATACATGTCGATGTTTAGGTTCAACTTCCTGATAGTCCTCTAGCCATTCCATCACGCGCCCCGATGGGCTAACGACTACCGGCGGAGGGATATCCTTCAGCTTCGCTTTCAAGGCGCCGGCAAAACTATCGTTCGTCGCAAGGATAGAATCAGCTTTGATCACCGCCTGGTATAACTCCCGTACGATCTGGTTATCAATAGTAGGTCCCATTACAACCGCAGCAACTTTTCCATTGGCCATTCGGAAAGCATTTTCCGGCGACACCGACGGTGAAGTGACCCACCATCCTGTTTTAGGGTCCTGAACCAATGTATGATCGTAAAACTCAGCCGCTCCTTTGAGTATCGGATAAATCTCTTTGAGGTAATCTTTATCCTCCGTGAACAGATAATGTTCCCAGAGATGGTTACATAGCCAGCCCGATGCCGTACTGGCTCCCCAGGAAGCCTGCTCACCCGGAGCGGAATAGCCCCAGATATTCGTCATCATATAGACCACCCAACCCGGTGCGTTATAGTAAGCCTTTGCTGTCTGCTCGCCAGTTTTTGCAATCCGCTTTATCATTTCAATAAAAGGCTTATGATATTCGCTCAGGTTATTGACCTCCACGCCCCAATGATTCATCTGTGCATTGATATTGAGATGATAGTCACCATTCCAAGGTGTATTGATCTGATTAGCCCATAGTCCCTGCAGATTTGGCGGCAGAGAATTTGTATTTTTAGGAGCAGCACTTGAAATATTCAAATACCTTCCATACTGATAATAAATCGTGGCCAGATCAGGGTCCTGAACTGGATTTTTATAGAAATTGGCAATCCGTTCATTAGTAGGGATAGCGTTATTCGCCGTATTTCCAAACAAATTAAGATTTACCCGATTAAAGATTTTTTGATAGGCAGCAAGATGGTTTTTATATATTTTCTGTTCGTCAGCAGTTTTTGCTGCTGCAACAGCCGCTTTGACAACAGGTAAAGGATCCTTCCCATAATAGGAAGTACTTGCTGAGAAATAGACCGTGAGACCGCCTTTTGCAGACAGCTCTAAGGTTTTATCCTTTTTGCTGATCTGCAGATTTTTACCTTTAACCTGAATTAATCCAACGAATTTCAGATTTTTACCTCCCTTTCCATCAGGCAAAGACCCCTCGATCAGAATCCCATCGTCCAACAAGGTATAACGGTCAATATTTTCCTGGCGCTGAAATGATATACCTAACTGCTGTACCTCATCTTTATGTTGACTCAATTGGATAACACCTACATTATTGTCAAAAGAAGTATAATAACGACGTTGGACCTGTTGTCCGTTGATCTTGAATGAAGTTTGTGCCGAGGCCGTCGCTAAGTCCAAGGAACGCTTGTAATCTTGGATCGTTCCAGCGGGCAATTTATAATCCAGCAAAAGGTCGCCGAATAGCTGATAACAGCCATAGGGAACCTTTGCACCATTACCAAAACCGGACCCCTTGCCTTTGGTCACAAAAGTTTCATTGACCAGTTTTTCGGCTTCATCATTTTTACCTGCTTTAAGCAGTGCCTGAATAGCTTCAACATTTTTGTAGGCTTCATAATTATTGGGATCTTCTGGACTGCCCGACCACATACTGATCTCGTTGAGCACGATCTTTTCCTGACTAGGATTTCCATCTGGCATCATGCCGATGAGTCCGTTTCCTAATGGCAGAGTTTCTTCCCAAACCTTAGCGGGCTTATTATACCAAAGTACGAGTGGATTTTGTTGGGCAAAAAGCAACGTGGTATGACATATACATACCACGATAAACATTAAAAATTTATTTGCCATACAATTCAAGTTCCGCTATGGCTAATTCATTGCCGCCGATAAATTGTTTTGGTTCAAATTTGATAAACTTGGTTGCGTTGTTTGTATCAAAAAACACCTGTTGCAAAATTGGATTTGCCTTAATATTGGAAAACTCGCCCTCTTTAACAAGGGTCCATGTTTTCCCGTCGGTACTGGTTGAGATTTTATAATGTGTTGGTGTCCCTATGTTCTTTCCATCCTGACGAGGAAGGAAGCCGATACCAGAAACAGGTTTTTCTGTAGCGACAACGATTACACCTTGATCGGCAACAGTCGCAAAAGTACTTGGTTTTCCGTCAGATATATAAGCATTATTATTAGATCTACCTGTCGAAATCTTAAATCCGGTCAGCTTTTTCACCTCTTTGGTATTAAATGCAAAGGGCTCGTTATACTCCTTGAACAATCCAAAATCACTGAGCGTAATCGCTACAGGAGCATAAACATGAAGACGTAATTTACTTGCAGTTTGAGGTTGCTCGAGTTTGATGAGTCGGTTTGCGCCGATACTTGTTGCTTTGGCCAAAGGCTTCCAGCTGTTATTTTCCCAACGTTCAATCGAAACACTATCGATACGTTGTCCCAACTTAATATTCTCTCTCAACTGAATAAGATCGAACTTCGCTGGGGATTTTAATTTTATTTCCAATGTTGCCGATGTTTTGGAATCGTCTGTTGCCCAATAGCTATAGCGATCATTATCGGTAATAAATGAAGTCCCATAGGATTTTGAATCACCATTACGGACATTGGATGCCGTGATGGTTGCTCCCTTAGCCAGATTTGTACGGAAAGTTTCCTTCACTTTTTTTCCAAAAGCCTGCAGCGACGTCACATCATTCTCATGTAATGTACCAGAAGGCATCGGTGCTAAGCCAAGATTCATGCATGCTCCTCTTCCAACGGATTTTAAATAGATCTCAAAAAGCTGATTTGGTGTTTTTACACGACTATCTTGTTCTTCATGATAAAACCATCCCGGACGTTGCGGCACGTCACATTCAGCAGGTATCCAATATTTACCATTACGGTCGCCTGTTTCGGCATTATGTGATTCTGTTGCTCCAGGTACAGCGACTTTTCCATTTAAGCCAATCGGCGTAAATGTTGCCCATGATGTTTCGGCAGCAAATCCTTTTTCATTACCCACCCAACGCATATCGGGACCGATATCTGAGAAAATAACGGCTTCAGGCTGTAATTTACGCACGATAGGCCAGGTTTTTTCATGCCACTCATAGTAAGTTGTTCGATCAATAATACGCTTCCCTTCATGGCCACCATAAAAGCCATCACCTCCATTTGCTCCGTCATGCCAGGATGTAAACAAAGGGCCATAATTGCTCATCAATTCAGTCAGCTGCTGTCTGTAGGCTTCAGCATAGGCCGGAGTACCATAACGTTCATCGTGACGATCCCAAGCAGAAAGATATACACCAAATTTCATCCCATTTCGATGGGTCGCTTGCATAAAATCTTTAACCATATCACCTTTTCCATTTTCCCATGGTGAAGAAGCGATACTATAGGATGTTGTCTTGGTTGGCCACAAACAAAATCCGTCATGGTGCTTCGCTACACTAATTAGGCCCCTGAAACCTCCTGCTGCAGCTGCCTTAGCAATTTGATTTGCATCAAAAGCCGAAGGATTAAACAACGAGGGCTGTGCATCACCATAACCCCACTCCTTATTTTGGAAAGTTGTCGGCGTATAATGAATCAAACAATACGTTTCCATCTCTTGCCACTTTAATTGACGCTCGGTTGGCAGAGCCCCGTAAGCTTTTAAAGTATCTGATTTGGCTACAGGCCCGCTGGAAAGTAAAATGGAGGATAACAAGATTGTCAACATAGTCTATATTTATGTTCTAGAAAATTAGGTTGTAAAGCTCTAAGATAAGAAGTTTTGCAAAATGCTGTATGTAACATTTGCGTACAAAACCGACCGATGCTCAGCTCCAATAGGATTTATCCCTAGGTCAAATCGTATTCTTTGTTCAAATCAATCGATTGATTAAAACAAGAATTCCAATTTATCAATGGTACTATTTACAGCCAATTATTTAACTTTTCGTATACCGGCATAAGCGATTTTTTATCTTCAACACCAAAGAAAAACATGCTGTACCTCGATTGATATGCTATATCAACACAAAACTGTTCTTTTTTCACCCTAATTTCCCCAAAAATCTGATTCTTTCGCTTGTCGTTCAAACAAAAATCATCCATCCGTTATTAATAGAGGATAAAGTAGTTAACAGCATTCGACTAGATGCTCCATTGGGCTATACTTGAGATTGGCATGATAATTATAAGTATAGGGCAGAAAAAGGAATGTTTTTTCTGAAAGTGTCTGTCTTTATTGACGAAAAAGAACCTTCAGGTTGTTTTCATGGTTTTTGATGCTGAAGAAATAATGAAAGTTTTATATTATTAAAAATGGTTATGAGAGGAAATTTAATGATTTTAGCGGTTGCATTGGCGTTTTCAACAATCGCATGTAACACAACGGGAAAAAAAGCTGAGGCAACAGGTAGCGGCGACACTGCGACTACGGTTCAAAAACCAAGCACAGTGGACAATGCGTCTTTGGAAGGCACCTGGGAACTTAAATCCCTGACCACACCAGAAACTGCAGGAAAACAACTTAAAGATTTATTTAAGGACAAAATTCCAACATTGACTTTCAACACAAAAGACCACAAAGTAGATGGTAACAACGGTTGTAATGGTATTGGTGGAACCTACGAAAGCGAAAAAGGCAATTCGATCAAAATCGGAGATAAATTGATTTCAACCATGATGCACTGTGAGAACGCAGCTTACAACGAATTTATGAATGGTCTAAAGTCAACGACAAACTTTGATGTACGAGATAATGAATTGACATTTATTTCTGGAGATATCGTCGTGATGCAATTCGTCAAAAAATAAGTTAATCTTATGATAAAAGAGAGGCCGGTACATGTACCGGCCTCTCTTCTTTAAGAAACTATTATCTTCTATCCTCTTAGGATTTACAGTTTTTTGTTTTACGAAAGTTTAAAAATTTTATACGATGATGGAACACTAATTGAAAAGCTTCGCATCCCAGCTCTTTTCGTCAAAAAAACTACGCTCGCCAATTACAGAAACAGATATTGTAGTTTTTCTTCGATAATTGTTTGTCGACAAGGCGCGGGGAAGAAACTCTTCCAGCACCATAAATCCTTTAATCTTATTAGGCTTAGTATCATAGTCACGAAATATCTGAACAGATTTAAAAGCTGAATTAGGATAACTTACAACGAGGCTATCTAGGTTCTTCGCCGAATTAAAATAGAATGTTTTTTGGGACCTGAGTTGCTCATCGACGTAGCAGTACTCCCCTTTTAGCCAATCACCTATGTATTGATAAGAATATACTCGGGTAGGGGTATCTTCTTCAAAAATTTTACGTTCGACAATTTTCCCTCCCTCAAATAATAGCTCCTGCCTGTCTGAAAATATAAGTTCCTTATTAAAACTCTTTTTTTCAAGTATCATCCGATTTCCGTTTACGCGAACGTCCCAGTACACCTTATCCGTAAAAAAGGGGACAAATCCGTTCGCGGTAGGTATCTCTAAAAATCCCCCTATAATGCGATCCAATTGTTTTCCGCGATAACTCAGTTTCATTTCGTTCACATTAGACATAAATGATTCAGCGGTAGATGACTGCAAATAAAGGATCGGAATTTCCTTTGGCCTTTGCCCTAAGTCCATTTCTCCTTCCTTTGAACAGGAAAAGCAAAGCACTAGGAATATAGTACAAGGCAAAAGCCATATTTTTTTCATAAAATGGGTTATTTCATTGCTAATTATACAAATATAAAATTTTCATCTCGTACCTTTACACATCATGAAACAAGATCAATCTAAAATCATACGTGAACAGGTCGATCGTTCAGCACTTCGCGAACATTCGACTCCTTTATACCTTACATCAAGTTTTATCTTCGACAGCGCTGAACAAGGTCGGGCGGTCTTTGCTGGCGAAGAGGATGCAATGATTTATTCCCGCTATGCCAATCCAAATACTTCAGAATTCATCAACAAAGTTTGTATTCTTGAAGGTGCAGAAGCAGGATTGTCTTTTGCATCAGGTATGGCAGCAGTATTTGCCTCCTTTGCAGGAATTATCGAAAGTGGAGACCATATCGTTTCTTCACGTGCAATATTCGGCTCTACACATCAGTTATTTACGGAACTCTTCCCACGTTGGGGTGTTACCACAACTTACGTAGACGCAGCTAATCCGGAAGAATGGGAAAAAGCAATCCAGCCGAATACGAAAATCATCTTTTTAGAATCACCATCCAACCCTGGTCTGGAATTGGTTGATTTGGAATGGTTGGGTAAATTCAAGGAGAAATATCCTCATATCATTCTGTCGATCGACAACTGCTTTGCCACACCTTATCTTCAGAAACCGATTCAATATGGATTTGACCTGGTCATCCATTCGGCGACCAAATATATGGATGGACAGGGCCGTGTTTTGGGTGGAATTGTTGTCGGAAAACAAGAACTTATCGATAAATTGATGTTCTTTATCCGTCATACAGGCCCGGCGCTATCCCCATTCAATGCCTGGATCATATCAAAAAGTTTAGACACGTTGGGCATCCGTATGGACCGCCATTGTTCTAACGCATTGGCTTTGGCCGAGGCATTGGAAAATCATGCGGAAATTGAGGATGTAAAATATCCATTTTTACCAAGCCATCCACAATATGAGCTGGCCAAGAAACAAATGAAAGCTGGTGGCGGTATTGTAACCTTTGTTGTCAAAGGTGGTTTTGAGCGAGCAAAAGCCTTTGTGGATCATTTGGAAATGATTTTATATACCTCTAACTTAGGAGATTCAAGATCAATCGCAACGCATCCAGCCTCCACCACACACTCAAAGTTATCGGAAGATGAACGCCTGAACTTAGGTATCAGACCAGGCAGCATCCGTCTGTCGGTGGGTTTGGAAGATCAACAAGATATCATCAACGACATCTTGCAGGCTCTGGAGAAAACAAAATAACAACAAGAAGACATATTAAATAAAAAAGCCTTTGCATAAAACAAAGGCTTTTTTATTCGCTCACATCCTTCTTAATTCAACGATGCGATCGCTGCGGCATAGTTTGGCTCGTCAGCAATTTCTGCAACTTGCTCTTCATACAACACTTTTCCAGTTTCATCCAATGTAATGACAACACGGCTCAACAAACCCGCCAAAGGTCCGTCCGCAATAGCCAATTGATAAGCATCTGAAAAGTTTGAATCTTTATACTCTGATAATGTCACTACATTATTTAGACCTTCTGCTGCACAAAAACGACCTTGTGCAAAAGGTAGATCTTTCGATATACATAACACAACAGTATTATCTAACTGCGATGCTTCTTTATTAAATGCACGTACGGAAGCGGCACAAGTTCCGGTATCTACACTAGGAAAAATATTTAATACAATTTTTTTTCCCTTGAAGTCTACTAGAGACTTATCGGAAAGATCGCCTGCAGTTAATTTAAAATCAGGAGCTTGCTCGCCAACCTGTGGTAAACTGCCTTTCGTGTTTACTGGATTGCCTTTAAAAGTGATTGTAGCCATATAATATGATCGTTTAATTTTTAGTATCCTTGCATTTAAAGGTACGAGCAAAAAAAATATTACACAACATTTATTAATTTTAGTCAAACATTTATTATGTTAGCATTGTATTTGATAGAGGAATGTTAACCAAACAATAAACACTAGTATGAAGAAACTACTATTCTCAATACTTTGTGCAAGTCCGTCACTCTTGTTTGCACAAGGATCACAAGTGAATCTACAAAGTCCCAAGGCAGTGGGAATGGGAGGAGCAGGCTCTGCTTACTTTTTAGATGAATCTTCCATTTTCTATAGCCCGGGTGCCTTAGCAAAAATGGACCATAATGCTATTTCCGTTGCCGGTAATGCCGTGATGTACAAGTCTGCATTTCAAGAGGTTGGAAGTACAGTTGTTTATCATACTAGAAATCAGATTTCAACTCCTTTCTCATTATTTGCCGCATTCGGTCCTAAAAACTCCTGGTGGAAAGCCGGTATTGGAGTCTACACACCTTATGGTGGAGCCGTCGATTGGGGGAAAGATTGGGTTGGTAAATTCAGTTTGGTCAGCCTTTCGCTACGTGCAATCTATATTCAGCCCACATTAAGTTTCAAACTGACTGAAAATTTTAGTGTTGGGGGTGGTTTTGTATACAACATTGGTACCGTAGACCTCGAAAATTCTGTTCCCGTATTCTATCCGGATGGTCACGCCGGATTGGCAACATTAAAAGGAACCGGGACTGGCACTGGGTATAACGTCGGTATCCATTATAACTTAGAAGACGAATTTGCAATATCGGTAAGTTACCGCTCTAAAGTCGTCACCAAACTTAAAAATGGGGATGCAAATTTTGACGTACCTGAATCCGTCGCAAGCAACTTCCCTGCGGGCAACAAATTCAGTGCTGAATTACCGCTGCCATCCACATTTGCAGTGGGAATGGCCTTCCCTATTTCGGAGAAATTGAAGATGGCTATTGATGCCACACTCATCAACTACGACATTTATAAGTCCCTGGACTTCGATTACAAGGAAAATACGCCTGTATTACAGGATACGCATTCACCAAAAAAATATGATAAAGCAGGATCTGTCAAAGCAGGATTGGAGTATATTGCTTCCGACTGCCTACAATTACGTATAGGTGGCGGTGTGATCGCAACACCGGTGCAACAGAGTGCCTATGTCTATCCGGAGACACCAGATAACACCAGGTACTTGATATCTGGGGGTTTTACCGTAAAACCGTCACCGAAAATTGACGTCACAGGTTCTTTTGCATACCAACGCATTGTGGCTCGCCAGTCAACCAACGTTGAGAGTCATCTTTCGGGTACTTATGCGACAAATATTTTTGCTCCTGGTATCGGTGTAAGCTATAAATGGTAATTAACAGCCAAATTTGACTAAGATGAAAAAAAACAAACTTTATATAGCTGCGGCGTTAGCACTTTTTGCGATCGCCTCATGCAAACCGTCCTTGGACGAATATAAGCCTTCGGCTGGATCGCTTAATTTTTCAAAATATGTTGCCATCGGAAACTCATTGACAGCAGGTTATGCCGATGGAGGACTCTACTTGGAGGGCCAAAAGGTGGCTTACCCCAATTTAATTGCGGAGCAATTAAAACAAGTGGGTGGTGGTGAGTTCAAATCGCCATTTTTCAGTGAAGATCAAGCCAATGGTTCTGGCTATATTACGCTTACAGCACTTGTCAATGGCCAGCCGGTGACGGCACAGGTAACGGATAAATTAGCCTACCGCTCAGCTTCACCAAAATTATTGACCAAATATACAGATCCGATCAACAACCTTGGTGTACCAGGTATGCGTATGGACCTTTCTATGGTAGCAGGTATGGGGTCTCCCGCTGGAAACATGTATTTCGAGCGCTTACTACCTGATGCAGATGCGATGAAAACATATTTCAACTATTCCACCACGCAAAACCATACCTTCTTTAGTTTTGCGCTTGGAAATAACGACGCGCTCGGCTGGGCAACAAATGGTGGTGTAGTGAACATTAACCCAACAACAAAACAACCGGATCCGACAACTGTGTTGACAGAAACAGCTCAGTTTACTGCGATTCTCAATGGCTATGTACAGGCACTGACTCAAGGGGACAGAAAAGGGGTACTGGCAACAATTCCTGATGTAACAGCAACACCTTATTTTACGACGGTAACCCGTGCTGCTTTATTGGCAGCCGTGAATGCAACAAATCCGCCGACACCAGTAACAAATATCTACATTGCAACAAAGTCAGGTCCTCGTGCTGCTACTGATCAAGATTATTTTGTTCTACCATTCTCCTCAACAGGATTATTGGGAAAACCAAATGCCGCACAAATTCCGTACGGCTTACACCCACTGAATCCCGTGGAAGACAAATACGTGCTTGATGTAAGCGAAACGGCAACAGTCGTACAACGTATCAACGAGTATAATGCGGCCATCAAAGCTGCTGCAGACTCAAAAGGCCTAGCTTTAGCAGATGTACATGAGTTCTTGAATAATGTAAAAGGAGGCGTCCGTATCAACGGACTAGCGGTTAGTGCAAAATATATCACTGGAAATGCTTTCTCTTTGGATGGTATCCACCTAACGCCAATTGGAAATGCCCTAATGGCCAATATCTTTATCAGTGCGATCAATTCAAAATATGGATCGAAGATCCCGCAAGTTGACGTAGCAAAATATCGCGGTGTTAAATTACCTGATACTGTTTCAAAATAAACAGCGATCAATATACTGACAAAAGGCAGACGAATAATCGTCTGCCTTTTTTGTATATTTGTTTAGTATAGATTGAACAGAAAAAACTCGTATGGATTGAAAAAGAAGATGAAGTATTACCCCATCTCCTCACAGCCTAAACGAGCAAAAAAGAATAAAATAAAATAAGATGAAAATCAAATTAAACCGTGTCAACCAAGCTGTGCATTTCGAAGCCAGCAGTGAATTATCCCCTGTCAAAGTCAACATTGATGGCTCGGAAGCTATCGGCGGTGAAGGAAAAGGTGTTCGTCCAATGGAGTTGGTTTTAATGGCACTGGGTTCTTGCAGCGTCTTTGACCTCCATAGTATTCTGGTAAAACAACGCCAGCAAATTGACGATATCCAGGTTGAGGTGGAAGGTAAACGCCGCGAAGAAATCCCTCAAGTATTTACAGATATTCACATTAATTTTTTCCTAAAAGGTGAAATTGATGAGGTAAAAGCAGCCAAAGCGGCTGAATTAGCCGTTAAAAAATATTGTTCGGTACACGATATGCTTGCCGCTGGCGGTATTAATATCACGTATTCTTTGAAAATAAACTAAGAAAATACTTTCTTAGCATCTGATAATCCTCCACATGCGATGTGGAGGATTATTGTTTTTAATCCATGCTGTTATATTCATTCCCTTTACCAATGTATTATGAATAAAATAGGTACAGAGAATCGAAAGGATTTAACTTTACCAAGATTAACTGATTTACAAACGGTTCTGCTCTTCTGTTCTTGTGGGCTGATTACTGCTCTTGACTTTCTGATTTCCAAAATGATACCGCAGCGTCAGATTTACTTTTCTGGTATCCCGATAGTCCCTATAAAAATTATTTTGATCGCCGTACTTGGATGATATCGTCATTTTCTCTGTTTTGAAAATATCCATAAATGATAGATTTACTTCAAATTTCTTTTTAAAGAATTTTCGATTTGTCGTCACATAGGTACTTGAATACCCTGTAATTTTAAATGGCCCCTGTATCGTGGGCGATGTAAACGTATTACCCAGTTCAAGGTTCCAACCGGCATCCTTATTCAGCACATAGTTGGTGCTTACGTTTCCGTTGCCGATATACACATCATTTTTGTGCAATACGTCATCAGTACCCATAAAATAATTCTCGTTATACATCCCCTCTAGCTGCAGATTCAATCCCCAGCGTCCGGTCAGCTGAAAACTCTTTCCTAAGTCTATCCCAGCCCCTTGTCCTTTCTTGATATTGGTATATTGGAAAATCAGTTGGTGATTGTTGTTATCTTGGCGGGAAATTTCCATATTGGGCCACTTTTCAAATCGGTAGAAGAGATCGATATTCCAGTTGTTTTTTGTCCAGGTCAGATTCAGGTTATGAACGATCGTCGCCCTTAAACGTGGATCTCCCTGAAAATAAGAAAAACGATTGTAATAGGATTTTGCAGGATTAAGCCAAGAATACGATGGTCGACTGATACGCTTTCCATAGGAAAAACCAAACTGCTGATCGTCAGTCAAGGCATATTGCATGTAAAATGTCGGGAAGAGCACAAAATAATCACGCTTATTGATATCAGCCGGTTCGGATACAATACCTTCCAAATCGGTATATTCTCCTCTTAAACCAGCTTTCCAGCTCCATTTTTTCCAGGCATAGTCCAATGAGCCATACAAAGCCACATTACGTTCTTTGTAATCAAACACACTACTCTTATCAGGCCTTTGCTCAAGCTTCCCTGATTCATCATCAAAGAAAGCTAGGGTGCTCGTCGTTTTCACATCGCTAAATTTTCCACCAAACTCCATCCCCAGCTTCTTTATTTTTCCGGTGAAATCTATCTGTGAAGAAAAAAGCCGATTTTTATTTCCATTATTACTGATAAATCGGGTATCTGTCGGCTCCTCCCCCTTAAATCGCAGCGCCGTCAGTACATCCTGATCATTTGTCGAATGATTGTCAGTGAAGTAGGATGACCAATTTATGCTCCACCTGGAATTAAGCTTCTTTGTTACCTGAAGGTAGAGGTTATTCGTTTTTGTCGACCGTTGATGATCATTGGTGGTAAAATAACTAGACTCCTGTACATGATTTTTATCGTATATAATGGTGGGCACTTCATAAATACCATAGGTTTTCGGTCCGTAATAACCATTTAGCCCAGCATTAACCGTCCAGGTTGTATCGGGTGTATAGTCTATCGAAAATACATAGCTGTTCTGACTGTTATTGGTATCAAATCGATCCATGACACCTTCCCATGAGGTTTGCTCATTCGGATAATATACATAATTCGTTTCATAGCGTGCGTAGGTCCCTCGTCCGAAATTATAAGTACCACGAAGATTGAATTTTTCATCTTTATAATACTGGGTCAGTCCAAACAGTTGCTTCCAGGTACTGCTTTTTTCGGCCAATGCAACCACCGTGCCTCTAAAGCCATATAGGTTGGATTTGGAAAGTTTAATATTGATAATCGTGCTTCCCTCAGCTTCATATTTTGCAGGTGGATTGGTAATAACCTCTATCGATTGCACGTCGCTACCTGCTGTATTCTCCAGATAGGTTTTCAGTTCGTCCCCCGTGAGCATCACTTTGCGGTCATTAATGAGGACAACAATATTTTTGTTTCCACGGACCATTAAATCCGCACCATTCACCATCACCAATGGTGTACGCTTCAAAATATCCCAGCTATTCAGTGCTGAAAGATTGGAATTTTGAACGTTAAATTCCAAGCGGTCCAACTTACGGATCAATCGGGGAGCTCGACCCACGACCTGCGCTTCTTCGAGTACCTTTGCTTCAGGAAGAAGTTCAAGTAACAAAGGGCGAGAAATGGTATCGCTGCGAAAAAAAAGTTCCTGAGACTTGAAGTTCAGATAGGTTGTCCGTAGATAGTATCCACTAGGATGATCCAGCGTAAGTATAAACTTTCCAAAATGGTCAGTCTTTACTTCACGGATCTCTTGATAGTTGCTATCCAATAGCATAACGGTCGCTCCCGCCAGCACAATTTTGTTTGCATCCTGTACTTGTCCCCCGATTTGTTTGGTCTGTGCTGAAAGCAACAAGGGGAAAGCCAGAAAAAATAGGATCAATTTCATACTTCGGTATTTAATGGTTCAAAAGTGTCTATAGTTGCGACAAATAATGGTTAATGAAGGGTTAATACTGGGTTAAGGTATATTATCTTAGCCGTCAGCAGTTATATTTGTGTATGGAATTGAAGCCCAAAAGTTATATCGTCCTCTTTACGTTATTTTTTGCCGTACTTATTGGCATACAGGGGTATCAATTGTACAATACCTATCAGCTCAAACAGCGTGATATTTTTGCCACTGTGAAAAGTAAGCTGGGCAAGCTTCATGACAACGACAAGCTTTTTGATGATGATTTAATGAGCAAGGATATTGCTAGAGACTACTACATCAAATTGGTTAAAAATGAGATAACAGCCGAAAAACTAAAAGAGCTATACCGCGCAAATGCCCATAAAACTTCCCAGAAGCTCACGCGATATGTCGACAGCCTATTTCAACCCTTGGGAATGGATGTTATCCTGAAAAAGGAAATTTTGGGTATTTACTTCAAGAACCTAGAAAAACAAATCGCAGCGGGGCCTATCACTGTCTACATAACAAATGGAACGTTTCGTCAACCCGTAGAGCTTTCTTCAAGCGAATGGATAACTGAAAAAACGGAAACACAGAAAATCAAAGACAGTATCCAAAGCCGAGAGATCTTGTATACCTTTTTTGTACACCGGAAAACTTCCTTTGAGGTAACGAATCTCAACTGGATATTGTTCAAAGAACTTACTTCGCTCCTATTGAGCACCTTATTTATTCTAGCCGCTTTTCTTTGGCTTTTTTATAGAACCATTCAGAATCTCAGAAAACAGCAGAAACAGATCACCGTACTGCACGATGTCGTCGACAATATTTCACATGAACTCAAAACACCTATTGCAACCCTGAAAATTGCCGCTAAAACACTTCGAAAATCAACAGACGAAAGCATTATAACGGTCATTGAACGACAAGTAAATCGCTTGGAACAAACCCTTGATCCACTTAACGAAAATCTTCAAACTATTGATCAGCCTCCTGTCACCAGTACAGAACTTCAAGCTATTTTCGACGATTTTCAATTGACCAACTCCGCTATCGCATTCCAATTAAGTCCCTTGCCTGACGGCAAATTATGTCTGAGTCCAAATGATGCGACAACACTATTTCAGAACCTGATGAACAATGCCGTAAAATATGGTGCAACTTGGATTAATATCTTTTTTGAGGATCAGAAAGGTAAACTCTCGGTTTGTATACAGGATAATGGTTATGGCATGGAGGAGTCCGAGTTACCTTATATTTTCGACAAGTTTTACCGCATCCAAAAAGACAATGTTCACGACACCAAAGGCCTGGGAATCGGTCTTTTCCTTGTAAAAAAAATCGTCGATCGTTATCACGGACAGCTTACTGTAACCAGCAAACCCAATGTAGGGACTACGTTTAAAATCCAGCTGCCGCATGCACTTGTCCTATCATCGGAAATATAACCAACAAGGATAAACTGTGGAAAGGAAATAGGCGGCCATAGACTAAAGCATTTGTATTAACTTAACTACTGAAGACAAAAATGAATAAAATATTACTCGTTGAAGATGATCCAGATTTTGGTTTTATGCTCAAGCAATACCTTGAGTTATCCACATTTGCCATAGACTGGATAGCGCAGCCCAATGATCTTACGGAAAATTTCCAGCAGCTAGCCGATTACGATCTGGTTATACTGGATGTTATGCTTCCTCAAATCAGTGGTTTTAGCCTGGCTAAAGAAATCAATGCATTATACCCTGCTTTACCCTTTATCTTCTTAACAGCCAAGGAGCAAAAAATAGATAAGCTCACGGGACTAAAAATCGGTGCCGATGACTATGTCACTAAACCTTGTGATCCCGAGGAACTATTGCTTCGCATACAGAATATATTAAAGCGGAATCAGAAAAATAGTAGTCCAAAATCGATCGCCATCGGGAAGTATCTATTCCATCCCGAACAATTATTATTAAGCCATACTTTGGAACAATTTAAGCTCACTGAACGTGAAGCCCAACTTCTCCTCTTTCTATGGCAACACAATGGTCAGCTTGTCACGCGTGAAGAAATTCTTGAAAAGGTATGGGGAAATGCAGATTTCTTTACAGGAAGGAGCATGGATGTCTTTATTACCCGGATCCGCAAATACTTAAGCCTGGATCCCAATCTAAGCATCAGTTCGAATAGAGGTGTCGGATTTACGATTCAATTTTAAGGGTTATCCAGCAATCTCTTCCTTCCGTTTGTTCCATAATTTCTCTGCCCAACGGCCGACAAACCAAAAGGACACGGCCAAAATCAAAAAGAACACTGCTCTATTGATATTATCCCAGAGATACTCGACATAGCGGGTATAGATATTGAGCACTAAAAATACAAAGCCTACTTCTCTGCTGACGTTATCTTTCGCTTTTAAGCCGTAGACAACCAGGAATACCGACACGGCAGTGGATAAAATACCCCAGTAGAACATATGGTATTGACGTACAGTCGTCCATTCATAGAAATCAGCATAATTTCCAAAAATAGAAAGGGTCCACAAGGATACCATCAGATAAATCAATCCCACAATATAACTGATGGGCTGAAAGACTTGTAGCCTTTCAAACCTGGGTTGAATCCAAACAGCCAACGCGGTTATCAGTGCCCCAAAAATGGTAAAACGCAGCGGGTAGTTCATTCCCCAAAACTTAAATCCCCAATTGCTGTGGTAGGCGGTCTCGGTCGCAAACCATACGCCCAAGGCCAAAAGCATAAACGTCCAAATCAGCTTACTCTCGAGCTTAACGGCAAGAAAGCCATAAATCGCCACGGAGAGTAAAAATAACAAGGAATAGTGCATCGTGTCTTTATCCAATACTTTACCCATGAACCCGATACAGGCCGCAGTTCCGAAAACCCCAATCAGCATCATGGTTTCCGTGGATAGATTTTTATAAGGATAGCGTTTCTTATACCGAAAACCCAGCGTATAGAATAATACAGCCACGGCAGCGAAAAAGAAGCAAAATAGGATATTAGGTGCTTCGTAGAGTGTATCCACAAAGGCCAAGAATGATGCATCTGTAAACAACGAAAAAACAGCAAAGACCAGAGATGCCAAGGCAATCCAAAAAGCGTATCTAGCCAGTTGTCCCCAATCAAAACTTTTCACGTCTAAACTATCCATCAGCTCGTTCGCTTTTTGTTCATCCAATAAGTTCTCTTTCTTCCAAAATTGGACAATATCGTCGATCGATTGTTTCTCTTGTTTGCTGACGTCGTATTTTCGCATAAATTTAGATTTACTGTGCAAGGTACATTATTTTTTTAAATCACTTGTATATCACATTTTGTTCCAAAAGTCAGATAGGCTCGCATAATTCCTTTAAAATCTGTAATTTTGCATGTTTTGCATTTAATCCCTCACACGGGGACCTTAAGGAGTTTTCATGGCAGTAAAAAGAAGCCCAGATTTGGGCGAACAAAGTGAAGTTCAAGTATTTGGAGCGCGTGCGCATAATCTTAAAAATATAGATGTTTCTTTTCCGAGAAATGAATTGGTTGTTATTACAGGTTTAAGTGGCAGCGGAAAGTCTTCCTTGGCTTTTGACACCATTTATGCCGAAGGACAACGTCGGTATATGGAGACATTCAGTGCCTACAGCCGTCAGTTTTTGGGAGGCATGGAACGTCCGGATGTGGACAAGATATCGGGCTTAAGTCCAGTGATCTCCATTGAACAGAAAACCACCAGCAAAAACCCGAGGTCCACTGTTGGAACCATTACTGAGGTTTATGATTTTATGCGTCTACTATTTGCCCGAGCAGGAGAAGCTTTCTCCTATGTGACCGGGAAGAAAATGGAGCGTATGTCGGACGATCAGGTTATCGAACGGATTTTGACTGAGTTTGAAGGACAGGCCCTCAACATCCTGGCACCAGTGGTTAAGGGACGTAAAGGCCACTACCGTGAGTTGTTTGAACAAATCCGTAAGCAAGGTTATGTGAAGGTACGTGTGGATGGAGAAATATTGGACCTTGTTCCAAAAATGCAGGTCGACCGCTACAAAATACACGATATTGAAATCGTCGTAGATCGTCTGAAAGTAGAGCGTGAAGATAAAAAGCGCTTACAGACTTCAGTGATGCAGGCGATGAAAACAGCGAAAGGCATCATCAAGGTCTCCACGAAAGATAATCAGGAGCAATTCTATAGCCGCTATCTCATGGATGCCGAATCGGGGATCTCTTATGATGAGCCACAGCCAAATACCTTCTCATTCAATTCCCCATACGGTGCGTGTCCTACATGTGATGGTTTGGGCTATATTTTTGAAATTGATAAGAATGCCGTTATCCCGGATAAAAAACTAAGTATTCAAAAGGGTGGTTTGGCCCCTCTGGGACCTACCCGGGAAAATTGGACTTCGGAAGTATTGAAAGCTGTCGCAAAAAAATTAGATTTTACCATTACAACACCGCTTGAAAAACTAACTGAAGAACAGATTGACCAGCTTTTATTTGGCAATAAGGAAGAGCCTATCGTTGTCACGGTATCTTATGGAAGTTATGGCACACGTGAATATCGTGTTGAATTTGAAGGAATCTTTAAGATGCTGGAAGAGTTTTCGGGAAAATCATCGGATGAGGCGCCTTCTTTAGATGACTTCAGAACGAAAGTGACCTGTCCAACCTGTGCGGGAGCGCGTCTGAAAAAAGAGTCTTTACATTTTAAAATTGCGGATAAAAACATCCATGAGCTCTCAACGATGGACATTACATCCATCAAAGAATGGTTTGATCAGGTAGAAAGCAAACTTGATGAACGCCAGCTCATTATTGCAACAGAGATATTAAAGGAAATCCGCGCACGTTTAGGCTTCCTGCTGGATGTCGGCCTAAATTACTTGACTTTAGACCGTACAGCTAAAACACTTTCAGGTGGTGAAGCACAGCGGATCCGTCTGGCCACACAGATTGGTTCCCAACTGGTGAATGTACTTTATATTCTGGATGAGCCCAGTATTGGGCTCCATCAGCGGGATAACGAACGTTTGATCAATGCGCTTAAAAACCTACGCGATATTGGCAATTCGGTCCTTGTTGTGGAACATGATAAAGACATGATCCTACATGCCGACCATGTTATCGACATGGGACCTGCTGCAGGCGTTCATGGTGGCACTGTGGTTGCCGAAGGTACACCAACAGAAATCCTAAAATCAAACTCTTTAACAGCAGCTTACCTCAACGGAACAAAAGAGGTTAAGATTCCTGAGAAACGCCGTGAGGGCAATGGAAAAACATTGTCATTACATGGAGCAACCGGACATAACTTAAAAAATCTGTCTGTCTCTTTTCCATTAGGAAAACTCATTGTTGTATCGGGTGTTTCAGGTTCGGGTAAATCAAGCCTAATCACAGGTACTTTATACCCGATTTTGAATAAACATTTTTTCAGAGCCAAAGCAATTCCACTTCCTTTCAAAAAAATTGAAGGGTTAGAACATATTGACAAAGTCATCGAGATCGACCAAAGTCCTATCGGCCGTACACCACGGTCCAACCCTTCAACCTATACCGGTGTATTTTCAGACATCAGAACCTTGTTTGTTCAGCTTCCAGAAGCTAAGATCAGAGGCTATAAACCAGGAAGATTTTCCTTTAACGTCAAAGGTGGTCGTTGTGAAACCTGCCAGGGAGCCGGGCTGAAAGTCATCGAAATGAATTTCCTTCCCGATGTACAGGTTCCTTGTGAAACATGTCACGGAAAACGCTACAACCGAGAAACTTTAGAGGTACGCTATAAAGGAAAATCCATTTCCGATGTACTTGATATGAGCATCAACGACGCTGTGGATTTCTTCGAAAATGTACCGAGTATTTACCGAAAGATCAAAACACTGCAGGATGTAGGTTTGGGTTATATCACCTTAGGACAGTCCTCGACAACCTTATCGGGAGGTGAGGCACAACGGGTAAAATTGGCTACTGAACTTTCTAAAAAAGACACTGGAAATACATTCTATATCCTTGATGAACCGACAACAGGTCTTCACTTTGAAGATGTTAATGTTCTTATGGGCGTTATCAATCGCCTGGTCGGGCGCGGGAATACCATTTTGATCATCGAGCACAACCTTGATGTCGTTAAATCGGCTGATTGGGTCATTGATATCGGTCCCGAAGGTGGCAAAGACGGTGGGCAGGTTCTATTTGAAGGAACACCTGAAAACTTAATTAAAAATAATAAAAGCGAAACAGCACGTTTCTTAAAATTAGAAATGTAATACCTTTGAGACAGCAGCCGCGAAGTATTATGTTTCACGGCTGCTGTTTGCCCGGGATGGCTCGGTTATTGCGCAGGAATGTTTTCCAACTCCTTGGGCTTTGTCTTACAGGGGCAATAGATATCGCACACTGACTTTGACGGCCGAGGAATAGGGCGCAACTATTTATCAATGCCATCCATTTTCATTTGTATAAATGAACACATTAAAGGTTTTTGCTTTTAAAGAACATACAGAATGTCCGGTTGATTTTCATCAGTGTTTATACGCTGTAAATATGGATATTTCTTAACTTTGTATTATATGTCGGATATTATTCAATTACTTCCAGATAATGTTGCTAATCAGATTGCGGCGGGAGAAGTGGTGCAGCGACCAGCGTCTGCCATTAAAGAATTGATTGAGAATGCTATTGATGCTGGAGCTGACAAAATAAAACTTATTGTTAAAGATGCAGGCAAGTCATTGATCCAGGTCATTGACAATGGCTGTGGCATGAGCGTAACTGATGCTCGTCTTTGTTTTGAACGTCACGCAACATCGAAAATTCGTAAGGCTGAAGACTTATTCGCTATCCGCACAATGGGTTTCCGTGGTGAAGCAATGGCCTCCATTGCTGCGATTGCACAGGTAGAGCTCAAAACACGCCGCATCGAAGATGAACTGGGTACAGTTGTTGAGATAGAGGGATCAAAAGTTGTCAACCAATACCCGGAAGCTGTTGCTGCCGGAACAAATATTTTAGTTAAAAATCTTTTTTACAATATTCCTGCGCGAAGGAACTTTCTAAAGAGTAACTCCGTAGAAATGCGTCATATTATTGATGAATTTCAACGTATTGCCTTATCAAATCCACAGATTTTCCTGTCCTTACATAGTGACGGAAATGAGATCTACCATTTGCCAGCTGAGACGCTGAAACAACGTATTGTCCATATTTTCGGAAACAATTACAATCAGCGACTTGTCCCTGTGGAAGAAGATACATCCATCATTAAGGTAGAAGGTTTTGTGGGAAAACCTGAATTTGCAAAAAAAACACGTGGTGAACAGTTTTTCTTTGTCAACAAACGCTTTGTACGTGATCCCTACCTGCACCATGCGGTCATGAATGCTTATGAAGATATCTTACAGGCCGAAACATTTCCTTTCTATGTCTTATTTATCGACATAGATCCAGCACGCATCGATATCAACGTACACCCTACCAAGACCGAAATTAAGTATGAAGACGATAAGGCTATTTACGCCATTATCCGTTCAGCCGTAAAAAGATCATTGGGACGGTACAATATCATGCCATCTTTGGATTTTGAACAGGAAACGAGCTTCACCAATCTCATCACAAAAAAGGCATTGGATGAAATTATCGTTCCAACGGTAACTTTTAATCCAAACTTCAATCCATTTGATACAGACAAATCAAAATCTGGTTCGAGCTACACGCGCTCGGAAAGCTACGCTGAAGGACTCAGTAAGAAAACAGGTGGCATACCCAGCAATTGGGATTCCTTGTACCAGATTGTCGAAAAGGAGGAATCTGTTCAGCTGCCATTGCATGCGGAGCCAGAATTGCAGACGGATAACTCACAGACCATTCAGGCTGAAGATAAGTCATCCTCAAAGCTCTTTTTTCAGCTCCATAATAAATATATTGTTTCTCAGATTCACTCTGGATTTATTCTAATCGATCAACAGGCTGCACATGAACGTATTCTCTTTGAACAATTTCTTGCGCAACTGGACCAACATAAAGGTCTGAGTCAACAAAGTTTGTTTCCACAGACTTTGGACCTGAATGCTGCAGATAATGAATTAATGAAAGACCTCCTGGAGGACATCAATGGCTTAGGCTTTCAAATTCGTGAATTTGGAAAAAATTCCTATATTATTGACGGAATTCCTGCAGACTTAGGAACAGGATTCGACGAAATAAAGATGATTGAGAAAATATTGGAGGATTACAAAAACAATCAATCTGAGTATAAGCTCGCTAAGCGAGAAAATCTTGCCAAGAGTCTTGCCCGTAATGCGGCCATTAAGCCCGGTACCGTATTGGACAATACAGCGATGGCGGAGCTTGTGGATAGACTTTTTGCTTGTCACTCACCCAATATCTCCATTTATGGCAACCCTGTAATTGTAACATTTACATTGCAAGAATTAGCGGAAAAATTTGGTAAAAATTAGAAGATAAAATATATGTTTCCACAACTGACACCTGTTATCAAGAATTTATTGATCATCAATATCATATTTTATATTGGATCACAACTTGTACCTGCAGCATATGATTATCTTGCGGTCTATTATCCGGACTCCCCTTATTTTAAAATCTGGCAGGTGATTACGCATATGTTTATGCATGACAAGAACAATATTACCCATATTTTCTTCAATATGTTTTCCCTGGTTATGTTCGGTCCTATGATTGAGCAGGTACTTGGGTCAAAACGTTTTTTAAATTTTTACTTGGTTTCGGGAATCGGTGCCTGGTTTCTTTATACAGCTGTAAATGGTATACAACTCTATAATGCGACAGGTTCTTTCGCTCCACTTCACGGCATAAGCGGAAACGAACTTATTGCCATGGCCAATACCGGAAATAATGAAGCACTAACTTACCTCATTCCGATGTTAGGGGCCTCAGGAGCCATTTATGGTGTTCTATTAGCATTTGCCTACCTTTTTCCAAACATACCACTTCAATTTTTGTTTATTCCTGTACCAGTCAAAGCAAAGTATATGATCGGTGGATTCATCCTCATCGAAATTTATATGAGCTTGTCTAGACCAGGAGATTCTGTGGCTCACCTGGCGCATGTCGGTGGTGCACTATTTGGCTATCTACTGCTTAAACTGTGGAAGATTAGAAAAGGAATTTATTAATATCGTGCGCAATGAATAACATCGGTTTAAAAGATTTTTGGAGACAAACCTATAAAACTGGCTCGCCCGTACCTTTGGTGATCAGTATTCAGGTCTGTTTATTTGTCCTCATTTATTTTTTAGATCTACTCTTCGAATTAAAAATTGTACCACAAAGCTTTTTGGAGCCTATTGTACGCCGGTTGAGTTTACCGAGTAATTTCTCAGCATTTATTGCACAGCCTTGGTCATTAATCACATCGAATTTTGTTTACGTCAAGCTTCTGACCATACTTTTTGATAGTCTTTGGCTCTATTGGGTCGGTCAGATCTTTTTTACCTTCTTAAACAAGCGGCAATTTCTATTTGTTTATATTTCTTCTTGGTTGCTCGGCAGCATTCTTTATATGGGCTTTGGGTCACTTATTCCCGTTTCTGACAGCGTTCAGCTCATGGGTGGCTCTCTTCCCCTGGCAGCGATATTGGCGGCAATTGTCACTTTGGTCCCCAAGTACGAATTACGCTTCCTGCTTATTGGTACTGTTAAGCTAAAATTAGTGGCTATTATTTATTTTGGATTGGAATTCCTTGCCCTTACCATGACCAATCGACCTGCTGCCATTTCATACTTTGCTGTTGTACTCTTCGGAATGGGATTTACTTATGCGCTAAAATCGGGGATGGACTGGTCCACAATTTTTCAGAAAAAACAAAAGAAGCCTGCAAAAATGAAAGTCGTTGTAGGTAACAATATTCCGACAAATCGGAAACATCGTTATGACTTACCCAATCAGGACGAAATCGATGCTATCTTAGATAAAATTTCTGTTTCTGGCTACGACAGTCTAACGAACCATGAAAAAGAAACGCTCTTTAGGGCAAGCAATAGTGGTGACAAGGTTGATGGATAAAAGGACATTTTTAAGAAGAAAACTGGGCTTTATAAGTAAAACAATGTTCCTGGCAAATATGCTTGCGATCGTTGCATTGCTTATGAGCTATTCGGCGACCTTCATTAATCCTAAATCTTTTTGGCCCATTGCATTTATGGGCCTGGGCTACCTTCCAATTCTTCTTATCAATATTGGATTTATCTTTTATTGGCTACTCCGCAAACGGAAAATTGCTCTTTATTCACTCGTAACAATCCTCATTGGATGGCCTTTTTTAACTAAACATTGGAACATTCGCAAAGAGAATGCCCCTGTATCCTCCGAGACACGTACCCTGCGCATCATGACCTTCAATGCTCATTTGTTCAAAAAAGTAAACGATGAGAAAAAAAACTTTAAAGCCGACGTTGTCCGAATTATTGACAGCATATCTCCCGATGTGATCTGCTTTCAGGAATATATTAGCAAGATCAAAGGAAAACATGTGTTCTCCGAAGAATTCAAGGATAAACTGGGCTATGATTATTTTTTCTTTGAGCCTAGTTCTAAAAACGATTACGAGGCTTATGGAATGGCTGTCCTGTCCCGCTTCCCAATCTATGATTCAGGTACCATCAGAGACAACGATTACGGAATCAACCGGATTAGTTATGTAGATATCAAAAAACAGGATACACTGATTCGCATCTATAATATACATCTCCGTTCTTTTGCGCTTCAAAATGAAGACAAGGAATTTATCCAAAATCTGTCCAATAATAATGAATCGGATAATTCGAGGACACGTAAATTGAGCCGCAAACTTAAGAATGCCTTCGAGCTTCGTAGCGAACAGGCGCATTCGTTAAAGAAACATATGAATGAATGTCAATATCCTTATATTGCGGTAGGTGATTTCAATGATACTCCAATGAGTTACTCGGTCAATCTAATTGGAGACGGGCTGTACAATGCATTTAAGGAGAAAGGTAATGGCTGGGGAGTAACCCATCATGCCCTGCTTCCGATATTCCAGATCGATTATATTTTTGCCAGCCAGAAATTTCAGGTGATGAACTATCAGATTGTCAAACAGAAATTGTCGGATCATTATCCTGTATGGTCTGATCTTAAACTTAAACCTTAGGCATTTGATACCCCAACGTTTTAAGACCTATTTCAATAAATTTATCTCTTCGGTTTTTGATTTTGTAATATGCTTCACGACCAAAATAATATCGACCTACCAAGGCCTCGATATCGGATTGAATTAAATCATGTAAGTTTTTTGCTTCTTTGGCTGTGACCGCGATCCGCTTTTGGCTATTAAGATATGAAATGAATAGATCAAATTCTGTTGCTGGCAAGTGATAGCCACTAATAAAATTCTCGATAGAATATGCCGGCAGATGTTTCGTGAAACGATCATAAACAAACTCTTCGATTGCATTGGAATGAAATATCTCGCGGTACTTGGCACTGGTTTCATTGGTGTCAATCGGGATAGTCACGTCCGGAAGAATACCGCCACCACCGAAGACAAGCTTTCCTTTGCTGGTTGTAAACATTTCCTTTTGGCTGAATTCGGTATCCATTGTCCATAGATCGAAGCCTGTCATGTATTTTGCCGCATCAAAATTCGCCCGTGCATATTTTCGCTGAATACATCTTCCAAGCGGTGTATAGTAGCGAGCCACAGTCAGATTGATTGCAGAACCGTCTGAAAAATCAAATTGCTCTTGCACCAAACCTTTGCCATAGGATCTGCGGCCGACAATAGTTGCCCGATCCAAATCCTGAAGAGCACCGCTCAGTATTTCGCTCGCTGATGCTGTGCTTTCATTGATCAGCACAATGACCCGGCCATCACCAAAATCGCCCGCCTTCTCAGAATAGAAATCCTGGCGCAGTTCATTTGCACCCTCGGTATACATCAACAGTCTCTTTTCTTTGAAAAATTGACCAGCCAGATCAATTGCCGTATGTACAAATCCGCCACCATTATTACGTAGGTCCAAAATAAGATCTTGAGCTCCGCTTTTTCGTAAGTCAATGAGTGACTGCCTGAATTCGTCTGCTGTCTTATGTCCAAATCTTCGAATTTTCACATAAGCCGTTTTCGGAGCGATCATATACGATGCATCTAAACTCGAAACATTTACCTGATCACGAATGACTTTTATTGGATTGCCCAATACTACTCCATTGCGTTGAATGGAGATCAATACAGCTGTTCCTTTCTTTCCGCGGATCAGTTTTTCAATTTCGGATTCGGCAACCTTTCTTCCGACAAGATCCTTATTACCGATCTTTAAAATGCGGTCGCCGATACGCATACCTGCTTTCTCAGCGGGACCAGCTGCAACCATCCCAACAACAAGTAGCGTATCTTTCAGGCGAAAGTACTCTACTCCGATACCATCAAATGTTCCCTCAAGCGTTTCCTGCTTTGCTAGCACTTGATTGGGTTTCAAAAAGGTGGAAAAAGGATCCAGGCGGGAAACAACATGCTCAATGGCTTCATCCTGCACGGTGTCTATACTGACATTGTCGACGTAATTCTCGGAAATTAATTGAATGAGATATTGTAATTTATCAGAATTGCCATTGGAGCGCAAACTTGAAAAGGTTGTTTTCTGGTTACTTCCCTGTTCCTCGGCATAATTTTGTCCCAACAGCAAGCCGAGAAGCAATACTGCAGCATATGTAGCGGCTACAAAAATATTTCGTTTAATACTTTTCTGCATGGGAAATCTTCATGAATTACCGAAGATGAGACAAACTATTCAACAATTAATTACTTTATCAAAAATAGCAAGTTTATTCGGTTAAACGAGTTTTTGAACCCATATTTTTACATTAAAAACAAAAAGTTCACGTCATTGTTTTGGTCAGGAAACAAAGCTGTCCATGATTAAAAGTCTTTATCAAAAATCATAACCAAACAGTTCGTAGGAGTGCCAAACATTTAATTTCAATACATGACAATGATCCCTATAATTTAACTTGCAAATTCGCGTAAATTTATCTTAGTTTGAATTGAAAAAGATTCCACTTTATGCACGAAATCGAACCTTATTACAATTGGCGGGACTATTACATTGCCGCTGAAGATGAACAATCCCCATTTTATGGTACAGTCTACAGCGAATTCGATTTTGACAAACAGATCTATAATTTTCTTTTGCACCCACAATGGGATGAATTCGGTTCGCTTACCTTATATCTGAAAATACTGTTTGTAGACTATGAGAAACAGTACTGTATTATCGAACTGATTGGTGAATGGAATGATGCTATCTACAATGACATCATGTTGCTCAAGCGAGAGATTATCGATGTATTGATCAGTCAAGGGATCAAGTATTTTATTCTAATTGGAGAGAATGTACTGAATTTTCATGCTTCAGACGACTCTTACTATGAGGAATGGTTTCAGGATATCGAGGACGGATGGATTGCGGGCATTGGTTTCCGTGAGCATGTTATCGAAGAATTCCAGCAGCAAAATATAGATTATTACATTAATTTCGGTGGTACATTGAACGTGATTCCCTGGCGGACGTTAAAACCGAAACAGGTTTTCCACCATGTGAATGATTCCTTGACAAAACGTCTTGGTTTTTAAAACCTGCTTATTGTGTCTTTATGCTTTAATCCTTGTTCTTTACTGTATTATCCTGTAACTTTGTGAGTGATGTATGATGTGCTTTGCACATATGCTTTTAATTTTTACGTTTTACTTATACTTACATACTATGTCATTCAGAATTGAAAAAGACACAATGGGTGAAGTTCAAGTACCTGCAGACAAATACTGGGGTGCACAAACAGAGCGTTCACGCAACAACTTTAAAATCGGACCGGCAGCTTCAATGCCACACGAAATCGTCGCAGGCTTTGCTTATTTGAAAAAAGCAGCTGCTTATGCTAACCACGAGTTGGGGGTATTACCTGTAGAGAAACGTGATGCGATCGCTACAGTATGTGATGAGATCTTGGCGGGCAAATTGGATGATCAATTTCCATTGGTTATTTGGCAAACGGGCTCGGGTACGCAATCCAATATGAATGTGAATGAGGTTGTAGCAAACCGTGCACAAGTATTGGCTGGACATAAAATCGGTGAAGGTGAACCTGTGTTAAAAGCAAATGATGATGTAAACAAATCACAATCATCTAACGATACTTTCCCTACAGGAATGCATATTGCGGCTTACAAAGCTGTTGCTGAAGTTACCATTCCAGGTGTAGAAAAATTGCGTGACACATTGGCAAAAAAAGCTGAGGAGTTTAAAAGCGTGGTTAAAATTGGCCGTACACACTTAATGGATGCTACTCCGTTGACTCTAGGTCAAGAGATTTCAGGTTATGTCGCTCAATTGAACCATGGTCTGAAAGCTTTAAGAAATACACTTTCGCATTTGTCAGAACTTGCATTGGGAGGTACTGCTGTAGGTACAGGATTAAATACACCAAACGGCTATGACGTTGTCGTTGCTAAATATATCGCTGAATTTACAGGCCTACCTTTCGTAACCGCTGAAAATAAATTTGAAGCATTGGCTGCTCACGACGCAATCGTTGAAACACACGGTGCATTGAAGCAATTGGCTGTTTCATTAAATAAAATTGCAAACGATATCCGTATGTTGGCTTCTGGCCCACGTTCAGGTATCGGTGAAATCTTGATCCCTGAAAACGAACCAGGGTCATCGATTATGCCAGGTAAAGTTAATCCAACGCAATGTGAAGCATTGACAATGGTTGCGGCGCAAGTGATGGGTAATGATGTGGCTATTACGATTGGTGGAACGCAAGGTCACTATGAACTAAACGTGTTCAAACCATTGATGGCCGCAAACTTCTTACAATCTGCTCGCCTATTGGGTGATGCTTGTGTTTCATTTGAAGAGCACTGTGCAGCTGGTATTGAACCGAACTACAAACGCATCAAAGAATTGGTAGACAACTCATTGATGTTAGTAACGGCACTAAACACAAAAATTGGTTACTACAAATCAGCAGAAATCGCGCAAACAGCACATAAAAACGGCACTACGCTTAAAGAAGAAGCGGTACGCTTAGGTTATGTGACTCCTGAAGATTTCGATGCTTGGGTAAAACCAGAAGATATGGTTGGAAGTTTAAAATAAGCTGTGACTTTTATTTCAATAAAAAATATACGAACACAGACATACCTATTGGCACTTGCCATAGGTATGTTTTTCTTTTTTACTGCCTGCAAATTCAATTCGGATATGCAGAACGAAGGCGCTCCCTTTTTACAGGGAGAATGGGTCCAAGACAGTATTCCAGGACAACAGCAGATGATGCAGTATACCTTGACCGATTTCAAGTTTACCTGTGATTCTGTTTACGCGACCATGCACGTCAACAATAAGGTACAAACAATCCCGGATAGCTGTTACAAAAATGGATCCTGGACAGAACATGCAAAAGGTATTTATGTTTTGCGTGGAGACTCCATCATTGTCGATGGTATTTATACCAAAGAGAATGGCAAGCAGAAAATTTCAGGCTGCTATCTTTCCGGACAGTATATCCCCCGCTTTAAAGTCGTTTATCATGCTGCGGATTCGGTGGTACTGGAAAGCAGATTAGATCAACGTCAGATCATCTTAAGAAAGACTAAAAATATTACTTGTGTCCCTCAAAAAAGGTATCAGTAATTTTTAGTACAATCTATTTATTATCTTCGTACCATTATCGTACAACCTCAACCTTAAAATACAATGAACAAAGGAATTATCGCTTTGGCATTTGGCGGACTTGCCATCGGAATGACCGAATTCACGATGATGGGTATCCTGCCTGATATTGCCAAAGATCTTCATATCGAGATCCCTACTGCCGCGCACCTGATTGCACTATACGCACTGGGTGTTGTTGTAGGTGCCCCAACATTAGTCCTATTTACGGGAAAATATCCGCCAAAGAAGGTATTACTTTTTTTAATGTTGCTCTTCTTTATTTTCAACGGTCTATTTAGTATTGCTCCAGGTCAATTTTTGATCAGTCTCTCCCGTTTTATGGCAGGGCTTCCGCATGGTGCATTTTTTGGTGTTGGATCTGTTGTTGCTGCTCGGTTGGCACCAAAGGGAAAAGAAGCCCAGGCTATATCCATTATGTTTACAGGAATGACCATTGCCAATTTGGCTGGAGTACCGCTAGGAACCTACCTCGGCCATCATTATTCTTGGCGTTTGACGTATGGTATCATCAGTGTATTGGGGTTAATCACTTTTGCAGCAATTTATGCTTGGATGCCAAAAATTGAAGCTTCCAAAGGGAATAACATCTTTAGCCAGCTCAACTTCTTCAACAAAAAAATTGCTTGGCTATTAATGGCTATTATCGCCATCGGTACCGGTGGACTTTTTGCCTGGATCAGTTACATCGCTCCTTTAGTGACCAATGTGTCGGGCATCGCTGCAGATCGTGTACCACTGATTATGGTCCTGATCGGTGTCGGTATGTTTTTCGGGAATCTTATTGGCGGAAAATTGGCCGATACAATCTCCCCAACCAAAGCTGCGATCGCTAGTTTTTCCGCCATGGCGCTATGCCTTGTGATGGTTTACTTTATATCGCCATTGGGCTGGACAGCTTATCCTTTGGCATTTATTACTGGACTGGTATCTTTTACCATTGGTTCGCCGACACAACTGATGTTAATCCGCGCTTCAAAAGAAGCTGCAACATTGGCTGCGGCAGGTGGCCAGGCTGCCTTTAACCTCGGCAATACCTTAGGTGCATTTTTAGGTGGAATTCCAATAACGTTGGGTTTAGCTTATAACACACCTTCGCTTGTAGGCGTGGGCATGGCGAGCATTGGCGCACTCCTAACCCTGCTGTATTTGAAAGCCTACGACAGTAAAAGTCAATAAAAACAGCATAATCAAATGGCGCGAACCAGTTATATCAGTGTACTACGTATTGTTGCGATATTCCTCGTTATATTGATTCATTCCTCTTCGGGCTACCTAAACAGCAATGAATTTGAGTCATTCGACTGGAGTTATGCCAATTGGCTCAATAGCTTCTCGCGCTTTGCGGTACCCCTGTTTGTCATTATTTCAGGCGCTCTGCTGCTACAGAAAGATGAAAGTACGGGACAGTTTTATCGGAAACGTCTGTTAAAAATTGTCCCGCCCTTTCTTTTTTGGACGATCGTCTATCTTCTCTATTATTTTATTCGGTACATTGATTTTGACTATATTGGTTTTCCACAAGTTATTAACATCGTGTTAATTCGCTTAAAATCAGGAACGAATGCGCACCTTTGGTATCTATACATGATACTTGGGCTCTACCTCGCAGTTCCTTTCATACGCAAAATTGTTGGCAACTGCAGTAAAAGGGAGCTTGAGATCTTTTTGGGATTGTGGTTTGCAGCGTTATTTTTTACGAATAAATGGTTCAATAGTTACCTACCTAATTTTGACCTGACCTTTTTCTCGGGGTATGCGGGTTACCTTGTCTTGGGGCATTATTTACGTAATTATCCAATCCAAATGGTCAAATTATCAAGTTTTACGTTTTTTCTGATCTGTTGTTTAATTACGGCTTCGGGGACATCGCATTTGAGTGTTTCTCGTGGAGAATTTGACCCGACACTTTACAACTATCTTTCGCCAAATATCGCATTGAGTGCAGGCTTTTTATTCATCTTCGTACAAGGCCTTAAACTCCCAGAACAGCTCAACGCTTTCTGGGAATTTATCGACATTCACAGCTTTGGCATTTACTTATGCCATATTTTATTGCTGAATTATATTCATCCTTTGCTTCCATTATCCACTTTGTGGAAAATCCCGGCAGCAACGGTTCTCACCCTGTTGGCGAGTGCCTTACTGACGTATCTTCTCCGAAAAGTTCCCTACGGTAAATACGTCAGCGGCTAATTCAGTTATCGGAGCTTCGTTTTACAGCTTCTCTCCTTCGACCTTATTGTACACATAGAGATGTGCATTGGGACCATCGATCGCATGGCCTTCCTGATCCAGTCCAATCAGCTTATTTTCGCCGACCTTCAATTTCATATTTGTCTCTTTCCCTGTGAGATGAACAACGGATCCGTTGTCATGCCACATGACTTTGCCAGTATCTTCAACCTTGGTATTTTTATTAATATATTCACTTACGATGGCAAAGGTATTATCATTCTTTAAGGTGATATTGGTTTTGATACCTTCACAATCTGCACAGGGAATAGTAGCTTCATAGGTACCAGCCCAATCCAGTGAGTTTTGTGATGTATGGGCAGTATCTACTGCCGCAGTCTCATGTACTGAAGAATCTGCTGTAGCATGCTGGCTCTCTTTTGAAGTTTGATTGCATGCACTTAGCGAAACGGCTGCTAAGCAAAGAAATAATACGGATAATTTCATATCTATTGTTTTTTGATGTACGACACCGTATAGCAAGCAATTTCAGCGCCAAGAAAAATCAGGTGCCCATGCTGATGCTATGAAAGAAAAAAGGCTTCTTCAAGAAGCCTTTCTATTGTAAATAACCGGATTGTTTACAGTTCAAATAATCTATTGGCTACCGCAAGGGCGATAGTGCATAAAATCCTATTCAGATTAGAATGGTAGATCATCATCATCTGATGAACCAGCCAAATCTACAGGAGCAGGCATATCTGCGTAACCTGGAGAAGATGGTGCTGGAGCAGCATTACCCAATTTTGTTACACGCCATGCTACCAATGAATTGAAATAAGTTGTTACGCCATCTTTATTAGTCCAAGGACGACCACGAAGATTAAAAGATACTTCTACCTCTTCACCAATTGCTAGGTTATCAAAAATTGACGTTCTGTCTTGTGTTGATTCAAAACGGATATACTCAACAAATTGTGGGTTTTCGGCATAAGCTACAATCATATCACGTTTTTTGAATGATTCTGTCACTTGTTGTGTCGCTCCTATCTCGTGTACTTTTCCTCTAATTTCCATAATCAAAAAAATAAATATTAAAGCGTAAAATTAAGCAATTTTTGAGGAAGAGTTTAATTAACTTTGTACAAAATATGATGGAAGTTTTCAACACCCCCAATAAAGTTATTATAACGTGCAATAAGCGCTTATCACCTTATTTGCAACAGGAAGTTAAAGAGTTAGGTTTTGACATTGTCAGGGCATTTCCTACAGGAGTAGAATTAAAGGTCAGTATAAACGATACGATCAAGCTCAATCTGAACCTGCGCACAGCATCTCAGATTTTGTATTCGTTAAAAGAGTTTACGGCCAATAATCCGACGGAGCTCTATGAAGAATTGAGTCAAATCGCATGGGAAGAACTCATTCAATTTGACGGATACTTCTCTGTCAGCTCCAATGTAGACAATGAGACAATCAGCACACCATTATTTGCAAACGTCAAAGTTAAAGATGCAATCGTAGACCGTATCAAGGAAAAAAAGGGTATGCGCCCTAATTCAGGTCCGGACAATAATAAAGCGGTTGTGCACTTGTACTGGAAAGATGACCGTGCTGAAATTTTTCTCGATACCTCAGGTGAAACACTGGCGAAACATGGCTACCGGAAGATCCCGGGAAAAGCGCCAATGTTGGAAGCCCTGGCAGCCTCGACTATTATTGCGTCCAAATGGGATGGTAATTCTCCTTTTGTGAACCCCATGTGTGGATCCGGAACTTTAGCTATTGAGGCAGCTCTGATTGCAACAAACAGAAAACCTGGATTATTACGCATGAACTATTCATTTATGCATTTCATTGGTTATGATGAAACAGTTTTCTTCCAGGAGCGTCGCGTACTTAAAGATCAGATCAATAAAAAAGCGGCTCCGCAAATTATCGCAAGTGATATCTCGGAAGAAGCTATCAACGTCTCCAAGATGAACGCAAGAACTGCTGGTGTAGAGCAATTAATTTCATTTGAAGTATGCGATTTTGCCGAAACACACGTTCCTAAAGAAGGAGGTGTCATTTTATTCAATCCTGAATATGGTGAACGTTTGGGCACACACAGCAAGCTAGAAATTACCTATAAGCGTATGGGAGATTTCATGAAACAGGAATGCAAAGGTTATAGAGGCTATATATTTACTGGAAATCCAGATCTGGCAAAGAAAATCGGGTTGCGCGCATCCCGACGTATAGAATTTTATAATGGTAAATTAGATTGTAGATTATTAGAATACGAATTATACGAGGGTACTCGCGAAAAAACAAAAGTATTGTATGAATAACATTATTGAGCGCACAGTAGCATTTGTGCAAGACCGGTTGAAATTTGCAGAAGCAGGCCACGATTGGTCGCATATTCAACGCGTATGGAACAATACGAAGTTAATTTTAGAAGATGAAGAAGCAGATGTTATGGTGTGCGAATTGGCGGCGCTATTACATGACATCGCTGACAGTAAATTCCATGATGGCGACGAAACAATAGGCCCTCGTGTTGCCGGAGAGTTTTTGGCAAGTCTAGAAATTTCGCCTGAGATCATCGACCATGTCAAGAAAATCATCTTCAACATGTCTTTCAAAGCAAGTTTAGGTGAAGTTTCATTCCATTCAAAAGAGATGGAGATCGTGCAAGATGCTGACCGTCTAGATGCTATTGGCGCAATAGGTATTGCCCGCGCGTTTAGCTTTGGCGGAAACAAAGGCCGTGAGATGTATAATCCCAATGTTCCCGTTCAGGAATATAAGGATAAGGAAGCGTACAAGCATTCGGAAGCTCCTACAATCAATCACTTCTACGAAAAGCTACTATTGTTAAAGAATAAGATGAATACAGAAGCAGCGAAAAGAATCGCAGCGCATCGCCATGATTATATGCTCAGCTTCCTAGATGAGTTCATGGCCGAATGGAACGGTAAAAAATAAATTACACTTAACAATTCCTAAATATAAAAGTGGTACTTTAGATCTTGTACATCGAGATAAAAAGTACCACTTTTTTTGTCTTATGTAAAATCAGCTTTTAAACAGATTTGTAAGAAATGATCCTATCATTAGGGGTCGATTTTTTATCATAAACATCTTAATCGGTAATATAAATGCCCAAAAAGAGAAATAGAATAGGAATAAATCAACGAGTGAAACGTGCAAATTATGCCGTTGAAAACAAACACTCATACATAATTATCACATGAAAAAACATATTTTTAGCTGTCTGACACTAGCCATGGTGATCTCATCTTCGGCATTATTTGCACAAACTAAAGCCATTGCACATCGTGGCGTATGGAAAAACAGCCATCTTCCGCAAAATTCTATTGCTTCTTTAACAGCAGCCCACGACCTTAGGCTCTTCGGATCCGAATTTGATGTGCATTTGACCAAAGATAATATTCTTGTGGTCAACCACGATAATGATTTCTATGGTATCGATATTGCCACAGCAACATACAAGGAGCTCTTAGAAAAGAAGCATCCTAACGGTGAATCTATTCCCACCTTGGAAGAATATCTTAACGCTGGAAAAAAATTGAAAGGTTTACGTCTTATCCTTGAATTGAAAATCAATAAACTCGGCCTAGAGCGTACACTTGAAGCGACAACAAAAACGGTGGAAATGGTTAAAAGCTTGAAAGCAGAGAAAGTCACTGATTATATTTCCTTTAGCTTTGAGGCTTGTCAGAAGATTCACGAACTGGCGCCTAAGGCCAATATTCAATACCTCACAGGTGACAAAACTCCTGCTGAGGTGAAGGCTGCGGGAATAAATGGTTTGGATTATCACTTTTCGGTTTTCAAAAAGAATGCGACATGGCTGAAAGATGCACATCAACTTGGCATGAAAGTGAATGCGTGGACAGTAAACACAGAAGAGGAAATGACCAATCTAATTAATCAGAAAATTGATTTTATTACAACTGACGAACCTGAATTGTTGCTCCGTGTATTAAAGAAATAACAATACCGTTGAAATAGTCATGGTTCCTAATCAGTTGACCACTTATCAGGCCGACTTGATGAGCGTGACCGTTTCAGTACCTTTTTAAAAACTAGATTCTAAATGAAAAAAAGTATTATTCTCGCTTTAGCGCTCTGTCTATCCTTTCTGTCTTATGCACAGGAATTTATTGCAGCCAGCTATAATATCCGTCAAAGAAATACCGTCGATGTTGACAACATGTGGAACGACCGTAAAGTTCCGCTAACCAATCTGATTAAATACCATGGCTTTGATATCTTTGGTATCCAAGAAGGTTTTTTTGATCAGGTTCAAGATCTCAAAAAGCTCCTTCCTGGATTTGATTACGTGGGTGTTGGTCGCGACGATGGTGCACAAGAGGGCGAACACTCAGCTATTTATTACAATACAAATCGCTTTAAAGCAATAAAGAGCGGAACTTTCTGGCTTTCAGCGACAGATACCCAACACCCGAATAAAGGCTGGGATGCAGCGCTACCGCGGATCTGTACCTGGGGTATTTTTGAAGACAAGGCCAACAAAAAACGCTTCATCTTCATGAACACGCACTTTGACCATATCGGCCGTACTGCACGCACCGAGAGTGCCAAGTTGATTCTAGAAAAAGCAAAAGAGTTTGCCAAAGACCTACCTTTGATTTTAACCGGCGACTTCAATGTGGATGAAAAAGATGAGGCTTATTTCACATTAGCCAATAGCAAAGTAGTCACTGACGTACATGAACTGGCAACATTCAAATATGAACCCAATTCTTCCTTCAATGGCTGGGGCAAAAGCATCAAACCAACAGGCCGCATTGATCATATTTTTATTACCAAACCTTTCCAGGTTAAAAAATATGGTATCCTGACGGACACGTATATGAATAAATTCCCCTCAGATCACTTTCCAGTAGCAACGACGCTCTCCTGGAAATAATATCAGGTTAATTACAACAACCCTATAACACAAACAGCAGGTTCGCTTAGAATCTGCTGTTTTATTTTGTGGGACAGCTTTTTATTTACACCGCATCAGGGATAGCGATTCAGCACGCTGTAGCGCATCTGCTACGATTCTTGACAATAGCTATGGTTCCTAGTAATTGCTTTAAACTTTCACATAAATTAACAGTCGATATGTTTAATTTTGACAGCAAAACAATAACATGATGAAATTTCCACTATTATATTGCACACTATTTGTCTCAGGACTACTTTATTCCAATGCAAGCGAAGCACAGATTTTTAAGAAAATCAGTGAAACATTGACAAAAGCAAATCAGGGCCAAACCGACAGTACTAAAACGACCACAGCATCAAATACTAAAGCAACAGCGTCAAAATCCAATACCTTGACGTCTTTATCCAACAAAGATGCTTCATTGGGGATCAAACAGGCTTTAAGCAATGGTTTAAATCTGAGTATCGAATCTTTAGCCAAAAAGGATGGTTTTTTGGGTGATGCGGCAGTAAAGATTTTGATGCCTGCCGAAGCACAGAAAGTAGAAAAAACGCTTCGCGCTGTCGGTATGGGAAAATTATGCGATCAGTTTATACAGAGCATGAACAGAGCTGCTGAGGGAGCCGTTAAAGAGGCTGCCCCCGTATTTGTCAATGCGCTTTCGAAGATGACGATTACAGATGCGACCAATATTCTTCTAGGCAGCAAAGAAGACGCCGCGACAACGTTTTTTAAAACAAATACATCGACAGAGTTAACGAACAAATTTAGTCCTGTTATTAAATCTGCCATGGGTACAAACAATGTGGACCAGTATTGGACACAATTGACCTCAGCTTATAACAACCTTCCATTAGGCAATAAAGTGGAGACAAATCTTACTGCATACGTTACGCAGAAAGCAATAGACGGTCTATTTATCAAAGTTGCCGACCAGGAGTCAAAAATTAGACAGAACATAGGCGGCAGTAGAAATACCAATATTTTACAGAAAGTATTTGGTTACGCAGACGAAAAGAAATAGAGAACGATACACTTAAAAAAGGACCTGTCAACTAGTTGATAGGTCTTTTTTTTAATGTGGGATCATCCAAGATTTCTGCTCACATAGCTATGGGTAAAACTTTACTGTTCAAAAACGCTACAGCACATTGTATGTAGCAATAAATTATAGATAACAATACATTCCTTTCAGCGGGAATTAGGATCTTGCCCCCTCTTATGAGTTTCAGTTATTGTCAGTTTGTTAACAAATAGAATTAAACCTATAGAGTAGGGACAAATTGTTTGTAAATGCAACCAAATTAAATTGCAAATAAAAAGCAATTTATCTAAGTTTGACCACCCTTATCACATTAAGGCTATTAGAAAATGAGCACATTTGAGATCAACAACATAAGTGATTTTTCGGTATCCGAAAGATTTCAACGCTATGTACAGATTGACACACAATCTGATGCAAATTCACCAACATGTCCTTCTACGGAAAAGCAAAAGAACCTTGGAAAGTTACTTGTAGCGGAGTTGCTAGCATTGGGTATTTCAGACGCAGCAATGGATGAAAATGGATATATCTATGCAACTATTCCATCCAATACTGCAAAGCAAGTTCCTGTTATCTGCTTCTGTTCTCATATGGATACATCTCCGGACTCTTCTGGAAAAGATGTTAAACCACTGGTTCATCCTAATTATCAGGGCCAGGATCTTGTGCTTCCTGACGACAAGACTATTATCATCAAATACGCCGAACATCCCGATCTAGCCAATCAAATTGGCAATGATATCATTACAGCGAGTGGCACCACTTTGTTGGGTGCAGATGACAAAGCAGGTGTGGCCGAAATCATGGATGCTGCCCGTTTATTAATGAAACATCCTGAAATCAAACATGGTGATATCAAAATTCTTTTCACACCAGATGAAGAGATTGGCAGAGGTGTTGATAAAGCAGATTTGAAACGTTTAGCAGCAGATTTTGCTTATACAATGGATGGCGAAAGAGCTGGAACCATTGAGGATGAAACATTTTCAGCGGATGGAGCTACATTAACTATTCATGGTGTATCCGTACATCCGGGCTTTGCTAAGGGTAAAATGCAAAGTGCCATCAAAATCGCCAGTGCGGTAATTGACGCACTACCAAAAGATCGACTTTCACCTGAAAGCACCAACAAAAAAGACGGCTTTGTACACCCTGTTCATATCAGTGGATCTGTGGAAAAAGCTGAAATTCAATTTATCGTACGCGACCACGTTACAGCCAATCTAAAGAAACATGAAGATGAGCTGGAAGGCATCGCAAAATCGATTGTGGAACAATATCCAAACTGCACCTATACTTTTGTCGTAAAAGAACAATACCGTAATATGAAAGAAGTGCTGGATCAGCATCCTGAAATTATGGAAATCGGTATGGAAGCCATCAACCGTGCAGGAATGGTGGCCGAAAGAAGAAGTATCCGCGGTGGAACAGATGGCTCCCGCCTTTCGTTTATGGGCTTACCTTGTCCAAATATTTTTGCTGGAGGGCATGCTTTCCACGGAAAACAAGAGTGGGTAGCTGTACAAGATATGGAAAAAGCCGTCAAAACAATTTTGCATGTTGTATCTTTATGGGAAGAAAAAGCATAAAGGAAAAATAAATTATAATGAAAAACGACGTATTAAAAGCAATACACTACAGAAGATCCGTATTTCAAGCTTCCTTTACTGAAGAAGAAGTCAGTAAAGAAGATATCTTGAGTATCTTGGAAGCGGCCAATGCTGCTCCAACACACAAAAGAACACAACCTTGGCGTTTTGTGATCTTCCGCAAAGAGGGATTAGAACGTTTAGGCACCGAATTATCACGTATCTACAAGTCAGTAACACCTACAGAGAAATATACTGAAGCAACTGAAATAACAATGGGCAAAAAAGCAACACAGTCAAACGTTGCCATTGCGATTGTTGTCAATTATACGGGCGAAGTTCCTGAATGGGAAGAATTGGCTTGTACGGCTGCTGCTGTTGAAAACATGTGGTTGGCTGCACACTCGCTAAATATCGGTGGATACTGGGCGACTCCAGGTTTAATCAATCACTTGGGTGGTTTCTTAAATCTCGAAGAAAATCAAAAATGTATTGGTCTATTCTACTTAGGACACCACCAATCTGAAGCGCGTGAACCTATCCGTACACCCATTGCAGATAAAATTCGTTGGGAAGAGTAAATCCTCTCATCTTTATACACAGAGCGGGCGGCTCGGATTCTTCCGAGTCGCCCGCTCTGTGTATAGGTTAATTAATTATACGCAATAGGCAGCCTAAATCCATTTTTATTAAATATTTAATAATGAGCCCTTAACCATTTAACAATCTTGCAGGGATAATTTCGCAACATACTTGTGACAGACACTAATCAACTAAAAAGTGAAATTATTATGCAAAGACAGATCATTTGGTTAATCTCATTAACCATCATTACATTTTTTCAAATTCCAACTAACAGCTGGGCTCAGGGTACTGAAGCAACCATTACAGGCCGTATCATGGACAATAATGGCCCTGTAAAAGGAACGTCCGTATCAGTAAAAAATGAATCTACCGGGTTTAAACAAACAACACTGACGAACCAAAACGGTATCTATACCTTTCCACAATTACCTTTAGGCTCGCCATACAGCATATCGGTAAACCATGTTGGCTATGCAGAACAAAAAAAGACCGACTATAAATTAAGCTATGGTGACGAGCTCAATGTGGATTTCACCTTATCATCAGCTGAAAATAAATTGGATGAAGTGATCGTTCAAGGAACTGCAGCTGATCTAAAAAACAATATCAAGACATTGGGTGCATCTACAGCTATTACGGCTAATGATCTCAAAAAAATGCCTGTAAATGGACGTAATTTCTCCTCGCTAATTGATTTATCACCTGTTAGCAGTGGAACAAATCTAGCTGGACAACGAGCATCTTCGACTAATTTTACGGTAGACGGCATGAATTCACGCAGTACAGTAGCTGGCGGGAACAGCGGTGGTGCCTATTCAATCTCCATGGAAGCGATTCGCGAATTCAAGGTAGTGACCAACGACTACGATGTTACGTTCGGCCGCAGCGGTGGCGGAAGTATTACCACAGTAACCAAATCAGGTACAAATACTTTAACAGGAAGTGCGTTCACTTTTGCACGCGCAGGCTGGCTTTCGAGCAAGTATAACCTTAATGGAACGGCACGTAAACAAAAATTCTCCACCTATCAATATGGATTCTCACTTGGCGGGCCAATCATCAAGGACAAAGCCCATTTCTTTGTAACCTGGGACCGACAGATGGATACCCGCCCACTTCAGATCGCTGATATTCAAACAACGGAAGATATTGCACGTTACAAAGTAACGCAGACTACTTTAGATGAATTTACCCGCATTGCTGTGGGCAAATATGGCGCTAGCGCCGATCGTCTGTTTGGCTCTTTCGACAAAAAGAAAAAGACCGATGCTGCCTTTGCCCGCATTGACTGGCAATTGAACGATAAAAACCTATTGACAATTCGTAACAACTTTGTCTACGATATGGACAATCAACAGGAAGGAGACAATACAGGGATCAATGCTTTTGAATCCTATACCAACAGAAGGTACATAAACAATAGCCTAATGGCCTCCTTGCGTACGTCTATCAACTCCAAACTGACCAACGACTTGAAAGTACAACATTTCTATGAACGTTCAGAAGCACAACATAATGTTGCTGGATTTGATCAATCACACAGTATTCCGCGTGCGATCGTCGAATCCGTTCAATCTGTAGACGGTACAAATAAATATACCAATTCAATACAGCTTGGTGGTCAGCGTTATGCGCCAGAATGGTTTAATGGAAATATGTTACAATTGGTCAACAACCTATATTATAATACAGATAAAATCAAATATACCTTCGGTGCAGATGTCATGTATACCAACATGGACTTCCGCTACGGCAGCGAAATGAATGGCCGTTTTTATTTTACCGGTTTACAAAATTTCGACAACCTGACTCCTTATCGCTATGCCCGTGATGTATATATGACCGACAAAGAAAACACCTTGGTCAACAATCTGGCTGTAGGTCTTTATGGACAGATGGAAGCTAAAATCGCAAGAGGTCTTGATGTTGTCGGCGGCCTACGTTTGGACAACACGAAATACCTAAAGAAGGCAACATTCAACCAAACGGTCTATGACGAACTGGGTCTCTCGACCGATAATGGGATCAACACTTTTCAGATACAGCCCCGTGTGCAGTTCAACTGGGATATCAATGAAGAAAAGAAAAATATCATCCGTTTTGGCGCTGGTATATTCGGTTCGGCCCTCAACCCCTATTCTATGTTAAACAATATGTTGTTTGATGGTTCACGCATTGCCGGTGTAGATATTACTGACCCGACCTTAATTCCCAAACCAAATTTTGCGGGATATCGCAAGGATCCCGATACAGCTCCGGGACGTGAATTGTTGGACAACCCAAAGATCGAAAAACTTGTCACCATCAATACCAATAGCAAGGATGTGAAAGTGCCGACGGTATATAAAGCCAATATTTCCATCAATCACTTTTTCACACCTTCGTTACGTATCGGGTTAAGTGCTTACGGAACTTGGGGACGCAACAATTATATGTATGTAGATCGCAATATGGTGGAGGCCCCTTACTTTAGGTTGACTGCCGAAGGTAACCGTGGGGTGTATGTTCCAGCATCGAGCATCAACACGACAAATGGTGCCGCCAACTGGACCAATAGCCGTAAAACCAAACAAATAGGCCGCGTACTGGAAATGAACAGCGAAGGGAAAAACAATTCTTACACCGTTGTACTGGACGGAACTTATCGTTATTATAAAGACGGTCAGATCACGATGTCTTACACCTGGAACGATACCAAAGACAATACCTCCTATAACGGTAATGTTGCCAACTCTGCCACCCTTTCCCTGATGGTCAAAGATGATCCACGCGACTTGAGTACGATGACATATTCGGACAATCAGTTCCGCCATAAAGTCGTCTTTTATGGTACCATGCCATCGTTATGGGGTGTATCTATGGGTTTACGTTTCAGCGGAATTGCAGGAACACGCTATTCTTTAGCGGTCAATGGGAATGTCAACGGCGATTTTGTAAATTCCAACGATCTTGCCTTCGTATACGATCCAAATAACAAAAACACACCCGATTACATCAAAACCGGCATTCAAGCTATTTTAGATGATCCAAATGCAGAGCAGAGCATCAAAAAATACATCAATGGAAACCTCGACCGCATAGCTGAACGTAACGGTGGCATCAACGGTTTTTACGGCGTATTTGACTTGCACTTGGCCAAAAATCTAAAAGTTTACAAGAAACATGGCATTGAAGCTTCGATAGACATTTTCAATGTAGCCAACCTTTTGAAAAAAACTTGGGGTGTAGGACACAATCTGGGTAAACAGAATCTATATGCCATCAAAAGCTTCGATGCAGCGAATCAACAATATGTTTACAATATGAGTTCAGGCGTTGGCGTATCTAACTTAAATGGTAATCCTTATCAAGTACAATTGGGTCTGAGATATGCATTTTAAGTAATTCAGACCATATAAAAAAGCAGCGAGCCATTTCTTTCATAGGAAATGGCTCGCTGCTTTTTATCAGATCACTTTTATTTTTTTTCAATTCCAAAACAATGCGGAGGTTTAATGACAGCTGCTTGTGCTGGATTATTTCCCGCTTTGACGGGGAAAACAATCTTTAAACGTCCTTTTGTTCCCTGCCATTTTGGTCCATTCTGTAGAAGGTGAACCGTTTCATTAAAGAGTGACTGATCGGGTTGCCCTTCGGCACTAATATTAGTGGGCACTCCATTTTTGTCGACCGTAAAATTGACAATAATTTCGCCTCCTCCTGCAGGCGCTACCGACCTCTGATTGAGGTACTGTTCAAAAATTTTCCATCCTTCACGGGGTGTTGCATCCCCCCCGTCCAACAAAGGTTGAACAGATACCCTATTTTCAGGTTCACTTAATTCTACATCTGTTGTACGCTCAGCTTTACCGCTAAAATGTTTAAAATATAGCAGGGCCAATAAAGTCACAAACAGTACACCTGCGGTAGCACCTATGGCCAAACGCTGCCATGTGAAATACTGGGCGTGTCTTGTTGCAACAGTATCTTCCACCCTACGATTGAGGCGCTGTTGTAAGAGGCTCAATTGCCGGGCATCCACACCATTTTGCAATCGGTAACCATCGATGGCATCTTGTAAAAAGGGATCTTCCAACGCTTCACGTTCCAACTGAAACATCTCCTCCTTACTCATCAAACCTTGGATGTAATTATGGATCCTTGATAATTGATAATTATTTTCCATTTTCTTTCCTTTCCATACAGATTTTCAGATTGCGCTTTCCATTTTGGATAGCACTTTTGACCTTATTCAAATCATATCCAGTCAAATCTGCAATATCTTTATAACATTTTTGCTCGAGATAAAACAAACGTACACATTCCTCTTGTTCGCGGTTTAAAGTTTGCATACAGCCTTCCAGTTTCTCGAAATCCTTTTCTTCCCATTTAGCTTCACTGGTATCATTTAGCTTTTGTTCGCTTTCAAACAAATTGTTTTCAATATCAACCTGCGTGGTCCGCTTATCCTTACGTAATTGCATAAGGCAATAATTTTTACTGTAAACGTGTAACCAGCTCTTAAAATTATCGACTTCATATTGACGAAGCTTCGGTATCAGTTCTTCAAATATCTGCATCACAGCATCCTGACTACGATCGGGATCCTGTAAGTATTTAAAGCACACACCATAAAGCAAAGACATATAGGGCGAATATAGTTTCCCCAGTGTAGACAAGTCACCGCTTGTTTTATAGTGTTGTAAAAGCTCTTTTTCGTTCATGCGCAAATCATTCACCTTAATGATGATTTAATATACAAATTTCCATATATAAAAAAAGGAGCTATTGAAAATTACCGAAAAAAGAAAAACCGTCCCCATGATGAAATGGAGACGGTCGATAAGAATATAATATGAATTACGGATTTAATTTCCTTGTTTCCAATTGTATCGCAGTGTAACGCCGTAAGTCCTTGGATCTGCAACTACACCTGCGTATTGCCCATAACTTCCAGGTGCCGCCAGCAACTGTTCGTAGTAATCTTTATTTGTTAGATTTCTACTCCACACAAACACCGAAATACCATTCGATCCCCTGAATCCTAGCCTGGCGTTCAATACCGAATAGGCATCAATATTTAGGTATTGTGAGGGGGAAGAACTGGATGAAAATTTAGAGCGGTGAAATAGGTCTGCGCCCAAAAAGTAAGATCCATTAATCCCGATCAGCTTACCGCTTTTATTCGCTTCACCACCCAGCGACCAAGACCATTTGGAAACACCAGGAAGGACGCCGCCAGAGATATCTTTAAAAGCCTGAGCTCCGCCAACCTCTTCTAAAGGGACAGGTGCATTGGTAAATTTGACATACTTGGCATCTGTATAGGCTAGCGCTCCATTCAATCGGAGAAAATGTCCGATGTTGATATTTCCATCCAATTCAACACCTTTTACACGCACCTTTTCCGCATTGGCCAGATAACCACGGTTCACCCCAGGTTCAGGAGTCTGCACTTGGGTCTGATAGTCTTTGATATCCGTTTGGTAGACGGTCAGATTGAGGAGTGAATTGCGCGTTGGATTTGTCTTAACACCAATTTCCTTATGACGTACAGCCTCAGGTTTTACTTCGGCGAGATCCAGCAACACTGCTCCATTGGCAGTCGGCAATCCACCAACGTTGATACCGACAGGTTTATAGCTGATGGAATACGTTGCATAAGCATTTATCTTCGGATTGAAACGATATCTTGCCGATAGCTGACCTGAGAAATTATCGGCATCCGCATTGATATCAAAAGTCTGATTGGTATATACACCGTTCTTTAAGGCTAGCAGTGCCGGGTCTGACGTCTGCAAACCACCATAGGTCTGCCTATCGTAGTTAGCCACCTTTTTATCGTAGTTGTAGCGCAGCCCTGGGAGGATGTGTAATTTTGGTGTCACAGCCCAATCAATCTGTGTATAGGCTGCCAAGCTTGTACTCTTAATTCCGTAAACGGTCTTGATTCCAAAATTGTCAAATAATCCCGGTGTTTGCCACAAAGCACTGGTAGAGCTTTTTTGAAACCGCCAGAATGAAGATCCGGTTTCTTCAGTATGTACGGGATCGGTGCCTAGATCCTGCCACAGACCAAATAGTCCGACAACTCCGCTGACCTTTTCACTGATTTTTCCGGAGTATCTGAATTCCTGTGACCACTGATTATGGACGGAATTACCTGCTGAAACGGTGTATACCGGAAGTCCTAAGTAATCGCGGTCATTGAGCGGAACCCATGTCCATGTCCGCCACGCAGAAGTTGAGGTCAGTGTCCCTTCTCCAATCTTGATATCGGCATTCAATGCGACACCACCCAATTTATTATCAGCTTTGGACTGTGTATCCAAATCTATCTTACGCTCGAAGGCACTTTTATAGGGCAACTCGTAGCCAAGATCTTTAATAATTGCATCAAATTGTCTGTAGTCCGCACGCTGTGTTTTTACAACTCCGGCAACCGCCCAACCGTAACCATCAGGCTTTTGTGATGACACGTCCCCAGAAAGCACCAGTTTGATATTTTCGGTCGGGGTAAACAGCAATTGCCCTCTAAAGCCCAGGTTGTTGATATCATTGATCTTCCTATTGGTATGTACATTAAACAGGTTTCCATCCCGTTGTGTGCCAGAGAAAGAAGCTCTCGCAGCCAGGTTTTTGGCCAATGGCCCTGAGATTGAAGTCTTCGCCTGAATAAAACCTTGGTTTCCGTAACTGACTTCCACATTGGCCTCTGGTGTGAATTGTGGTAAACGTGAGGTTATATTGAATGCACCTGCTGTTGTGTTCTTTCCAAAGAGTGTACCTTGGGGTCCACGCAGTACCTCTATCTGGTCGATATCAATAAAGTCTAGCCAAGTCGCGGCAGGACGGGCAATATATACACCATCAAGATAAAATCCTACACCAGGATCGATACCATCATTGGTGAGGCCATAAGTTGAGCCCAGTCCCCGGATATTAAGCGTCGTATTACGTGCATTCGATGCATATAACTGAACTGTAGGTACAAGCTCTTTTAGTCGATTGACATTAAATGCCCCTGCATCCTCCAATGCAGCGCCACGAATAATCGATATGGGAATCGGAACATCCTGTAACTGTTCCTTACGACGGCGTGCAGTGACCACTACTTGATCCAATGCTTCCAATCGTGGTGTAAGTTCAATCACTGCCGGAGAATGGTCTACAACGATATGACGGGTTTGATAACCAACAATGGATACAATCAATGAAAATGGCAATTTTTGTCCAGTTACAAACTGGAAAACACCTTTACTGTCGGTTTTCACCTGGTGTGTAACGGCCTCCAACTGAACCGTTACGCCTTGCAGAGGCTCTTTTGTTACGGCGTCAATTACGGTACCTGTTAACGAGGCATTTATAATAGGTTTAGGATTTTCTACTTGCGCGTAGGTATGGTAAGAACCTGTTAAAAGCAAGCTAAAAATGACGCTAATTCGAAAAATAGCATTTTTTTTCATAAATTTATTCAGTTTAATGGTGAATCTAAAACAAGTGCCAACGCCAATCGATACTTGCTTCATTGTTAAAACTTTGTAAAAGGGAAGCCTCGGCTTCCCTTTTCTAATATAAGAGAGTGTAAGAGAGAAATTTTAACAACACATTCGTTTCTTGTCACTTTTTAGGGTAACAACAGATCCTTCTACCGAAGCAACCAATAAACTTGTTTTTGGAGAGTAATTTTGTTTCATTCTTTTTATCTTGTTATTTTCTTTTATTTCCTGCTGCATAAACGAATCAATTTATGCACTTATCAGGCGGCAATCTCAAACAACTTTAATCACATGTCTTTTTTATAAAATCAATTTCATGGCTAGTTCGATTCATAATCAAGTCAGTCCTTTTTGCTCGCCTTCCTATTTACCTGTAAATCAGATAACGATACAAATATATAAATATTTTTTAAAAGACTACTAATTTGATAGATTTAATGATATTTTTTTTAAAACCATTAAACCTTAATTTTAAGACACTTAAAGCAAATAAAAAGCGCTTCGAATTTCTTTCAGCATGAAAAAAATCACGAAGACAACCATCCTACACACCAACAATCCAGCGAAAATCAAGAAGCAAAGCAATTTTATAAAAAACGAAGATCTGTGCTACGAATCTGAAAAAAAACGGTACTCATAAACCCTTGATGGAAAAGCATAAAAAAGGCCGTCCTTTTCGGACAGCCTTTCTCACAGTCAATATAACGATCTGTTTCACATTGAAACACTTACCTTTTTAGCGAAATAGTACCAATGCAATCAATAAGGTAATAATAACATTAAAAGTCTGGGCAATCAGAAAAGCATATAGTGGCTTCTTGTTATCTTGAGCAAATAGATCCTTAAAGTTCGTTTCCAAGCCAATGGATGTAAATGCCAAGGTAAACCAGAGGCCCTGTAAGTTTTTCAAACTTCCTTTGACCGCATCAATCTTCTCAGGAGATATCACGAATGAAAAGAGCAACGATGCAAATACAAATCCCAACACAAACTTTGGGAAACGTTCCCATATAATTTTTAGCGTAGGTTTATCCCGCTTGGTTTCGTCATCTACAGATTTCGCATAAGTCCAATAAATACTGATAGCAAAAGCAGCAAGCCCCAACAATACGTTTTGGGAGAATTTCACAATGGTACTGATTTTCAACGCTTCTTCACCTACGAGGGAGCCCGACGCCACGACAGCTCCTGTTGTATCAATACTCCCGCCGAGCCAAGCACCGGTAACCTCTTGCGACAAGCCCATCCACTCCGCCATATAAGGCATGAAAATCATCATTGGAATCGCTGTAATAAGGACCAGTGAAATTACATAGGAGAGTTTTTTGCTATCGCCTTTAATTGCTCCCGAAGTTGCTATTGCTGCGGAAACACCACAAATAGATACTGCACTCGACAGCATTAGGGACATCTCCTTGTCAATCTTTAACTTTTTACAGATCCAGAAAGCAAAGTACCAAACAGACAATACGACAGCCAGTGCTTGAATAAGCCCCAAGGATCCCGCTTTCAGGATATCCCCAAAGATCACGGTAGTTCCGAGCAGAATTAGGCCTATCTTGACATACAGCTCTGTACTGAGCGCCTCTTTAAACCAATTAGGCAGTTTAAAGCAATTACTGATGATTAAACCGATAATCAAACTAAAAATTACAGCTTCGAGATTATATTCTTTAACCGTTGCATTTCCTGCCAGCACCAATGCAAATACGGTAAGGATAAATACAACAGGAAATACAACGAATAAATGTTTCACAGATTTCCCCAAAAGAAAGGCGCCCAATATCGCGGTAACGAATACAAAAATAAACTGCTCAAAAAGCTTCATTAAATTTGTCGGGTCGAAAACCGTTGCGACGAGTTCGGCGGAATTACTCCACGAAAAACTAGGTACTGGCGCAACAATTCCTGAGAGTGCGAGAAATATGGTAGCAATCCCCAAAATGACGACTACCCAGTCCTCTGTAAATGTAAATGATCTTGAAGATGTCATATAATGGTTAGGGTTTAAAAGGTTAAATGTAGCATAATTACAGTTACTTTTTAGGATTGTAACACAAAAATGGCCGAAGATTTCTCTCCGGCCATTAACCAAAACCAATAATCTATTACCAATCAAAAACAATATTTATTCTCATCTATCAATTTCTTTGCGATTCGCTGACGTGCATCTTTCACATTAAATGGCTGTGCTTTCGTGAATCTGCGCAAACCAACCAACATCATATTCAGTTCATCACCTTCACCAAAAGAATATAATGCTTCTTTACCGGCGGCGCTGATTTTATCAATAGCACCATACAGGTAGATCTTAGCCATATCTTTTGCATAGTCTGCTTTATCAGATCCTGTATGCAGCAATTTTTCTGCGCGCAACAAGACTGACTCGGTGATATAAACATACCCGATAATATCAGCAATATTCATGAGGATTTCCTCTTCTTTGGAAAGGGACATCATCAATTTTTGCACAGCTGCTCCCGCAATCAATAACCCTGCTTTTTTAAGGTTTGCCACAATTTTCTTTTCTACAGCGAAAGGCGCATCGTCCTCTTCACCAAAATCCAGAATAGCGAGAAGCTCTCCGGCTACAGCTTGGGCAGGTCCCATCAGATCCAATTCACCTTTCATGGCCCGTTTTAACAGCATGTCAACGACAAGCAATCGATTCACTTCATTCGTACCTTCAAAGATCCTGTTGATCCGTGAATCCCGATAAGCGCGTTCCATTGGCGCATCTGCCGAGTAACCCATTCCACCATAAATCTGTACCCCTTCGTCAACCACATAATCCAACATCTCCGAACACCATACTTTGATGATAGCGCACTCAATTGCAAACTGCTCCACAGACTTCAATTTTGCTTTAGCTTCATCCATACCGCCAGCAATCAATGCATCGTAGGCATCATCAATATTTTGACCGGCACGATATGATGCCGACTCCACAGCAAACAAACGTGTTGCCATCTCAGCCAGCTTATAACGAATGGCGCCAAATTTAGAAATCGGCAGATTAAACTGCACACGTTCATTGGCATACTGCACCGCATGATTGATCACCATACGTGCCGAACCGATCGTGGCGGCGCCCAGTTTTATACGACCAATATTCAGGATATTTACAGCAATCTTAAATCCATTTTCACGATCAGAAAGCATATTCTCTACAGGAACGGCGCAATCATTGAAAAAGATCTGACGTGTTGAAGATCCCTTAATACCCAATTTATGTTCTTCGGGATTCATCGTGATGCCACCAAAGTCTTTCTCGACAATAAATGCCGTCAGGTTTTTATCATCATCGATTTTTGCAAATACGATAAAGATATCTGCAAAACCACCGTTTGTAATCCACATTTTTTGTCCGTTGATCAAATAATGTGTCCCTTCGGCATTTAATTTTGCGGAAGTACGACCCGAATTTGCGTCCGATCCAGCATTGGGCTCTGTCAAACAATACGACGCCTTCCATTCACCAGTAGCAAGCTTTGGAACATATTTTGCCTTTTGGGCATCATTACCATAATACAAAATAGGCAGCGTACCGATTCCCGTATGAGCAGACAATGCGACAGCAAAAGAAAACCCGCCACCTACTGCATCGGCAACAAGCATAGAAGTGTTGAAATTCTTGCCGAAACCACCATATTCTTCGGGAATAGAAACACCCAACATCCCCAGTTCACCAGCCTTATCCATCAAACTAGGCATAAGTCCTTCTTCTTGCGCATCGATACGGTCCAGCTTGTTCAATACTTCTGTATCCAAGAAATCCAAGCAGGTCTGACGAATCATTTTGGCTTCTTCATCAAATTCTTCCGGAATAAAAACGGCTGTATAGGGAGTCTCTCTAATCACGAACTCTCCGCCTTTAATTGCTTTATTTTCACCCATTGTCTTTTTAGATTTATATGGACCAGCAAATCACTGCTTAGTGATGATGCTGTCCACAATTTTTAAATACTTCTATGCGTTATGAGATCAGAGATCCATATTTCGTTTATATTGCTATTCTTAGCGGCTAATTTTAATCCAATAACTCAAAAATACCAGCAGCTCCCTGACCAGTTCCGACACACATCGTCACCATGCCGTATTTTTTGCCTCTGCGTTTTAACTCGTTTAAGACTTGGACCGTCAATTTAGCTCCTGTACATCCAAGTGGATGCCCTAAAGCGATGGCACCGCCATTGACATTTACTTTCTCTTCGTCTAATCCAAGTTCACGAATAACGGCTAGCGATTGAGAGGCGAAAGCTTCATTCAGCTCAAAGAGGTCAATATCTTCCTTTTTAAGACCGGCTCTTGCCAAAGCCTTGGGTATGGCATAGATAGGTCCGATACCCATAATGCGGGGCGGAACACCTGCTACAGCAAAACTAACGAGCTTTGCTATAGGTTTTACACCAAGCTCTTTCACTTTTGCTTCAGACATCACCAAGACAAATGCAGCCCCATCAGAAGTTTGTGAGGAATTCCCTGCTGTCACGGAACCATTCGCTGCAAAAACTGGTTTTAATTTCCCTAAAGCTTCCAGGGAAGTATCGGCTCGAGGACCTTCATCCGTATCAACGACATATTCACGCGTTGCAATCTTGCCGTCCTTCAAATAATTTTCTTTTACGGTGATAGGTACGATACCATCTTTCAAATGACCATTTTGAATAGCTGCAACTGCCTTTTGATTTGACTTAAGTGCAAAAGCATCCTGATCTTCACGTGAGACATTGTAATCTTTGGCCACAGCTTCGGCAGTCAATCCCATACCCCAATACCAATCTGGATGTTCTTTTGCCACGACAGGATTAGGCACAATTTTCCAACCTCCAAAGGGCATTCCGGACATCACCTCTACCCCACCGGCAATAATAACATCGGCCATCCCAGTCTTGATCTTTGCTACCGCTGTTGCAATAGTCTCCAAACCTGAAGCGCAGTATCGATTAACGGTTACTCCCGGGACCTTATCCGTGTCTAATCCCATCAGTGAAATGAAACGTGCCATATTGAGTCCCTGCTCCGCTTCCGGCATGGCATTCCCAACGATGACATCATCTATATCTTCTTTATTTAAATTTGGCACAGTGGATACAAGATGTTTAATAACATCCGTGGCTAAATCATCCGCCCGCATAAAGCGAAATACTCCCCGCGGCGCTTTGCCTACTGCTGTACGAAATCCTGCTACTATATATGCTTCCATTATTTTTATTTTTTTCGTGAGTAGTGATTTTTAGTTCCGTAAAGGCTTACCCTTGGTCAGCATAAATTGAATCCTTTCAAGCGTTTTGCGTTCGGCACAAAGCTCGAGGAAAGTTTTACGTTCAAGATCCAGTAGATACTGTTCAGACACTTCGGTCGGTGACGATAAATTTCCACCGCACATCACCCAGCCTAGTTTTTCTGAGATCTTTCGATCATAATCAGAGATATAATTACCTTCACGCATCGATGAAGCCCCCACATACACGATCCCTAATCCTTGGTTTCCTAAAACCTTGATATCATTGCGTGGAGCAGGCTGAACATAACCCTCATCAGCCAATTCCAGTGCCTTTGCTTTGGCATCTGCCAAAAGGCGGGCACGGTTCATTGTAATTGCAAATTTATCTTTCTGCAAATAGCCGAGTTCATAGGCTTCATAAGCAGAAGTCGAAACTTTCGCCTGCCCAATGGTCAGGAATTTATCTTTTAAGGTGTTCTGAACAATCTGATCCTCCTTAAATTCCTCCGAGGCACGTAGTGTAAATTCTTTGGTTCCACCGCCACCGGGGATAACACCAACGCCAAGTTCAACCAAGCCCATATAAGTTTCGGCGTGAGCCTGAACAAAATCAGCATGCATGGAGAATTCACAGCCCCCACCGAGGGTCATTTGAAATGGCGCAACGACTACAGGTATTGACGAATAGCGTAAGCGCATGGATGTATTTTGAAAGGCACGAACGGCCATATTCAATTCATCAAAATCCTGTTCTACGGCCATCATGAAAATCATTCCAATGTTGGCTCCAGCAGAAAAGTTCTTCCCATCATTGGACACCACTAAACCGCGATATTCCTTTTCAGCGAGATCAATAGCTTTATTCAGGCCCTGGATAACATCTCCGCCAATGGTATTCATCTTGGTATGAAATTCACAGTTAATGATACCATCGCCAAGATCAATAATAGAAACACCCGTATTTTTCCAGATTGTTTTACTTTCCCGAATATGATCCAATACGATCAGATCTTCCGTTCCGGGAATAGCTTTATAAGATTTGGTCGCAATATCATAATAGTGACGTACACCATTTTCAATTTTATAGAATGATTCACATCCCGCTTCCAACATCTCGTGTACCCAGGAAGCAACCTCCCCATCCTGACCTGGAAGTCGTTTTTCTTCGGCCTTAATTTTAGCTAAGGTCTCTCGGACACCTAGCGCATCCCATACTTCAAATGGTCCTAACTCCCAACCAAATCCAGCACGCATGGCATCATCAATGCGGAAGAAGTCATCTGTAATTTCGGGAACACGGCGGGACACATATTCAAACAATGGATAATGCATGGCACGGAAAAGTTCCGCCGCTTTATCGCTTCCTTGTTCATATACTTTCATCCGCTTGCGGATATCCTCCACAGGCTTGGTGGCTTCCAAAGTAGCTGATTTCACTTTTTGCTGTGAACCAAATTCCAGTGTTTTTAGATTTAAAGACAAAATCTCCGAATTACCATCGGCAGCTTTTACTTTTTCATAAAACCCTTTCTTGGTTTTCTCACCCAACCATTTATTCTCTACCATCTTATTGATGAATGTTGGAAGTTGGAAGACACCCTTGGCTTCATCTTCGGGCGCATTCTGTGCCAGTCCATTGGCAACATTCACCAAGGTATCAAGTCCTACAACGTCAGCCGTACGAAAAGTTGCCGATTTGGGATGCCCCATTGCGGGACCGGTATATTTGTCGACCTCTTCCACTGTCAACCCCAAGGGTTCCACTAAATGGGTAACCGCCAACATCGAATAAACACCGATACGATTACCAATAAATGCTGGTGTATCCTTACACAATACAACCGATTTTCCCAGCATCTTATCGCCAAAGTGAAGAATAAAATCAATTACCTCAGGCTTGGTGTGCGGTGTGGGAATAACTTCCAATAAAGGAAGATAGCGTGGTGGATTGAAGAAGTGCGTACCGCAGAAATGATCTTTAAAATCTTCACTTCTGTCCGCTGTCATTAAATGAATAGGAATACCAGAAGTATTGGAAGTAATCAATGTTCCAGGTTTACGAAATTGCTCAACACGCTCGAAAACAGACTTTTTAACATCAAGTCGCTCAACGACAACCTCTATGATCCAGTCCACATGAGCAATATCTTTTAGATTATCATCAAAATTTCCTGTTTTGATACGTCTGACAAATGACTTGCTATAAATTGGCGAAGGGTTTGTTTTTAAAGCCGTTTCTAGGGAGCTGTTGACAATTCGGTCCCGAACGACCTTACTCTCCAGCGTGAGACCTTTGGCTTGTTCCGCTGGCAGCAGTTCACGCGGAACGATATCCAACAATAAAACTTCAACACCAATGTTAGCAAAATGACAAGCAATTCGCGAGCCCATAACACCCGAACCGAGAACCGCCACTTTTCTAATATTTCTGTTCATCATAACATATTTATCATGCACTTCTGTACATTTGGTTTAACTTCTAAACGATTACTTCTTCCTTGTAACTGGTTGCAAGCTCATTGAGTTTCGCTAAAGAAGCAATCAATTGATCACGTTCATTTTCTGAAAAATTATCCGCTAAGTATTGATTGAAATTACGCACCACATCCTTGGCAATTCTTCTTTTCTCCCGACCCAATTCAGTCAAGTATACTTTTACTGACCTTTTGTCGGTTTCACTCGTTTCACGGTATATAAATCCCAATGACTCCAAATTATTTAACACCCGAGACAAACTAGTTGTTTTAACTCCTGTCAAATTTGCAATCTGAGAAACAGGTGTACCCTCTTTATGGATGTTAATCAAAATATAACCTGCAGCCTGGGTAAAACCGTACTGCGAAGCAATTTGATTATATTTATTGGCAATTGTCTGCCAGCCTGTTTTTAAAAAATAGTCGATTGTCTGATTTTGGTTCATAAGCGTACTCACAAGCTATTTATTATGCTTGCATAACAAATATACCAGTTAGTAATCAGAATAACAAGATCCAAAATATAAATTTTGTCATATATTCGTCAGCATGACTGCGCTTCATATTTCTTAGCTGAATTTGCCAATAATAGAAAATGTGGAAAACTTTTAAGCACTGAAATACAACCAAATAAAACAAAACATAAAACTTTTATTAACAGCTCCTGTTTAATAATCAAAATTAATTCCGTTAACTTTGTCCTGAACAAACATCAACACCGTATGGCTTTAGTAAACATACCTCGCTTGGACTTGCTACATTATACTCAAGGAACCCAAGAACAACGAAATCAATTCATCCAAGATATTGGCAAGGCTTTTAACGAAACGGGCTTTGTAACGATTGCAAATCATGGCTTATCAAAAGAGCTGATTGAAGAGTTATATCAGGTAGTTCCTGAATTTTTTGGTTTGCCGACCGAGACGAAGGAACAATATGAATTTCCAGAACTTGCAGGCCAACGTGGCTATACAGCAAAAGGAAGAGAAAAAGCGAAAGATGCGAAGACTCCTGATTTAAAGGAATTTTGGCAACGCGGTCAAACGATCGTTGGTGAAGAATACTCCAAAGCTGATTTTCCGGACAATCCCGAAGTGGCCGAAATACCCCGCTTTAACGGTGTGACAGCGGAGGTCTATAAAAAATTAGAAGATACAGGCCGGGACTTATTAAAAGCGATTGCTACCTACCTCGATCTGGAAGAAAATTACTTTGAAAAATATGTTATCAATGGTAATTCTATTCTACGTGCAATACACTACTTCCCAATCAGCGATCCTGATGCCTTATCTCCAGATGCCGTACGTGCAGGCGCTCACGAAGATATCAACCTCATCACCTTATTGATTGGGGCTAGTGCAGATGGACTTGAAGTATTGACAAAAGACGGAGAATGGTTCCCTATCAAAGCCAAAGGTGAAGATATCGTCATCAATGTAGGTGATATGTTACAACGGTTAACAAACAATAAGTTGAAATCTACTACGCATCGCGTAGTAAACCCGCCACGTGAAAAAATGGGTACTTCCCGTTTTTCTATTCCATTCTTTTTACATCCAAAATCCTCCATGAGTTTGGCTTCATTAGATTCCTGCATCGATGCGGAACACCCGAAGGTCTACGAAGATTATACCGCTGGTCAGTACCTGGATGAACGATTAAGAGAAATCGGATTAAAAATGTAAGACTCCGCATCATTTAAATTGGTTTAAATGAGCAAAACAGCATATAAAAAAGAAATGGTCGATCCTAGGATCGACCATTTCTTTTTTACGGATATGAAAACTATTTCAATTTATAACCTATACCAACATTCATAAAGATATTATGCAATCCGAAACTAATACTTTCAAATCCAGTTTTCATAATATTATTGAAGCCATAATCCAACTGTGCCAACGCAAAGAATCTTTTGTCGATAGCATAATGTGCCCCCAAACTCATACCAACATCGATACTCCTAACACTCTCCGAGAAATCATAATCGGCATTATCCACAACAATTTTATTTCCAGTAGGTTCTTCATGTCTAAGATAGCCATTATAGGCCTCGCCATAGAATTGCTTTCTTACCGCAAAAGAAATATAAGGACCTGCCTGCACATTCCAACGATTTGAAAGCTGATAAGTAGCTTGAATCGGCACAGACAGATACAGATTATGCACTTTGGTTGTAATATCACCCGTATAATAACCTCTCAGCTCCTCTTTTGCATCATTCACAGCATTGAATGTCGTCTTGTATCCTTTAACACTCGCTTTTGTATCCATTCCCTTTCCTTCGAAGACGAGTCCCAAAGATACTCCCCATTTGGGATCAATATGATAGTTTGCCCTTGCTCCGACAAAAAAGGGAACATTCGGATTATAGCTTTTAATTTTTCGGATTTCACGTGGCAACGATAGTGGTGCTGCTCCGCCGATCTTACCGCCAACCATCACATCGAAGCCTAATTTACTTTCATCCGATGTATTTTCCTGAGCATTTGCAACAGATCCTATCAAAACCATCGCAGCCAGTGCGATTGTATATTTTATCATTTTCATTATTTCTTCGTTACAATTTTGAGATCATCCACCGTTAACTTACTACCGACAGCACCAATAAAATTATCACCATATTTACTCGAAGACATTACAATAGCAATGCTATAATCCAAATTGGCAACGTCAGCATCGTTTACTTTCGCCGTGTACTTAAATGGCAATGTAAACTTGACAAAACCATCGGTCGCTGTTGCGCCACCATTTTCCAGCCTGGCTATAGCCACTATACTTGGATCTTTCAAAATATTATGTCCGGTCAAATAGGAAACTTTCTTCTTCGGATCAGGTTCCGAATCCATCAGCTGCTTGCGATTATAAAAAACCGCATAGATATCGCAGGAATCTTTGGTATTGACCGGTTTCATGTTTTCATCCGTCACATTCGCGCCTGGACTATATTTATAGTAACCTTCCAAAACCAACGGTATCTGATTGAAAGGAAGACCAAACTGCGTTGCCGACAGCGGATCTGTCAATACAGGTCCCGTATCAAACGCTCCTATAAAAAGATTTCCGGCAGCAATAGGTTTCTTGAACATCGCCCCAAAAGCACCGGTCAACTTCGTTTCCAATAAAGCCGCTTTCGATCCTGAATGTGCATCCGAACTCGTTTTAGTAGGATATGATTCGGGTTCCTTTGCACCTCCCCCTAAGCTCAGTGTCAAGGAGAAACTTGGATTTCCGGAAGCCCAATTATAGAAATCCTGACCATCAATTTTATTATAAAATATGGTGTATTTATCATCCTTATCGATCGCCGTATCTTCAAAACCATATTCTGTTGGAACAAATCCACCATCTGTTTTCACAATTTTAATCAGGTAGTTCTTTGTAAACTGATGATCTTCGGACGTAACTTTATAATATACGCCGTTTTTTAGCAATTCATCAACGATTACTTTATTCATATCCTGAGTTCCGACCGGCATTTTCAAAGAATCCTTCAAAAGCTCAATCGAGGCACCAGGAGTCAGGTCAAAAGTCATATTCAACTTGGTAAGATCATGAATATTGGGCTGAAGATAAAGTGTAACTTGCGTATTTGAGATGACCGGGTTCAGCAAGAAGACATCTTCATCGGCATGAACACCGACAATATCCGCTTCCATATTAAGCGCTTCCTCCTTTATACAACTTCCCAAACTGAAAAGAAGCATAAAACAGATTACCCACGAGTAATTTCGTGTTCGTTTCATAAAAATAATATTTAGTGTAAATTTAATGATCGATGTTATTGAGCGATACATCGATTTGGCAAAGCTACCATTCCTCGCTCCAAAAACAGCTCTTTTAACTCCTTTTATGCACCAAGCAACTAATTCTTTACACGTAAAACACACTTAGCGCCCGCTAATTTCTTGTCTAATCTTCGCGGGCAGGCTTTCGACAATAAGTTGATAGCTATGCAAAATCAACTCTTCAAGCTTTCTATCATCAAGTTCCCGATTGGCAATAATGGTATTCCAATGCTTTTTATTCATATGATACCCGGGAAGCACTGTGTGTTCGTGCCTTTCACGCAGTTCGATTGCCCATTCGGGATTACACTTCACATTAAACCGCAGCTGATCAATCTGATCTAGTCCCACCAATAAAAAAATCTTGCCGCCAACCTTAAATACCAGTGTATCCGGACCGAATGGCGTCTCTTCCATAACTGGTCCAATAGATAAACAATATTCCCTCAGATCTTCAATGTTCATATTTTTTTTAGTTTTAGTTATCGCTTAAGCTAATCTGAATGCCCACCATAAAATGGGCAATAATTCATATAAAGCTAACAAAAACAGCGGGTCGTTTTACTTAAAATCTTTTAATCTTTAGCAAAGGCGATATTAAATCTATTGGCAATAAAGCAATACGGATACAAAGAAAAACAAATGCGGAATAAACTGGAATTAGACAATGAAAAGGATAGGACAACTTCGGCCTTTATAGGAATTATCGACGGATATGAAGCGGTACTCATTCGGAGCTTCTTCGCTTGTAACCGAAGAAGCTCCGAATGAGTACCGAACAAGTACCGAGGAAGCACCGAACAAGCAGCGTTAAAAGGCAGAATATATTATACTGAAATAGGCTTACATATACCAAAGTTAAACGCGGACTGTTACAGCGAATTCTTTCACTTTTTCAAACCATGCTCAGGAAAGACCAGGTCTACTCCTGAGATGATTATCCGGTTAAACTTTAAAATTGCCAGTCTATTATAAAGATGTATTTTTTCTTATTTTTCTAGCAAAGCCTGGATTTCCTTTTGGATTTCGGTTCCTTTATCGGCATTGTACCACTTTTGAATCTCCTCTTTGATTTCGGAGAAATCTGCCCCTTGCGCTTTCATATTCAAAAACAGCTCCTGGCAGGCTTGCGGTCTTGGACCCCAGACAGACAAATCCTGTCCCTGTTCATTACGTATCACCAGAATTGGAATAGATTTACCTCCGTTGGTTAAATAAGAATCGATCAGAAACGGAGCGCTGTCACGCAGTTGGATATCCACGGTAATATTGGGATTTTTTGAGGCCATCTTCGCCAACATAGGCACCGAATGCGCTGCATCCCCGCACCAAGGTTCAGTAATAATGATCCATTGTTGCTTTTCAGTAATTGACTCCACAAATTGTTCAAAAGTCGACGTTGGTTCAAAGCGTTTTAACCAACGGCCCATTCTTGTCCAGTTCATTTTTGTGTACTGATAATATTCATCATCTTGATAGGTAGGGTGATTCTCAGGATGATTTAAGATATCTTCGAATTGTTGTAAGTAATTTTCAAACGTCATAATACCAATTTTGTGCAAAGGTAAATTTTACTTCTAACTTTCTCAAAAAACCTTCCGCCAACAATCTGTATTGAATGCAATAAAAAAAATGATGCTCAAAAAGTACATGTACAGCAAGAAAAAATGTGATTTCCTCTACCTTATATACCAAAGATTTTACATTCAGAAGAGATGTTTTACATTTATTAACGATTAAGTAAATTATATTTGAAAGATACAACCCGTACATGAAAAGATTAGTTCAATTAATACTTTTACTATTTATCGTCATCAACAGTGCTTACTCCCAAATAAACATCAAGGGGAGGATTCTAGACAAGGCGGATGACAAGCCCCTGACCAATGCTTCCATTATTTTACTGAACCGCGATTCAGTCCTCCGTTATTTTAACCGAGCCAATGAAGAGGGAAAATTCCAGGTCAAAAATATCAAACCCGGGAGCTATATTATTTTGGCCACGTACCCCAAGTTTGAACTATATAGTGATACGATCCAAATTGCAGACAAAGATCTCGATCTGCATGATATCAAAATAAATTCCCAAAGAAATGTTTTGCAGGAGGTGATTGTCACCCGACGTCTTCCAATTACACTGAAAGGCGACACCATCGAATATGATGCGGCGAGTTTTGCAACAGAAAAGAATGCGAAGTTAGAAGATTTACTACGCCGTCTACCCGGTTTTACGGTTACGGGAGACGGAAGTATCACTGCTCAAGGGAAATCAGTACAGAAGGTTTTTATTGATGGGGAAGAATTTTTTGGTTATGATCCTAAAATAGCCATTCGAAATGTACGGGCAGATGCCGTTGACAAGGTGCAGCTCTATGAGAAAAAATCGGAGGAGGCTGAGCTGTCAGGTATCGATGATGGCGTAAGAATCCAGACAGTTAATGTTGTACTCAAAGAGAAAGCAAGAAAGGGTATCTTTGGAAACATGGAAGCATTGGCTGGATCAAAAGAATTGTATGCGGGAAATCTCTTTGCGGCCAAATTTAATAAGACTGAGCGGATTGGCATCACCGCGAGTCACAACAACATGGGTAGTTCAAGCGGCCGTGAAGGCTCTCTACGCATGAACAACCAAATTACGGGCGCACCACTGAACACAAACCTTGGCGCCAATTATGAAAATCAGTTCTTCAAAAAAGCCCTAAAAGTCAATGCCAACTATGGTTACGACAACAACAGCAACAGGAATCACTCGGAGACTTACAATAAGAATGTACTACCAGACGAGTCCATTCAGGAAAAAAACAGCAAAAACGATAATGAAAGGCATAGTCGAAGCAATGGTTTAAGGTCAACCCTTAACATGCGACTGGATTCCACGCAAACTATGGAACTTCAATCCAATGCCAATTGGGCCAACAATTCTAATCTAACCTATACAGACAGCAAAACGGGCGACGGATCAGGTAATCCGATCAGCGACTTTAGGGAGAACAATCAATCCAATTCTTCAAGCTCCAACAATAATTTCCGTTTAAATTATAGAAAACGATTAAAAGCGGGTCGTTCTGTAAACCTAATGGTCGGGAATAACCATAAAGAGTCAAATTCAGACAGCAAAGTCTATTCGCGAACCTATTTCTACAAAACAGGAGATAGCACAATTATTGACCAAGACCGGCACGGACGGAATAGCGGAAATGACTTCAACTCGTCAATTAACTTCAATAACCGAATCAGCGATTACATTAATTTGGCGCTAGGTTATAGCTTTAATCATTCGAAGAATACGAACACACAAAATTCGACAGACAATATCACGCAAAAGTTTGATTCACTGTATTCTCAAAATCAGATTGACAATAACACCAATCAAGGTGTTAATATTAACTTTTCTTATCGTAAAGAAAAGCTGGAAATCAATTTCTCAAACCGTACGTTCTACAAGAATCAAAAGTTAAATGATAGTTACAGATCAATCGATCTCGCCCGGAATTTTTGGGACAACAATTTAAACGTTGATGCGAATTATCGTCTTTCAAATAGCAAAAATATACGTTTAGCTTATCAAAGTTCGAATATCATCCCCTCCTTCGATCAGCTACAACCACTGCAACCTCAAACCAACCCTTTGTTTCAACAAGTTGGTAATCCGGACCTAAAACGCGCGGTGAACAATAATATTTCGGCCAATTATAATGCTTTCAGTTTATTGAAAGGAACCAACATCAATATCAACGGAAACTTATCTTTCGTAAATAATCCGATTGTCAACAAAACAACCATACTGGACAACTCTGCCCAGATCAGTACTTATGAAAATCTATCTGGTAAATCCAACTGGAATGGCGGTTTGAATATCAACCATATGCAGCCCTTGGCCAATCGTCGTATCAATTTTAACAAAAGTGCAAACGTTAGATTTAACAATAGCTATAGCTACACCAAATTTGAAGGCGGACAATCCGGCGGCGAGTTTCTGCTGAACAATGCAAAGAATACCAACTTCAGCCTAGGTTCAAGCTTAAATGAGCAAGATTCAGAAGGATTCGATTTCGACCTTTCTGCAAACGCAGGCTTTAATATCCAGCAAAACTCGATCAACACACAATACAATGCAACAAGTTTTCAAGGTGGGACCTCAGCCTATGTCAAATACTTTCTACCGAAGAAGTTTAATATCATGGCCAACATCTTCTATAGCTATACAGGACCTACGAAACTTTATAAGAAATCAATCAATCAATTTTATACCAATATCGAATTGGAGAAAAAAGTACTGAAAGATGAGAGCATGACACTCAGTGTGAAGGCCTTTGACCTCTTCAATACGTTTAACAACACACGCCGTAATGCGAGTGACACCAACTACTCCGAATCCGTTCAACAGGTATTGACACAGTATTTCTTGGTCGGTGTAAAATGGGATTTTAACAAATATCTAGGGAAAGGAAATGATTAAAAAAATATATTTAACCGTAATCATCTGCTGTTTATGTGGCTTATCGCTTCAGGCGCAATACGCCTATTTTGGAAGTAGGGGTACCATTAGTTTTGACAAAGTCACCTACACAAAAGCACGCATACGGCAGATGTCCAACGACATGAGCTCGAAAGGGATGGACAGAGGTATGGGAATGGTCGAATATCTCGACAAGGTACCGGATTCACATACAGAAAAATTAAACTTCTACTTTGATGAGAATTCTACCGTGTTGATGCCCGAGGAAAGCCAGGGTACCGAAAAACAACGTGCTGAAGTAAAAATGGCTGCCCCTACGATAAGTTCGGCCAATGGCAGAGGGGGCAGATCTCAGGGTGCGGCCCGAATCGGAGGAAACCAAAGGGGGCAGTTTAGAGGTGGTGCCAACAAGAATGGCAAAGTCCTCTACCAGGATCTGAAAGCGGGTACAGCAGACATCCAGCTTGACATCGACGAAAAATACATTCTTTCGGAAACATTGGACAGCATCACTTGGCGTTTCACGGAGGAGTTCCGCAATATTGCTGGTGTAAACTGCCGTAGAGTCAACGGCGCCACCAAAGACTCACTTTATCTGATTGCTTACTATTCGGAAGAAATCCCAGTATCAGCAGGACCAGCCTTGAGTCATGGCCTCCCGGGAATGATATTGGGTCTTGTCATCCCAGAAATGCACATTCAATATTGGGCTACAAATATCGCCTATACCAATAAACTTGTTCCTTCTGATTGGCGGGATAAGAAATCAAAAAAAATGAAACTTGCCGAATTCTCGGAAATCTTTGGCAGATATATGCCACGTAATCGCCAAAACGAGTCAGCAAAAAAAAGGATATTAGAGCAACTGGTATATTGAAAATGTCAGTTTGGCAGTACCTAAAGACAAATTGATGACAAATAGTGTTTTTTTTACAAAACTTTTGGATTGGCATAAGGGTTGATAATAGACTGATAGAATTTATTTAAGTAAAAAATTAAAACACAAGATATGTCTAAAATTATAGGAATTGACTTAGGTACTACAAACTCATGTGTTGCCGTAATGGAAGGTAACGAGCCTGTAGTAATTACGAACAACGAAGGTAAACGTACAACTCCTTCGATCGTAGCTTTCGTAGAAGGTGGCGAGCGCAAAGTTGGGGATCCAGCAAAGCGTCAAGCAATTACTAACCCGCATAAAACTATTTATTCCATCAAGCGTTTTATGGGACTTTCATACGATGAAGCTGTGAAAGAAGCTGAACACGTACCTTATAATATCGTTAAAGGTGACAACAATACACCTCGTGTAGAAATTGATGACCGCAAATATACACCACAAGAGATCTCTGCAATGATTCTTCAAAAAATGAAGAAAACAGCTGAGGATTTCTTAGGTCAAGAAGTAACTGAAGCTGTTATTACAGTTCCTGCATATTTCAACGACGCACAACGTCAAGCAACAAAAGAAGCTGGTGAAATCGCTGGTTTATCTGTAAAACGTATCATCAACGAGCCTACAGCAGCAGCTTTAGCTTACGGTTTGGACAAAGCACACAAAGACATGAAAATTGCTGTGTTTGACTGTGGTGGTGGTACACATGACGTTTCCGTATTGGAATTAGGTGACGGTGTATTTGAAGTTAAATCTACTGACGGTGACACACACTTAGGTGGTGATGACTTTGATAACGTAATCATCAACTGGTTGAACGAAGAATTCAAAAGTGAAAACAATGGCTTTGACTTGAAAAAAGATCCAATGGCATTGCAACGTTTGAAAGAAGCTGCTGAGAAAGCGAAAATTGAATTATCAAGCGCAACTTCTACTGAAATCAACTTGCCATATATCACTGCTGATGCAACTGGTCCAAAACACTTAGTTCGTTCATTATCACGCGCTAAATTTGAGGCTTTGGCAGCTGACTTGATCAAGAGAACAATTGCTCCTTGTGAGTCTGCATTGAAAAATGCTGGTTTCAGCAAATCTGATATTGACGAAATTATCTTAGTAGGTGGTTCTACTCGTATCCCTGCAATCGTTGAAGCTGTAAAAGCATTCTTCGGAAAAGAACCTTCTAAAGGTGTAAACCCTGATGAAGTTGTAGCTTTAGGTGCTGCTATCCAAGGTGGTGTATTGACAGGTGAAGTAAAAGACGTTTTATTATTGGATGTTACTCCACTTTCATTAGGTATTGAAACAATGGGTGGTGTGATGACTAAATTGATCGAAGCAAATACAACAATTCCAACTAAAAAATCGGAAACGTTCTCTACTGCTTCAGACAATCAGCCATCTGTAGAAATTCACATCTTACAAGGTGAGCGTCCTATGGCAACCCAAAACCGTACAATCGGCCGTTTCCATTTGAATGACATTCCACCAGCTCCTCGTGGCGTTCCTCAAATCGAAGTTACTTTTGATATTGATGCTAATGGTATCATCAAAGTATCTGCGAAAGATAAAGCTACTGGAAAAGAACAAAATATCCGTATCGAAGCATCTTCAGGTTTGTCTGACGACGAAATCAAACGCATGAAAGAAGAAGCTGAAGCAAATGCTGATGCTGACAAAAAAATGAAAGAAGAAGCTGACAAAGTAAATGCAGCTGACGCTTTAATCTTCTCAACTGAAAAACAATTGAAAGAATATGGCGATAAAATTTCAGCAGATAAAAAAGCGCCAATTGAAGCTGGCTTAACAAAATTAAAAGCTGCTTACGAAGCGAAAAACTTTGCTGATATCGACGCTGCTTCCGAAGAATTGCAAAATGCTTGGAATGCTGCCTCTGAAGAAATGTATGCTGCTTCTCAAGGTGGTGCACAACAACCTCAAGGTGATGCAGGTCAAGCTCAAGGTGGAAACCAAGGTGGTGATGATGTAACTGACGTAGATTACGAAGAAGTGAAGTAATCACTCCTCCTCATAAAAAAAGCTCCGGGATTAACAACCTGGAGCTTTTTTTTGTCTATCATTTTCACTACCTCACTTCACATTCAGCGAAATCCTGCTTATGGATTTCTAGCTACTTCTTATTTTTATAGTGACTTAATATTCCTTTGTCCAATGTCGCCCATATACCTGCTGGCATAGCCGCCTTCTTTAAGGCATTATTTGTCCAGGTATTGCAGGAATAAAACATGCTATAGGCTCCTTTTGCTTCATAAAAAGCGTCTGAGTCACCATACTGTGCATCTGTTTTCACCAAAATAGTTTCCGCTTGATTTCGATCCAACGAATCTTCTATGTATTTTATCAGATCTCGGTATTGGGATCTACTGATTTGATAAGCAAAACATAATTCATCCTGCTGAACCGAATTGTAATAGGTCACATGAATGGCAGACTCCCCCAATCCAAAGGCAGCAACAAAAGCCGTCGATGCTTTTAGATCCTTCCATTCTGGTGTATCCAAATAGAATCCTTTATCACCCCAACCGATACCCACATACCGATATCCGCTATGTTTCCCAACGGTATTCCCATAAGGAAATAGTTGCGACCAATCCATATCTTCGTTAACGACAGGCAATACAATATCCGTATGAATACCATTGGACTGAACAAAAACCTGAATCGTCTTCTCTTCGTCTATATTCTTCTTTGGAGCCGAAATCCTTGACAGACTGTATTCAGCAACAATATAGAGCACACAAAAAGACAACAATCCTAAAATAATATAACCAAACACCTTAAGAATTTTTTTCATCTAAGATCTATTTCCGCTCAATTAATCTAGCGCACAGGTCAAAAAAAACCTGTATTGCTTGACAATACAGGTTCAATATAAGCTATTTCTTTTAGCTCTTAAAATAACTTTTCAGGATATATTCCATCAGCTACTAATTTCGAAATCGATTCTTGTACGATAGGTTTATCTTCTTTATAAGTTACGCCAAACCATTTCGAAGAAGTTGGAATCACTTTAAAATCAGCCAACTTATGTTTCACCATATAATCCGGTACGGAAGGAATGAAAAATTCTGCTTTTAAATTCTCCTTATTTTCCTCAACAAATGCAGGGAACATCGCCTGCGCCACTTCGAAAATCTTTGGTGTAAAACCCCAAAAATTCATCGAAACACGGGTTTTTGGATCTAGATCTGTTTCAACACCATTTTCTTCATAAACGATTTTACGATCGTCACCTTCACCTTTGTAGTATATATTTGTACGTTCAGTTACACTTTCCATGTGTCCAGAAGGGGTAACCTCACATACTCCGCGTGAAACATAACCATAATCAGACATGGTATTTCCTACCTGGAAGCCCATCAATGACATTTGCTCGTCAGAGACTTCGGTTGTTAAGAATTGGGCCATTTTTTGAAAAGAATCCGAGCCATAGAAATCGTCTGCATTGATTACACAAAAAGGTTCATGCACTTTATCCTTAGCGCTCATCACCGCATGGGCAGTACCCCAAGGTTTAGTTCTTTCGATAACGTGGCTAACACCGAATTTCGTTAGGTCAAAATCTTGAAAAGCGTAATCTACTTCTATTTTACCTTTCAATTTTTCATCAAATACCGATTTCATCTTTTCCAGAAATTCTTCCCGGATAATGAATACAACTTTTCCAAATCCTGCGCGAATGGCATCGTAAATTGAATAGTCAATAATTGTCTCGCCGTGTGGGCCAAAACCGTCTACTTGTTTTAAAGAACCATACCGGCTAGCCATTCCTGCTGCCAAAATCAAAAGGGTTGGTTTACTCATATTTAAATTGCGTTAATAGAATTTTCTTTTCGTCCGCAAACTTAGCTAAATTTGCCCTTAAAAGCAAATCTAGCTAAGTTCAGCTCCACCTTCAAAGGTATAGTATTGAAACGAAAAGAATCAAAAAATTATTGTTATTTCTTTTTTAAGAATGCGTTTAATAAACCCGTCGCTAATTTACCCAAAAACTTAACTCCTTCCCGTGCTAGAGTCGTTGTCGCAGTTCGTTGTGCAGCCTCCAAAGGCGTCTGTCTTCTGGAAGAAGGCCGACTTGCCTTCTCTGCTTCTTTTTCCTGTGCCGCACGTTGTTGTTCCTGCTCCGCTGCCTGCATTCTTTCATCTATGATTTCAGCTGCAGAACGATTTTCTTGTCGCTCCTGGTATTTAGCTTTCAAATCAGACTGATTGATAATCTGGTTGATTGTTGCATCAGCTGCAGGCCCCATCACGGCACGTGCCGGTACCAAATGCGTAGCAACAACCTCTGTAGGAATACCTTTGTCATTCAATACGGTAATCAATGCCTGTCCCGTCCCCAAAGCGGTCAACACCTGATCAATTTCATAAAAATCAGATTTTGGATACGTTTTAACTGTCTTCTTTAAGTTTTCAGCATCATTGGGTGTAAAGGCACGCAATGCATGCTGTACCCGATTTCCCAATTGCGCCAATACAGACTCCGGCACATCGGTTGGAGACTGTGTACAGAAGAAAACACCAATCCCCTTCGAACGGATAAGACGAATAATCTGATCCACCTGTGTCAAAAAGGCTTTAGGAGCTCCGTTGAACAGCAGATGGGCTTCATCAAAGAAAAAGACCAGCTTCGGTTTATCCAGGTCGCCAACTTCGGGCATATTTTTAAACAATTGTGCCAACAAACTCAATAAGAATGTAGAATACAGTATGGGCTGATCCTGCACATCGGAAATATTCAACAGGCTAATCACGCCCCTACCATCTACTTTTTGAAACAAATCGTTGATATCAAACTCTTTCTCGCCAAAGATATGAGCCAAACCTTGCTGCTCCAGGGCGACGATCTTACGCAGGATAGTTCCCGAGCTGGCGGAACTAATCTTACCATAATCGCTTTTGATTTCTTCGCTACCGGGTCCTTCTGAAAGGTAGCTTAGCAGTTTTTTAGTATCTGAAAAATCGATCAATGGCATTTGATGATCTTGCGCATATTTAAACATCGCGGCCAATACCCCTGTTTGTGTTTCATTGAGCTCCAGGATCCGGCCCAGCAAGACCGGTCCGAAATCTTCTACGGTAATCCGCATAGGAATCCCCTTATTGCCAGAAAGTGAATACAGTTCAACGGGAAACGACGACGGCTCAAACGGCACCCCCACAGCGTTTCCCCGATCAATAAGGGCCTGATTGGTGACACCTGGTTCTGCTAAGCCTGATAGATCGCCTTTGACATCCAGCATAAATACAGGTACAGCGGCATCCGACAACTGTTCGGCGATCAATTGCAACGTACGCGTTTTACCGGTTCCGGTGGCCCCGGCAATAAGTCCGTGACGGTTCATCATTTTCAAGGCTAAATTCACTTTCGCTTCAGCCAAAATTTCACCATTGAGCATTCCCGCTCCCAGATAGATAAATGCTCCTTTGGGATTATAGGAGGCCTGGACCTTCTCAATAAATTGTTCTTTATTTGCCATATGAAAGGCTTAATATTTATAAATCAAAAAAAATTGAAAACTTTTCAAAAAATAATCTCTTCGTCACAATTTCGTGCCAAATTTTATTTTTAGTGCACTATTAATTTGAATTTAACATAGAATTACTATTTTTACGATGTAAAACAGTAAGATTAAAGGTAATAAAAAATGTTAAATAAGAGATTTAGATTTGTGGCAGCATTCCTTTGTGCTATCATCTTTTTCACAAAGATGGCCATTTCTATTTCGCCTATTTTTTCCAACAGCTTAGATCGAAGCACCATCTTACAAGTCGTTTTACAACTGGAAATCGAAAACAATAACGGTGCAAGTAACGATACACTTGAAACCGCCTCAAAATTTTTCAATACAAAAACAGAAGAACCTATTGTATTTGAAACCATTACCGTTGAGAACCAAGGAAAACAGAAGAATTATCTTAAAAATGAGAAAAGCATTTTAGCTTTCCATCCTACGGTTCCAACACCGCCTCCTAACTGTTAATACAGGCATCCCTGAGTTAGGGATGTATTTCCATCGACCCGCATGCAAAAGATAAAGCATGTGCGGTATCCTTGATTTTTCTGAAGTAACCTTATCTGCTTTAGCTTGGTTGAATCTTATCGTTGAGCTTTCTCAGCAAGACGCTTTGTCAATGCTATTGAAGGTCATATGATATAACGATACAAAGCTACAGCTAGCTAAAGGTTGCCTGATGAAAACTTTATTTATAGATAAACACAAATTTTATGTTTGGAACTCGTACGTCGGCTTTTCTGAAACTATCGAAAAGAGACTTAAAATATGACTTCCCTGCTAGTGTTGTGGTGTTTTTGGTGGCACTTCCATTATGTTTGGGAATTGCAATGGCTTCTGGTGCGCCATTGTTTGCAGGATTATTGACTGGTGTAATTGGTGGAATCGTTGTCGCTTCAATCAGTAAATCACCACTCAGTGTAAGTGGGCCAGCTGCAGGCCTTACCGTTATTGTCTTAGGTGCTATTCAGAGCCTAGGTGCATATGAAACCTTTCTACTTGCCGTCGTGATCGCTGGTGTAGTACAGATCATTCTTGGCATATTAAAAGCCGGGATGATCGGCAATTATTTCCCTTCAGCGGTCATTGTAGGTATGCTTGCTGCGATCGGTATCACAATTATCATGAAGCAGATTCCTTTGGCATTGGGCTTAGTGGAAACACATGCCTTCGAAATGGACAATGGACATGGTATTGGCGCCTATTTTGATACGATCGCCTCTGCGATCAACTTTGGGGCATTAATCATCTGTGCACTATCATTGGCAATCCTAATCTTCTGGCCATCTATTCCAAAGCTTAATAAGATTCCGGCCCCATTGGTTGTCGTGATTCTGGGCGTAAGCTTAGCTTATTTTTTCAACGGCTCAGCGTTCCAATTGCATGACAAACAATTTGTTTTGGTCCCTATTGTAGGTTCTTTTGCGGAACTCACAGGATTATTTACCCTACCGGACTTCACACAGATTGTCAACAAAGAGGTGTGGATAGCTGCATTTACGATTGCAATTATTGCAAGCCTAGAAACCTTATTGAGCATCGAGGCGGTTGATAAAATAGACCCTTACAAAAGAAATACGCCAACCAACCGTGAACTCGTTGCACAAGGAATCGGTAACATGACCAGTGGACTTCTAGGCGGTCTACCATTGACATCCGTTATCGTACGCTCATCAGCAAACGTCAATGCAGGTGGAAAAACGAGACAGTCTGCTATCATGCATGGTATGTGGCTATTGGTCGCTATGCTCGCTATCCCAACAATGCTGAATATGATTCCTTTGGCCTGTCTTGCAGCTATCCTTCTCCATACAGGATATAAATTAGCCAAACCAAGTCTATTCACCTCGATGTACAAAAAGGGCTTAGATCAATTTATTCCATTTTTTGTCACCATAGTAGCGATCGTGTTTACCGATCTTCTTATGGGTGTAGGAATAGGTATTGTCGTGGCGACATTCTATATTTTGAGAGCAAATATGAAAAATGCTTTCAAATATAATGTTGAAAAAGACAATGAAGAAGATAAGGCCGTCATTACATTAGCGGAGGAAGTATCCTTTTTGAACAAGGTTCCGATCCAACAGAAATTATACAGCTTACCAAAATCTATCAGTAAGATCCGCATCGATGGAACATTCAGTAAATTTATAGACAAGGATGTCATCGAAGTCATAAAAGATTTTGAGCAGAACGCGAGAAGTAAGGGAAAAGACATCGAGCTTTTGCAGGTTGTCTATAAAAAACCCTCCTCATAAGGGAAAGGTTTTCCACGTATCGCGTAAGCCATTACCTTCCATCGTTCTACCAGCAATCCTTGGTTGAAATAAGAGGAAGGATTATTGAACATCAAGAACAGATTTTCAATAAAAAATAAGTTGTTTGAAGTAAACAATGAATTTAGACATTTGTATTATTATAATAAAATCGAAACGATGCCTTTGGGCAAGAGTGAAATAAGAAGAATATGGAAAATAAAGATTTAAAAATAGGATTTGACAATATCATAAAGGGAAATAAAGAGTGGATGGAATTTGTAAAGAATGACGCTACGGGACGCTTCCAACAACTTGCTAAAGGTCAAAATCCGGAAATTCTTTGGATCGGTTGTGCAGATAGCCGTGTACCCGCAAATGAATTGACAGGTACAAAGCCGGGGGAGGTTTTCGTTCACCGTAATATTGCCAACATGGTTATTCACTCGGATATGAGTATGCTTTCCGTATTAGACTATGCCGTGAATGTGCTGAAAGTAAAACATGTGATTATCGCTGGTCACTATGGCTGCGGTGGTGTTGCGGCTTCTTTAAGCCGTAAGCAGTATGGTATTATCGACAACTGGTTGGGCCATATCAAGGATGTCTATCGCTTACATAGCGCAGAGATCGATGCGATCCAGGAACATGATAAAAAAGTAAATCGCTTAATCGAGCTCAACGTACAAGAACAGGTTTTCAACCTTTGTGCGACGTCGATTATCCAAAACGCATGGAAAGAGCGTAATGATCTTGCGATACATGGAATGATTATCAATATCGGCACGGGAGAATTGATCGATCAACACTGTACCTTTACCAATAATGATGAGCTAGGTGAAGTCTTCGCTTATAAATAGAGTAGTAATAACAATCGGTAAAAAGGGACGAAGTTTCGTCCCTTTTTTATTTCATATCCCAACGTTATTAAGTCTCTCCATTCCAACAGATACAGCTGGCATATTCAACCACTCATGCTAAGCCGAATATCTACGATCTCCTAGCTAATATTTCACGGCGAATAATTAACTTTGTATTATGAGTGAAGAAAAATCATTAAATTTTATCGAGGAAATTGTCGAAGAGGATCTTCGTACAGGGAAGCATGGCGGACGTGTATTGACACGTTTTCCTCCTGAGCCAAATGGTTACCTCCACATTGGTCACGCCAAATCCATCTGCTTGAATTTTGGATTAGCACAGCAGTATAATGGCAAGACTAATCTACGTTTTGATGACACTAACCCTGTCACTGAGGACACTGAGTATGTTGAAAGTATCAAGAAAGATATTCAATGGCTTGGATTCCAGTGGGCAGAGGAATTATATACTTCAGATTATTTCGAGACACTATATAGTTATGCCGTTGATCTAATTAAAAAAGGTCTAGCTTATGTCGACGACAGCACTGCTGAAGAAATTGCAGCAGCAAAAGGTACCCCAACAGAACCGGGTGTTCCAACTCCCTATCGCGATAGGTCTATTGAGGAAAATCTAACCTTATTCGCGGCTATGCGTGCCGGTAAATACCAAGATGGTGAAAAAGTGCTACGCGCAAAGATTGATTTAGCTAGCCCGAATATGCATTTGCGTGATCCTTTGTTATACCGCATCAAACATGCACATCATCACAGAACAGGGAATCAATGGTGTATCTACCCGATGTATGATTTTGCGCATGGACAATCAGATTCCATTGAGAAAATTACACATTCGATCTGTACGCTGGAATTTATTCCACACCGTCCACTTTATGATTGGTGTATTGATAAATTGGAGATTTTCCCTTCTAAACAATACGAATTTGCACGTTTGAATATGACTTATACCGTCATGAGTAAACGTAAATTGCTGCAGTTAGTCAATGAGAAGTTTGTTGAAAGCTGGGACGACCCGCGTATGCCTACGATCTCAGGATTACGCAGAAGAGGGTACACACCTGCGAGTATCCGCAACTTCTGTGAAAAAATCGGTGTTCAAAAACGTGAAAACATGATCGATGTCAGTCTTTTGGAATTTTGTATCCGTGAGGATCTCAACAAAACGGCATGGCGCAGAATGGCTGTTCTTGATCCAATCAAATTGGTGATCACAAACTATCCTGATGGTCAGGTAGAGGATCTTGTCGGTGAGAACAATCCAGAAGTCGAAGGTGGTGAAGGTTCACGCTCCATTCCATTTTCAAAAGAGCTCTGGATAGAGCGCGATGATTTTATGGAAGATGCACCAAAAAAATTCTTCCGTTTAGGCCCTGGGCTTTCCGTACGTTTGAAACATGCTTACATCGTCACCTGTCATGATTTTGTGAAAGATGAAAACGGCAATGTAACGGAAGTTCATTGTACGTATGTTCCAAACTCAAAATCAGGAGAAGACACTTCGGGATTAAAAGTAAAAGGAACAATCCACTGGATCTCGGTTCCACATGCAAAAGAAGCCGAAGTGAGATTGTACGACAGATTGTTCAATGATGAAAATCCTGCTGCTGCAGAAGATTTTAAAGCATCGATCAATCCGGAAAGCCTACATATTATTGAACGTGCTTACATTGAACCGGATCTTGCGAATGCAACGCCGGGGAAAGGATATCAGTTTATACGATTGGGGTATTTTACCTTAGATACACATTCAACTCCAGCTCATTTAGTCTTTAACCGTACGGTTACATTAAAAGACTCTTGGGGTAAGGAAGTAAAGAAAAACGCGTAAAACCGTAACCCATAAAAAGAAGAGGTTGGAAGTGATTCCAACCTCTTCTTTTTATAGTGTATTCTTATCCCCAATATTCCCCAGCATGCCGGATTTATATCCCCATCAATCTTGCTAAACTACACCTCTGTCAACCTCTTGAAACATCAGCGCTCATAGCATAAAGCTTCGCAAAGAATCCACTCCTGCTCGAAAATGACCACCTTTTATCAGATTAGCCCGTTCTCAATCCAGATAACTGCTTGAAAACTGCCTGCTCTTTTACTTTCTTCGAACTGAAAAACTACAAGAGACGATTTATGCCCTCCCGTACTTCTCTTTTTTTTACAGCAGTAATTTATAAAGGTACATCATCTGCAATAAGAAAAACATCGTATCATTCATTTTTCAACCTGATTATCGTCACTCTTTTGCCGTGATTTTAGCAATAGTTTTACAGCAAACAAAATACCCTTAATGATATGAAAAAGCTACTTTTAATTGCACTAACACTCACCCTAGGCGCACTAAGTTTACAGGCACAAACAATCCCCAATCAACGCTGGCAAATGAGACTCAGAGGTGTGACAGTCATGCCAAACGAATCGGCCAATATTAATACTATAGGCGGAGACGTCGACATCAATACAAAATTTATCCCTGAACTGGACTTCACCTATTTCTTCACAAAAAACATTGCGGCGGAATTGATTCTTGGGACTACAAAACATAAAGTTAATACAACAGGTTCAAATTTAACTGCCATTGGTGGCAGTTCATCCAGCAATGTCGATCTTGGCAGTGTATGGCTCCTTCCACCTACACTGACAGCTCAGTATCATTTCTTCCCCGATGGTGCCATTAAACCTTATGTAGGTGCAGGAATAAATTATACAATATTCTATAGCGTCAACGCGGGACAAACGGTAAAAAATGTAAAATACGATAATGCTTTCGGTTTTGCGACTCAGCTGGGAATTGATTTTAAGCTATCTGAAAAATATTTCGTGAATTTGGATGCGAAGTATATTCTTTTAAAAACAGATGTCAATGTTGATGCATCAAATCTTGCACCTAACTTATCCATACCGGCAAAAGTTGACATCAATCCCTTCCTGCTCGGCTTTGGAGTCGGCATGAAATTCTAATCATTTGGCTCATTCCCTATCCTATATGTATCGAGGCCTCTTCCAATATTTTAGAAGAGGCCTCATCTGGTTTTTTTACCTCAAGTATAGCAGTCAATTTACCGTTTAGGCAGACCGCGTAAATTTGGTTCAGTGCGTCATCAAAATTATTCTACTCCGTACCAATTTTGATATTGCTGTCTCAAGCGCTCAACACGTGCCAATCGCTTGGTATCTTTTGCTTCCAATAAAATAGCCTTATACCGGTCTACAGAGTCCAAACCGGTCTGAATATCATTCCACTCGAAGCTCAGGTTTTTCTTATCCGACACCAACTGATGTAGATACTCCATATTTTCAGCCACATAATCAAGGTTTCGGTCCATCATCCTGTTGGCTAGCTGAGGTTGTCCCGAACGATATAGACTGTCGATAATATCGGCATAATTGATGGCATCCGACATCGCATATACGCGATCTGGTAATTGATCGTATGCTTTTTTTGCTACTTCCCCAGCTTGTTTGACCTGACCATTGGCCAAGAGCATCCGGGCGGCTTTTCCAAATATATCACGGGCGTACATACTTGTAAAGCGAAACGAATCTGTATCTAAATACTGTGCATTTTTAACATTGCCCCAATGATACGTATGCATAATATTGTTATATAATGCTTCCATGTTAACTAGCCCGGCCTGCTCATTTCGTTTTCCTGTCGACTGATCTGTAGCAGCGACGGGCATCAATCGGGAAGTAAAGCCTTCATTGACCAGGTATTTATCCAGGCCCAATTTAATGTCACTTGGCAGCATGTTCGAAAAATATATTGGTCTGTCCCAATGGTTATTTTCAAGCACCGATAACAAGGTTAGATCCGCCCTGGTCAGATGATCATTCGGAATTTCCCATTCCATTGCAGAAACAATAGCACTCTGAAAATAAGCCGGAACCGCTTTTTTCTTAACCACCTCCTCTTTATCAATGCGCAATTGGACCTTCTTGGAAGGGAAATAGTTTTCCATATCACCGGAATTCAACTGAACTTTATACTCGGGATCATCCGATGTGACAAACTGTAATAGTTGCTGTATATCTACCGCATTGTCAAGTTGTCTATCCACAAAAGGGATATAATCACGAACGCCTTTTTTTGTCTTTTCAGCTGGGATCGTCACGGGAAGACCTGCCGCTTGATACGTCGGCTGCTTGGCCTGTTGCATATACCAGTCGCCAGTCAGATAACTTAATACCACAACCCGAACATCCGGACGTACTCCTTCCACTTCTTGCAAATACCAAACAGGAAATGTATCATGATCTCCATAGGTAAATAGAATAGCATTTGGAGCACAGGATTCTAAATAATTACGTGCCATATCCCTTGCCAGCGATTTTTCAGAACGATTATGATCATCCCAATTTTGATGGGCCAAAATAATGGGACCGCCCAATAAAGCGAAAGAAATACCTGTCGCTAACGCATACCGTGTTTGTACAAAACGATTGAGAAACCGAACAAATGCTATTGCTCCCAATCCGATCCAGATCGCAAACGCATAAAAAGATCCTACGTAAGCATAATCTCGTTCCCGAGGTTGCATGGGAGTTTGGTTGAGATAAACAACGATCGCTATTCCCGTAAACACAAACAGTAAGGTCAAGACCAAGGTATAAGGTTTATTGTTTCGATACAACCAGATCGCTCCGGCTATTCCCAATAGCAATGGAAGGAAAAAATAGGTATTCCGGCTCGGGTCATGCTTCTGTGATTGGGATATTTTATCTTGCCCTCCTAAACGCCAATTATCCAATGGTTTAATCCCCGACAACCAGTTGCCGTCACTATAGGTCCCATACCCTTGCCTGTCATTCTGTCTACCGACAAAATTCCACAAGAAATATCGGGTGTACATATCGCCCAGTTGAAAATTAAAAAAGAACTTAAAATTATCCGAGAATTGTGGCTGCTGCCCCTCCTTCAAATTGAGGTAACTCCTATAATAAGCCTGATGGGCTCCATCTTGACTATATATGCGGGGAAAGAAGGTTTCCTTATCAAACGTATACTTATCGACCTGACTAAAAGGAATATACCCTGATTCATCTTTGCGATAACCGGTTTTACTCTCTACACCAACGACTTGTGAATCATAGTTGGGTCCTTTGAGTAAAGGCTCCCGGATATATTGCTCCCGGCTCAGATAACCCAAAAAAGAAAACACATTGTCCGGCGCATTATTGTTTAACGAGGGATTCGCTTTTCCACGGATCAAAACCATGGTATAGGAGCTATACCCAAATAGAATAAAACAAAAAACCAGCAACCCGGTATGCAGTGTGTATTGCCGCTTTTTATAAGAATAATATAGCCCATAAATGAGGAAGCTCCCCAACAGCAGACAAAAGAAGAAGATGCCTGAGCCAAAGCCCAAACCTAGCGAGTTTACAAACAAGAGGTCTACCTTAGCTGCGAGACCGACCAACCATTGAATAATTCCCCACAAAACGGCCCCCAAGATCAGCACTCCTACCAAGAAAGCTTTTACTGTACCTTTCGCATTAACCTGCCCTGCTCTCCTGAAATAGACAACCATCGCTATAGCCGGGATTGCCAACAGATTTAATAGGTGCACTCCGATTGAAAGGCCCATAACAAAAGCAATAAAAACCAGCCAACGATCGCTACCTTCTTCATCTTCACGCACTTCCCACTTTAAAATTGCCCAAAAAACAATCGCTGTACACAATGAAGACATCGCATATACCTCAGATTCAACAGCCGAATACCAGAATGAATCACTGAAGCAGAAAGCCATTGCACCAACTAAACCCGCAGCAAAAATTTGGAAATAATTCGATAATTGAACTTTCTCTTGCCTGTTGAGTATCCTTTTGGCAATTGCTGTTATCGTCCAGAATAAAAATGTAACAGTAAGCCCACTGCAGATTGCGGATCCAATATTCATCCAATAGGCAATTTTACCTGCATTACCAAAAGCCAGGTTGGAAAATATATTCTGAATAAGAAGAAATAATGGTGCTCCCGGTTGGTGTGCCACTTCTAGCTTGTAGGCACAGGCAATAAATTCACCACAATCCCACCAGCTTACCGTCTTTTCAACGGTGGCGATATATACACATGTAGCAATTAGTCCGCAAGCAAAGCCGAGTAGAGAATTTAATCTAGTGTACTTCATAAGGTCAATTTGGTCTATTGTTAAAATCCTTTTTAGCACTTTAAGTTAAAAAGTTATCCTGACTCCAATAAGTTAATTAACACTATTTAACACAAGTATCTGACTATAAACAGGCTACTCAACCCTGAATATAGAGACCGACCTAAACCACACTATCGAAATTATGGACTTATTTCGGGCTTTCACAACCAATATTACAATAAAAAAAGGAAGCTTATTGGCTCCCTTTTCGTATTATTTTTATGAGTTAGGCTAGTTTTTCAACAATTTTCTTTGTTGGACCAGGATTACTCATCGTATAGAAATGTAATACCGGAGCGCCAAATTTAATCAGCTCCTGACATTGTTGCACCAACCACTCCTCACCGACTTGTCTGACGTCGGCATTCGTTTTACATGCTGAAACAGCATCGCTCAGTTCCTCCGGAATATCTAAATGAAATATCCTTGGTAAGGTCACCAACTGCTTTTTCGTTGTCAATGGTTTTAATCCTGGAATAATAGGCACATGGATTCCATTGTCTCTACATTTTGTTACAAACTCTTTGTATTTCTCAACATTAAAGAACATCTGAGTCACAATAAACTCTGCTCCCATATCGACTTTTTGTTTCAGATATTTAAAATCAGTATTGAAATTTGGCGATTCAAAATGCTTTTCGGGATATCCCGCTACTCCGATGCAAAAATCAGTCTTTTCCGATGTGATAATGTCTTCATGCAGATACTTTCCTTTATTCATATCAGTTACCTGTTCCAATAGGTCTGTTGCAAAAGCATGTCCACCATCGCTCGGTATGAAATCGGCATCGCCTTTACGTGCATCTCCCCGCAATACCAAGACGTTATCTATCCCCAGGAAGTTCAAATCGATCAGGGCATTTTCAGTTTCCTCTTTTGTAAAACCACCACATATCAAATGGGGCACCGCATCTACTTTATATTTATTCATGATTGCAGCACATATCGCCACTGTCCCAGGACGTTTACGATAGGAAACGCGTTCCAGTAATCCACTCGCATGCTCTTTATAGATATAATCTTCCCGATGGTAGGTTACGTCGATAAAAGGAGGTTTAAACTCCATCAGTTCATCCATGGTTTTAAAAATACTTTGGATGCCCTGCCCTTTCGCCGGTGGCAATAGCTCAAAAGAAAACAATGTTTTTCCTTTGGCATTCTGGATATGATCGATAATCTTCATTAAAAAACTGTTTTTAGTTTGGTTGGCTTACATCGAAACGCACAAGTCGAGGAATCGTTTATCTACATGTAACTTATCTTTCCCACATGGAGTAGGGTAGAATTTAGCACCTTGAACAATACAGGTTGCTAAGGCTTCAACGGGTCTAGTCCCTCGGCCTTTCTCTATAAGCGTTGCTAATATCGTTTTAAAAAATCAAAAGACAAAAATATTTTTTCGAAAAGGCAAAAATAGCGGCAAAAAGACTGCAATAAATGCGGCTTCAGGTTTATTCCCAGTCAACAACAGGAATTTACGCTCCACCAAAAGTAAAAGACTTAAAAAAACAGATAAAATTAACGATCGAGGATCATCGACAGCGAAGAGATTGACTATGCCACAACAGGATTGGCTAAAGATTCGCTGCCAGGGAATTCCGTAGATTTTTGAGATAAAATGTGATCAATAAGAGTCCTGTAACATGGTACTCCTCTTTCGATCCAAATTTAAAACCATCAAATAAATATTGATAGGCGACTAATGCATTTTTTTCGTTGTAAAATAATTCCTTCCAAGAATCGGGAACATCTGCCCATGCCTTGAGCACAATGCCATTCTCAGCATAAATAATGGGTGATTCAACACCATCCATTCGATAATCGTGATGTGTACCAGAACTTGATATGTGTTGGAAATAAGCGATAGAATAATCTACAAAATTCAATGCCCTAGCTTTTATCTCCTTTTCACTTTCTGATTTTACAGGGGCATTTCGCCATAGATTCACTTGGCTATCAAATTTGCTGGGGGTCTCCCGGATAGGGGTTTTATCTAACGCAAAGTTGATATAAAGTCTTTCGCTAGTGGGTATACGTGCTGAGCTAAACTGTGAAAAATCACCTCTCAGCTGAACAAAATCGCTTTTTACCTTAATAATATCTAATGCGAGGCTACCTTTTTTCTCATCGGTCAATTCTAATCGATCGCCGTTGAATCTATACTTACCGAAGAGTAAGATATCATCGATCGCCATGACAAACTTGTCTTTATCATGGAGAGAGAGAAAGGACCGATATATCGTAGGATCATTACCATAGGTATCTGCCTCGACATTTTGGGGTGATTCTCTTTTTACTTTATGATACTCTTCATTTGAATAGCCCAATATCATTTGGTAATTGCCTTCAGGAAAGTCCTTTTTCTTCCCAAAGAAAGCACAAGAAGACAACGAGAATACGAATAGCAGCAGTAATAACGGTTTCAAAATCAATCAATAATTATGGCCAGTAATAATATACAGACCAAGATAAGAAATTACTGCAATAGTTCGTATACTGCTATTTATTTGAATAAGCTCGGGGATATGCTTATTCTTTATAAAGATCCACCAAGCCTTCTGGCAATTCAACTTCAATGATCTCCTCTTCGCCATCGATTCCTAAGATCAAATCATCAGACAACGGGAACATCAGTTCTTTACCGTCCATATTTACCGAGGCGACAAATTGTTGTGGAAATTCCTGGACATCTGTTATTTGCCCCAGTTCACCATGGTTTTCATCAATCACTAAAAAACCGATTAAATCAGTATATCTAAAATCATCTGGATCGCGCTCGGGCATCTTATCATTGGAAAGATATAGCTTTTTACGGACAAGTACTTGAGCCTTATCGATATGATCCACATCCTCAAATGTCACATACGCTGTACTATTTTTTTGAAATTTAATGGTATCAACAAAATAAGGAACAAGCTTTTTGTTCACTTCCACAAAGACAACATCGATATTCAAACTCTCGTATTCCTCGAATTCAAAAAACAGTTGTACTTCTCCTTTAAGACCTCTTGTTTTACTGATGTAACCGATGTAAAAGCTTTGATCAATAGTCATATATTTCGTATTTAGCGATTAGCTGTGAGACATGATTTGGCAAACCATTAGCCTATTGGCTGTTTCAAAAAAAGCCGGCTCAAGATTGAGTCGGCTTTCTCGAATACTTTATGAAAGAATTAACCTTCAGTTTCTTCTGATGCAGGAGCTTCAGTCTCCTCAGCAGCAGTTTCTTCCGCTACAGGAGCATTTTTAGCAGCTACAGCAGCAGCTTTTTCTTCTTTTTTCTTAGCTTCAGCAGCTAAAGCAGCTTTTCTAGTTTCAGCTTTAGTTTGTGCTAAACCATCTTTTTTACCAGTGATTCTTGCATCATTAGCTTCAGTCCAAGCTGTAAATTTAGCTTCAGCAGCAGCTTCATCAAAAGCACCTTTTTTCACACCACCTTGCAAGTGTTTTTTGTAAAGAACACCTTTGTAAGAAAGGATAGCGCGAGCAGTGTCAGTTGGTTGAGCACCTTTATTCATCCAATCCAAAGCTTTTTCAAAATCCAAAACGATAGTTGCTGGATTTGTGTTTGGGTTGTAAGAACCAATACGTTCGATGAATTTACCGTCACGTGGAGCGCGAGAATCCGCTACGACTACGTGGTAAAAAGGACGTCCTTTTTTACCGTGTCTTTGCAATCTGATTTTAGTTGCCATTTTTTAATTTTATTTTATGTATTCAACATATCCCCCGAGCTTCATACTAGAGGGGATGCAAAGATAGTTATTTTTTTTTAATCATCATTATAATTTAATAAAACTTCACTGAAAACGACAGGGTTAGCTCTTATCAACAAGCTCTTTCAACCGTAACACCTACCCCTTAGACCTTCGTCTTTTCTTGCTTCCATACAGCAGCTACAACAAACTTTTCAAAATCAAGGCACAAAACAGCTCCTTTATTCAAAAGGATATCTTTACCAAATGTAAACAGGATGAACCGTTTGGGTACAGTACCTTCGAAATAGTCATCGACATTTTTGCCAATTCACTTTTTACTTTCTACCTTCATTCTATGAAATCTGTTGCGCCATTAAAAATACTAAAAGCTTCAGCCGGTTCGGGAAAAACCTTTAGCTTGACTTTACACTATCTCACACTCCTACTCTCCAACGAGAATAGCTATAAGGAGATTTTGGCGGTGACATTCACCAATAAGGCAACCGCCGAGATGAAGGAACGCATCCTCTCGGTGCTCCATGGCTTGGCAACAGGCAATCGTACCCCTAAAATTGAAGATTTCAGAAAGCTTTTACTCCAGCAGCAGCCAGATTGGAATCCGCATCTGGTACAAGAGAAAGCTTTTCGGGTTTATCGACGTATACTACATGACTACAGTCATTTTACCATAAGTACAATTGATGGTTTTTCCCAAAAAGTCATTCGCGCATTTACGTATGAACTCAATCTTGATGCTGCTTATAAGATTGAAATGAATGTCAATAAAGTGAAAAATGACCTGACAGTCATGCTTAATCAATTGCTGGATGAACGACCCGATCTACTGGATTGGATTATCGCTTATGCGGAAAAGAAAATAGCAAAAAATGAAAATTGGAACTACCGCCAACAATTAATGGGTTTGGCAAGTCTTATTTTCTCTGAAAATTTTCAGGAATTTGATGGTTACATCAATTCTGCCAATCCAAAGGAAGTTTTTAATCTTCTCAATCAAGAAGTTGAACAGAAGATAAACTCCTTCACGGAAGCGCTCTCCATGACAATTGAAGCCTTTAGTGAAACATTTAAGAATTTTAATATCTCCGAAAGTGACCTGAAAGGTAAATCGCGCAATAAAATAATCTCCGCTAGCAAAACCAATAAAAAAACGGAAAAGCTGAGCGCTTCCGAAATCGCCAAGGTACTGGAAAAATATATCCAGTTGATCGACAATGAAGATGCTTTTACAGATAGTGACAAAAATATACGTCATGATCTTATCGCCGCACTCGGGCCCATTCTGGCATCGTTCCAAAAGCTACACGATAATCTATCGGCTTACATTGCTTATCAAGCGGTACAAAGTAATCTCTATTACCTACGCCTGCTCAAGGAAATGAGCGATTTACTGACGCAATGGCGGCGGGACAATGGTGCTCAATTAATCTCCGACTCGCAGATTTTATTAAACAAACTCGGACTTGATGAAAATAGCGATCCAACATTTATCTGGGAGAAGATCGGCAATCGCTTTAACTACTTTTTGTTTGACGAATTTCAGGATACTTCGCGTATTCAGTGGAAAAACTATAGTCCACTATTGATCAATGCATTGGCAGATGCCAAAGGCACAATCAGCGAACACCTGATCGTTGGGGATGTCAAACAGAGTATCTATCGCTGGCGGAATGGGGATTGGCGTATACTCCTGCAACAGGTAGAACAACAGGTTGGTCATACCTTTCACTTAGACGAGGATAGCAAAACCACCTTTATCGAAAACGGAAGCCTCGACACCAATTTTAGAAGTCTTCCAAATATCATCCATTTAAACAATTACCTCTTTAGCAGTATTCCCCAACATCTGCAACAGGTACTGAATGAAAAAGTATTCGAAAGCCTTGATGAAGAAGGTAAACAATGGTGGATTTCTGCTGGCAACGACAATATGCTGGTCAAAGCTTATGAAAACAGCCAACAGGAAGTACCTGAACATAAAAAAGGGAAACTTGACCAATTAGGATCTATCGAAATCTCCTACATTCCTGTCACTGATGGACGCTATAGAAGAAATCAGGTTATTGAAGAATCGTTACTACAACTATGTCAAAAAATAGGCGACTGGATCGGTAGCGGACGATATCAGGCGCAGCAGATCGGCATCCTGGTACGGAGTAATGTGCAGGCTAAATTGGTCATCCAAAAGCTCATGGACTTCAAAAAAGAGCAGCAACTTACATTTGAAGTGATATCTGGTGATGCTTTATCCTTAGCGAGCAATGATGCTGTACTATTGTTGATCGAGACGTTGAAGGCTTTAGTCTATAATTCAGATAAACATACCATCCATAAAGCAAAGATGGTCTATCTCTACCAGCATATTCAAAATAAGACAATCGATCAGAATGCATGGTTAAAATTTGCGAGCAATGACATCCGCGCACTTAAAGATTATCTCCCTGAGGCGCTGATTGACTCCTGGGAAATGGCACAAAAACAGCCTTTAGTTCATTTAATTGAAAAACTCATTGAAATCTACGGTTTCACAACCACAGACAATATCCACCTCCCTTACCTCCTCGCATTCAAAGATATGATCTCAGCTTTCTCCACCAATGGCGAACGTGGCATTATACAGTTCCTGGAGTTTTGGGAAGAAGATGGCAATCGGGCGGTGCTCCCTTCCAACGGAGAAATTGATGCGATCGAGGTAACAACAATTCACAAATCAAAAGGTCTAGCCTATGACGTTGTGATGATTCCATTCTGTTCCTGGGATCTCGATGGCATGATCAATGGCGATTTTTGGATAGAGACCTCGGATACTCCTTTTTCCCAATTGGGAAAAATTCCAATAAAATATACATCTACAGTCGGAAAATCTGTATTTTTCAAGCAATATTTTGAAGAGATGCTGTTCAACTACATGGATGCCCTCAACACATTTTATGTAGCAACAACACGTGCTGTTGAACACCTCTATATTACGGCACCTTCCTTTAAAGAATCTGTTGACAAAAAAACGGGTGAAATTACAGGATATGATATTAAAGACGAATATATCAGCGATGTGCTCTATCAAGTCTTGGATAGCCCGATAGCTCCGTTTGCACTGGAGGAAAAAGGTATACACATCGATCAAACGATCGAACAAAAAAAACATCAGGCTCAAAAAGACAATATTATTTCCCTTCGCCATTACCCCATTTCCAAAGAATTGGAAATGGCCTTAGAAAAATCGAGTACACGTAACATCAATGATATTATGATGCTGGAGAAAGCCGCGCAGTACGGTATATTGGCCCACGATATTATGGCTCAAATTTCAAAGGAAGAAGACATCCATAAACTGGTACGCCAACTGATCCAGGAAGGAATCCTTTCCAAAGAGGAAGAGCCTTTTCTCATGCAGGAGATCAATCAGATCTGGAAGCACCCCATGATCAATAAATGGCTCACCGGAAACTATAAAATCTGGAATGAAGCAAGCATTATTACCGCCAAGGGTGAGACCATTCGTCCAGATAAAGTTTTCACCTCCGTGGAAGAAACAATCGTTCTGGATTTTAAATTCACACAGACAGACTATATTGGGCACAAGTATCAAGTCGACAACTATAAAAAGAATTTGGAGAACCTTGGCTATAACAACGTTAAAGCCTATCTCTATTATGCGAAATCAAATCAATTAACTGAAGTAAAATAATAGCACGATGCAGACAGCCTTTCTAAAATTAGTAGCAGCAGACATTCAAAAACGTTTTGGAAACGATCTGAGTGAAATTGCCATCGTGTTTAATAATAAACGGCCGATTACCTACCTCAAAAAACATCTTGCCGAAGTGTATGGTCAGGCGATCTGGTCGCCGCAGTTTTTTACGATTCAGGAATTTTTCAGACTTTCGACCGATGATACCGAAGCCAGTCCTTTAACCCAATTTTTTCATCTGTTTAATATTCATAATGAGTTATTGGTAGCTGAGGGCAAGCAACCAGAAACGCTGGAAGAGTTCTATCCCATTGCCGAAATTATATTGAGTGACTTTGGTCAACTGGATTATGATCTCGTTCCCATCGAGCAGATCTATCTAGAACTTTATGACAATACCAAAATCGACATTGCTTTTCAACATCTCACGCAAGAACAGCAAGGGTTTATCCGTCAATTTTGGCAGTCCTTTTCTATTGCGGGGCATAGTGGAGTACAAGAGCGCTTTCTTCAACTTTGGAAAAGACTGCCCGTATTATATGATCGGTTCAAAGAAAAGCTCAAAACAGAAGGACAAACCAACTATCCAACAATCTACCGTGATCTGGTTGATGGCAAGGCTACGAATCAGCAGTTTGCATCTTCCTTTCAGCATATCCTTTTTGTCGGTTTCAATGCTTTAAATAAAGCCGAGGCAAAATTATTTAAACAATGGCAGGACAAAGGCAGCGCACTATTCTACTTTGATGCCGATGCCTATTACCTGGAGGACACTATGCAGGAGGCGGGACTTTTTATCCGTCGAAATATTTTTCAAACAGGTTTGATCAATGCCCTTGGCGATAGCCCGAACATTATAGGCAATAGAACCTCAACCGTAAATCTATATGCCAGCACCGGAAAAATCAGCCAAACAAAATTGCTCTATGATATCCTCGAACAGCACCATAACATGGAACAGACCTCTGCCATTCTTCTAGCAGATGAAAACCTACTGGTTCCTTTGCTACAGAGTCTACCCGATGTCAACCCCAACATCACAACGGGATATCCACTGACGCAGTCTCCCATTTTCGGCATCCTGGACCTATGGATGGATGTTCATTTGGAGATATCACAGTTCAAGAGACGGAAGATTCCTTATCAGGTCATAGAGACCTTTATCAACCATCCGCTCAGCATGGTTTCTTTGGCAGATAAACTTCAGATCCAAAAAGAGATTGCCGACAAACAGCTCTTTGAGATCGCATTGGAGGAACTTCATCTCAAAAGCTCCCTGCCTCAATTTTTTGTGCCAATCGAAAATTCTGCGCATTTGATCCCTGCGCTCATTCTGATCGTCGATGACCTATTGCATAGCATCTCTTCTCAGGAGCGCATCCGCCAAATTGACAACAACCTCTTGATCGAAACAAAGAAAACGTTAAATCAGCTGCTACTGGGCTTTGAAACAGTTGCGCCCTTAAGCATCAGCTTCCAGATTGGCTTGATTAAAAAAGCAATCGCCCCAATAAATTCGGCGATAGAAGGAGATCCCCTAGAAGGAATTCAGATTATGGGACTCTTGGAGAGTCGTTGTTTAAATTTTGACAACGTATATATTTTAGGAGCAAATGAAGGCATTCTACCAAAGACATCCAATTCACCGACCTTTATACCCAATAGTCTAAGAAGTGCTTATGGCCTTCCCATATTGGAGAATCAGGATGCCCTGTCAGCTTATTTATTCTATCGCCATTTTCAATACAGTGAAGGAATACATATTTTCTACAATGGCTTAGTGGATGAAAGCTCTACCGGCGAAGAAAGTCGCTTTATCAAACAGCTGGAGTTTGAAAGTAAATTTCAGTTTGACCGAAAAATTCAACAACAGACCATCCAATTTGCAGATAAAGCGCAAGAGATTGTCATCGAGAAACGTGGCGAAGTCTGGGAAAAGATGTATCAGGACTTTATCGTCAACCAGAAACGGATATCTGCCACAGCACTTACAACTTACCTGCAATCCCCATTACAGTTTTTTTTAAAACATATTGCCGGCATCAAAGAACCGCCTTCAATCTCTCAGGAATTTGAGATGAATAAACTGGGAACTGTCATCCATAATGTCATGGAGAAAATATTCCTACCTTTCAAGGGGCAACAGGACTTTACACCGACAACTGTCTTACGGCACGAGATAGACAAGATAGAAGCACAGGTGATTCGTGAAATAGGCCTGCAATATCAGATCGAATTAAAGACAACACATGATCTAAACAGCCTGCAGCGGATCATGTTGAAGATTGCCTGCGAGTATGTCAAGATGTATCTTGAATATGACATCAACAACTACAAAGCGTTTCGAATTATTGAACTCGAGAATGACAACGATTATGTACTGCCCTTTCCTATTCAGATCAATGGAGAAGAACAACAGGTCACACTTTACGGTATCATTGACCGTGTAGACGAAGTCGTAACACACGACGACCGTATCGTCAGTAGAATTGTCGATTACAAAACCGGTGGAGACTCGATCATATTCAAAGGAATCGATCAGGTGTTTGCGCCAAATACCGAAAATAAAGCAATGGTGCAGACGCTATTCTATGCCTATGTATTTGAACAAAAGACAGGAAGAAAACAACTCGAGCCCCATCTCTATGTCGCCCGTAAAATGCGGGAAGAAGGGACATTATTCAGTGGTAAAGAGGGAATATTGACTGATGAATTCCTTGCTTTCCAGAAAGAAAATTTTGTCAGATTTATGCGAGATATTCTTCAGGAAATCTTTAACCCTGATCTCCCATTTCGGCATAACCCGGACTCAATGATTTACCCAAGCGACCCTTATACATTATTCTATCGGGAAGCTAGCAAATGGGTTGATGCAGAAGAATGAGTACAGCAAAGGCTTTAAGAAGAGGTCAAACGAAATGCTGTACAAAAAATACATTTTAAAAACAAAAGGGGACATTTTACTGTCCCCTTTCTATATTAACGTTTATTTCTTTTAATTGCATTATTGGCTCGACGTTTTGCTGTATTAATTTTATAATGGAACCAATGGTCTTTGAAGATCTTTCGCATCGTATTGTCAAAATGCCTTGTGATAAACAGATTACGCGCCCCCTGCAATTTCTCGCTGATCGAATTTGCTAAAGCCCTAACAGAAATCGAATAGCCTTCTGTCTCATATTGAATATAATGCCACCAACCTGCCGGCATATATAAGGTCTCTCCAGGATGAATAACCGCTTCATAACCATCTAAGTACTTAATCCCGGGATATTCCTCTTCACTACTATATTTTGGATTGGCAATACTATGAAAATTGTATGGCAGTTTATACATCAAATCAGATTGATCATTCGGAAAAAGCCAAATACGTTTTAATCCTTGAAATTGAGAAATAAATACGTGTGACATATCAATATCGAAATGGTTACGGGTACTTGACCCCTCTCCACCAAAGAACATAAATGGCAACCATTGCAATACCTTACCTCCTGTGACATCGTTATAAATAACATCGTGTTTCAGTTCAGGACGTATTTTGAGTAGATTGAACAAAAATAACCGTAACTCTGTAGGTTCTTTTGTGATCAGATCCAAATATTCTGCAAATGTCATATGGCCAACAGGAGCACTGGCAGCACGGTCCATTGATTCTTCCTCTTTTCCATAGACATCTATCTTTATATCTCCTGCGATTTCCTTAAAGTAATCATAACTCCATTTCTTCCACGCTGGACTTTCTGCACTTATAAAATCTGATATAATTACAGGAAAACCTGGTTTCAGATAATTCTTTAAAAAGTCCTCTGATTGAATGCCCGAAATTTTATCAACTTGCTTTAACTTCACGACTGACTAATTTTGCTTAATTACAAACATAAAAAAATATTTCTATCAAATTTTAAAAATACTGCCTATGCTTTATTTTTAATTGGAATAAATTATTCCAAGCAATTTAATAGAAATATACTTAAAATCTCAATGACCATCGTCACTTTTATTACATTTTAACATCATCGATTCGACTCGCCACCATTTCTATACCCCTACAGATAAAAATACGATTCATTTATCTTTCATACAATATGAACATACCTCACAAATTGATCATCCGGCCAATTCGTAAAATTGTCATCGTACCATTCCCGATTCGGAATGATAAAACTCAACAACAACGCCCGTAAAAGTCTTTACAGATCTTTGCGGACCTTAAACTACATAAATAACAAAAAAAGGGTCTTAAGAACCCTTTTTTTGTTATTTATGTAGTTTAAGGTACTACTTATTTACCTTTTTGATATATTCTTCTACAGCCATCGTCATACTAGGAGCTTTTGGTGTTGGAGCAGGGATATCTAAAATCAATCCGTGATCTAAAAGTGCCTGTTGAGTAGAAGCACCAAATGCTGCAATCCTGGTATTATTCTGCTTAAAGTCAGGGAAGTTATCATATAAGGACTGTACACTTGAAGGGCTAAAGAACACGATAACATCGTAGAAAACATCTTTCAAATCAGTCAAATCGCTTACAACAGTTCTAAAAAGCACAGCTGGTGTAAATTTATAGCCGTTTTGTTGTAACCAATTACTTGTTTCCTCATTAGCTACATCCGAACAAGGGAACAAGAAATTCTCCCCTTTGTGTTTTTTCAATACCTCTTCAAGGTCTTTCGCGGTCTGTTTACCAAAGAAAATCTTCCTTTTTCTATATTGAATATACTTTTGAAGATAGAGGGCAATCGTCTCTGAAATACAGAAATATTTCATTTCTGCAGACACTTCAAATCGCATCTCTTCACAAATTCTAAAATAATGATCTACAGCATTTCTACTCGTAAATATTACGGCAGAATAATCTGCTAAATTAACCTTATCCCTACGCACATCTTTGGCAGGAACTCCTTCTACGTGTATAAAACCTCGAAAGTCTAATTTTAACCCGTATTTCTTTGCTAAATCATAATAAGGGGACTTATCGTTTTCAGGTTTTGGTAAAGTCACCAGTACACTTTTTACCTTCTTTGCTCTTTCTACGTCTGAAGTTTGCATATTAACCAGTTTTAGCTCAATAATCTTAACAGTATTAATATTGGTGCTATTTCTAGGCAACAAAGGTACAAAATTAAATAGGAAATTGAAAATTTATACATAGACATAATATGAGCCGCGGTCTTAAGAAATCGATAGAAAAAGAGTAAGGCCGCTCCAACGATGGCCAAATGCAGCACAATACCTACTGATGTCAAAGGCACAAGACTCAAAATTAATAGTACAGGAAGCATTAAAAAAAGTGTATTGAAATAAATCAGATACAGCACGGTCACATATTCCTTTACCAACTTTCTAATTTGAAAAACAAAGGATAAGAATCGGATAAATCCGATTTTTAACGCAAACAAAGCACCAACCATTCCCGCAGTCTTCATATAATTGGGAAAAGTAATAAAATCGAATCTATTTAATTCATATGCATAAAATAGACTTACAAATAAGCCTATTGCCCCAGAAAATAATATAAATAGAAAAATAAAGGGCCAAGACGTCAGGATCGTATCCTCTTTGCTTACAGACAATAATACTCTATCATCCCAGTACCCCTGAAAAACCAATTTAATATCAGAAGGGAAAAATACCCGAATCAACCCAACACCAAAGATCAATGCAAGAACCGTAAATAGAATCCAGTTTTCACGATGAGCCTTGAGCGTCCCATATTGCCGATCCAAATTACTTTTTCTCAGTTCACCCTGAAAATACTGCTGTACATCAAAATTATAAATGTTATGAACCCTTAAACCTTCCCCATTCACTGTTATGATCCGATATTGATTCTGTAACGCAGGATTCAAGGATGCCAAAACTTTCTGGTTAGGCGTTTCGACAGAATCCCTGACAACATTTAGACTATCCGTCCTAACGATGCTGCTGTCCTGAACAACTGCCCGTAAAGTCCGTCGCTGTGCATTCGATCCTGTTATTGAAAATAGAAGGAATACTACAAATAGAAAATGATATTTGAAGATAGTTACGCTCATTAAAATGAATTGTCTCTTAACGGCAATGAAATGCTCATGAACCGTCTATATTCGAAACTCTTTAATTGTGGTCGTAAAGTTAGGATAAAAAGTTATATTGCATTCAAAAAATCTTCAGAGAACATGTACAAAGAAATCACCCGTTGTCAATGGTGCGGATCTGACCCACAATACGTAGACTACCACGATAAAGAATGGGGACGACAAGTCCGCGATGACAAAACTTTATTTGAATTTTTGATCTTAGAGTCTGCACAAGCTGGCTTAAGCTGGATCACTATTCTTCGGCGAAGAAAGGCATACCAAGAAGCTTTTGCCAATTTTGATGTTGATCAAGTCGCTGCTTATACCAACGAACATGTTGCTAGACTTTTGGTCGATTCGGGAATTATCAAACACAGGAATAAAATTGAATCCACCATTACCAATGCGCAGCATTTCAAGAAAATCCAAGCAGAATATGGTAGCTTCTACGACTATTTATACACTTTTTTGCCTGAAAAAAAACCAATTGTCAACCACTGGACCAGTTTGCAACAGGTACCTGCAACTACAGCTATTTCTGATAAAATAGCAAAAGACATGAAGAAAAGGGGATTTAAATTTTTCGGTTCTACCATCTGTTATGCTTATATGCAGGCCGTTGGAATGGTGAACGACCATATCGAAACCTGTTCGTTTAAATAAGCTAACCATTAAAATGCGCATAGGTTTCGCAAATACCAATTTATAGGACTCAAAACAGGTTCTCTACACCATAAAAAACAGACCGTTAAGAACAGAAATACGACATATGAATCAAATCGACCTAAACCAAAACCAATTGGTATTAAAAGAAAAAAGGGGGCCTCTAATTGCCAGACTATTCATCTATTTACTTACCATATTTTCTATAATTCTACCCCTTGGTGGCGTCACTGTCAATGTATCCAATAGCGGGCTGACAATTGTGAGTGTTATCATGCTTGGCTTATTTGGATTAATAGCATACTATATGCTCCGTGTTTCATTATGGAATACTTATGGCGCTGAAATTATTGAATTTCAAAAAAACAAAATCAACTACACCGCCGACTACCAATGGTTTAAAGGGGGTCAAAAAGAATTTGATTTTGAAAAGATAGACTTTACAATACAAAAATCGGGCTATGAAGAAGATAACAAAGGTGTCTTAGTCATTAAATTTGATGAAAAGGAAATATTTGAAACTGTCTCCAAACTACCGTTATCTGATTTAGAAATTTTACGCATAAATCTGAAAGAATTATACAACAATCAAACACCTGAATAGATCAAAATTCTATAGTCAAAATCTAATGATCACCTGTTAGTACATTAGACTGCTACGTTTTTATAAATATCAGGGAGATTCCGACAAAGACCATTAAAATCCATACCATACCCAACTACAAATTCCTTGCTTATTTCAAAACCAACATAGGTCAATTCCTCGAAATGATACTGCAGCGCCTCGGGTTTCACCAAAAGTGCACAGGCAATTACACTCGCTGGATTTAATTTTTTTACGGCATCCAAGGTATACTTCAGGGAATGCCCGGAGTCAACAATATCTTCTACAATAATCACATCACGGCCTTCAAGATCGATACCAAGTCCTAAAAGCTCGTTTAATTCAGATTGCCCCGTTCCAATATAAGAAGCCAACTTAATAAACGACATCTCACAAGGAACATCAATTTGTTTAAGCAAATCTGCCATAAACATAAAACATCCATTCAAGACGCCTATAAAAACAGGCTGTTTGTGTTCATAACGCAGGCTTATATCAATCCCCATCAAGCGCACTCGTTTCTGAATTTGCTCCTCTTCAAATAAAGGTTCGAAAAGCAGTCCGTCAATTTCTATCTTTTTCATGCTAATATTCTTCTTTCGTCACAGGCACTATTTGTGTGTGTCGTTTTCTTTTTCCTCTTTTTTACGCCCCAATATCTTATCAAATAGCGATCGTTTTGGTTTCTCCTGCTCACTAGCCTCCTCATCTTTCTTTTCCGTTAGATCCATTTGTTTTAGCTTCTTTGGAACAGATACATGCTCAAGATTGTCGGCAGGAGAACTACTTTCGAGACGATCGAACAATAATGGATCATCTCCCATATCAAATACATCAACAGAATCTACCACAGCTGGTCTTGCTGCCCGCAGATGCGGCTGCAGAACAACTTCATAAAAACCATAATTTGAAGTTGTTGAATCCACACTAATCTGCCCTGTTTTGGTCATAATATGACCATAGGTATTAAAATAGCGCAACATATTCCCTTTCAGGTGCCCTGTCCAGTCAAAAAAGTTGAGTCCCTTTTTAGGACGCGGAACAATGCTCGACAAAAATATACTTTCTCCAAGCCCTAATTGCGCCGGTGTTTTCCCAAAATAATAGCGTGCGGCTTCGGTAATTCCATATACATTATTTCCCCATTCGATGACATTCAGGTAAACCTCGTACATGCGTTTTTTACTCACTTGCTGAGAGCGCTCCATCAGCCATACCAGCAAAATTTCCTCCAGCTTCCGTACAACCGTCTTATTGCGATTTAGAAAAACATTTTTCACCAGTTGCATTGATATCGTACTCGCCCCGCGCTTAAATCCTTTTTCCTTAATGTTTGTAGCAATAGAGAGTTTAAAAGCCTTCTCCTCAAAGCCCTTGTGCTTAAAGAAAAATGGATCTTCTGTATTGATCAAACTAATCTGCATATAACGGGATATTTGATCTATAGGTGTAAAATTAGGATTTTGAGGTCCGACAACAATTTCCCGCATCGGCTTACCATCTTCATAGGCTGTATACGTGAATGGTGTATTTAACATCGCAATATCGGCCTCCCCCCATTTGACTACCTTTAAATCCCTATCATCCATTTTGGAAGAGAAAAGAAGCTTTTCGGGCTTTTTGATTTCGAGAGCAAAGTTCAGATCGTATTGAATATGCCCCTCCACCTGAATACCGTCTAAGCCAGGAAATAATCCAACTGGCATGGCATCAAAAAAGTGCTGAGCCTCTATCCTATCGGTATGAATAGCAAGGAAGAGTTCTTTTTCCGGCTTGTGCACATATTTGATATAAGGAGAAAACACGAAATCTTTGACCTGAACGGTACTTTCTTTGCTTACTTCAATCGACGATGCTCCGATATTTAATGCACCTTGCATTCTGGCCTCAGGAAAGATAACATCTTTACTAGAAATACGCCAGTGATTTACTTTCAGATTTTTAAATCCCCATTGCCCATGCAACTCCAGTAACTCCTTATTTCTTCTATGAGCCTTGTCTAATCGGAAGGATATTTCATCAAAACTTACCGCAAGACCAAATTTGCGCTGTAATAGTGGAAGATTTACCTCCTTCTTATCGGAAAAAAGACGAAGATCACACTCTTGATTATCTGAATCAATCGTTCCGGTCAGATTCCAAGCTGCCTCATGGTCATTTAGCAAGAACTTCGTTTCCATATCTCCGCCGTCTATCACAGCAGAAGGAATAACAACGCGTTGTGAAGTACTGTCGTCACGATAGGAAAGTTCAAGGTTTTTGAGATCGAGATCATTTGGAATCTTAAAAAATACATTTTTCAACAATCGATCTGCCAAGGCCGCCAGATTCTGCTTTGGGTTATCATTTTCAACAGTATCCTTTTTCTGCTTTTTGAACAGGAAATCGTAGTTACTGATCGAATCCTTTTTAACAAGAGAAACCTTCCCATTATCTAAAAGAACTTGCCCTAACTTCACATCCCCAAATAACAAAGGCCATAATTTTACAGATACTGTCAAATCATTGATTTGGGCTAATTGATCTCTATTTTTGGGCAATAGCTGTATATTCTTAAACTGTACGGCATTAATCCCCTGGAAAGCATAATATTGAATCTTCAATTCCATATCATACTTTTCAAGCAACTTCGCTTTCGCTTTGTTGATTGCTCCCATGAGCATGGCATCTCTTTTCTGATAAGCATACGTGCCTACTGCGATCGCCAAAACCAAAATAGCAGCTAAAGCGATATAAAGCCATCGCCATTTGCGGGACTTAAAAGATGTTATAAATCGATTGGACATAATTATTACTTAATGCAAATTCGTGCATATCAACAGTCAAACTTAGATAAATTTGGCTGCATATACAATTATAATTCACTGAAACCAGGATGGCCTTTATCCCTTTCTACAGTCCGACAAAATTATTTAGAAAACACCTTGATTACCCGAAAACGAAAACGTACTGGATAACGGATCTTTCCTAAAGATTAGGAGTACGATACAGTAATCTTAATCCCATTAAAAACAAAGAAATGACATGAAATTGATCCGCAATGAGTAGTTTTGTAATCCATGATTACAAATGAATAATAGATGGTTACCAAAGAACAAATATTAAATGCATTATCCTATGTTGAAGAGCCTGATTTGAAAAAGGATCTTGTAACATTGAATATGATTCAAAATATCGAGATCGAAGGTGAAAAAATTTCTTTCGATGTCATTTTAACTACTCCAGCTTGCCCGCTTAAGGACCATATTGAACATGCCTGTCGAAACGCCATAGCCCATTTCATAGACAAAAACCTCGAAGTTCATATCAATATGACTTCCAATGTGATCGGAAAACAAGGTGCGCAAGTCTCAGGTATTAAAAACATCATCCTGGTATCTTCAGGCAAAGGTGGAGTTGGTAAATCTACTGTTGCCGCAAATCTTGCGCTTGCTCTCCATGCTAAAGGTGCTAAAACAGGACTTTTAGACGCCGACATCTATGGTCCATCGCTTCCGATTATGTTTGGGCTTGAAGGCGCTAAACCAGGTTCAGTTGAAATGCCAGACGGTCAGGTTAAAATTGAACCGCTTGAAAAATTTGGACTGAAATTACTTTCAATAGGATTTTTCACTGATCCAAACCAGCCTATTCCATGGCGTGGCCCGATGACAACCTCGGCCATCAAGCAGCTTTTTAACGATGCACATTGGGGTGAACTGGATTACCTGGTTGTTGATATGCCTCCAGGTACTGGTGACATCCATATCACCGTATCTCAGACATTCCCTATCGCGGGAGCGGTCATTGTCACAACCCCGCAGCACGTTGCCCTGGCTGATGCTGTAAAAGGAATTGGAATGTTCTTAATGGATAGCATCAATATTCCATTATTGGGTGTCGTGGAAAATATGGCCTATTTTACACCAGCTGAACTGCCAGAGAATAAATATTATATTTTTGGTAAAGATGGCGGAAAACGTCTTGCAGAAGAATATAAAGTTCCTTTCCTAGGTGAAATCCCTTTGTTAAAAGGCATTTCTGATGCAGGAGATAATGGTTTCCCTATTGCCATAGATACCGAAGATCCTGTAACGAAATCATTTTTAACGATCGCAGAGAAAGTTGCCCAGCAACTTTCCATTATCCATAGCCAGGGGAGATAGTTCGTTAATAATGTGCTCTTGCGCTTCACCATAAAAAAAGGCTTTCATACGTATGAAAGCCTTTTTTTTATGAAATGTTATCTAATTATTAGATAGCAAGCTCCAGCAATACCGGGCAATGGTCGGAATGGACTGCATCCGGCATTATGCTGGAAGATTTGATTTGTTCCGCCAAAGGTTTTGAAACCATATTATAATCAATACGCCAGCCCAAATTCTTTGCACGAGCCCCTGCGCGATAGCTCCACCAACTATAGTGGTGTGGATCAGGATTTAAATGGCGAAAAGAGTCAATATAACCCGAATTAATAAAATTCTCCATCCATTCGCGCTCTTCCGGAAGAAATCCCGAAGAATTTGCATTTGATTTTGGATTGTGAATATCGATGGCACGATGACAAATATTATAATCACCACAAACGACCAAATTCGGTTTTTCGATCAAAAGCTTATCGCTATATAACTGAAAATCCTCCAGAAAACGGTATTTAAAATCCTGTCTCACATCTCCTGTTGTACCTGATGGAAAGTAGGTACTCATCACTGAAACCTGATCAAAATCAGCACGGATAATACGCCCTTCAAAATCATAATCTTCATGACCGCAACCATACTCAATATGCTTAGGTGTGATCCGCGTAAACAAGGCAACTCCGCTATAGCCCTTTTTTTGAGCTGGATACCAGTAATGCTCATAGCCCATCTGCTCCAACAAAGCAATTTCGGGAATTTGATCCGGTGTAGCTTTAATTTCCTGAAGACATATGACATCCGCATTTACAGTTTTCAACCAGCCTAACCAATCTTTCTTCAAGGCTGCACGTAAACCATTCACATTATAGGTTACTATTTTCATTTTTTGAGTATTGAGATTCTAAATAATAGGGAAAAAAGCGCTTCAATCCCTGATTTGCGACTTCATAAAAACATTAATAATCTTTAGAAGAGAACAGATCACCGATTTTAGAAAAGATACCAGTCTGAGGTTTTAGACCTTTTAATTCCCGCTCTAAATTTAACGCTTCTCGCCTCGTTAGCACATGCATGTTCATCTTTTGGTCGACTTCTGGTCTATCGTGCTTATCTGTTTTCACAGCTGCAATCTGATCAATAACATCCACTCCCTTGACCAACTCACCAAATACAGTATAATTCCAGTCTAAATGTGGCGCACCGCCAATAGTCGTGTACGCTTGGCGTTGGGCTTCCGAAAATTTCTTACCATTCATCCGTGTTTGCTCCAAACGATTGAGATCTTCAGGGGTGAATACTTTTCCTTGAACAAGATAAAACTGAGAACCCGAAGAAGCTTTTGCGGGATTGTTATCTCTAGCTGCTCCAATAGTACCTTTTTTATGGTATAGACCATCTTCGATCTCCGCAGGAATGGTATACCCTGGCCCTCCATTACCCAGCTGCGCTCCTCCAACGGCATTTCTTGAGTCAGGATCGCCCCCCTGAATCATAAAATTCTGGATGACGCGATGGAACAAGGTTCCGTCGTAGTATTTACTTTTTGCTAATTTCACGAAGTTATCCCGATGTTTTGGTGTCTCATTGTACAACCGCAGCACACAGGTCCCCTTGTCAGTAACGATCTGTACATATTTAAACTCGGGTTTAGCCGCAAATGCCAAAACCTGTAAAAAGCAGAATACTGCTATTAAACTAGCCTTTAAAAATCTCATCTGTTAATAATTATATGTTCCCATTTAGAACTTCCTGTCTTTTCAATTGTGTTATCTTCTAGATAACGTTTAATTCCTCAAAATAATTTATGATCAACGACTTCATAATCAGTTCCTGTTCCAAAAGAGTATAGTTAGGAATAGGTTTTACCAATTCCCAATGTGGCCACCCTTCTTCATCCAGACCTTTCAGATTATAAAATCCCATAGCACTGAAAAGACGACACGTCGCAATGTGCATCAATTCTTCTTTTTCTCGTTTTGAGAATTTTTGGGCACCTTTCCCCAATTCCTGAACACCAATAAGGAATAAACAGACCTTGATGTCAGGCTTTTCCATATCGAATAGCGAAGCTATTTCACCCTGTAGGATGCTCCACTTCTTGTTTACTTCTGCTGCCTTCATTTTTTTGTTTTAAACAAACTAAGATAAATTTACGATGATTTGCAAGCAAATTAACGCACAGATAAATACAGTTATACTATTGGATTCCCCCCTTTGGCAATAACCTCTGCACAACGTTGATCAATCATCTGAAACACTGGATCGAACAAATTATCATCAAAATACGGATCAGGAACAACATCATCTCCCAAAAACAATTTAACTTTGTGCAGATCTTCCTTATCAATCACCTGAGCGCATACATCCGCATAGTTTTGTCTATCCATTACAAATATAAGATCGTATTCGGAAAAAAATTGCGGTTTGAAATGCCGAGCTCGCTGACCGGAAATATCGACACCATATTTCTTTGCAATTGCTATAGCTCTACGATCGGGGGCTTCACCAATATGCCAGTCGCCTGTACCCGCCGATTCAACAACCCAGTTTAATTGCTTATCTGCTGCTTTTTGTTTCAATATACCATGTGCAAGGGGAGAACGACAGATATTTCCCAAACAAACCATTAAAATCTTCATCTCTATAATTTTTAAAAGCTATCAAAGAGTAGCCATACCACGCTATGATCCAACTAAACGGTGCAAAGAACGCCATTAGCCGACATAATCAGGCTTTCGCGCTTGTCAATAGCAAAATATGTAATAAATCACAAGGCCAGAAGGGCCCAGCATAAAAAGTGCTGGAGCTGTTTCGGCACTTCATTCCGCAAAATAGCTAAACTAAAATGATTAAGGAAACAACCGGCTTAAAATTGACTTACTTCTTACCAAGTGTCCTAGCTTTCCCATAAAGTCCTTCTGACTCCGTATCCACCAACAGCAATGAAAACAGACCGGAGAACTTTGCTGTCCAATAACCAAGTTCAATGAAGCCAATGAGACTAAACTCTTTTCATTAAACCAAGCGTAGCGAGCTGAATGATATCGTCATAAAAAATACGATCAATAACACAAAGCATAAAAAAGGTGGCCTAACCTTACGGTTAGAACCACCTAAACTATATTAATCAACCAATTCTTAATTCAATGTTTAATATTCTACAGGGAAGCTCAATTGAACAGCACCACCTTGCGGAGATACTCCTTTCAATCGTACAATATTACGTTGCGTTGCACCAAGCGCTGTTTCAACATCATCTACTGTATTGACCGCTTTTCCATTCACCTCTGTAATGACCAGTCCACGCTCTACACCGAAATAATCAAAGATGCCACCACGATTCACTTGGGTCACAACAACTCCAGAGTTTACACCCAGTTCCTTTTTCTTCTGAGCTGAAGCAGGAATAAAGCTTGCCCCTAATTTATTGTAAATCTCCGTTGCACTTTTAGAAGCTTTTCCTCCTGTACTTGCAGTCTTCAAGGATTCTTCACCTTTCAATGTCATAGTTACTTGTTTTTCCTTACCATCACGTTTGTAAGTAACATTGACCTTATCTCCAGGACGCGCACGACCTATAGTTTCACTTAAGACAGGTGAACCTGTAATCACTTTTCCATTAATCTTGGTCAAGATATCTCCTTTTTTGACACCTGCAGCCTCTGCAGCACCGCCACCAACTACATCTTGAACATATAAGCCATCCACATCTGTAAAACCTTTTTCCTTGGCCAATTCAGGTGTTATTTCAGTATAAGTCACACCAATATAACCACGTTTTACATTACCGTATTCGACAAAGTCATCAACAATCTTTTTCACCAAATTGACCGGAATCGCAAAACCATAACCAGCATATGTTCCTGTTGGAGAGGCTATGGCGGAGTTAATACCAATCAATTCTCCAGAAGCGTTAGTCAAGGCTCCGCCACTATTCCCTTTGTTGATAACCGCATCTGTTTGAATAAAGGATTCGATCGCTGAACTTACTGGGATTTGATCCTGTCCACCACCAAATGGATTACCACGTTGTTGTTGACCTTCATTCAAAATACCAATCTGACGACCTTTAGCACTAATGATACCTGCGGTCACTGTAGATTGAAGTCCAAGCGGATATCCGAAAGCCAGTACCCATTCACCGACATTGACATTGTCTGAGTTACCCAATTTGACAACAGGAAGGCCCTTACCTGACACTTTCAACAAAGCCAAATCGGTATTCGGATCACGTCCGATCAATTTAGCTTCAAACGAACGCTTGTCTGTTAGTACCACTTCAATTTTATCTGCATCTTCCACGACGTGATTGTTCGTTACAATATAGCCATCATCGGAAATAATTACACCTGATCCAGATGCCTGTACGGGTTGCGACTGCATTTGACGACGTCCACCACCTTGTGGCATGCCAAAAAACTCTTCAAACATATCGAACGGAGAACCCTGCGATTGCTGCGACCCCTTACGGCTATAAGTAGTCTTAATATGTACGACACCCGGTGATACCGCCGCCGCAGCTTGGGTAAAATCAGGATTACCTGTAGAGGACATTACCCCTGTTGGATTGTTTGCAAAATAAACCTTTTGTTTGTCTTCGAAAGACATACCATCAAACTTCTTATTCTCAATAAGCTTGTAACCTCCTAATGCTACCGCTCCACCGAAAACAGCTGTTAATAGCGTTAAACCGACCTTATTCATAAACTTATTTTTATTTTAAAATGTCTTAATATAAGCTGATAATTTTTGCTCTTAAAATTACCGATTTTATTCGGATATGTTCAAATGTAATACCATTTCGAAGCCTTCGGAAAATCCGACACGTTAAAAAATGTTAATTACTAGACAAATGCAATCATTTTAACAAATCTTAACTTTTCTCCGTTTTTTTGTAACAAAAAAACGTACTTTTGTTACTAAAAATCAACGTAATGGCATCAAAAGTAAGATTTTCAAAATATCAGGGAGCAGGCAATGACTTCATTTTAGTAGACAATCGCGACAATGCATTTGACCGCGCAGATGAAGCATTGGTAGAAAAGCTCTGTAACCGCAGGTTTGGCATTGGTGCCGATGGTCTAATGCTCTTACAAACCAGAGAAAATTACGATTTTGAGATGATTTATTATAATGCCGACGGCAGAGAAGGCAGCATGTGTGGTAATGGGGGCCGTTGTATCGTCGCTTTTGCACACGACTTAGGCATTATCACTGACAAAACTGTCTTTTTGGCAGTAGACGGCATACACCATGCCTCTTTATCAGCAGACCTTGTCAATCTCCAGATGATCGATGTAACAGATTTTGCCCTGGATGGAGAAGCCTATCTGTTACAAACAGGTTCTCCACATTATGTTGAGTTTGTAAAAAATCTGCAGCATAAGAATGTCTTCCAAGATGGCTACGCAATTCGCAATAACGCTACTTATGGAAAAGAAGGCATCAATGTAAATTTCATTGAAGCTGAAGGAGATGGTTATTTCCTCCGTACATTTGAGCGCGGTGTTGAAGATGAAACCTATGCCTGCGGCACTGGAGCAACTGCTGCGGCCATGGCTGTCGCCTTGCAGCAAAATTTAGAAGGTGATATCAATATTCCTATCCGAGTATTGGGAGGACAGCTTTATATCTCCTTCCATAAGCAGGGCAAGCATTTCACAGAGGTGTTCTTAAAAGGCCCGGCACAGTTTGTCTTTGAAGGGAACTATTAGATTTTTACTCCTATAGCGATCAAGGTTAATTGCAATCCAAATTTTCCATCCAAGAAAATCAAGATTGGAATATCGCCTGCTACCCTTGGTGTTCACGTATATTTGAGTACAACGCTCTTCATGTAGTTAGGTATTAGATTTTAACCAAACGCTAAGCAATCACCAGTAACCGATTTTTAAAATTTCAACGCGCAAATTGCGATTAATGGTATATTTTATTGTATATTAGATACCTTTATTTATAAGGTCCGCTATTTTTAATGCAACAGTCAAAGTCATTTCCAGTATATAAAATCGTTTATTCTATATGTGAGCACCCCTATCTTGGCTATCTTATTGAGCCACACATGGTCAAACTCAATCCCAATGGGACTTACTCACTGCGCTATCAACGTATATTTAGCAATACTGTCGATGCTTACGCCGCTGAATTGGATGAATTAGATTACAAACTAATTCGATTGCTCGATGAAATCGAACAAACTCACCTCATCAAAAAATACTACAAAAAAGCAATTAGACCTGTCGATTTCTTTTCCAAAGTTTTCGATAAAAAGCTATATGAGCTTCTTCGTCCTAAAATTGATGAAAAAATGATTCAATTTTTTGAAGCTGTTGGAGACAAACCGCTTTTCATGATGAGCAAAGATGGTTATCCAGCAGATCAAGAAATTAAATTGGCAACCTCTGCGGCATCGGTTCTATTTCATTTTCGACGAAACGAAGAAGAAACACGTTATTTCCCGACAATCAAATACGAAAATCAGCGTCTGGAGTTTATGTTCAAAAATGCCATTGTCTTGACCAATGTACAAGCATGGTTACTTTTAAACAATACCCTATATTATTTCGATCAGGCTCTTGAGGGCAAGAAGCTTAGCCCTTTCCTAAATAAACGTTACATTTCTGTCGGTAGAAGCACTGAAAAAAAATATTTCGAGACCTTTGTATGTGGACTGATTGAACGCTATCATGTCTATGCCGAAGGATTTGAAATTCAAACCCACCAACACCAAGCAATTCCGCTCCTCCATTTGATTTATATCGAAGATGGAGTGTCGCAATTACAACTGCAATTCAAGTACGGACCGCATACCTTTACCGCGGGAGCCGAGAATAAAGTTACTGTTCGTATGGAATATAATGTGGAAGATGACCATTATATATTCCACCGTGTCAAACGCTCTTTGCAATGGGAAGAACAACAAAATGAAAGCTTAAAAAAATTGGGCCTACAGGATGTTGACCTCCAACTCGGTTTATTAACGCCAACTACCCATACTGGAAAACGGCTTTCAGTATTTGACTGGATGAACAACCATCAAGAACAACTTGAGAAACTTGGATTCCACATTATACAAAATAGTGAAGAAAAACGCTTCTTCATAGGTCATACCTCCTTAGATATCTCCATTGATGAAGACAATGATTGGTTTGATATAAGTGCTATCGCAAAATTTGGACCCTATGAGATTCCATTTATCCAGCTGCGCAACCATATTCTTAATAACATTAAGGAATTTACCTTACCGAATGGAGAAATTGCCATGATTCCGGAAGAATGGTTTGCAAAATACAATCATCTCTTCCAATTTTCTGCAGATCGGCATGAGCTCAAACTAAATAAGGTACATATTGGTCTACTCTTTGAAATTAGTGAGCATACACAGCTGGTATTTACGCGAAAATTACAGAAGCTAGCCAACTTTGAAGAAATTGCTGATATTCCCGAACCAAAACATTTCAAGGGAAATCTTCGCCCATACCAAAAAGCAGGATACAATTGGTTTAATTTTTTGAAGCAGTATAAATTTGGTGGCTGTCTTGCGGATGATATGGGTTTGGGTAAAACCATACAGACTTTAGCCCTATTGCAACAGCAAAAAGAACAACTCCAAGACGAACAGGATATCCGTACCTCACTTTTGGTTTTGCCAACATCATTGGTATACAACTGGCAAAAAGAAGCACAGCAATTTGCTCCACAGCTTAATATTCACCTTCATACCGGAAACAACCGCATTAAAAATGCCTCACTTTTCGCCAAATATGATCTGGTAATTACCACCTACGGGATTGCCCGTATTGATGAAGAAACCTTGAGTGGCTTTTATTTTAATTACATTATCCTCGATGAGAGCCAGAATATCAAAAACCCAACTTCCAAATCTTTTAAAGCCATCAAAAGCCTAAAAAGCAAAAACAAATTGGCTTTGAGTGGAACTCCTGTAGAAAATTCCGTTTCGGATCTTTGGGCACAGATGCACTTCACCAATCCAGGACTTCTAGGCAGTTATACCTATTTTCAAAAGGAATTTGTACAGCCCATAGAAAAGAAAAAAGATGAAGAAAAAGCACAGCGTCTTCAAGCGATTGTCAAACCATTTATATTAAGACGTACAAAAGATCAGGTGGCAACAGAATTACCGCCAAAAACTGAACAGGTCCTTTATTGTGAAATGACGGAAAAACAATCCGAGTTGTACGAAAAAGTCAAATCTGAATATCGCAATGCAATTCTTGACGGACAATTGGACAGCAAGCCTAAATCTACGCAAATTGCGCTGTTGCAAGGCTTGACAAAGCTCCGACAATTAGCCAATCATCCCAGAATGGTGGATGAGAAATTCTCGGGTGATTCCGGCAAGTTCGAAGCTGTAATTGAAACACTTGAGATGGTCATGCAAAGAGGCAACAAAGTACTGATTTTCTCCCAGTTCGTAAAGCAGCTCAATATCTTCCGTCAGTATTTCGATAATAAAGGTACAAATTATGCCTACCTGGATGGCGGCACAAAGAATCGGGATGAAGCCGTAAGCCAATTTCGTAAAAACAACGATACCAAGTTATTCCTTATATCGATAAAAGCAGGTGGGGTGGGACTCAATCTGATTGAAGCTGACTATGTTTTTATTCTGGATCCGTGGTGGAACCCAGCTGTGGAACAACAGGCTGTAGACCGTTCACACCGCATCGGTCAAACGCGCAACGTGTTTATCTATAAATTTATCAGTAAAGATACCGTCGAAGAAAAGATATTAGCTTTACAGAATAAAAAGAAATCGATTGCACAAAGCCTGATCACGACAGAAGAAAGCTTTATCAAGTCACTATCTCAGGAAGATCTGCATGAACTTTTGGCCTAAATAAAAACATTACTCTTTATATCCATTAATCTTCGCCATATATATCGATGGACGGATACCCGTTACACGCGTAAAAATATTGCTAAAAGAAGACAGCTCGTTGTATCCCACTCGCATAGCTATTTCTAGAATGGAGTAGCTATTCTCGGACATCAGTTCCAGAGCTTTCGCAATTCGTATGGCTCTTAAAAACCGGATATAACTAATCCCCATATCTTCTTTAAACAAACGTGACAATGAGCGGCTGCTCATACCGAATTGCGCCGCAATCTGTTCAATGGTATAGGCCTGATCAATGTTACTGTTCAGATATCTAGCCACACTCCTGAGCTTTTCACTTTTAGGATAGGGATGTTGCATCGGAAAAGCATCTATTGGTGAACTCGTATCCGGAATAATCGCCATCATCGCACGCAAGAGACAGTATTTTGAATAATCAGCCGTTTTGCTAACCCCTCCGCTCCAATCCTGAGCAAATAAAAACATTTCACGTACCAGATCATTACTAAGAAATATATTCGGCGTTGAAAGTACAGACGGCATATGCTGCTGCTGCTTGAAATAAAAACTATATAGCGGGATACGAGAGCTTGTGCTCTCCAGATGATAAGTTGTATTTGCCGGAATCCACATATAAAACCTTGCTGGCAAATACCAGTGCTTTGTTGTCGTAAACACATGAATAATACCACCGTCAGCATAGATCAGCCGCGCCTTTTTATGTTTGTACTCGCGAGAATCGATACGATCGACATACATGTGGTCTACATAAAAGTCATATCGGTCAGCATCTATAGCTGCAAGTTTTTCCTCTTCCATAATCTAAAATTACACTTTTTCTACAATATGGCGCAAACGAACAAATATCCGTCCGACTATACAAAACAAAACATTTCCATCCCACAGTATCTTTGTACGGCCATATTCTCAAGCATTCGGATGAGCTGATCGATATTCCAAGGATTCAAATTTAAGTAAAATGCAAAAACAGAAAAATTGCTACTCCGAGTACATCATAAGCGAAACTGAATACTGGCACAACGGGCTTTAATTAAATTTTTAAAAGTCCCCTACAACATAGGATTAAATAAAAAAAATCAACTGCAAATTTAATTGATGCTAAAATTATACAGTTAGCCTGTGTTGACACACTATAAGCACATAAAGCAGGCTATTAAAATCGCGCAATCAAAACAATAATGAATAAAGAAGATAAAAAAGACAAAACAAAAGGATTTAATAAAATGCTCGTCATATTTGCCAGCCTATTATTATTGACCGGTATTGGCGTCTTAGTCAGACACCTCATTTTTACCAATCAATATGTAACAACAAATGACGCACAAATCGATCAATACTTGACACCTATTGCCAGTAGAGTCTCTGGTTTTATCAAGGAGGTACGATTTGAGGAAAACCAATATGTACATCGGGGCGACACTTTATTAATTATAGATGCCAGTGAGTATCAAACCAAGGTTGATATGGCGAATGCCGAACTCCAAAGTAGCCAGAGCAATATTGAGGTAATCAGCAAAACAGCCAATGCCACAGCCAATAGCATTTCCGTTCAAAAGGCAAGATTAGAAGCTGCAAAAGTAAGTGTATGGCAGACCGAACAGGATTACAATCGATTCAAGAATTTATTTGAAGCAGAGGCTGCGACCAAACAACAGTACGATAATGCCAAAGCAGCATATGATATAGCATTGGCACAATTGCACACCACAACCGAAGAATATAATTCAGCTCAACTAAACACCTACAAAGAAAAAGCAAGCGAGTTACCGGCAAGAGCCAATATCAATATCAAAAAGGCTGCAAAAACAAATGCACAGCTTTTTCTTTCGTACACCGTAGTTACAGCACCTTATGATGGCTTCGTTGGAAAACGAACCATCCAAGCAGGACAATATGTAAAGGAAGGTCAGACACTTGCCAATGTCATTAGTGAAGAGAAATGGATCAACGCTAACTTTAGGGAAACTCAACTCGAAAATCTTGCAGAAGGCACTATAGTTACTATACAGGTAGACGCTTTTCCCAAACTCAGTTTTAAAGGAAAAATTCACTCATTTTCTCCGGCATCAGGTTCCAAATTTGCCCTGATACCACAAGACAATGCAACCGGAAATTTCGTAAAGATTGAGCAACGAATTCCCATTAAAATTGTATTTGATCCAAAACAGGATCTGAAGAAATTACGTGCCGGTATGAATGTCGTTATCCATGCTGCCCATCAATCCTAATCGCCCATGAGTACGAACAAATCTTTATACTACAGCTGGGTGCCCGAATGGATAAAACTCCCGCTTATGATCGTAGCGATGTTTCCACACCTCATGTTAATGTCGCTTTTCCATTCCAATACAGCATTTACCGCTTCGGTGCTGGACATTGAAGCCGAAGATATTCAGTATTATCTATCCTTGATGTATGGTGCCATTGTCGTTACCTTACTTATATTTCAAAGGCTATTTTCGTTTTTTAGGGTAAGGACATACATACTCTTGACCTGTAGCCTCTCCATCCTGATTCTACTCGGTATTTCACTTACAAGAGACCCTTTCCTTATTGGTATTCTCCGCGTGATCGAAGGTATTTTCTGTGTACTGGAAGGGGCATGCTTTCTTCCGCTGCTTATGATGCAGATTAAGCATAACAAAAGCCGAACGATCGCCTATTTTTTCCTATATACCTTTATGCTTACAGGATCAACTTTGACGACATCCTTACTCAAAGAAAGCATAATGGACTACGGATGGCAAGATATGATCCATGTCGTGCTCTATTGGCATTTGATAGTGATTGCAATAGCCTTGCTGTTACTCAACAATAATCGTTTGGGTAAAAAGTTCCCACTCTATCAACTGGATCTGGCCAGCTGTCTATTTTTATTGATATCATTGAGCTGCGGGGCCTACGTTTTAATTTATGGTCGCAAATACTATTGGTTTGAATGCTCCACGATCACCATTAACTTCGCACTTTTCCTTATTTTCGGAGCACTTTTCATCATTAAACAGAGGATGGTCAAAAGACCGCTTTTTCATTTTGAGATCCTCAGATACAAAAATGTGATCTTTGGTGTTATACTTTTTTTTCTCTTTTATATTATTCGCAGCTGTCTCAATAATGTATACACAGTGATGGCTACCGTATGGAAGTGGCCATGGCATTATATTGTTGATGTACAGTACATCAATGTGCTTGGTACAATACTGGGTGTTGGCAGTTCAGGTTTCTTACTCCTGCGCGATGTATCGCCTAAATATATCTTTGGTTTTGGCTTTTTGATATTGGCGACTTCATGTTTTCTATTTGTACCCACATTTTACCCTGATACAACAATCTGGGCAATCGGTCTTCCTTTGTTTATTCAAGGAATCGGACAGGGCTGGCTTTTTACACCACTGGTTATTTATATTTTGACAGGTGTAGAATCCCATCATATTGGCAATGCAGGCCTCATGGGCACAACCGTTCGATTTTGGAGTACCAATGTCGGATTTGCACTTATTCAAAATGCCAGCTATACACTAAATCAAAAGCATTATATTCAACTCGAACAGACACTGAATACAAGCAACCCACTGACAATAAACTATTGGAATACATTAATCGAGAAATATACCGGAATATATGGCGATCAGATAGCAAACCGTATTGCAAGCAAAAGTATTTCGGGAACCCTAAGTCAGCAAGCGTCACTAATCAGTAACATGGAGATATTTACTTATCTGGGAATCCTGGGAATGCTGATAACAGGGCTAATATTTTTATTCGGCCCAGCCAAAACACTTTTCATGCGCCTAAGGATGCCATACTTGTAAACGAGGCAGCTAAATCTCCTATATACAACTTTCATGCTTTCGCAAACAGCAATGAACGCGAACCGGAGATTCCTTTTGCCTAATAAACCGAGTATCACGAGCTCATTGATGCCTTAATAAAAACAATACGAATCAACTAAACAGGTTCTTTCAAAAAAAGGGGCTGTTTGCAAATCAATGCAGACAACCCCTTTTCGGTATTTCGTACTTAATCTATTTAAGCATCAAATTCTTTAAGTGCTTTTTTCACACGTGATATTACCTCGTTTTTGCCGAGCAATTCAACAATCTGAAAGACATCTGGTCCAAATTTACCGCCTACCAACATAATCCGGAATGGCATCATCAGTTCGCCCATTTTCATTCCCGATGCCTGAATCGCATCTTTGAAGAAAGGTTCCAATTCAGCAGCTTTCCACGTATCAAATCCTTCGAATGATTGGTTTATACCCTCAAAAAATGCTGTTTTTTCAGCCGACCACTTAGGCTTTACAGCATTCAAATCATATTCCGCAGGTTGCAAAAAGAAGAAAGACGCCTGACTCCAAAAGTCCTCAACAAAAGTTAAACGCTCTTTCACAGCATCCAATACCCTGCTCACGTAAGCTTCATCGGCATCTACTTGATGATGTTCCAATACTGTTTTGATCTTTGGCAACAAGGATTCTGTCGACGTGCGTTTAATCCATTCATGGTTGAACCATTTTGCTTTTTCAAAATCAAATTTCGCACCGGCTTTACTGATACGGTCAACACCAAATTTTTGAATCAATTCATCTAAGGAGAAAAGCTCCTGTTCAGTGCCATCATTCCAACCTAACACTCCGAGCATATTGACAAAAGCCTCGGGTAAGAAGCCCATCTCACGGAATCCTTTTGTTGTATCGCCAGATTTAGCATCGGTCCAGTTCATAGCATAAACAGGGAAACCCAAACGATCGCCGTCACGCTTGCTTAGTTTACCGTTTCCATCTGGTTTAAGAATCAACGGAAGGTGCGCCCAGCCTGGCATGCTATCTCCCCAACCGAGGTATTCCCACAATAAGATGTGGATAGGTGCCGAAGGCAACCACTCTTCACCACGGAATACATGCGATATTTCCATGGCCTTATCATCTACAACAACAGCGAGGTGATAAGTCGGCATGCCATCTGCCTTAAGCAATACCTTATCATCGACAAGATTTGTATCAAAAGCAACCTTTCCACGGATCATATCAGTGAATGATACCGTTTCATCTGTTGGAATCTTTATACGGATGGTGTGCGGAGTGCCCGCATCCAATAATTGTTGAGTTTCAGCCTCAGACAAACTCAATGAATTACGTAATTGAAGTCTGTTCTCGTGGCTATAGCGAAAATTAGGCTGCAACTTACGCTGCTCATCCAGCTCCTCTGCTGTGTCAAAAGCATAATAAGCATAACCATTCTCGATCAGCTGTTCAGCATATTTCCGGTAAGATGGTTTTCGCTCACTTTGACGGTAAGGTCCGTACTCGCCTCCTTTTAATGGGCTTTCATCTGGAGTCAAACCACACCATGCTAAGCATTCGTTGATATATTCCTCAGCACCTGGGACAAAACGAGTTTGGTCCGTATCCTCGACACGTAAAATAAAATCTCCCTGATGCTGACGCGCATAGAGAAAATTAAACAAAGCTGTACGTACCCCACCAAGGTGAAGACCACCTGTCGGGCTTGGTGCAAAACGCACTCTTACTTTTCTTTCTGAACTCATGTCGCAAAATTACCACAAAATTTTTGATTTGGGCGGCACCATAACTTCTTCAATGAAATAAAAGTGCAGAAAACAGACATTTATTCAGTAATTTGCAAATTAAGGACACGAATACGGAATCATGAAACCCTCTCAGATTACCCAGCAACGCTGGAAATTTATCTTGCTTATCTTTGCCGCAGTCATTGCTGTCGCCTCGCTGGTTTATACCAATTACCTCGTTCGAAATCTTGCACATGCCGAACGTTCGAAGGCTGAGGTATGGGCCATGAGTACCAAAAATATCATGACCATGCCCGACGTTGATGATGAATTCATTACATTTATTTACGCCGTAAGAGATAGTCTAAATTTACCCGCAATTATTACTGACGACAAGGAAGACATTATTTTCTGGCGCAACCTCGATTCCACAAAGACAAATATTAAACCCGGACACAACGACAGTGTTACAAAGCATCTCGATTATGACCCGGCCTATTTCCAAAAACAGCTTGCATTTATGAAGAAAAGCCATCCGCCCATTACGTTGGAATTGGAAAATGGACAAAAATGGCGTGTTTATTATAAAGATTCATGGTTTTTACAACAGTTAAGGGTGTTTCCTTATGTGCAACTATCGCTGATTGCACTCTTTCTCATTATTGCTTATACCGTTTTCAATTCTATCCGGAAATCCGAACAAAATCTCGTTTGGGTAGGGCTCACGAAAGAAGCCGCACATCAGTTAGGCACCCCTATTTCGTCGTTGATGGGTTGGTTAGAATTGATTCGCATAAAATTCGATGCCGAAGAAGATGATACCCTAAATGAAATGGAAAATGACATTAAGCGACTTGAAATCGTCGCTGATCGCTTTTCGAAAATAGGATCTACTCCCGTGCTGACTAACCATAACCTGTATGATGTCATCAAAAATTACATGGATTATTTTCGCGTACGAACCAGTAATAAAATTGCTTTCGAATTAAAAGGCGACACACATCTTGAAGCACAGCTTAATATTCCACTCTTTGATTGGATTATCGAAAATTTATTGAAAAACGGAGTAAACGCCATTGGCACAGAAGGAAAGATAACTGTTAATATTTCAGAAAATATTGCGAAAGAAGAAATTTTTATAGACATTAGTGATACGGGCAAAGGAATTCCGAGATCAAATTTTGAATCTGTTTTCCAGCCAGGGTTCACAACTCGGAAAAGAGGTTGGGGGCTTGGCCTTAGTCTGACAAAAAGAATGGTGCGGTACCACCAAGGGCAAATTTTTGTAAAAGAATCTGAAGTAGGTAAAGGAACAACATTTCGAATAATCTTAAAAAGCAATTTAAAATATGAAGCCACTCAAATCTGACGAATATCCAGCAGTCTACGCGCCTTATATTGAGACTGTCGTCGATAACGTGTTTGATGCACTAGAAGAACAAACGCTCTCCTTTCCAGCATTTCTGGACACGATACCAGAGGAAAGAGGTAATTTTAAATACGCCGAAGATAAGTGGACAATCAAAGAAGTTGTTGGCCACGTCATCGATAATGAGCGTATCATGGCTTACCGAGCATTGCGTTTTTCACGTAACGACCTTAAAGAGCTAGCCGGATACGACCAAGACTACCTCATTCAGTATTCCCGTTACAACGATCGCACCTTAGAAAGCCTGAGCAAAGAATTTACTTTTCTCCGCAAAGCGAACATGATGCTTTTCAATAGTTTTAATGAGGCTGAATTAGAACGTAAAGGGATGGCATCTGAACGGCTAACAAGTGTAAAAGCGCTCTTGTATGTCATTGCGGGCCACCTCAATCATCATCGCATCATTATCCAAGAACGCTATTTAAACTCAGACGATGTCAAAAATTTGGTTTCAGCATTACAGCATTGAGGAAATAAACGTATTTTTCAACAAATACCTATCGGGTCTGCTCGAGATTCAAGCGACAGAAATTGATGACAACTCCATCACAGCGACCATGCCGGTGACAGATAAAGTCAAACAACCACATGGTATTTTACATGGTGGTGCTTCTGTCGTTCTGGCGGAGTCTTTGGGAAGTATCGCATCTAACCTCGTGGTTGATCCAGAAAAATACCGCGGAGTTGGACTTGAGGTAAATGCTAATCATATACGCCCGGTAAGTAGTGGAGTAATTACAGCAAAATGTAGTCCAATACACATTGGTCGGTCCACACATATTTGGGAAATAAAGATGTACGATCGCTTCAACAAATTAAATTGTATCTCAAGACTCACAGTAGCTATCGTTCCAAAATAACGATAACTATACGACTCCTGCTAACTCGATTTATCACCTCGATCCAATTACAATTCGACAATATTTATAAGCAAAGAAGGATAAATTTCACAATTTATCCTTCTTTTTTTTGTCAATTAATTATCAAAATCCCCCAAAAATATGCCTTTATTTATTTCCAATATTCAAGAAATTTAAGTAGTCTTGTAGGATGGATACTTTAAAAATCAGTAATTATGAAGCGCAATCGTTTGTTCATTCCTTATTCCTACTGATTTACCAATCCTCGAACGATAACTTAACTAAATATAATAAAACAAAACATGACCACTAATCCTAACGTTGGTAAAACAGCCTTTCGCCCTATGGCCATCTGCTGTGGTTTATTTTTTATCCTCGGTTTTATTACCTGGGCAAACGGAACCTTAATTCCGTTCTTAAAAATTGCTTGTAACCTCGAAACAGATTTACAAGCTTTCTTCGTAACCTTTGCTTCCTACATTGCTTATTTTTTCCTAGCACTTCCAAGCTCAGTCATCATTAAAAAAATTGGTTTCCAAAATGGTTTAGTTGTCAGTCTTATTATATTAGGTTTAGGGTCTCTGATCTTTATTCCTGCAGCAGATAATAGAAGCTATGGCCTATTTTTAACAGGAATCTTCATCCAAGGTTCAGGAATGGCATTGTTACAAACAGCCGTTAACCCTTACTTAAGTATTATTGGTCCCATTGATAGTGCCGCACAACGCATCTCAATTGCTGGTTTTTTCAATAAATCGGCCGGTATTATTGTACCTATCCTTTTCGGAACACTCTTTTTAAAAGATGCTCAAAAAGTAACAGCAAAATTAGAAGCAACAGCGGATCTTGTCCAAAAGAATGCGATCTTAGATGATCTTCTTCAACGCGTACACACACCGTATATCTCTCTTGCAATTATTTTCGTTGCCTTCGCAATTTTCTTAAAGTTCACACACTTGCCTGAGGTCGATATGGATGCAGAAGAAGAAACCAGCGCAGAAAGCGGAACTGTGGCAGCAAAGAAAACATCGATATTTCAATATCCACATTTGTTCTTGGGGGCTTTGGCAATTTTCTTCTGTGTGGCCGTCGAAGTTATGGCAGGCGATATCATTGGCGTCTATGCACGCGAACTGAAAGTTGATCCTTTCTTTACAACCTATGCAACAGCATTTACACTCGCTTGTATGTTGATCGGTTATATTATTGGTATCATTTCTATTCCAAGATTTGTATCACAACAAATGGCCTTACGCATTTGCACAATCATTGGCATCACATTTACCATTATTTCTGTTTTTACGACCGGTACAACTTCATTTATATTCGTTGCCTTGTTAGGAATCGCTAACTCCCTCATGTGGCCAGCTATCTTCCCGCTAGGAATTAAAGGCCTTGGAAAGTTCACGAAAACAGGGTCAGCCATCATGATTATGGGTATTGCAGGTGGTGCTATATGGCCTTTGATCTACGGATTGTTAAAAGATCATTTACATATTGATTTTCAACACGCATTCTTATATGCAATGATTCCGGGCTATCTATACATTATGTTTTTCTCTATAGTAGGCCATAAGGTTGGCAAAACGAATTAACGTAAATCCATCTTATATTTAAGAAAAAATGGCATCTAAAAATAGATGCCATTTTTTCTTAAAATTCTTCCTATTTTTAGGAGATAGATGCTTTAAAAGCCATACATATGACAGATCCTCTATAACAAGGGTTTCTTTTTCATAGAAAAAATAGAAAGTATGGTCAAATGAAATGCCTGTCAATAGCACGTTGAACCACCGGATCAAGCACACAACAAAACAAACAATGATACAGATGAAAAAGAATCTTTTTGCAATTGCCATTGCCGCAACAATGATGTTTACGGCCAACGAATCTTTTGCTCAGCTAAAGCTACCTGCAGCAAGTAGCTCACAGACAGTTACACAAGGACTAGGTATTGAAAACGTAACCCTTAATTACAGCAGACCTAGTATGAACGGTCGTAAGATTTTTGGTGATCTTGTTCCTTACAACGAAATATGGCGCACAGGTGCAAATACAAATACCACATTAACCTTTGAAGGTGATGTTGAGTTGAATGGACATAAGCTTTCCGCCGGAACCTATGCTCTTTTCACGATACCGAACAAATCGGAATGGACCATCATCATCAGTAAAAACACAAAACAATGGGGCGCTTATACCTATAAACAAACCGAAGATGCCTTACGCTTCAATGTTAAACCTCAGACCTTAGCAACTCCAGTGGAGACATTTACCATCTCTTTTGACAATGTTACACCTACAGGTGCTGTATTGAGTTTGGCTTGGGAAAAAACGTCAGTAAAAGTTGATCTCAAAGTCAATCAACAGGCTAAAATATTAGCTTCGATCGACGAGGCTATGAAGGGCGAGAAAAAACCTTATTTTGCCGCAGCCCAATATTACTTCAGTAATAACTTAGATCTAAATAAAGCGCTAAACTGGTTTGACGAAGCTGCCAAAGCTCAACCTAAAGCTGCCCACGTCCTTTATTGGAAAGCAAAAGCTCAATTAAAAGCTGGCGATAAAAAAGGTGCAATAGAAACCGCAACGAAAGGTCTTGAAGTTGCCACAGCAGATAAAAATAGTGAATACATCAAATTGAACACACAAGTTATCAACGCTGCAAAGAAATAGGTATTTATAGCTAAAAAATGCCCCCAGAAAGTATCTCACTTTTTGGGGCATTGCATTTAAGGCCTTTTTTATAACTCGGCTTTTAGTTTTATAGCTCGTCTTTTAGTTTTTATAGCTCGTCTTTTAGCAATTGCTCAAGTTCTTCTGGGGAAACGTTCATATTGACGTTTCCGTCTTTCGCAAAAGATATTTCACCAGTCTCTTCAGATACAATAACAGCAATCGCATCCGAGATTTCTGTCACCCCAATAGCGGCACGATGCCGTAGTCCGAATTGCAGCGGCAAATCCTCACTATCCGACAATGGTAGCACACAAGATGCTGTCATAATCTTAAAATCAACAATAACGACTGCACCATCATGCAAAGGGCTATTTTTATGAAAGATACTTTCAATCAAACGCTTCGAAATATGAGCATCGATATACTCACCACTACTCTGGTAATACTCCTCATCAAAATATTTTGAAAAAACCAATAAAGCGCCTGTCCGTGTACGCGACATGCTTCTACAGGCTTCAATAACGGGTTTTATATCCTCTGTCAAATCCTTTTGTATAGCCTTCTTATTCCCGATAAACGACCAAAAAACCTTTTTCCGCTTCATGGATATATTCTTCCCAACGTGCAGTAAGAACCGCCTGATTTCCTGTTGGAACACGACAATCAATGCGATGGACCCTACAGATATAAAACCGCCGAATATTTCGGTCAGCAAGCGCATATGCATCTGCTTAACGACTATATAAACACCATAAAACAGTGCTACGCCAATCAGGATATTAACGGCAATGGTCCCTCTAATCAAACTATAGATATAGTAGATAATAATCGCTACCAATATGATATCAATAACGTCCAATAGGCGAAAGCCGCTAAACAGGCTATAGTCGATTCCATCCATATATGCAAGTTAAAAAAAAATAGATATTATTTGTATTTTTACAACATAACATACAGGAAAATGACTAGACTTTCAGTAAATATCAATAAAATCGCAACGCTCAGAAATTCTAGAGGTGGCAATAACCCTAATCTAGTATCTGCGGCATTAGCCTGTGAACGTTTTGGAGCACAGGGTATCACTGTCCACCCGAGACCTGATGAAAGACATATTCGATATCAGGATGTCTTTGACTTAAAAGCAGAAATTCAGACCGAACTCAATATTGAAGGAAATTGCCAGGAACAGAAATTTATTGACCTCGTATTGGCCAATAAACCAGCACAAGTAACCTTAGTGCCAGATACCGAAGGACAATTGACCTCGAATCATGGCTGGGATACCATTAAGAACAAAGCCTACCTGCAAGATATGTGCAAATTGTTCAAAGATGCAGGTATACGCGTTTCTATCTTTGTTGATCCGGTCGAAGAAATGGTAGAGGCAGCGGCAGAAACCGGAACAGATCGCATTGAGCTTTACACCGAAGGATTTGCCACGGAATATGGCTTTGACAGCGAACTCGCTATAAAACCTTATTTCAAAGCAGCCTTAAAAGCACGTGAAGTCGGTTTAGGTCTAAATGCAGGCCACGACTTAGATCTCAACAATCTGCAATATTTCAACCAACATATCCCCGAACTCCTGGAAGTAAGCATAGGCCATGCCCTCATCGCTGATGCATTATACCTAGGACTAGAAGAAACCATCAAACGTTATCTAGCTTGTTTGAAGTAATAGCATATTCGGCGAAGTGCTAACTTTATAAATGAGCTTATTGTGATCTAGCGAATTGCACAAAAATGCATAAATAGAAAAGGGCTTTCTTAAAGAAAGCCCTTTTTATTACCCTCAAAATAGAGGTACTATTGCTGAACTTGCAATTATTAATGAATTCCTTTAAAGATACGGTTCCAACGAATTTTCGAAAGTCCGGTACCAATATCATCCCAGCTCATCCAAGTAAATAAGGCCTTTCCGACAACATGATCTTCGGGAACAAATCCCCAACCCCTTGAATCCAAAGAATTATGGCGATTATCACCCATCATCCAAAAGTAATCCATTTTAAACGTATAATGGTCTGCTTTAACATCATTGATATAGATCCCATCCGAACGTTTTTCTAACTTGTTATTTTCGTAAACACGGATAGCTCTTTCATAAATGGGCAGAGTCTGTGCATTTAATGCTACTGTCCATCCTTTCTTCGGGATTAAAATCGGTCCAAAATTGTCAAAATTCCATTTGTATTGTGGATCATACGGATACGCTCCTTCTCCACCCGAATTTCTTCTGATTTCTTTGACATTCGACCAAGATTTTACAATAGCTAGTTCATCTTTTGTCATGAACAACTGATAAACACCAGGCTGCTGATCGCCACCGACTGCTTCTATTCTCAACTCCCGTAACCGATCCATATTTAACGGGGTACCATCCGTTAATACGAGATAGTCCAATTGGCTTTCTGGAGGATCAAATCCTGGTTGATCGTTCACAAAGAGTTTAGCATCTTTCATGAAAATTTTATCGCCAGGCAATCCAACACAGCGTTTAATATAATTCTCCCTCTTATCGATAGGTCTTGCCTGGATTGTAAACTGAGAATTGACAGTCTGCCAACCATAGGCTCGAACAAGATCATAATAACTTGCATTTTGGTTTTCAAGCGCAACAGTGTCACCTGCAGGAAAATTGAAAACAACGACATCATTACGTTCAATCTTTTGAAATCCTGGCAAACGTTTATAAGGAAGCTCAATCAATTCAGAATAGGCTTTTCCGCCAGTGATAGGCATCGTATGATGCGCAAAAGGAAAGGCAATCGGCGTGTTAGGAACACGGGGGCCATAATTTAACTTGCTTACAAATAAGAAATCCCCGATTAACAAGGTACGCTCCATAGATCCTGTTGGAATCATATAAGCTTCGATCAGGAAGCCACGAATAAGGGATGCCGCTACGGTTGCAAATACAATTGCATCTGCCCATTCGCGTACCATCGATTTCTTGTACGGATATTTAATTTTATAATCTTTATAAGATTCAAGTGCAATTTCGGCACGCTTCTCTTCGGTCAATTCAATACCTTCTTGGCTTGCAGCCTTTAAATTCTTAGCATATAAGCCATTCAAAAAACGCACATTGTTGTCCTTTGCCCACATTGGCAGAACAATAAAAGGCACTAAAACTGCAGCAGCATTTTCCCAAAAACGGCGCTTTCCAAAACAATGGATAAAATCAAGGTAAAGATTATAGAAAACAAAGACATTGACAATCGGTACGAGCAATAAAACTACCCACCATGTAGGTCGTCCCGTCAATTTTGCCTGAATATACTGGCTATAAAAAGGCACGATCGCTTCCCAGCCATTTCTGCCAGCTTTAACAAACAATTGCCACAATCCATATCCCGATATTGCTGTTAAAACCGCAAATATAATTAAGCCCATAATCTACTAATTAGTACTATTTATTAAAATCAAAAATTTCAGTAACCTGATAGAAACCTCTTTTGCCATTCAACCATTCAGCAGCAACTACAGCTCCTAAAGCAAATCCATCACGGCTATGTGCGGTATGCTTAAACTCTATTTGGTCAACCTCGGAACTATAAAGTACCGTATGTGTTCCCGGAACCTCTTCGATACGATGACTTTCAATTAAAAGCTCCTGTGGTTTTGGAATAATTTCATCCTGATCACCAATAACAGTATTCACCCAGGTGGTTTTCACATCGCTATTATCCAATATTCCCTCAGCAATCGTAATTGCTGTACCACTTGGTGCATCAAGTTTATGAATGTGATGTATCTCCTCTACCTGAACATCATATTGTTTGTATGGTTGTAGGGCCTTCGCCAACATTCTATTGATATGGAAGAACACGTTCACTCCGATGGAAAAGTTAGATCCATACAAAATGGAACCATCAGCCTCCAAACACTTCGCCTTAACTTCCTCCAGTTGATCATACCAACCGGTTGTTCCGACGACAATAGGCACACCTGCCTCAAGGCAAAGATTCATATTATCCAGTGCCGCGAAAGGTACACTAAAGTCTATTGCGACATCAGCTCCTTTGATATCATCAGCAGTCAGGTTGGGACGATTATGTTCATCGACAACTAAAAAAATTTGATGGCCTCTTTTCAGCGCGTATCTTTCGATAATCTGCCCCATTTTGCCATATCCCAAGAGAATGATGTTCATATATTTAGAAAAAAAAGTATAGTTTATTTTTAAAATTAAAAAATTCCAATGAAATACCCATGTTTAAAAACCACAAACATCAATCTAAACTGGCCGTGTATATGCAATATTCACTAAAAGACAAATTAGATAAACCCGGATCAACAATCATTTCAAATCGAAATATCATTTTAGGAATACGGGATTTAATTGAATTTCATGGTCAATTTAAGTCCTACAGTAGGTTTAAATGAATAAGTTCCCGACGCGAGACTCGCATCCATTAAAGTAGGTCCAATTAAGAAAGCAGTCTTTTTGGGCTTATCGTCACCAATACTCCAGCGATATTTAAGCATCGAGTCAATATAAGCCTCTGCGACATTCAGGCCATAAACACCTAAGGTAAGCAGCACCATGAGATCTCGATTTCGCCGCGCATTATCTTTTGCTCGGATGATAGATTGGTCTGAGATTCCGATGTAATAAGGATCAATTGGCTTACCAAGAGCTTTGTCTTGTAATACCCCCAGTAGTTCCTTATAATAACGGTTATTAAAATCAAAAACTAGTACGGTTGTTATTAAGCCACCATAGATTGCAGGCACTTTTATCCACCAAACGCCACCGTTGGTGTATTGTCCCCAGCCTGGAAGAACCAAAGAACGTTTCCAAGCCTGTTTATTTTTTGCTTCAATAGCCAAGCGTGTCGAATCCTTGAATACAACCTTCTCTTTCGCCTTAGCCTCCTCCTTCTCCCGTTTTTTACGTTCCTTCCGAGACTCTTTCTTTACGGTATCCTGTACCGATTTTTGTTTTATGCTATCTATTTTGACTGGTGCTATTTGTTTCTTAGGAATTGTATCCACAATCTGTCCATTTACCACCGACAGTGCAAACACCGCAAATATCAAGCTTATTAACTTGGCCATATTACCAATCTAACAATTCAAGAATGCGACTTAAATCATCTTCCGATTCAAAAGGGATCTCAATTGCTCCTTTTCCTTTTGTGCTCTTCAGATTCAATTTGACGCGAGAAGAAAATTTCGACGCCAGATCATCTTCAATTTTCTGCAATTGAAAAGACATCGGAGCATTATCTTTTCCAGCTTTTTTCTTACCACCTTTTTGTAACTCACGAACCAACTCCTCCGCCTTACGAACGGATAAACCTTGATCAATAATCAACTTAAAGATATAAAGCTGCTTATCAACCTCCGGAATATTAATCAAAGCACGAGCATGTCCCATGGTCAATGCTCCATCACGTATTGCCGCTTGAATGACAGGTGGGAGTTTTAATAAACGGAGATAATTTGTAACAGTAGAACGGTTTTTGCTGACACGCTCACCCAATTCTTCCTGTTTTAGATTACATTCCTCAATCATGCGCTGAAAGCTCAAGGCTACTTCAATCGCATTTAGGTTCTCCCGCTGAATATTCTCAATCAGGGCCATTTCCAGCATCTGCTGGTCGTTGGCGGTACGGATATACGCTGGAATTTCGGTAATACCGGCCAGGCGTGAAGCACGGAGACGTCGCTCTCCGGAGATCAACTGATAATTACCGTCCGAAATTTTACGTACGGTAATCGGCTGAATTAATCCTTGTAAAATAATCGATTCCGATAACTCCTGTAAGGCAACCGGATCAAATTCTGTACGCGGCTGAAAAGGGTTGACAGATATTTCTTCTACACGAACATGGCTGATACTGCCATTCTCTTTTGTTGTTTTTACAGCAGTTGATGTAACTAGAGGAGCTTCTTCCACTTGCTGATTACTTTTAGCAGGAACTTCTACACTATCGTTTAATAGCGCACCTAAGCCTCTTCCCAGTCCTGTTTTACGCTGATGTGCTGCCATATTATGCGGTTACTGTTTTATTCATTTCATTAAGATGCCCGTTTTTTTGTAAAATCTCTCGCGCCAAGTTCAAATAGTTGATTGCCCCTTTACAGGACGCATCATGCATGATAACAGAAATTCCAAAGCTTGGAGCTTCGCTCAAACGGGTATTTCGCTGAATAATCGTATCAAAAACTAAATCTGTGAAATGTGTTTTCACTTCCTCGACCACCTGATTTGACAATCTTAAGCGAACATCATACATGGTCAACAAAATTCCTTCAATCTCCAAACTTGTATTTAAACGGTTTTGAACTATTTTAATTGTGTTCAACAACTTACCAAGTCCTTCTAGGGCAAAGTATTCGCACTGTACCGGAATGATGACTGAGTCAGAAGCAGATAGTGCATTGATTGTAATTAAGCCTAAGGAAGGCGAACAATCGATGATAATAAAATCATAATCCTGTTTCACCTGATCCAAGATTTTTTTCATCTTGTACTCCCTTTCGTGCATATTGATCATCTCAATTTCTGCCCCAACCAAATCAATATGAGCCGGTAAAAGATCCAAATTTGGTGTTTCTGTTGACTGAATAGCCTCACGAGGATCCAAATCATTCACTAAACATTCGTATACACTTGCGCTGATTGTACGAGGGTCAAAGCCAATCCCAGAAGTAGAGTTTGCTTGGGGATCTGCATCGACCAACAATGTTTTATATTCTAAAACCGCCAAACTAGCCGCCAAATTAATTGACGTTGTGGTTTTTCCGACCCCACCCTTTTGATTTGCGATTGCAATTACTTTTCCCATCTTGAATGAAAACCTTTCTTAATTAAAATGTCATTTTATTCCACATTTCACTTATTTGAAGATCAATTTGCCAAATTTTTTATCCGTAATTCAAATTAACAAAACAAATTCAGCATATTTCGTACTTTTGATTGATCGAAAGCACATATCCTCAGGATGCTAAGATACAAAAAATCAAGATATGTATCCACTTTGAAACTGCGCTTTTTATAAGTATCAACAACACAATGATTTTAATAATATCCGGAACAAACCGTCCCAATAGTAAGACGTTAAAAATAGCAAAGTGCTACCAGCAATTACTTGATCGTAAGTCAATTGAAAGTGACATCTTTTCGCTGGAAGATCTGCCAGCAAACATTTTAGAAACAGATCTTTATGGAAAAAGAAGTACAGCATTTGAACCTATCCAAGAAAAGGTCAGTAAAGCGGAGCTGTTTATTTTCATCGCACCAGAATACAACGGAAGTATACCAGGAGCGCTCAAGCTTTTTATCGATTGCTGCACTTTTCCGATCAGCTTTTATCACAAGAAAGTTGCATTGGTCGGACTGTCTTCAGGACGCTATGGCAACCTCCGCGGCATCGATCATCTGACTGGCATATGCCACTACTTAAGAATGCACGTGCTTCCCCTCAAGATCTTTCTACCCAATGTTCAGAACGAACTGAATGACGACGGGCAGTTATTCAAAGAAGATACGCTGCAATTCATCAACGAACAGATTGAGGAGATTATCCGGTTTTAATACACTAGCTTGAGTAGCCACGATAACGAATTCACCCTAAAATTAATCCTCCCCGTGAACAGTGAAACAAGGATTGCGTAGCGTGAAATAAGAAAAAAACAAAGGGCATCACAAAACCTGACACGAAAGAAGCCTCCGGCAAACACCGGAGGCTTCTTTAATTTCATAAGCTAATCTAATTCTTAAGACAAGAAATTCTGGATCTAATAGCCGAAGATCTCTTTAAGATCCAGCTTTTTAACCTCGCCCAATTTTGCAAGATCTTCTGGCTTAAGACTTTCTTCCTTCGCTACAATACAGTAAACGTACGGCTTTTGACTCATTTCTTTCTTGTGGAAAGTATTTAGATCGCCATAAGTTAATTTTGGCGCTTGCTCATAGACAACTTTGCGAATATCAGTTGCATTCCCCAAACGTTGTGCCGCCAGATAACTACCTAAAATAGAAGCATTCAACACACGCTCACTGGCAATTGATTTTTCCAGACTTACTTTCGCAATATCCAGCCCCTTAGCACTTTCAGGCAATACATCCAATAGTTCGTTCATGCCTTTAATCGCATCGTTAAACTTATCTGCCTGCGTCCCAATGTAAGCGCCTACTGTATAATGGTTTTCCTTTTTATAAGGTTGTCCATAATAAGCATAAGTTGAATAAGCCAATGCTTTTGATTCACGGATAGTCTGGAAGACAATACTTCCCATTCCGCCACCAAAGTAATTATTAAACAATGAAACAGTCGGTGTCAAAGCACTGTTGTATATTCCTGAACTTCTATACCAAAACACTTCAGCCTGCTTCATATCGAAATTAGCAAAAAGGACCTGGTTCTTGCTTGTTGGCAATTCTGCAAACACGACCGCCTTTTTCGCCTGAACATACTCTCCAGCACCTTGTTTCAAAGGCTTCGCTTTCGCTACAAATTCCGAGGCAGTTAATGGGCCAAAATAAAGCATCGTATGTTTCATATTAGCCAAATCGTGCAATGCCTTCACCAAATCCTCCGCTTTTAAAGCATCCAATTCCGCATCTGTAAACACATTATTAAACGGATTTTTAGCGCCATATTTAGCATAAGATTTTAGACCCTCCATGATAGCGCCCTTGTTTTCTTTCGCATTTGCTCTCGCTTTTTTAAGACGGGCAATATACATTTTGAAAGCCTCCGGATCAGCAACACAATTACGCAATAAATCCTGAATCAAGTTCAATGTAGCCGTAAAGTTGGAATTCAAACCTGAAATCGACACCATGGTTTCCTCATTTCCTGCAGACACCGAAAAATCAGAAGCCAATTGATAAAAATCCTTGCTGAATTGCTCACTAGACTTATCTTTTGTACCCAAAAATTCAAGGTAACCCGCAGCCAATGAAAGTAACTTATTGCTCCATTTTCCACCATCAAAACGATAAGACAGCGAAAACAGTTCATTATCTGAGTTCTTTACAGCAAGTACTGGCAAACCGTTTGCAGTAGCTTTCTGAATATCTTTGTTATAATCTACCCATACCGGCTGGATTTTATCCTCTGGCATTGCTTCAACCCGCTTCAAGAACTCAGACTGGTCGTCGCGATTGACCGTTACAGGAGTAATCTCAGGTTTAACAACTTTAACAACATTACTATCAACACCCTTACGTTTATAAATAACGACGTAATTATTATCATTCAAGTATTTGTTAGCAAAATCCACCACATCTTGCTTGGTGATTTTATTCAATTCATCCGAATATCCCACAACAGACGCCCAATCCTGGCCCGAAGTAAAGGCATCCATCAATGATTCAGCTCGGTCACCATAGCTTTCATTCTGTTTGATTTCGTCTTTCTTCGCATTGTTGACAATGGCTGTAATCAAATCATCCGAGAATTCACCTTTTCTCAATTTCGCCAATTCTTGCAACAGCAGCTGTTGCACCTCTTCCAAGCTCTGTCCCTGACCAGGATTACCCTGCAACAGGAGCAAAGAATAGTCTTTTAACACATAAGGAAAAGCACCTGCACCTAATAATTTTTGATTCTTCACCAAATCCAGATCAATCAGACCAGCAGAACCATTCGTCAAGATCTGACTCATCAAATTGAGCATACGGGCATCCTTTGTCGCAGCGCCAGGAAAACGGAATCCCATTAACATAAATTCAGCATCCGGACCTTTCACCTCGCGGACAACAGGAGTTAAAATTGGTTTCTCCGCATCAAAAGTATAGGCTGGAACCTCTTTCGCCTGCATAAATGCAAAGGTTTTATCCACCTTTTTCACCACCTCGGTAGGATCAAAATCCCCCGACATAATAACCCCCATATTATTAGGGACATAATAGGTATGAAAATATTCACGAATCGCTTTCAAAGATGGATTTTTAAGGTGCTCTACAGTACCAATTGTCGTCTGCTTTCCGTAATTATTATTGGGAAATGCTGCTGAAAACATCGATTCTACAGCCTTACGATTATCTTTATCCAAGCTGATATTTTTCTCTTCATACACAGCTTCCAGTTCGGTATGGAACAGACGCAATACCGGATATCTAAACCGCTCTGCCTGTACAGCAAGATACTTATCCATTACATTACTAGGAATTTGCTCCTGATAGACTGTCTGCTCAAATGAAGTAAAAGCATTAGTACCTTCCGCCCCCATTGATGCCATCAATTTATCATACTCATTCGCAATCGCATATTTCGCGGCTTCTCCAGATACTTTATCGATTTCCTTATAGATTGCTTTCCGTTCGGTTTCGTCAGTTGTACCATTATATTTCTCATAGAGCGCATCAATCTGATCTAACAAAGGTTTCTCCTTTGCCCAGTCTTTAGAGCCAAATTTATCGGTTCCTTTGAATAACATATGCTCCAGGTAATGGGCCAAACCGGTGTGATCCTTCGGATCTGTTTTGCTCCCCGCCTTTGTTGCAATGTAAGTTTGAATACGTGGTTCTTTTTTAGTCGGACTCAAAATCACAGTTAAGCCATTTTTTAGCTTGTAAAACCGCGAATGGGTAGGGTCATTCGTTACGTACTTGTAGGTGTACCCCCCCTCAGATGCTTCTTTCCAATCAAATTTGGCGTTTTGGGCAAACAAAGCATACCCTGCTGTTGTTAGTGCAAACGTAACAGCAGTAATTCTAAATAGGTTTTTAATCATATTTCCTTTTTCTTTTCACCTCAAACTTAGATAAATTGCTTTTTATATGCAATACAATTAAAGACATAAACAATAATTATTTACCCATTTGACATCCTGATGGTTAAGTCACCCAATTTCTCCCGCCACTAACCGACAAGATGTGGCTGAAAAATGGCATTTTTTACAACTAGATTTCGCTACTGTTTAAATACTATTGTTACAATGATATATCATTCTTATTTTTGCAAATATTTTAAAAAACGCTAACGTTTTATTTCATGAGATCAAGAATACTTGCTTTTGTGGCCTTGGCACTACTCTCCTTTCGTACCACAGCACAGGTCACACCCCGAATAGAAAATCCGAAGGATACTTTACAAAGCCGTACCCCAGCCAAGACGAGACTTATATTTCAACTTGAACATGAAAGCGGGGGCGAACTCAAATTCAATGAGCCCTCCAAAGAAACCCTTGCAGACTCTTACTATAGCGGACTAAATTTCAGAGTCGGTTTTCAAACACAGTTTCAAGACTCCCTAAAGAGTATTTACAACGAAATATACAACTATCCAATATACGGCATCGGGATCTACAGCAGTACATTTGGCCAGGAACACCTCGGACGACCTTTCGCAGCCTATGGCTTTGTCGCCATTCCCATTAGACCAAAAGTAAATTCGAGATGGAATTTCAACTATCGGATTGCACTCGGTCTCTCTGGCAGATTCAATCCTTATAATGAGGAAGACAATCCTTTCAACCTACTTATCGGCAGCAAAAATAATGTATTTATTGACCTTGGACTTCAGGTCAACTACCGCCTAAATAAAAACTTCCAGGTAGGGGCCGGCGCAGCCTTTCATCACTTCAGCAATGGAGCCCTGGCATTACCGAACACAGGGATAAACCTCGTCCCCTTGAGCCTATCTGTTTCGTATACACCAACAAACAAACCTTTTGATTATAGAAAAACAAGTATTCCACAGATGGAGAAAACAGAGGAACTCCATTTCAACTATGCCTTTGGCTTCAAACAGATTGATCGCGAACACGACGGCCAATATTTTAAATCTACGTTAGGTGCATACTACAGCAAGCATTTCGGCTACAAATGGCGACTTGGCGCTGGGTTTGATGCATTTTATTCAGCCAGCGGAAACGACGAAAAGGTTGCCGGCGACAAAGCCGGGAAATTCTCCGCCTTATTTTCTTACGGCCCAGCATTCTACATTGATCATGTGTTAAATTCACGTCTATACATCAACGGAAATGTTGGAGCCTATCTTCATCGCAACGAATTCAATGGCGAGAGCATGCCTGTGTATTTAAGAGTAGGTGTACGTTATAAAGTTTACAAAGATTTCTTTGCCGGTGTTTCCATTAAAGCCCATGGCGGTAAAGCTGATTTTATTGAATGGACAACAGGTTACGGAATTAAACTAGGTAAGAAACGGAAATAGTAAGAAAATAAACATGAGAGATTCCCGAGACAGATTGAATACCGGATCGGGGGCTTTCAAATTTCCCAGCGAGTTCAATACATAAAAAAAGCGTTCATGAAGAACGCTTTTTTTATCGTGGGGATTACTGGGTTCGAACCAGTGACCCCTACCTTGTCGAGGTAGTGCTCTAAACCAGCTGAGCTAAACCCCCTAACGAAAAAAAAGCACCATTTGATGATGCTTTTGTGGAGGCTACAGGATTCGAACCTGTGACCCTCTGCTTGTAAGGCAGATGCTCTGAACCAGCTGAGCTAAGCCTCCGTTTTGGATTGGTGGAGAATACTGGATTCGAACCAGTGACCCTCTGCTTGTAAGGCAGATGCTCTGAACCAGCTGAGCTAATTCTCCGACTTTGTATGGTGGAGGCTACAGGATTCGAACCTGTGACCCTCTGCTTGTAAGGCAGATGCTCTGAACCAGCTGAGCTAAGCCTCCATACTTTTTTAAAGAACGCCGTTCCCTAATTGCGTGTGCAAATATAGCTTAAAAATTCTATTCTCAAAATTATTTTACAAGATTTTATGCCTTAAACATCACAACAAGCTAAGAAACACCGAAATAATTTTTAATCATAGAACTTCCAAGAAATACCAAATCTAAAATTAGCACTATTCATCGGATAACGTCTGACGGTATAGTAACCATGCGGATAGAAGTTCTGATTTAAAAAATTATAACTCAAAAACATATTTACCCGTTGTATATTCGCTGTAACCCATAGATCCATGATTGGATACGTCGAAAACTCAATCTGTTTGTAAGCATTGTAAAACTGTCCTGTCCCAATCGAATAATTCGGATTGGCATAGGGTGTATTGAACTTTGCGTCCAGACCGATACTATAATCAATAACTTTATAAAACAGGTTACTGTAATACAAACTATGCCAGGTATACAACTCCGGGACAGCCAATACATCCTTTTGATCTGTCTTCTGATAGACCACAAGATTATCGAAGGTAAAATGGTTTAATTTAAATTTTTGTCCAACGGTTACCTTTAACAAATTAGCTTTATCCAATTGTGCCGGAACAATCCATTTATCTTTCTTCGGATCGTTCTGTGGATTGGACAACTCTTCGAAATAGGTATAATTGTTCATCAGAAAATACTCAACCTTGCCATGGAAACCAAGCATCGGATTGGCATATTGAAACCCCAGATTCTGAATTTTAGTCTTTTTAAGATCTAAATCATTCCATTTTCCGTAGGTATAATTCAAATTTTCGAAAACCATCTCCGGGGATTTGTTCTGTGAATAAGCTGACAACGTCACCTTTCCGATTTTATCCCCCATAGCGATATCCGCTTTAGCTTCATACAAGAAGTCCCCAAAGTTGTGGCCAAATACGATTTGATTCGCTTTTAAACTAAAATCAAGACGATCTGAAAACTTATATCCCAATTCACCTTTCGCGATTCCATTTTGATAAAAACGATTAAATGTTGTGCTATCCGGCAATTTCTTCAGTGGCTGAGGATAGGCTGAAGTATTGTTATAATACCGCATGGAGTCCAACTGATTCTGCTCCACCCAGTTCATGTCGTGCTGAAAAGCCAAATTCAACTTTACCTCATTCTTAAAGACCGACTTCCCTCTGAGAAAAAAGTTATATTCAAATTCATTTGAAACATTCGTGATCAGCGTCTTATCATTGTTTAGCGCCAACGCCCTATTATTGTATGGTAAAGCTGCATTTTGGTCATCCATGTTCTTGAAGAAGCTGTAAGTCTGTCTTCGGAGGCGGGTATTATGTGCCATGCTATTCGTTGGACGGATCTCCATCGTAGGCTTACCTTTATCAATTGTATCCAATCGCCCCAAATAAAGTGACTGTCTCAGGAAAAATGAATTATCCCACCACTTAGACCGAGGTATATTTGTATTACTCGCATCATAGAATTTTGGTATAAATCGGTCCGGCGATTGTCTATTTCCAGGCGCAAATGGAAGATCTTCCGTAATAGAACCATTCTCCATGGCATCCAAACGATTAAATACCCCATTGATCAACAAATTATACCGATTATTTTTCGATTCATACCAAGAAGCAACTGAAGCCTTTAAATCTGAATAACTCTGTCCAAGGTAAAATCCATCCGTTTTGGTAGAATGAAAATCGACATTCATATTCCATTGGGAATTGATATTCTGGGCCACCCGAGCCCTAAAAACCTGGTCATTAAAAAAGAATCCTACCGCAGACAATTCGGAGTACCTCGCCCGGGCCCTAAAATATTGGACCGAATCGGGGTTCAATAAATAACGTTCCAACGCTGTAAAACCAGACTGAAAGCCAATAGTCTTTTTAGGCTGGAACAATAGATCCCGTGTGGCAAGGCCATAGGCCCCAAGGTTCACACTGGGATTCCATGGTAAATTCTGCGGATTATAATACTGATAGTTATGATGTGATGTATCAATCTGCCGTGTATAAGTAGCTTTTTTTAACATATCCAATGTCGCATATCGGATATACTTTGCAGACAGGATAACGGAATCCTTCTTTCCATCCTCCTTGGCTCTAGCCGAATCCAATGCACTGCTCCAATCTTCTTTGCTCTGCGCAATGACATCCACGGAATAAATAAATAAAACACACCATGCGGCAAGTATGCGTACGATCAACTTCATCTAAAATTATATAAAAACCAAAAAAGCTAAATTCACCTGAATGAACCAATTACCCTTCACACCACACAAATCCAGCAACCTTCTCCTTCAACGGTGACACATAAAGATGTAATTTATTGCAAAGCTATTAATTCTTTCAAAATTAATGTCATTTTAGGTTCCGCTTTCTCCGCAACAGTGACAATTTCCTGCAACGACACAGGTTTAAGTTGTTCATGAAAGCCCTCATCCGTAACAACAGAAATGGCAAATACCGGAAGAGCCATATGATTGGCGACAATAACCTCCGGAACGGTACTCATACCGACCACATCGCCACCGATCAGGCGCATATAACGATATTCAGCTTTTGTTTCCAAATTTGGACCTGCGGAAGAAACATAAACAACTTTTCGCGCAGCAATAGCATGTTTGGCTGCAATTTCAAGAGCCTGCTCGATCATCTTTCGGTTATAAGGCTCGCTCATATCCGGAAATCGTGGTCCAAACTCCGCCAAATTTTGTCCGCGAAGCGGATTATCCGGCAATAAATTGATATGATCTTCAATAATTCCAAGGTCACCTTTTTTCACATCAGGATTAAGGGATCCCGCAGCGTTGGAAACAAACAATTTCTGTACCCCCAAAACCTTCATGATCCGGATCGGAAATGTAATCTGCTGCATATCATAACCTTCATAATAATGCAACCTTCCCTGCATAGCGACCACATTGCGTCCACTCAGCTTACCAAAAATAAGCTTACCAGAATGAAATTCAACAGTTGAAATAGGGAAATTAGGTATATTGGAATACATCAGCTGATACTCGACTTCAATTTCATCAACCAACTTACCTAAACCAGTACCTAGGATGATACCGAATTCTGGAGCAAAATCTCCAATTTTTCTACGGATAAATTCCGTAGTCTCATTTATGCTATGATACATACGTACAGAAAAACTAAGTATATCAAACTTAACTTAATTTTTCTGTACGTACAAATCAAAATCACTACTTGTATTTACATCTTCTCACCAATGGAGAAACTTTTTATAGCTGAAATGCATTAATTGTGGGACAATGCTTTTTCACTTGCTTTACCTGGAGAACTGATCAAAAGCATTACAAACGTGATAAAACCATTTATAATGATCAAATCCAATCCGATAACATACGGTGTATACACCTCAATTACATAGGTTTTAAGCAAAAATAATACGGTAGGCGAAAGCACACAGATATAGGGTACAGCCTTATCCCGCACCGCATATTTTGTGAATATTCCAAAAACGAATAAACCCAACAAAGGCCCATAGGTATAACTCGCCGCAGTAAAGATTGCATTTACGACCGAATCATCATTGATCAGCTTAAAGACCAAAATAACCAACAACATCACAATGGAAAAACCAAAATGGACATAGTTACGCTGTTTGATCAGCGTTGGATCATTGGGATTTTCTTTTTTATTGAAGTTTAAAAAGTCTATGCAGAAAGATGTCGTTAGGGCAGTTAGCGCACTATCTGTCGTTGCAAAAGTAGCGGCCGTCAGCCCCATCATAAAAATGATTGCAGGAACAATTGCCAAGTGGTTTAATGCAATTTCTGGGTACAAATAATCGCGTGTTGCCAGTTGAGTCACATCAATCCCGTTTTTAGCCGCATAGATATACAGCAAAGCACCGACAGCTAAAAAGAAAATATTAATGACCACAAAAACACTTGTAAAAGTGATCATGTTCTTTTGGGCCTCTTTAATGGTCCCCATCGATAAGTTCTTTTGCATCAGATCCTGATCAAGCCCCGTCATTGCAATGGTCACAAAAATCCCTCCCAAGAATTGTTTCCAAAAATTTGCTTTACTGCCTACAAAATCATCCCAGAAAAAGATCTTGGAATAACTACTTTCTTTCACAGCCTCGAAAGTATCCACAATACCAAAATCTAATCCTTTTGCCATAAAATAGATGGAGAGAATTACTGCAGTCACTAAAAAGGTAGTCTGTAGGGTATCCGTTACAATGATTGTCTTTAAACCGCCCTTATTTGTATACATCCAGATTAACACCAAACATATAACGACCGTAATCGCGAAAGGCACATTCCAGGCATCAAAAATAAAATGCTGCAATACGATTGCCACCAAATAAAGACGAAATGCTGAACCTATCGTACGGGAAACCAAAAAAATAGCAGCACCTGTTTTATACGTGGTGTGCCCAAAACGTTCTTCCAAATACGTGTAAATGGAAGTCAAGTTCATTCTATAATAGAGCGGAAGCAATACATAGGCAATAATGACAAAACCAACGGCATTCCCAAGAACAAATTGAAAATAGCTAAATTCAGACGCACCGACTGCGCCGGGAACCGAAATAAAAGTTACGCCGGAGAGCGCGGTACCGATCATCCCAAAGGCGACCATATACCATTTAGAGTTCCGGTTTGCGACAAAAAAAGTAGAGTTATCGGAAGCCCCCTTCGAGGTGAAGTGAGCTACTGCAAGCAGAACTGCAAAATAGATTATTATAAAAGATAATAATATTACTGGTGACATAGTTTGTTTTTAAAATAGGTGATTTTTAGTAGGTTATACTCAATGGGTAGCCTGATAAGCTTCAATTGCCTGTCTTACATTACCAAATTGTTCAAGTAAAGCCGCTGCCTCTTCTTCAAGCGCCCCGGTTTGATCCATAATGATACGTACACCACGACCGACCAGCTTATGGTTTGACAATTGCATATCGACCATCTTATTCCCTTTTACCCTGCCCAATTGGATCATCACTGCGGTACTGAACATATTTAACACAAGTTTCTGTGCTGTACCCGATTTCATCCGAGTAGATCCGGTAACGAATTCTGGCCCAACAATAACTTCAACCGGATACTGCGCTACTTCAGCAATCGGAGACCCCCCATTACAGACAATACATCCCGTCACAAGCCCCTTCTCGTTTGCCGTTTTTAATCCGCCAATAACATAAGGTGTGGTTCCAGAGGCCGCAATACCGATAACAACATCGTTTTCATCAATATCATAGGCTTCCATATCTTTCCAGGCCTGCTCCAAATCGTCTTCTGCAAATTCAACTGCTTTTCTAATTGCAGTATCACCACCAGCAATTAACCCAATGATCCATTCAAATGGAACGCCGTAAGTCGGAGGTAATTCTGACGCATCCAACACGCCCAAACGACCACTTGTACCAGCGCCGATATAAAAAGTTCGACCACCAGCCTTCATTTTCTCCACAGTGACTTTAACCAATGCTTCAATCTGAGGGATAGCCTGCTCTACAGCAAGTGGCACAGATTTATCCTCATTATTGATATTTGTCAATAACTCATGCACAGACATCTTGTCCAAATCCTGATAATTCGAATCTTTCTCCGTTGTATTTACCATTATTAGTATATATTGTATTTCTTTATTTCAATAAATCGGGCACATCCACAAGTTGATACCCTTTCCCCTTTAATATGCTAATGATATCATCCAAATGATGATACAGTTTATCTTTCCGCCGATCATCGGTTCCCATGTGAATCAATATCAGAAATCCATTGAGCCCATATCGAGTTTCATAAGACCAGAGATTGTCGAGAATCGCTGTCGACGATAAATAACGAGCCCCCATTTCAGGATAGGTATAGTCAGCTGCAGTCCGTATTCCTGGTGTATAATTAACCGAATTTAGACCAACTGCTTTTGCCCAATCGACTGTTTCACTATTATACCATTCATAAGAAGGAATATAATAGGACAGCTGCTCTCTTTGAACGCCCACAGGTTCCAGTGCTTTCAAATTTGCCCTTAGATCAGCGACAAAAGAGTCACGCTTCACCAAAAGCACATCCCTACTCCCCCAGTCACTCACCAGAAGATGTTTATCCGAGTGCCCCGAAATCCAATGGCCATCGCTTAACATCTGACGGACATACGGCTCAAAATCTGATGTTCTGAGATAATCACCTGTCAGAAAAAAAGAGCCTTTAACGCCATTACGTTTTAGACTTGCTAATACCTGAGCTGCACCCTCAGATAAATCATGACCTGTAAACACCAGAGCCACCTGCCGTTTTGTCGAGTCGCCCCGGACAATAGCTCCGAAAACATCCCGTGTTACTTTTTTCCGGTCGGCTCCTCCATTGCCTTACCCTCCTTTGAAGCCAACAGATAAATCAACGAAGCGGTACCATCCATTGTCGGCTCATTCGTACTATAATCTCCGTAGTCGTCATGATAGACCGCCAAATCACTTTGAAACTCCGCATAGCTATCCGGATTATTCAACTTGATACCGATCAGATTGCGATACGTGGATGCCATAATGGGCCCATCAACCAAACCGCCATCGATCGGATGCTTTCCAAGAAAGGTAAACGCCGAATGTGGATCAACAGGTGTATCGCCCCCGGATGGAAGACCATATACCATACTCGTGCCCCAAGGGTTCGTCCCAAATAACCAGTCAAAATTTGCTTGCGCTAGCTCATCAAAATGTGCATCTCCCGTCAATTCTTTATACCAGAGACATTGGATCGCAAAGGATACCGTTAAGTTGTTGCTACACCAGATAAAGGGAACTCCGCGAAAAAATGCGTTTTTTTCGGCTCTCCGATTGACTTCCTCAATCCCCTGTTTATAATAGGAAACAATCTCCTCGCGATCTTGTCCTTTTAATCCTTTTGCCAACTCATAATGCCCAAGATTGATAAAAGGGTACCACTGATAATGTGCAGCAGTATCGCTTACCATCCAAGGTGTAATCTTTTCTTGCCGTGCGTAGCCTAAGGCTTCTCGCGCAAACTTTTCTTTTTTTGTCACCGAAAACCCCATTGCAGCGGCCAACTGCATATCGTCCACCCAATTATCCTCGGCATAAATATAAGGCGATTTCACAGAAACTGTCTGTGTCACGCCGGGTTTTATATTGGCATAAGCATAGGCCGTTTCCGATTTCTTCGAAAGCAGCTTTGCATATTTACCATCCTCTTTGTCAAACAACATCGCCCCCAGGCGAAAAGCACTACTGAATTTACCAGCAGTAGAGCTTGTCCCCGTCGTATTATTCATAAACTTACCACGCTGTTGTGGTTCGCCATCGATAAAATACACCGGTCTTTCAAATCCACGACCATAATAGGGATCTTCCTTTGGCATCCGCATGCTTGCATGATCCCGGTCATCACCAATCTGATTGTACATTTGATTGGATTTAGGATGCATTTTCAACAACCAATCCAAGCCCCATTTCGCTTCATCCAATACATCGGCACGACCGTTTTTTCCATCAAGACCATTTGCTTGCTTTAGATCACCAAATACCTTTGGAAAATCGCGGTAAGCCGCTAACAGATGAAATGTTGCATTTGCCGACGTTGTCGCATATTGCAAATAATCAGAAGCATCATGCCAACCTCCACCCGCATCGATATGGGAGCTATCGGGAATTCCAACCTTTCCTGCATAAAGCGCAAATCCATCATGTGTATGGCAGCTATCTTTCAGAAAAGGGTTAAACAATGTCCGTTGTTGCCGCATATAACGCAGTACAAAATCTGCCGCTCCTTTGTAAACGTCCCGAGCAATTCGAAATGTTGGAGACTTTACATCTCCGGCCTGAACAAAAAAGCACCCTGTATCCTGTATAGAAGAGAAATCAAAACGAAAGCTTTGAACAAAAGGACCATAAGCCCCATAATCTTTTCCGACAGGATGCACATAGACTGTTTTACCCGTTTCTGCGTTTTTAATTTCAAAAGAACGAAGCTGCCTGATTGATTTCCCGCCCCATACCGCGACCTTCTTGCCCGCCGGAGTATAGCCCAATTGGTTTATTCTAATCCAAGCATTTTGCTGTGCTTTCGCAAAGTTACAAACAAAACATGCAAAAACAAGCAAAAAAGCTTGACGTAAATTTAAGAAGTTTAGACATTTTTTTATCATATCAAGGCATTTATTTTCAAAAAGATCAATTCAATCGATTGCTTAAAACTGTAATGAAACTATTTTGCCATCCATCGTACTCGCTATCACTGTATTCCTGCCATTTAGCGCTACAGGATTAACCATTCCATTGGATATTTTATATTGCCATATTACCGCGCCTGTTTTTGCGTCAACCCCGGATAGCAAACCCGAATGACTCGGCACAAATACCAATTTGCCATTGGAGGTAATTGCAGAAGGTGTCAATTCGTAGGGCAATTTAAGCTTGGACTTCCAGGCAACATCCATACGATCACCAGCAACTGAAATACCCAAAAGATCCCCATCCATCGTCTTCACATAAACCAGTTTATGATCTGCTGCCAACCCCATAGATTCGCGCACCCGAATGGTATCTTTCTTTTCCCGCCAAATGACCGCCCCCGTTTTCGCATCCAGTGCTGTCATAAAACGATCCGGTGCAACTACAAAAACACGATTATTTACCCCCACTGGATTACATGCCGCCGCTGAAAACATCCGATTAGCCTGTCCATTATTCCATTCCCACGACAGCTTACCTGTATTGACATTCAAAGCATAGAATCCATTACTCCAGGAGCCAAAAATTACATTCCCCAAATAATACGTTGGCAGGGTCGATACAAATCCTTTGACCTGATCAAAGCTCCATTTTACAACGCCCGTCTTGATGTCCAGTGCCCTAAACTTACCATCCGAACCACCGATAAAAGCCACGCCATTATGTAGCAGAGGCGAACCCAAAACCGCCTTTTCAGTCTGCACCTTCCACAACAACTTGCCATTACGGGCATCTACCGCATAAATTGCATGATCCGATGATCCCGCCACGACAATCCCTTTCCACACAGCCGGAGTAGAATAAACTTTACCACCTGTACGAAATGCCCATAGCTTTTTGCCAGTTTTTAAATCAAGCGCAAAGATATCGCCCGCGGTATTTGATGTAATCACGCTATTTTTGTAAACAGCTAGTCCCGCCCCAATATCACTAGCATCTTCGAAAGTCCAATTGACTTTAACCTGATCTGCATATTTGGTATTCACAGCATAACTTGGTCTCGGATAGCTTACCGTTTCATTTTCATAATGATGATTAAATAGAGGGACAACAACCCAAGATTTCTCCTGCATCCCTACAACGGGATTACGCTCCTGATAACTCGCTTTACCATCGGCGATAGTCACAATATTATAACCGCCAACCTCTTTATTCGCACGCAGGTTGGAACGCCCCATTACTCCTGGAATTCCTTCCCAATCGTATAATTTATTGGCATGGCCATGTCCGCAAAGCGCCAATTGAACATTCCGCGTTTTGACCCTTTTTAAAGTGTCAAACCAGTTGTTTAACGATGAATCCTGTGGATAATGATTAATATAGATCAATGGCAGCTGATTATCAGGATTCGCTGCAAAAATGGAATCCATCCAAACCAGGTTTTCACGAGGAATCTGGCCAGGACTCATACGCATATTTGGCCCTGAATTGGTTCCAATGAATGCGTAACCTTTATGCTTAAAGAAAAAGGTCTCACCACCAAAAACGGTACGAAATGTATTGGCTCCATTTTCAGACCAATTTCCATCGTGATTTCCCGGAATCACATACCAAGGCAGCTGCAAACTATCTAAGATGCGCTTTGCAAGCTTTAACTCATGATCAGCACCAAACTCAGTGATATCTCCGGAGAGTATAACAAAATCAATATCTTTCAATGTATTCAGGTCCTTTACAGTACGTCGCAAATCCTCCTCTCCTGTTGCACCACCGACATGCGTGTCTGTTACGTGGGCAAATTTGAAGGACTGTTGCGCTATCACAACGTTAAAAACGCAGGATAATGCAGTAAAAAAGGTGATAATTGGAAACCTCATGCGTAATGTTTTCTTAAAAATAGCGTTTTTATGCATAATAATAAAATAAAAATGCGTTTTTATGCAAAGTATTTTAGATGTAGATTTAGGTTTGTTTTCGACAGCCTCGGCTATCATGGGCATAAAAAAGCCTTGTCTAAAAACATAGACAAGGCCTCATAATATGTGGATTAAATTACCACCCTTTAGTTTGTGTTAATTTATAGCCTCTTTGCTCATAGTCAACAATTTGCGCTTTACCCACTGGAGCTAAATAAAATTTATCATCCACGGCATTTCTATTTGCTGCATTTTGAACCACTATAAAACCAACCATATCGGCAGCATTAGAACCATTATAAGTCACTACGGTTCCATCCGCTTTCCTCACTTTGGTGACGCCAACATAGTTAGATTTTAAGAAATCTGGAGCCTGTTTTGCTACATCAACCCAAATTCCTGTGAAATAATCCGTACTTTTCGAAAAGTCCATATAACCCAGCTTTTTCCATCTCTTTAAATCCAGCAATCGCGAGTATTCAAACACGAATTCCATCCGGCGCTCACGACGTATTTCCCACATTAGTGGCGTTACATCTGCATCTCTAGCTGGATCATTGGCAATTGAACCAATCTGTAACGGCGCAGTCTTTGTCACTCCTTTAGCTATAGCAGCTTCGTCAAGCGGCCTATTTCTTACTGCATTGATTGACTTATCAAGATCTGTTTGTGTAACAGCTCCACCACCAAAATTCTCGGCTAAAATTTGCTTTGCTTCAATCCAGTTTAACACAACTTCTCCATAACGAATAACAGGAGCGTCTGATGTATTGGTATTTGAATTCCACTTAGAATAATCAGGATTTGCACTTGTTATCTTATAGCCATTACGAGCGACATACTTTGTTCCATAGACAAATGTTGAAGCCTTGGAGTTCAAATCCGTATCAAAGGAAGCCTCAAAACGCGGGTCACGAGAGGTCGCCAACTTACTCAACGAAAAATCAGCCGCACTGGCAAGTGATGATGAAGAATAAGGCTTACCATCAATACAGATAAATTCCTTGATCAATTTTAAATTTGGAGCTGTAGCCTGTGCCTCAATGCCATTTTGATAAGATCCGATTGCATGCAGCACACTAACGGATGCATCGTATTTACGATACATAATCACTTCTTTGTTGGTAGCTAAATCCTGGGAAGAAAACAAACTTTTGAAATCAGCAGTAAATGAATACTTCCCTGAACTCATAACAACCTCCGCTGCACTTTGAGCAAGCTCCAAATATTTCTTTGCTCTTACCTGATCAAGACCGTGGTATTTCTGCCAAGAACCTTCAAACAACATCAAACGTGATATAAAAGACGCTGCAATATACTTATTCAACACATTTGCACCATCATCGGCTTTCATATTCTGCAATACATATACAAAGTCATCGTACACATGATCCATCACGACACCACGATTATCACGATCTTTATATTGCGTATCAAAATCAGAAGCAGATACTTCAGATTCAAAATATGGAACATCCCCGAAAACAGAGACCAACCTAGAATACTCAAAAGCTTTAAAGAATTTCGCAACAGCAGTCCAGTGATTATATTGAGCTGTGGTTAAGTTCGGCTTAGCAATAGTCTCTATTCTATTCAAGAAAATATTGGATTTGCGAACCCACGAATAATTCCATGTGGGACCTGCATACGTATCAAGCCATGCCGCAACTTCAGATGTGGATGAACGCGTATCAGGTATAGCATTTTCAAAATTAGCTTGTTGACCACTAAAAGTCAAATCGTCTGAAAAAGTATACCCCCTTACTGGCGTATAATCCGTCGTAAAGGAACTATTGTAGCCGTTGAAATATTGCGTATAAAAACCGTTCGCAAATAACCTTAGGTCATTTTCATCCCTCCAATAAAGCCCCGAACCATCTGTAATCTGATCCAAAGACGGGCGATCTAACAAGCTGTTACAGCTTGATAACACCATTGAGGAACCTAATAATATATATAAGAATTTTGTTTTAATTTTCATGATAATTTCAATTAAAATGTCAATTGAACGCCAAAAGAAGCAGATTTGAACGTTGGCGTTCCAACACCAATACGGCCACTATTGTAATTATTCAAGCTCTGATCAACAAACATATTCACCCCAACAACAGCTTCAGGGTCGATAGGTAAGCCATTAAGTTTATCCCATGTAAAGAAGTTTTCCAAAGCAGTGTATATACGTAAATTGCTTACTCCGATTCGACTCAACGTTCCTTTCGGAAGGGTATAACCCAAGGTTAAGTTCTTAATACGCAAATAGGACATATCCAACAAATAGCGACTTTGTACCTGCATATTATTAATATTGTCGGTTCCACCGTTGCTGTATGCTGCAGGATAAAATGCACCCGTATTATTTTCAGTCCAATAATCTGAAGACATAACTGCAGGCATTGCTCCATCAGATGCATTAAAGCCGGCCTGCGCCAAGAACCCTTTTCCCCAAACCTGGCGGCTACCTACGCCTTGGAAGAACGCAGAGAGGTCAAAACCTTTGAAATCAGCCCCTAAACGAAAGCCATATTCATACCTCGGCGTCGAATTACCGATCACAGAAAGGTCACCATGATCTGAAATTGTCCCCTTACCGTTATCTATAGCACCATCCCCGTTTAAATCCTTAAACTTAACATCACCGGGACCATAAAGGAAGGTAGAAGAATTTTGAACCCAAGATTGGTAAGCTCCATTTGGATCAGACAACTTGTTCATTGTCTTACCATTGACGGTTGTCGTAACTAGTTTCCCGTTTTCATAAACGAAATCACTTTTTTGATATAGACGATCCGTTTCATAACCCCAAATTTCACCGAATGTCTTACCGTTATAGTATCCATCCACTAAAGTTGTTGTACCGTATTCTGTGATAACAGATTTTGCATCCGATACGTTTGCACGCAGATTAATTCCCAAACCATTTTCGAAACGGTGGTTAAAATCAACGGCAAGCTCCCAACCTCTCGTACGTAAAGCGCCAAAATTACCTTTAGGAGCCTCAGCACCAAAAGTCGCAGCAACACCTTCCATCGGCACTAGCATATTTTTGGTATCGCGTTGGTACCAATCAAACACAAGCCCCAATTTATTCTTGAGGAATCTTGCGTCAAGTCCAAAATCCAAGGTCTGGATATCTTGCCAGCCTACCTGAGATAGAACAGCGGCAGGAGATCCTACATACCAATCCTTATTTCCTGAGCTGTTAATCCAGTTAGATTGGGCATTCGTCATATAACTTGTATACAAATTATTCGGAACAGCCTGGTCTCCAATTGAGCCCCATGAACCGCGGATTTTAAATTGATTTACGACCTCACGTGACCAGTCCATAAAAGATTCTTGCGATACCACCCAACCTGCAGAGAACGACGGATACCATTTCCAGCGCAAGCTTGTCGGGAATTTAGACGATCCATCACGACGTAAATTTGCTTCAAACAAGTATTTATCCTTATAAGCATAGTTCACCCGGCCAAAAAAACCAATCTGAGATTCCCATTTTTTATAACCGGAACCAGTCACTGTTCCCGACCCAAACGTTAATTGTGGATTCTTGATATCCAGCAGGTTAGTAATTTGTGTCCAAGAATTTTCAGTTTGTTCCGCAACACGGTTTAAACCTGCCATAAATTTAAACTCATGCCCACCATCCAAACTTAAATTGTAAGTAGAGAAGGCATTGATCGTATGGCGCAAGAAATTCTCATCTTCCTTACGGTAATGGTCAGGATTAGAGCCTGCAGCTGTATATTGGAAATAATCTAGATCATATGCAGCCATCGCGCCCGCAGCAGATGCATCCACATAATTTCCATTTGCATCGACATACATCTGGTTTCCATTTGCATCCTTTTTCACCACTGGATTTCCCCAGGAATTGCCTGCTGTAAAACGTGTACCCGGCTTATTCCAGATCATCTCCTGATTGGTCAATGTGTAATCAAAATCCAATTTCCAGTTCTTCGTGAAATTTACAGTAGCACCACCATTGAAATTCATATAGTTTTTTAACTGGCTTGCCACGTTTGCTGCACCTGTCTCATAAGCTGGACTACGAATTGGATCCCCGTCACCATCATTTCCAAACGGATACAGCGAACTCCAACGGTACATATATAACCATGGATCTGCTGTTGTCGAATTCGTTGCATACGGATATTGTTTATTCGTACGGGAATAAATAGCTCCTGCCCTCGCTGTAATGTATTTGTTAATCTCATGAGAAACCCGTACTGAAGCATTATATCTCGAGAACTTGTCCGTATTAGTCTTCAACATACCTGACTGATCAAGCAACCCCAATCCTACATTATAAGAAGTTTTACCTGATTTACCCGATAGCGATAAATTATGTTGTTGCGTAGGAGCCCACTCACGAACCATATAGTCATATGGATCATACGTACGTACGCCATATTTATAACCTGTTGCAGGATCATAATACCAGTCACGTCCATACAACGTTGGATCATCTTTACCGACCGAGCTACCATATTTATCCTGCCATTCAACCGATTTTTGATAACTTTCTTCATTTATTTTATAGAAAGCTCCAGTAAAATTGCTACCAACGCGCAAAGCTGCATCCAACGAATATCTCAACGCATCAACCGTCCCCATTTCGTATTTCTTGAATGGGTTTTGAAAGGAGAAATTATTAGAATAATTTACTGACACCTGATCAGTTTTAGCCCCCTGTTTTGTTGTAATTAAAATGACACCATACGCGGCTTTAGCTCCGTAAATAGATGATGCTGCTGCATCCTTTAAAACTGAAATAGATTCAATATCATCGGGATTCACAATATTGATACTCGGAATCTCCACATTATCCAGTAATATCAATGGATTATTGGATCCAGTTATTGAACCTATTTGACCGCGAATTTTGATCGTTGGATCAGATCCCACCTCTCCACTGGGAATAACGATACTCAATCCAGGAGTCGTACCCTGCATGGCACGTCCTGCATCAGCAATAGGACGCCCTTGCATTGTCTCTTTGATATTAACTGACGCAACAGCACCTGTTAAGTTACTCTTTTTCTGTGTACCGTATCCAACAACAACGACTTCATTCAACGTTTGATTATCATCGACCAAAGTTACATTTAGCGAATTCGAAGTCACAGGAACCTCTCGTGTAATATAACCTACGGATGAAAAACGCAACTTGCTCCCCACGGCAGCTGTAATTTTAAAATGCCCCTGCGCATCGGTCTTCGTTGACGCATTACCGCCAATTACAGACACGCTCACTTCAGAGACTGGACCTTTTCCATCCGTTACAGTACCTTGCACTGTATTTTGAACCGCACTTTTTGCAGAAGAACTTAAAAGAACGCTTGTTGAATTAACGTTCTTCAAAGAGCCTTCCTTTTTTGTAAAAGAATAGGATTCAGAAGGAAAACTCAATCCAAGAGCAACAGAAAATAGTACAAATTTTCTCATTGATTATAGAGTTTTAAAATAAATGATTCTAGTTAATATTGTTAGTTATTGCTATTCAAAATCAGTATATAACAAATACTTCTTACGCATTTGTTTATAGTTTTTCAAGTCATCCGACCAGGAAGCGCGAATCTGTGCCTCGGATTCACCTGCAAGAATCTGCTTACGCAACTGATCAGTACCTGCGAGCTTGTCAAAAAATTCAGGCCTCGCAAAGAAAGTCGATTTATCAGGTGTCTTTTGATAAAAATCCAAGATATATTTTAGTGTGAATTTTTGCTTTTCAGGATCCAAAGCACGTAGATCTATACCATAATTCGTTGCACCTTTTCCTTCCACATGTTTGGACATACCATGACGTTCACCCGGAGTAAATGTAAAAGAGCCGTACACCGGATTTGTATACCCCAAAACCTGGAATGGCCAATCCGTCCCACGCCCTACCGAAATATCAGTTCCTTCGAAAAGGCATAATGAAAGATACAATCGTACAGAAAGCTGATTGGGTAGACTTGGTGAAGGAATTACCGGTAAATCGTACATCGTTTTGTGATCCCAGTTTTGCACCTTTACAACCTGCACATCTGCCTGGCGACCATTTTCTAACCAGTGTTCCCCATTGATCATCTGTGCCAACTCACCAATTGTCAGCCCGTGGATCATTGCTATTTTATGCCAAGAAACATCGGATTTAAACTTATCGTCATGCCTTACTGGACCGTCGACCTGATCTCCATTTGGATTTGGGCGATCTAATACAATTAATTTTTTGTTATGCTTTGCACAAAGCTCCATCACACGATGTAAGGAAGTGATATAAGTGTAAAAACGCGCTCCGACATCCTGTAGATCGAAAATCATAACATCGATGGAATTGACAATCGAATCCTGTTTCTTATTCCCACCATATAATGTAAATAGTGGTAAACCTGTTTTCTGATCAATATCATTTCCAAACTTCTCGCCACGCTCTACATTACCACGGAAGCCATGTTCAGGAGCAAAGGCAAATTTTAAGTCAACTTTATTATCCATTAAAACATCAACGAGATGTTTTTTATCGGCCCCAACAATAGAGGTCTGATTTCCCATAACCCCTACTTTTTTACCTTTTAATTGCGGTAGATACAAGGCTAACTGATCTGCTCCGGGCACAACAACCCTGTTCGTTAAATCACCAGAAATGCTGTTTCCGGCTTTTTCATTAGTCTGAGCAGACTTCAATGAACTTCCACAAGAAATACAGGTGACAACCGCAACCAAAAAGGTCAAATTTAGTAAGGTAGTTTTCATCATAAATAGACTTTTAGATCGTGCACAAATGCAGTTTTATGCATGAATAATTGAAAATCAGGATAAAAGTAAGTAGAACTTTTCGATTTTTAAACTAAAATTGTCATAAAAACGCAAAAGAAAGTAAGTATTCACTTTCTATTAGGATATGAAACGAGTAAACAATTTTTCCTTTTTTACCTAGAAAATTCACGACTAACAAAACACAAGCAAAAGACAAACAATCAATTACAAAACATAAAGCACAAAAAAAAGTAACCCATTAGTGTAACTAGAACACCTAAACGTAACAAATACATTACTTTAAAATCACCTCATACAACCACGCATAAACCAGTACTACTAAGCATTTAAATAGCTGATTACCATACTTCAGGGCCCTATCAGCAGAAAACCGCAACATTCATTTCAAAAACTACCTTTACTTTTTCGCAATTTAACGCAGCATACTTCGCAGCAAACACAATTCCCAACATAGTATGAAATTGATATAACGTATAAAGGCTTTCGGATAAACGATCCGAAAGCCTTTATTCACAAAAAAATAAAATCTATTTTAACACAAAACCAATCCCATTTGCACTTGGACCGCCTGCCACAGCAACCGGACTATTTACCACTTTCCAGCTTAAAAACCCGGACTGTCCTTCACTTTCTGCACGCTGTACCATGACGGACGCAGCCCCACCATTTGTAACAAAGGCATCCGAAGATCCGATCGACTCCATGATCTTTCCTAAATCGTTATATGTGATACCAACAGAAAAAGCATTTGTGCCGCCATCCACAACCACCGCATACAGATAGTTCCTAGCTGCATTTAGCCCCACCGCAGTATTAGCCTGAACCGTTGTTACCGTCGAAGTCACGGCAGCACCTTTATATAAAAGCCAGGTACCCCCAGAAACCAAGGAAGCTAGATCATTTAAATTATATGAGTCCATTGGAGATGATGCAGATGGCTTGTTTCCAACAAAAACAGAACCGTCCTTTTTCACACCTAAAAAAGGTCTTGTATCCGATGTAGCTGTCGTCGTTGTTGTTTTCAACTGTCGGCTTTTAAATATAAACGAACCTGTCGGCGCAGAGGAAGTCGCCACATCTCCATTGATCGCTGCTATAATTTTTCCCCCAGCGCGCCCCTCATTATATTTAGCCATATCTCCCAACGTCTGCACTGTAAATAAATAATCATCAAAAGGACTTAGGGCAGTAACACTTATATTAGTTTTAGAGAGATCCACTTCCAAGATCTGCATACTCATGGCCTGATTTAATTTATTCATATAACGAACGTGTGTACGCTTTATTCCATCAGCCAGGGTTGTCGTAGAATCTAATTTAAAAATCGCAATGATATCCGTTTTATCCATGATCTTCTTTGCAAGCGCACCTATCTCGTTGTCGGGTGGGATAACTTCCGGAACAGTAACCACAGGCTCCTTCTGCTCAAAAACAGGATAATCATCTCTCTGTTTACAAGACACCAATGAAAGCAGCAAGCAAAACGATACACTTGCACACAATCTATTTCTATATTTTTTATCCTTCATGATCATCGAATTAAGAAAAATGAAACATAAGGCTTCATGATGGTAGAAGTAAAACCATCGTAGCCCAGCGCATACACGGTATATGACCTTCGGTCTAAAATTGCCCCGGCATTTGAATAAGAAGCCAGCACCGAAGCATTCGTTATAGGCGCCCCTGCTTTACGTATCTTCCATGTCCGTGCAGTGATACGATTTAGTTCAAAATATGGACTTGTTTCCAAATATTTCACATTTTTAGCTACTAAAGAATCCTGCGTCGGCTCCGTAGTTGCCGCTGCAGCTCCGTAATACAGATCAATAGCCTCTACATTAGGCATTAAATTTGTAAAACGGTAGCGCGCCTGTGTGCTATCCGGACGGGTTAAATCTTCTTCATTTAAGATCATTTTTGTGTTTTTTGCTGTATCTGTCACATGCAACGTATAACGTTTGCCGGCTTCAAACTTCACTGTAGATTCGTATAAAATAATAGAATCCAAACCACTATCGGTTTTATAAGGCAAACCTACCTGAACATTGACGGAACCCGATTTCCATTTCAGAAAGTCCGGACGAGAATCACCGCGCGTATTATAGCCTCCACCAGGGAAAGGCTCTCTACCACGAATAAGTGGAGTAACACGTTGACCATCAAACTTTACATACATATAACGGTCATCCGGGTAAATGGACGCCATGTTAATTTTAACAATTGCATCGTCAGCACCCATAAATTCCACATCGCCAAAATTCTGTATAGCCTTATCACAAGAATAAAGACCAAAAAGAAACAAGCAGGCGCCCAATATAATTTTAAAACTTTTCATACTTTAATCTTTAAAGGATTAATTATCTTTTGTTACAAACCAGGTCGGCTTGGTGACATAATACGGATCCAAGGCCCCCCACTTATCCAATTCTTTTGCATTCCAGGCGTACTCCGAATTATAACGGGGACGAACCCGATAACAATAAGCCTGATATTGCAAGCCCGAACCGCTGAGTGGCTGATACTGCTTAAAAATACTAGTATCATAGTTATACTTACGTAGATCACACCACTGCTCCAATCCTCCCCAGCCCCATTGGACAATATACTTTTGTCCCATAATATCAGAAAGCATCAAGTCAGCTGAAGTCTGTGGAATTTCACTGCTCGTCAGGTAAGCTTTTACCTGAGCGTCTGTAATTGCGGTTTCACCATTTGTATTGATATACTTATTCACAAAAGTCATATGCGACCGAATCGCATTAAGATAAGCCTGATAAGCCTCAGACGACGCCCCCTTAATGAAAAGCGCCTCCGCCTTAATCAACTGCAATTGCGCATAAGTCATCAGCGGAAAATCAGCTTTATCCCTAAAGATGAATTTCCCTTCATACACTCCACCCACAATTTTCCCGAGAATCGAAGGGATAATTGTGGCCGAATTGGTTACGTTCGGCAGCGCACCGGAAAACACCGTATCAGCCACATTGTCCAAGTTCCTATTGATCATTTTTAAGAGACGCGGATCACTTACAACACGTGAAGGTGCCGTTACCGACCCCCTAAGTCCTCCAGACAAGTAACTCACAATAGGCTGACCGGCACGGCTATAGTACGTACTCGTATAAACCCCATACAGCGGCCCCACCACACTCGAGGTTTCCGCCTTATCTCCCGAAAACTTAACGCTTGCATCGTCATCATTCGATGCCAACGATTGATCAACGTAATAGATGACTGAATCCGCATATTTCGATTTAAAATCAGGTTTATTAACCAAATGTATATACTGAAGCGCCCGAATACCATAAACAAATTTGCGCCACTTGCCCATATCACCACGAAAAAGGTTATCTCCTTTTTCCGAGCTCAAATTAGCGCTATAATCAAGCGGACTTTTTTGATCCATATAATATAAGGCAGAATCGCACCAAACTCTAACTTGCGCATAAACGTCTTTTTGATCGTCATACGTAAAGCTAAGCTGATCGCGCAGGGCCTCTTTCATAATAACTGGACCATGATAATCCGTAAGCATTTGGTATCCCCAGGCCTTAACAGCATAACCTATTGCGGCATACTCATATTTCTCATTTTCCACCGCATCCCGGATCATGTTTGCCAGGTTTCGACCATGGTTAAAATAGACCATCCGCCACATCACGCCACCAACATCACTCTGAAGCCTAAATCCATGCCTTTCCCAAATTTTTGAAGCATCATCTGCAGAAGCCCCCATAATAGATTGATTAAACTTATTCATAATGGTCTGATCCTGCGCATAACCATTTGCCATATGAAATATAATCGGAGCCAACAAAATCTCAGCCCTAACATCCTGTGGATACGACGGATTATCATTGATATCCATAAATTTTTTACAACCTGTCATTATCAAAGTCAATAACAACAAAGCTGTGACTATTTTTGCTTTCATAATCTTATAATTGTAAGTTAACGCCAACGTTGAACCCTTTCGGTCTAGCCATATTGCCAAAGTCTATTCCATACCCCCCAATACCTCCAATACCAGTTGTATTCGAATTACTTTCTGGATCCAATCCTGTATAATTTGTAAACATAATGAGATCAGTAGCTGTAAAAAACGCTTTTAGTGAAGACCTTTCACCCAAGAACCGCGTCAGTCTTTTCGGCAACCGATAACTTAAGGTAATATCACGCAGTCTCATTGTGTAGATATTCCGTTCCACGAACATACCCGGCTCGATATTGGTAAAATAATACGCGGAGGAAGTATATGGTGTTACCGCAATATGGTTGATCGTTGGATTTTCCGAATTCTCCAATCCATCCTTCAAAACACCCCTTATCACCCGTGGATCTTCTCTATTTAGCGTTTTCGTCGACATACCGAGGGTATACATATTATAATCCAATCCGTTTAACACATCTCCACCTTTACGCCAGTCCCACAAAAATGTCAGATACCAATCTTTGTAATTGAATTTATTAACGATGCCCAATGTAAACTTAGGCAGACGGTCAGCAATCGGGTAATAGCGATCTGTACCAGCGACCGGCAAACCCGTTGCCGGATCGATCAGTACGTCACCATTTGTATTTCGCATAAACTGCGTTCCAGAGAGGGCGCCCATACTGTAACCTGGCAATACCGCAGAACGCACACCACTCAGCAACCAAGTATCCGAGTCATACAATTCCGGCAAATCTTCAGCCAGCGACAACACACGGCCTTTATATTGGGTAAAATTGAAGACCAGGTTCCAGTTGAAATTCTTCTTGACGATCGGATTGAATATTGCCTGAACCTCAGTACCCACATTTTTCACTTTACCCCCGTTCATCATTTTTAAAACAAAGCCAGAACCATAACTCAATCGGGGCAAAATAATCTGTCCATCACTCAGCCTAGAAAAATAACTAAAATCAAAAGAGACAAACTTTTTAAACAAGGAAAATTCCAAACCTGCCTCAAATTCTTTTGTCATTTCAGCAACCAACTTATCATTTCCCCCATTAAAACCATAAGCATATCCACCACCGGTTGAATATTGAGGCTCATAATTTGATTTAATAAAATAGGATCTGAGTGGTCCTTTACCCGTTTTACCTGCCGAAAATCTAATTTTTCCATCTGAGATCACATCCGAGACTGCCTTAATTGGATTTAAATCTGTAAAATTAAAGGCCAGGGACCCTGAAGGATAAGAAAAATAAGGATCATTTGGCATCAAACGCGACGTCCCGTCCAAACGGCCCGACAAAGTCAGATACAGCAAGGTTTTATACCCTAACACAGCCTGTCCGAAGAATCCAATAGAGCGGTAGTTGTTGATGACATTTTTTGCCAGACGTGTCGAAGCATAGGTATTATTGATGCTGTAGAAATTTGGATCAAAGAAATTTGTTCCGTACTGCGAATCGGTAATCGAGTTTTGATCACGAATCTCGCCCCCCAGAAATGCATTAATTGAATAATCTCCAAAAGTTTTATTGGCCGAAAAACGTGCATTACCATACAAAATCCGCATATTATTCTGATAAGAACTATACTTACCTCCTGTAGGTGAAGTGGTGGAACCCGAACCGGAATAAGATTGCGGATGATAAACACTCTCACCTTTTGTAGTGGAATAATCAATCCCGACAACACCTTCAAATCTCAGCCAGGACAATGGCTTATAAGTAAAATTTGAGGAAGCCATCGTACGGTTCGTTTTATCATTGGCAATATTCCGATACACATCCCAAAATGGATTATCAAGCTCATTGTAAATATCCTTGGTATTTAATACGCGATTACCTTTTTCATCTATCCAATTCCTGACATCATAAAGGGGATTAAAGCGCATCAAAGTCATCAAATAACCCGTAGCACCCTTTCTCGCCTTATCATTATCCGAAAAGATAAAATTAAAGGACGTATTGAGCTCAAATTTATTTGAAAATTTGGCGGTAGAGTTTAATCTTGAAGAGAAGCGTGTATAACGTGTATTTGGAACAATACCTGTGTTATCATTGTATTCGTTTGACCAGCGATAACTTAGATTTTCATTGCCGCCATTAAAGGTTAAATTATGCTTTTGATTATATCCGTGACGAAAGAAATTTTTAACATTATCCTTATGCAACAGCATGTCATCCTTATATTTCGGCCCCAATGCATAGGAAGATGTCCCATCATAATTACCATTCAGGCCTTGCATGTAGGTATACTGCCGCTCGGGGAATTTATTGACAAACTCCATTCTTCCTGAATAGCTATAATCAACTCCGAATTTACCACTCTTGGCCTTCTTTGTTGTGATAATTATCGCTCCACCAGCACCTGAACTACCATACAATGCAGTCGCTTCCGGTCCCTTCATCACTGTATACGTTTCAATATCCGAAGGATTAATATCCAGTGCCCGATTGGAATAATCCAAATCCCGGTTGGCTCCATTCATTGCCAAATCATTTTCATTGACTGTCGAATTATTAATTGGCACTCCATCGACAACAATCAATGCATTATTATCCCCGGAGATAGAGGCAAAACCCCGAAGCACAATTTGCGCCGAAGCACCAGGCATACCCGAAGTACTGTTAATGGATAAACCTGGTACACGCCCTTGCAAGCCTTGAAAAAAACCTTCCCGTTGCGTATCTGACACGTCATCCCCGTTTACTTTCGGCGTAGAATAACCCAGAGATTTTTTGGAACGCTCGATTCCCATTGCCGTTACTATCACTTCATCTAATGACGCAGTATTTTCTTTAAGAACCACATTGACGATCGACCGACCATTTACGGCAACTTCCTCCGACTGATACCCCACATATCGGAATATCAAAGAAGCACCTTCAGGAATTGTTATCTTGTAGTTACCTTGACTATTTGTTGCTGCTTGCACTCCTTTTCCACTCTCCCGCACGGTCACTCCCGCCAAACCGGATCCACTCGCATTAGTCACTTTACCGGTAATATTTTTTTGTGCCAGAGCAACACAACAAAAACACAGTAAACCCAAAAAAATAAGCAAACTCCTTTTCATAATTTTAAATTTTAATTAATAAGATTAGTTTAGTTTTAAAATAGAATGCTACGTACCTAGTACGGTAACAAAACGCAAAAAATGCATATTATTCGTTCATAAGCATGCGTTACTTTTAGGTATAAATATTGGTTTGTACTTCTTTTCAGATCTAATATAGCATAAAAATGCAAAAAACAAGACATAATTTTTATTTTTAGAGCACAAATCCAATCACATCCATCATAAAAACGAATAATAAGGCAAAAAAACAAGATATTCAGAATAGTATAAAAATAGAATAGCAGACCTTTCATTCAATATATCGAATAGAAGCGCAACCATAGTGGTTTATAACACAAGTAAGATAAAACGCAATAAAAAGCAAATAAGTGAACAATACGCACTATTTCGAATACACATAATTTCGCTTAAGGTAATTTCTAGAAATCATTGGACAGAAGAGACCTCCATACGCTGTACAGAGTCTTCATCGTTGTTTCAGGAAGAACTATGGGAAGAGTAGGAGAACAAAAAAAAGAGACTAGGGTAGTCTCTTCAATTTTAAATCGCTTAATTCGGATCTCAATTCATTCATAAATTTATCTCCCGGATCATCTTTACCCGTGATATAATTGGGATCAGTTTCTTTCCACCAACTTGTTTTCTTAAAACGCTGATATTCATGATGACCCAATACAAATTCAATGGGGTATTTTTTACTGAGATAGCGGATCAGTTCTTCATTGGCTTTTAGTTGCGCATCGGTCAATGGGTTCTGACGGCTACCTATATTCTCAATACCGATAGCGCAATAATTGAGACCTATCGTATGCCGCGCAAAAATAGAATCCGGCAGAAACTGGTAAATAGTTCCATCCCGATCAATGACAAATTGCGAAGAGACGTTCAATAGACTGGCCTTGGTCAGTTCCGGTCGTCCCGGAAGCCTGACAGGATTAAAGGTATTAAAAGTTGCTTTTACGCTGTTGTTGGCCGTCCAATGCACCACCACCATTTTAGGATGGATAACAGGTGTCGACTGCGTCAGACCATGCCGATTTTTCAGGTAATCCAACGAGAGCTGAACACGCTCCTTGTCCCAGGTAATCGGTTTTTGAATAATCTTGGGCGATTGTGCGAATCCTATAGATGTCCACAGCAACGCAAAAGCTGTCGTTAAATAATTAGTGAATTTCATACATTAAAATTACAAAAACAAAGCCGTTAAAAAACGGCTTTGTACAATACATATTATATTATTCGGCAATATCCCACCATACTGGATAAGACCAAATATCATCACTTAAAGCATTAGGATGTGATGCCATTAGGCTTTGCGCATTATAGTTGATCTCATGCGACACTTGCCTAACACGTCTAAATTGCTTACCATCGGGTATTTTAGTTTTCGCAGCTGCAGTAACCGTGTACTCATAAGGAACGCTCCAGCCAGGATAAACATTGGCACTAAAATCATAACGTCGCATATCATTCCAGTTCTGTTGCGTAAAAGACATCGCGATGAACTTTTGTGTCATAATTTTCGGCAGTGTAATATCTGCAGCAGTTCCAATACCTTTATTGATAAATTCATCAATTTTACTTTGAGCCATTGGAGATTTGCTCTGATTGACGTTGCCATAAGTAGCCAACTTAAGATTCATAAGGTCGATGTGCCCTTGTATAGCAGTTTTATAAGCGGCAAAAGCACCTGCCTTATCACCTTTTTTAAATAAAACCTCTGCCTTAATAAAATTCATTTCAACAGATGTTAAGAGATGAGTCGGTGCATCGGGGCGCGAATAAAAAGTTCCACTTGCAGCAACAACACCGTCGTCCCATTTATAAATATCGGGTGTTTTCTCCGCCTTTGCATTCGAGGTGCTCCTAAACGAAACATATACGGTATCACCCCATCGAGCAGTATTCGCTGAATTGATATACCAACTATGCGGAGCTACCGAACGATTATTACTTTCAATAGCAACATCTTTGGCATTATACGAGGCGACAATAGGACCAGATTTCATGCGGATATCAGACTGCATATCAACCCCTTTAGAACGAGCCATTTTTTTCGGAATACCATATTCCGCCCATGGAATCAACTTATCCGCTCTCGGATCCTCAACATTTTTGTTATCAAAATTGGTCAATAAATTCTCATACCATTTGGTCACCAAAATATTGGAATTCATCCCCACATTATCATAAACAATGGAAGTCTTAACTGGATCTGCAAACAAAATATCACCAAGATTATCCCCCTGTACATCAACATGATTTACAATTGTACTTTCATTGATGGATAGTGGCGCATTATTTAATGCAGCCAAAATATCATCGGGTTTGTACAAACTTGATTTTTTCGATAAGTTATTTAGCCAGCGCGCTTTTACCCCATAACACATCTTTATCCATTTCGAAACATCCCCACCGTTCCAGCTATCTCCCGCAGACAAAGCTGTAGCTGTGGCAGGTTGCTCCATCTTGAGATAAGCAATAGCTTCATCAATTTCCTTTAGGCAACCTTCAAAAATAGTTTTTCCATCATCAAATTTGGGGGTGATAACATCTCCCAATGCCTCTGTATAAGGCATTTCCCCATACCAATCTGTCATCAGCATAAAACCCATGGCACGAATTGCCTTCATCGCACCAATATAATGATAGGCATTTTCTGCTTTGGCTTTTATCTCTAAATCAGAGAAATTGGCCCCTGCTCCTACAAAAAAGAACTGATAAGGTGTCGTCGACATCCCAGCAATGGGGTTCCAACCAGCAATCATACTATTGGAAGCGGTACCATTCGTAAAACTCAACTGTTGTGTCACAAAACCCGCCCTAGCACCAGCAGTACCTTGCGCATATAAATAATAATGCTGAATCCATGCCAATCGACTATCAACCGATGCTACCGTACTAGAAGGTGTATTGGGATCCACATTGATATCCAACCAACCCTTACTACAGGAAGAAAGACTAGCCACCCCTATCAACAAGGCCAATAAATATTTTGATTTTTTCATAATGTGCTTAGAATTTTAAATTAACACCAAAAGTTACACCTGCAGTGCTTGGCACTCCATTATAATCAATACCAACAGAACTCGAACCTGTCACTCCTGATCCTGCTGCACTAGCTTCTGGATCCAATCCTTTGTAATTAGTCAAAAGCCATAAATTCGTACCTGTCAGCGTCGCTGTCAACCCTTTAATAACTTTGGAAACATTAGATTTTTTAAGCAAAGAATTTCCGAAATCATAAGAAACGGAAACAGTGCGCAATCTCAACCAATTGGTTTTTGTCATAAAATTGGCACTTTCTTTTATATAGTGTATCCCCCAATAGTCTTGAATGATCTTTTTACCACTTGTTTGCGCTCCACTCACCAGATAAGATTCATTTGCATTGAATGTAAATGTTTTATCCTCATAAACTGGAGCTGCAGCTGTCCCAGTGTTCACAACACCAGACAATGTCAATTCATCACGCTCCAATGTACGCATGCTCAATCCATTAAGTGTCATCGCATAATCTGTTCCGTTATAAATATCACCGCCAATACGATAGTCCAACAAAAATGAGAGGTTGAAATTTTTGTAGGTTAAACTATTATTTAAGCCGCCAATTAATTTCGGTTCCCGATTACCGATATTATACGTCGTCGCATTATCACTCGTTGGCATACCCGTATTGGCATCAAGGATCAACTTACCATCCGGAGTGCGCGCATATTTTGATCCAGAAATACCCATAAAACTTCCACCATTGAATGACGCAGCCTTAGCATTACCAACTTGCACATCCGTTACATAAAGAATGTCCACGCCAGAAATCAGGTTATCTACTGTCCCCTTATTCCGAGACATATTTAAGGTAACATCCCATTCAAAATTTTCTCTTTTGATAGGTTTACCCGTTAATGAGAGCTCCATGCCTTTATTGTAAATATCGCCCGCATTGACCGAGACAAAAATATAGCCCACAGACTGCCCTAAGCGTGGCGAAAGGATCTGATTATACGAATTATTGGTATAATAAGCGTAATCTACACCCAATCGACCATTTAAGAAACGTAGTTCAGCCCCAACTTCAAAAGATCCCGTAGTTTCTGGTTTAAGATTTGGATTCCCTTTTGTCCAGCTATTTCCTGTTCCAATAATTCCACCTAAAGATTCTCTTGGTGTCCACAGATAGGTATTTGTAGCATATGGCGTAGCATCCTTACCAACACGGGCCCAAGAGGCACGTAACTTACCAAAGCTCAGCCAATCTAGCCCTTTATCTTTCAACAACTCCGTAAAAACAAAACTTCCTCCCACAGAAGGATAAAAATAGGACTGATTTGCAACCGGGAGTGTGGATGTCCAGTCATTTCGACCGGTTACATTTAAGAAAAGGAAATTTTTATAGGAAGCCCGTAATTCACCATATAGGCCATATAACCTCTTCTTGGAGGTAACTTCATCAAAAAGCTTATTTGCTTTATCAATATTTCCAAAACTATAGAAGTTATTAACGACAAAATCATACCCCATCCTTCTATTTGTATTCACCTTGGTCTCTTCAGCGAAATAACCGACCATGGCCCCTAAATCAAAATCACCTATTTTCTTATTAAAGTTGGACATTAAATTGGAAGACCAATAGTTGAATTTCAAATCATTCTCAGACATCATACCATTTTGCCAAAGTTGTTTAACAGCCCCGTTTTCGGCAATTAATGTAGAGTTTTTAGTTAAATAACTATCCATCCCAACACGATAAGATACATTCCACCAATCAAAAATATTCATATTGGCATTAATACTTCCTGTGATCCTTTCTGTATTATCGGTTAATTTATTTTTATTGATCGTCCAATACGGGTTTTCAATATCATCCTGAAGCTCCTGCAAACCTTCGAACATCCGATATTTAGTTCCATCATCATTCAGATATTTCTTCATATCATCACTTCTCGACCAGCCGTAAACTGAAGAAATTGCTCCAGCTCCGCCAGAACCATACAGCCCCGCCGAAGTTAAAGTCTTATCTGTATTGGCTAAAGTATAGGCCACATTGGCTCCTACACTTAATTTTCCAAATTTTTGATCACCATTAAAGCGAAAAGCCGTTTTTCCATAACCAGTTTCCGGGATAATACCCTGTTGATCAAAACGTGATCCAGACAAATAAAAAGACCCATTCTTATTACCACCGGTCATGTTAACTGTATTATCAAAAACGGTAGCCGTCCGAAAAAAGTCCCCAACATTATCATAAACTTTTTCCCCTGAATTGAAAGCCTCTCCCCAAGATTGTGTTGTATAGTTATCTAAAGTCCCAGCACTGTTATAGTACCCACGCTTGTACTTACCTTGTTGTTCAGGCAAACGATTAGCCCAATTTGCAGAAAAACGACTCGAAAAGCCTATTTCAACGCGCCCTTCACTACCACGTTTCGTCGTAATAACAACCGCTCCAGCCGCTGCACGTGAACCATATAAGGCTGCTGCCGCCGGACCTTTTAATACGGAAACATTTTCAATATCTTCCGGATTAATATCCATGACACGGTTGCTATTGGAAGTTGACGTTGCTTGCATTCCATCAAATCCGCTATTTCCTCCAATGGGCGTTGAATTATCATAGATAATACCGTCGACAACAAACAAGGGCTGGTTATCCCGCTCAAGTGAGGTACCGCCCCGAAGGATAATCTGCGCACCTGCACCTGCTGCTCCCGAAGATTGTGTTACGTTTACCCCCGCAATCTTACCTGCCAATGAATTGACCACGTTGGCGGTCTTATTCTTCATCAACTCATCCGATTTAATATCCTGAACAGCATAACCGAGCGCTCTCTTTTCCTTCTTAATTCCCATTGCGGTCACAACAACCTCTTCAAGCGCCTCCTCACTGCCAGAAAGCGCAACATTTATCGTTGCATTTGTCCCAACCAGTTGTTGTCTTTCCTGAGACCCCACGGCTCTAAAAATCAAAATATCGCCTGGCTCCGCATTGATGGTAAAACTTCCATCAGGCTTGGTTTGTGTACTGACAGATTTACCTTTGATGCTCACGGTTACATTAGGCATTGTACCACCATCAGAGGCATTCGTCACTTTACCCGTTACAGTTTTGGTCTGTGCCCATAAACTGGTTGACAGCATCACCCCTGAACAGAATAAGAGAAATTTTTTATTCATGGTTTTTAGTTAGTTGTTAATAATTTTCCATAACGGGCGGTTCCAACCCTAGGTTTATATCAATTACCACACAATAGTATGAAAAGCTTCCTATTTTTGCAAGCTTATGCGTAATTATTTGAAAAAGAAATAACAATAAACACATTAACGCACAATATGACAGCAGAAAAGCCAAAAATCTACATGAAAACAGATACAAAAACGCACATCGCAGCAAAATAAAAACAAAAGCATCTTATAAAAGCATTTAGCAAGGCCTTTTCACCGCATTTGATAGCAAAAAAACAAACATTAGCACAACAAAATCACCAATAGCATGCATCATCCAACAGATAACAGCGTGCTTATGCAAGGAATTATTCGATTTACACCGCCATTTTAAACTAATTAATAGCTATTGTATTCGGAGATTGCTCGGTACTTCTTCGGTGCTTCTTCGGTACTCCTTCGGTGCTTCTTCGGTTGGAACCGAATAAAGTCCGACTAAATTCCGTTTAAGCTTCGTTATAATTTCGAAAAAAGGCCGAACTTAATATTGACCAATACCTATTTATTTTGTAACTTAAAGAAAAATCAATAGCAATCAACTTAATATTATGGCAGTCATTAAAAACGGTGCCAATGGCACGCTTTCGGGCAAAGCAGGATCAGTGGTGTTTGTTACCAATGGAAATACAACCTATGCAAGGGGGCTACCAAAGAAAACCAAAAAAAAAACCTTCTGCAGATCAAATCCAATCAAGGTCGCGTTTTTCCCTTATCCAGAAATTTATCTCCCCAATGCTAAGTTTATTACGGGTAGGATTTAAAAATTATAACCCCGATAAAAAGGCCTATAGTAACGCCATGTCCTATAATCTCAATCATGCGACAGAAAAAACCGCAACTGGCTATGCCATCAATTATGAAAACTTTCGCGTGAGTAAAGGGGTTCCCAATCCCGTTTCCACCTATACATTTCAGGTAGATGAAGAGACAGGAACATTTACAATCACCTGGGAATATGACGCAAATACTGCATTGCAATACGACATTAGCTCAAGTAATTGCCGTTTGCTGCTATACAATCCCGATGAGTGCGCATTCACAAATGAAAGCATGAATCCCCTGACGCATAAAACACAGACAGCCACCCTAACCCGACAGCAAACCGTCGGCAACTATCACGTCTATGTATTTTTCTACAAAACAGACGGAAGCGATGAATGCACAGACAGCAAATATCTAGGGACATTTGAATGGTAAGAAAGGGAGGAAGATCTAGGAATTCAGACTGATCTTCACATCAAAATGCTGCTTAATATAAACCTGTTGTTCGGCAGAATCCGTTTCCAGATCGTGAATAGCACGATCTCTTTCTTTGTCGACCTCCATCTTCACCACACAGCGGTAGAAACGAAATACATCTTTTTCGCTCTCCAATATTAACCTTGGCACCCGGGCAGGCTTGCCTGTTTCATCTTTTGCCACCATCGTAAAATAAGAGGAATTACAATGCTTGGTTTCACCGGTCTGAATATTCATGGCTTCGACCCGAATACCGACTTCCATAGAAGAGTTACCTACATAATTCACAGAAGCGATCAATGTCACCAATTCCCCTACCTCAATAGGCTTCAAAAAATCAACTTTGCCAACTGACGCTGTCACACAATAATGTGCAGAAAATTTGGACGCCACAGCAAATGCGATCTGATCCATCAATGATAAAATATAACCGCCGTGTATTTTACCACCAAAATTAGCATTCGAGGGCAACATCAGCTGTGACATCCGGATCACAGAGTCGCTTACCGTTTTATAGATTTCTTCCATACCTATAAATTTACCTTGGATAGATTACAATTCAAAACAAAAAAGGGATATCTAAAATTCAGATATCCCTTTTTTACATGTTGACGATACAACAGCTCGTTATTTTATCTTCTCAGCAGCATAAGGCCCTTCGTTGCTCAGGCGGTCAACAGCTTTTACCGCAACATACTGCAGTTTTTTGTTGTTCAATGTCGTTGGAATGTCCTTACTTGTAACCCCCGGATCCAAAATCTCATATTGCCATACCCCACCGTAGTTGAGATATAGTACCCATTTTGAAACCTGATCAATTTGCTGGTGCTGCCATTTCGCAAAGATATTGCCACCTTGAGGAGTCAGTAGCAAAGTCGGTTTCAACAAAGGATTTGCATTCAACCAAGGACTTGTTGGCACCAATGCTTTCACCTGATAAGGGCCATTCACCAAAGCTTGTGTCATGGCCGGGTTTTTGGTCAGTCCCGCCAAACTCCAGTGGATTACACCTTCCCGGTTATCAGGCAATAGTGTCCGTGCTGCCTCCACTTGATTAACAATTTCCTGAACATATTCCGGACCACGTCTGCCAACCGTATTGATGCCCGGCCAAAGGTGGCGTCCCAATGTATTTTCACTTTCCCACCATTTTAACAAAGCCGTATAACTCTGTTTAGCTGGCTGTATAGGCCAATACAACTGCGGAGCAAAATAGTCTATCCAGCCTTTGTTCAACCATAATTTAGCATCTGCATAAAGCATATCATACTGGCTAGACCCCTGAATTCCTGACGGATAACCGGGTTTCCAGATACCAAAGGGACTGATACCGAATTTCACAAAATTCTTCTCTTTCTTAATATCCTTATAAATACGTTCGATAAAGGTATTTACACTATTTCTACGGAAGTCTCCGCGCGATAGATCCCCACCATTACGTTTGTATTCATTGTAACTATCCGAATCCGGAAAATCCTGACCACCATTATATTCTGCGTAAGGATAGAAATAATCGTCGAAATGCACACCATCGATATCATAACGCTTGACAATATCCATAACCACGCGCGCTGCGTGATCCTGTGTAGATTTTTTGGATGGATCAAACCAATAATAGCCCTGTTTCAATTTGACAACCGACTCGGGCATTTTGCGCGCCATGGAAGCTGAATTAACGGCACCGCCAGCGGTATGGTGGGCACGATAAGGGTTCAACCAAACATGAAGTTCAATCCCTCTTTTATGCGCCTGCTCAACCCAAAAATCAAGCGGATCGTAATAAGGAGAAGGTGCTTGCCCCTCTGTACCGGTCAAAAAGTACGACCAAGGCTCAAGATCACTTTTATAAAATGCATCGGCTGATGGGCGTACTTGAAAAACAACAGCATTAAAATTATTATTTTTCAAAAAATCCAATATGCCGATCGCTTCCTCTTGCTGTTCAGCTGTACTCAGGTTATTTTTGCTCGGCCAATTGATATTTGCAACAGAGGCCACCCAAGCTGCGCGAAACTCGCGCGGTAACACAGGAAGATCGACAACGATTTCCTTCTTCTTTTCTGCAACTGGCTGTTCTTTTGTTTCAATTGTATTTTTTACCCGTTCGCGCTTAGGTACCGAAGGCGGGTCTTTTTTTACAATTTCGACATTTGTAGTTGTGGTATTGGCAGGCTCCTGTTTCTTATTTTTCTTGGATGAACAAGAAGATAAAACAAAAAGTGCTGCCGCTAAAAATAATAGAGAACGTTTCATCAATCTATAGAATAGTGTTTTTTCAAAAATAACTAACAAAGATACGTATAATATTAGTCAATCTCGGCAGTCGGTCAATCTTCTCCGAAATGGATCAGCGCTTTAACTCTCCTTTGAAGATCACCTGCTCCAGCTTAAAGTCATCATTAAAGACAATAACATTCGCCATACTTCCATGATTGAGATTTCCGATATCTCCTCTATTTAAAAGATTTGCGGGATACAGCGTTGCCATTCGGATCGCTTCATCGCGTGGTATCCCCACCTTTTGCACGGCATTTTTCACCCCTTCGAGCAAGGAGATTGCAGCCCCTGAAATGGTACCATCAGGCAAAGCATAATATCCATCGTTCAACACATGCCGATAAATATCTTTATCGCAACTGGCTACAGCATCAGTAATCATAAACAGCCGCTCACCCATCTGACGTTTCGCAATTTTTACCGCTTCAAAGCTTACATGATGTCCGTCGACAATAATACTTGCTTGTGCAGTCGGATGATTAAAAATTGCACCGACCAACCCAACTTCGCGATGATGTAAAGGCGACATTGCATTAAACAGGTGGGTGCTTGTTGGAATCCCCAGATCATAACCATGCGTACCTTCCTCAAAAGTAGCATCACTATGTCCAGCACTGAGCAGCAAATTATAGCCCTGCAAATACTTTAAGACATCGTCCGTTATACATTCAGGCGCTATGGTCATCATCTTGACAACCTGATTTCCTGCCAAAAGATCGTCAATCTTTTCCTTCGTAGGCTCGATAATTAATTCCGCAGGATGAGCACCCCGTTTTTTAGGATTCAAGAAAGGACCTTCCAGATGTAGCCCTAAAAATGCATCATGCCGGAAGCCTTCTGCCACCCGAATGGCATCCTTAAATACAGGGATGGTATTGGTCGCCAGGGTCATCATAAAAGAAGTCGTGCCTTTACGGACCAAGCCCTCGGCGATACGTTCCAAAGAGGCTACACTACGCTCGGCGGAATACAAGTCCGATCCGTCACCATACAATTGAAGGTCAATCAGCCCAGCACAAACAGTAGACCCGTTGACTGGATAACTGGTATAATCTGCAGGCACCTCCTGATCATTGACAATCGCTACAATTTTACCTTCGCTGATCAGCAATGCTTTTTGTTCCAAAATCGACTCACCAGTGTATATTCTGCCACCAATTAATGCTATCTTATTCATATAAATTCTATTTCATTACCAAGTTACCAAAATTCAAAAAAAACCTGTCACTTGTACAAGATTTTGTTTCATAGTCTACAAGAAATCCTTTCAAAGTTTTTGATCTTTTCATTTTCACTTTCTAATTTACTGTTGTAACTTAGTTCCATGTACTTTTTTAGAAAGCGTAACGCAGATCGCCCGACTAGTGGAAATATAAAAGCTATGCATATTATTAATGCAACGGCCATTATCATCTTTTTATTGGGCCTGATTTACAAAATATTTTTCACCTCCTAAACACTGTCATCCATGTCAAAAAAAGAAATCTTAAATACAGACAAAGCTCCTGCTGCAATAGGACCATATAACCAGGCAATTAAAGCCGGCAATACATTATATGTCTCTGGACAAATCCCACTGGTTCCCGAAACAATGGAGTTAATTTCATCGGGCGTGAAAGACGAAGCGCACCAGGTGTTGAAAAATGTAGAAGCTATCCTGACAAATGCCGGATATACTTTTGAAGATGTTGTCAAAGCTTCGATTTTCTTAAGTGATATGGGCAATTTTGCATTAGTCAATGAAGTATATGCGGAATATTTTAAAGACGCCCAACCTGCACGCGAGTGTGTTGCGGTCAAAACTCTTCCCAAGAACGTCAATGTCGAGATTTCAGTCATTGCCTGGAAAGATTAATCCGTGGAAAATAGCAACGAAACAGCAAGCCGCGGAAAATATCTTTTCGCGGCTTTTTTGGCCCCTTTTATCTGGGGATTTATGTCTATCCCTGTACGCTGGATACGCGGCTATCCGGCCGAGGATATTCTGTATTTTAGAATAATAACTGCGCTCCTGATCCTCTGGATATACCTGTTGCTGTTTCGAAGAAAAACCATGCAAGCTGATATTCGGAAGTTCCAACTTCTACCTCGTGTGGGCAAGCTCCGCCAGACCTGCCTTACCCTACTCGCGTCGGCCTTAATCTTTGGAAACTGGTTTACGTATATTTATGCGGTCAACCACATCAGCATTCAGTCTGCCGCATTGGCCTACCTGACCTGCCCCTTGATCACTGCAGCGGGAGCCTATCTCATACTCAAGGAGAAGCTAACGAGCTGGCAAAAAACAGCACTTTTTATTGCTTTTGGCAGCGTTTGTCTCCTTGCAAAAGGTTCGTTACATGATGTTCTCTGGGCTATTACTATTGCCACCTGCTACGCTTTTTATCTGATCGTACAACGGATATCCACGAGTTTCGATAAACTCAATCAATTGGTGGTCCAGCTCAGTATATGTGCATTGTTTGTGATCCCCAAACTGATCTACAATCATCATGCAATTCCGGCAGAGCCCCTATTTTGGGGCACCATAGTTCTTATCGCATCGCTATTCACGATTATCCCCCTTTTCCTGAGCATGTATGCACTCATTGGCATTTCATCAACAACGACTGGCGTTCTGCTCTATATCAATCCGCTGATCGCATTTACTTTGGCTGCAACCTATTTCCGAGAACCCGTTTCTCCAATAAAATATATCGCTTACGGAATTATATTTGTTGCAATTATCCTTTTTAATATCAAAAACATCAAGGAGACTGTTTCCACATCGAAGACGCCTGCAAAACAATAGATCATTCGTTATTTTCAAATAGCCCTTAAATCAAGTACACTGTCTGAAATTAACCAGATTACATCTTTCTGATGATGAAAGACAGTACCACAATCTCGACTTAAAAAAATGACAAAACATATAACAAAATAATTATCAAGGCTTTAAAAGTAAAAAACACCTTATATGTATCATTTTTGTTTCATAAAATTTTTGATTTTTGCTCAACTATAGTAAATTAGATCTTTATTAAGGGAAATCACAGCGCTCTTTCTTCCTATAACTAGGTATTGAATAGCATACACACTATTACAAATAATCACTTATTTTGCCCCCCGATTATTCAATATCTTATCTTCTAACCAAAATGCTAAATGGAATTAGCCCATTTCATTAAAAATTTCACCGTTATGAAAATATGTATATAAAAAACTGAATATAACACATATACTATATGAATAACAAATTATACTCTACATTAAGGGTGTTAGGTATTGTTCCAACAATGCTTTTTTCAGCATCTTTATTGCACGCGCAAACCAACCAGGTAAAGGGAACGGTTGTAGACGCTAAAACCAAAGCTCCTATTCCAGGTGCCACAATCAAAGTATTGGGCACTTCCAACGCAAGTTCTACGGATGTTAAAGGTGCATTTCAGATCAATGTCGACGATAAGAATCGCATACTGAACATCAGTACGGTCGGTTACGAAAATAAAACGGTTACATTGGGCCCTGGAGAAACGACAGTAACGGTGAGTTTGGAAGAACAAACCCAACAACTGGAAAGTGTAGTCGTTACTGCTTTGGGTATTAGCCGTGCACAAAAATCATTAACATACTCTACGCAACAGGTCAGTGGTGACGAATTAAACAAAGTTAAAAGCACCAACTTGGCGAATAATTTAAACGGTAAAGTCGCCGGTGTTAACATTGCTTCCAGCTCTTCTGGACCAGGTGGTTCAGCAAAAGTTATTTTGCGTGGTAACAAATCGGCTTCCGGCAACAACCAGGTACTTTATGTTGTCGATGGGGTTCCAATCAATAACCAGACATTGGCAAGTCAGCCAGACAACGTTTTCGGTGGACAACGTGATGGTGGCGACCCTATTTCATTGATCAACCCAGAAGATATCGAAAACATTTCGGTATTAAAAGGAGCATCTGCGGCGGCATTATATGGTAGCCAAGCAGCCAACGGCGTTATCTTGGTAACAACAAAATCAGGTAAACAAGGTCGCACAACGATTAACTTCTCGTCAAGTGCACAGATCGAACAAGCTGTATCAACACCTAAATTCCAAAACCAATATGGTCAAGGTTCGGGTGGTAAAAACAGTAACACCAGTGTATTTAGCTGGGGCGACAAAACCAATGGCGCCAACTATGATAATGTAGGTGAATTTTTCCGTACAGGTAGCAACTTTACCAATTCATTGACATTGTCTGGAGGTAACGAAAAAAATCAAACGTACTTCTCTTATGCAAATACGCTTGCAAAAGGTATTCTTCCAGAAAATGACCTGATGCGTCACAATTTCAACCTTAAGGAGAGTGCTTCATTTTTTGATAATAAGTTGACTGTTGAAGGTAGTGCCAATTACATTACCCAAAAATTAGATAATGCACCTACTTCAGGGTTTTATTACAACCCATTGGTTGGAACCTACCTATTACCTCGAAGCTTAAATATCGCAGACTACAAAAATTTCGAAACCTTTAATACAAGTCGCAATCTGAATGAACAAAACTGGTTCAGCCTGAGCGATAGCCCTACAACACAACAAAATCCATGGTGGATCGTCAATAGAAACCCTACTCAATCAACCCGAAACCGTTTGCTTTTAAATGGTAGCGCAAAATATAAGGTTGCCCCATGGATCAGCATTCAAGCCAGAGGAAGTGTCGATCGTACTTCAGAGGTCTGGGACCGCAAAGTCTATGCGAGCACACCGAATCCTTTAGGAAAAACAAATGGTAACTATAATTACACAAATACGACCATTACACAACAATATGGTGATGTGGTTGCCAACATGAACTTTAATGTCAGCGATAAATTTCAGATTACTGGATTGGTCGGAACAAGTATCACAGACTGGAAAACCGAAGGTGTAGATTTTAATACAGGTATTGATGGATTAAAAATCCCCAATCAGTTCTTTATTCAGAACACAACAACTCCCGTGACTTCGACATTGTCGGCTAATCGGAGACAATTACAATCGGTATTTGCATCAGCAAACTTAGCTTATGACAACTGGATCTATTTAGATCTGACGGCGAGAAACGACTGGTCTAGTACTTTAGCTTTCACAGGAACAAAATCTTTCTTTTACCCTTCTGCGGGATTGGGCGTCGTATTGAACGACAAGTTAAACTTGCCTGAATTTGTCAATATGGCCAAGGTTCGTGGTTCATATGCGGTAGTGGGCAACGACTTGCCTCCATATACCAGTTTATTAACAAACACGGTGAATCCATATGCAGTATTGACAGTCAATGACATTGCTTTCTTAAAAACATTAAAGCCTGAAAAAACCAAATCTTTTGAGATCGGTACAGAATGGCGTATGTGGAACAACCGTTTGAATGTGGATGTTACGTACTACAAAACAAACACGACGAATCAGTTCTTCAAGGTCGCTGCTAGCCAAGCTTCATTAAACAAGCAATATGCGATTAATGCAGGCGATATCCAAAACCAAGGTGTTGAAGCATTGGTATCATTGGATGCTATTAGAAATGACAATTTCAAATGGACAACAAGCGTCAACTTCACCTACAATAAAAATAAAATAAAGAAACTAGCTGATGCTGTTCCTGAATTTAATCTAACTGGTGAAAATCAAAACAACTTTGCTTCCAAACTTGAAGTAGGCGGTTCTTTTGGTGATATTTACGGGCAGGATTTTGTTCGTGATGGTGAAGGAAGGATTATTATTTCTGAAGATGGTATTCCACAAAAAACCAACGCCTATACCAAATTAGGAAATTCGAACCCAATTTGGCAAATGGGCTGGAACAATAGTTTCAATTATAAAAATTTCAACTTAAGTTTCTTGATTGACGGCAAGTTTAATTATGATGTCATGTCAATTACACAGTCGGTGATGGATGGTTATGGCGTATCTGCGGCAACTGGAGCAGCCCGAGCAAATGGTGGTGTTGCTGTAAACGGTGTTACACCAAATGGAACTCCTGTTTCTGTCGTCGATGCTGAGAAATGGTATACATCAACTGGGGGTATAGGTCCTGTCAGCAGCCAATATATCTATGACGGAACAGTCGTGAGGCTTCGTGAGTTGACCTTTGGTTATGACTTCAATATCAAAGATAGCTTTTTCAAAAAACTGCGTGTAAATGCTGTAGGAAGAAACCTATTCTACATTTCGAAAAAAGCGCCTTTTGACCCGGAAGTAACCATGTCAACAGGCAATTCGTTGAGCGGTGTGGATATCTTTATGATGCCTGCTACGCGTAATTACGGTCTTACATTAAATGCAACTTTCTAAACGATCAACAATGAAATTTAATATCAAACATATATCTAAATTCTCGCTTGCCCTGTTACTTCTCGGAGGAACATTGACCAGCTGTACAAAGAATTTCGAAGAATACAATAAAAACAATATTGGGCTTACCGACGAAGATTTAAAAGGTGATGGACAGGATCTTGTGCTTTTTCTCAGAAATGCACAAATGTCTATCTATAACTTTTCCGGTGCTGGAGACCCTAACTCCTATCAGGTACAACAAAACTTGAATGCAGACGTTTTTTCAGGCTTTTTCATGTCACCTACGCCTTTCAATAGCGGACAAAACAACCTGAATTATGCGATGGTTAATGGATGGAATGGCGAACCGTTCCAGGTCTTATATCTCAACGTTATCAAATCCATTGAGAAGCTAAAAAGCAATGGACTTGCAGAAACATATCCAGCACTATGGGGCTCCGCATTAGTGATCAAAGTAGAAGCGGCCAGTCGGGTGACAGATATCTATGGTCCTATTCCATATAGTAAAGTAGGTACTTCGAATACCGTTCCATACGACAAACAATCGGATGTATATGCTGCTTTCTTCAAAGAGCTTGATGAGGCTGTAACAGCATTGAAATCATACAAAGCAGATAGTCCAATGGCTGCTAAAATTGACCAGATCGATTTGGTATTTCCGAATACAGATAATCAGGTCAGATTTAAAAATTGGTTGAAAATTGCCAATTCATTGCGCCTTCGTTTAGCGATGCGTTTGGTTAAAATCGATGCAACATTAGCGAAAACACAGGCTGAAAAAGCATTGGATCCAGCAAATGGCGGTGTCTTGGAAAGCAATAGCGAAAACTTCAAGATCACTGTACCGGCAGATGGAACCTACAGCAACCCGCTTTGGTTTATTTCCAAAAACTGGGCTGACACACGTATCAATGCGACGCTTTCGTCTTATATGACAGGATTGAACGACCCTCGTATCTCTAAGTACATGGCGCCCGTCATTAAAGATGCAACAACAACGGCTTTCGCTGGTAAATACATTGGAATCCGCGCAGGAGCTGATGGTATCGAAAAGGATAAATACCAAAAACTATCCGCTTTGAATACCGAAGGTACAACGCCTACTTTCGTAGCGACAACAGCACCGGTATTGATGACTGCCGCTGAAGTTTACTTCCTACGTGCCGAAGCAGCATTGAGAGGTTGGAACAATGCTGGCGGAACAGCGCAATCACTTTATGAAAAAGGAGTGGAAACTTCCTTTACGCAATGGGGTGTAACATCAGGTTTAAGCACTTACCTAAATGATAATACAAGTAAGGCAGCAGCTTACGAGGATCCCTTCAATGCGAAGAATAACGCAGCTTCACCAAGCACACTGACCATCAAATGGAATGAGGGTGCTACCAACGAAGAAAAATTGGAACGTATTATCACACAGAAATGGTTGGCGATCTTCCCTGAAGGACAAGAAGCTTGGAGTGAATTTCGTCGTACAGGATATCCACGTCTATTCCCAGTTGTTGTCAACAATAGTGGTGGACTGATCGATACTAAAATACAGATCCGTCGTTTACCGTTCCCACAAAATGAATACAATACAAATGCAGCTGAAGTACAATCTGCAATCTCCTTGTTGGGCGGACCTGACAACGGCGGTACCAGACTTTGGTGGGATGTAAATAAGGGTAATTTCTAAGCGAGAAATCATCCGGAATAAATTCTCAAACGGGGCTGTCCAAAATGATTGGACAGCCCTCTTTTTATGCATTCTCTTCTCTTCTCTTCTCTTCTCTTCTCTTCTCTTCTCTTCTCTTCTCTTCTCTTCTCTTCTCTTCTCTTCTCTTCTCTTCTCTTCTCTTCTCTTCTCTTCTCTTCTCTTCTCTTCTCTTCTCACGGCTACTGCGACATACTCCAAGTTCCCTTAACAAAAACTTAATAGAGACCTCCTGTAGCAGAGATCAAAAATTACCCGTTTAGTTAAAAAACCAAAAAGAATATTATGAAAAATCTTTCCATTTTGGGTATGACCACCCTCTTAGCCTGCAGCCTGCTATTTGTTGTCTGTAAATCAGAATCACATTTGGAAAATCCCTACAAGGACAAAACAGAAAAGGAACTTGAGTCGCTTTCCAATGAGAAGTACCGCAAAATCGTTGCTTTTGCTAGCCCAAAATCATGTACTGACGCTACGGAATGGGAAATGATGGAAATACGGACAGTGTGCGGAATAAGTTACCTCCCCTACCACAAATCTGTAGACAAAACAAAATTGCAGAATATGATCAATGACAACAACAAACTGATGGAAATATACCAGCCGATGATGGCGCCCAGAATAAATTGCACACCTTATCAAAAACCAACAGGTATTATCTGCAAAGAAGGGCAGGCAACAATTAAATACGAATAGACAGATTCTACACATAAAAATAGCAAAAACCCTAATTAACCAAACATGAAAAAAATAATCTTTATAGTCCCGATTATTGGACTTATACTCTTCTTTGCCTGTTCGAAAGATAGTTCTAAATCGTACGAATATTGGAATGAGCAAGTCAATGCAAAGGCGCAGGAACTCAACAAGCTGCTTGAATCTGTTCCCTGCACAAATATTGAAGAGTTTGAAATTGTACAGCGTCCATATTATACATATTACCTAGTGCATTCTTCACTGAAAACCCAATTCGAAAAATTGAATCTCGAATTAGATCATCTCCAAGATGAGCTAAATAAAGCAGCCGAACGTGAAGGAAAAACGTACTATGATGCACAACGCCTATCAATGCCAGCGCCCAATCCACCTGTGGGGAAAGTCTGTTATAACGGTAAAGCCGCACTGCGTTTTGCCTACGATCTATCGCTTGAAGAAATCAACGCAGAACTACCCAAAAGACTCAAGGAGCTAAAAGAGTTCTATAAAGACGTGACCTGCTCGAATCCAAACGATTGGACCAGCCATTTTTTACGCACAGGCTGTTGTATGGAAGGAATTGCCGTACACAAAACCATCCGATCAAACGAGATGATAGAAAAAATAGCACTCTATAACCGCCTCATGGAAAACAAGCTTCGTTTGGAGAAAACAACCTGTCAAGGGGACTGTCCAAATATGGCCAGACCAGTTCAATGCAGGGATGGAAAACCATTTGTAGAAGTATATAAATCGTAAAAATTAAATTTTTCGTAATTTAGCCATTCTAGAAGAATGGCTGAATTAAGTTTAATTACCCCCATAGAATACCTCAAAGGTGTAGGTCCACAAAAGGCAGATGTGCTCAAGAAAGAGTTGCAGGTATTTACCATTGGTGATCTACTGACGCAATATCCTTTCCGTTATATCGATCGTACGGAATTCCATAAAATAAGGAAACTCCACCCAGACATGATGGCAGCACAGGTCCTGGGCCGTCTGGTTTCTTTACAGCTCGTGGGTGAGAAAAAGACAAAACGCCTTATCGGTTCATTCAAGGACGAAACCGGCTCCATGGAACTTGTCTGGTTTCAGTCTATCCCATGGCTCCAAAAATCACTGAAAGTAGGTTCGGCCTATATTATTTATGGCAAGCCGAGTGAATTCAATGGACAACTATCCATTACTCATCCCGAAATGGACCTGTACAACCCGCAGGTAAAACAGGTCGGCAATATGAGCTTACAGCCTGTATACTCTTCAACGGAGAAACTCAAAAAATTCAACCTTGATGCCAAAGGCATACAGCGGCTACAGCAGACTGCACTGGAAACCGTATTTCGCACTATAGGCGAATCGCTTCCCCAGGAAGTTCTCACTAAACATCGCCTCATATCGCGGCAGCAGGCTTTCGCATCCATACACTTTCCAAGCGATCAAAAGGAGCTGAACCAAGCGATCAAACGCATCAAGTTTGAAGAACTATTCTTTATTCAGCTCAAGTTGCTCAACAACAAACAGCTCAATACCCAGAAGTTTAGAGGCCAGCGGTTCAATAAAGTCGGTGAAAAATTCAACACATTCTTTAATGAGCGCCTTCCGTTCCCGTTGACAGGCGCACAGAAGCGCGTTGTGAAGGAAATCCGTATCGATACCAATACAGGCGCGCAGATGAACCGTCTGGTGCAGGGTGATGTTGGCTCCGGGAAAACAGTTGTTGCCCTGATGAGCATGCTACTCGCTGTCGACAATGGATTTCAGGCCTGTATGATGGCTCCCACAGAAATCCTGGCGACACAGCATTATCATGGACTAAAGCAGCTCGTAGGCGATGACATCGTCAATATTAAACTACTTACAGGCTCCACAAGCACGAAGGAACGCCGTCTGATCCACCAGGCACTGGAAGATGGCAGCCTGGATATTTTAATTGGTACCCATGCCCTGATCGAGGATAAGGTGCAGTTCAAAAACCTGGGCTTCGTTGTTATTGACGAACAGCATCGCTTTGGCGTAGAACAACGGGCCAAACTCTGGCGGAAGAATGTCATTCCACCGCATATGTTGGTCATGACAGCCACACCTATTCCACGCACACTAGCGATGACCATGTACGGCGACTTGGACATCTCTGTAATTGACGAATTACCTGCTGGGCGTAAACCAATCAAGACTGTTCACTTTTTTGAAAGCTCTCGTTTAAGGATGTTCGGCTTCATGCGCGAGGAGATCGCCAAAGGCAGGCAGGTCTACCTGGTATATCCCCTCATCAAGGAAAGCGAAAAACTGGATCTGATTTACCTGGAAGCAGGCCTTGAGAATTTGCAACGCGAATTTCCGCTACCACAATACAAGATCAGTATTGTTCACGGCAAGATGCCCGTAAAAGATAAAGACTTTGAGATGCAACGATTTGTCAAACATGAAACGCAGATCATGGTTGCCACCACCGTTATAGAGGTCGGAGTTAATGTTCCCAATGCATCGGTCATGGTCATTGAAAATTCCGAACGTTTTGGATTATCCCAGCTGCACCAATTGCGTGGCCGCGTAGGCCGTGGTGCCGAACAGTCTTTCTGTATCCTGATGTCGGGCAATAAGCTGAGCAAAGAAGGACGATTAAGGCTGGATACAATGGTGCGTACCAATGACGGGTTTGAGATTGCAGAAGTCGACCTACAGCTACGTGGTCCAGGCGATATATCGGGCACCCAACAGTCGGGTGTACTTGACCTCAAGATGGCGAACCTAGCTACAGATCAGGCATTGCTTACCGAATGCCGTAACACCGTCATTGCTATTTTCAAAGAAGACCCAACACTACAAAGCGAAAAGAATCATTTACTGCGAAGCTTCCTCGCCAGAAAATCCGATGGCATTGCTTGGGACAAGATTTCTTAACCGCATGTCATTTTCGCGACAAAAAACGGGGCCAGCAAATAAATCGATAACGTGTTTAAGTGAATAAACAGAGCGCATTGGAATCTAAAGGCCGCTCTTCAACATAAATAGGATACGAATTGTTGTTAATTAGCTTTTGAAGACAATTTATCTTTTTTGTATATAAAACCAAATTTATTTACTTTTGCATCATTATGAACATGATATAGAAAAATATCCCTTCTTTTACTAGGCAAAAGATGGCGACCGAACGCTTACATATTTTGAGTTGCCCTGGTAAGCAAATCACAGGAAATTTATTGGTTAATGGAGAATTATGTCATAATCGGCATCAGTCTTGTGTGGTGTACAAACGCATAAATTCTTAAATTTACCTTTTCAAACAAAAACCGGGCTTGCGAGCTCATTCAAAATAATTAAAAAGTGAACGTATAACAAGAGGTAGGCAATAGCGCACATTGCAAAGCTTAATGACCTGCCGACTTCACTTGAAAGACTTAATAGTACAAAATGGCCAGATTTAAAATACACGATACAGCTATAAAACCCGAAACAGCCGTCTTGGTGAGTGTCATCACGCCAAGTGTGACGGAGACAAAAGCAAAAGAATACTTGGAGGAACTTGAATTTCTTGTACAGACTGCCGGTGGTGAGACCAAAGGCATGTTTACACAGAAACTGGGCTTCCCAGATCGCGCTACATTTGTCGGTAGTGGAAAGCTGGAAGAAATAAAAGCATACGTCGAAGCCGAGGAAATTGACATCGTTGTTTTCGACGATGAGCTTTCACCTTCGCAGTTGCGTAATATTGAAAAAGAACTGAAACGCAAGATATTGGACCGCTCCAATCTCATCCTGGACATCTTTGCCCGTCATGCCAAAACCGCACAGGCGAAGACACAGGTGGAATTGGCACAGCTGCAATACCTTTTACCACGTTTGACCCGTATGTGGACCCACTTGGAACGTCAGCGCGGGGGTATTGGTATGCGTGGCCCGGGGGAGTCACAGATCGAGACCGATAGACGGATCATTCTGGACAAAATTTCCTTGTTCAAAGAACGCCTAAAAGCAATCGACAAGCAAAACGAGACACAACGAAAAAACCGTGGTGAGATGATCCGTGTAGCTTTGGTAGGTTATACCAATGTCGGAAAGTCGACGATCATGAATATGATCTCCAAGTCTGATGTATTGATCGAGAATAAACTTTTCGCAACATTAGATACGACAGTACGTAAAGTTGTTATCGACAACCTTCCTTTTTTGCTTTCAGATACCGTTGGTTTTATCCGTAAACTACCGCATCACTTGGTGGAATGTTTCAAATCCACATTGGATGAAGTTCGGGAAGCCGATGTCCTGATCCACGTAGTCGACATCTCGCATCCGAATTTTGAAGATCATATCCAGGCGGTAAACGAAACATTGAAGGATCTTAAAGCGCTGGACAAACCGGTGATTACGGTGTTCAACAAAATTGACCTTTATAAACCGGCGGTCGAAGAAGGACACGATGGCGAGGAGATCGAGGTAACGTTGGATGATTTCCGTAATTCCTGGATGGCAAAAAATTCAGATCCCGCAATCTTTCTGTCAGCAACAAATAAAACGAATATCGAAGAGTTCAAACAAAAACTTTACGATATCATTGTGAAGATGCACAATGAGCGTTACCCATACAATAATTTATTGTATTAATTTTGACAAACAATGCTGTGAATGGGCCTTATGTCCATTCACAGCTTAAAAAAATACAAAATGAACAAAGAGGTGCAGTTTCAAGATTGGGGTCTTGTCGATTATCAGGAAGCCTGGGACAGACAAGAATCCATCTTTAAGGGAGTATTGGACATTAAGCACGACAATAGGGTCAACGCGACAGCAACCAGTACCCCGAATTACTTGATCTTTACAGCACATCCCCATGTTTACACCTTAGGGAAAAGCGGGCACGAGGAATACTTGCTGTTAGATGAAAAAGGACTCGAAGAGAAAGAAGCCAAATTCTATAAGATCAACCGTGGCGGCGACATTACCTATCACGGTCCGGGACAGATTGTCGGTTACCCGATCCTGGATCTCGACAACTTCTTTACCGATATACATCTTTATCTGCGTACACTGGAAGAAGCGATCATACTGACCTGTGCTGATTTCGGTATCGAAGCCGGGAGATATACTGGATTTACCGGTGTATGGATAGAGCCCGATAAACCGACGGCACGCAAAATCTGTGCGATGGGGGTTCGCGCTTCACGCTGGGTGACCATGCATGGTTTTGCATTCAATGTCAACACAGACCTCGACTATTTTGGCAACATCATTCCTTGCGGTATCGACGATAAGGATGTAACGTCTTTAAAGCGGGAACTTGGCAAAGAAGTCGATATGGAAGACGTGAAAGAAAAATTGAAAGGCCATATTGCACAACTCTTTGAAATGCAAGTAGTCTAATTTAAGATTTCAATAACATCCAAAGGCCCTTTGAAAGCGGAGTTTTAATTCCCCTTCAAAGGGCCTTATTTTTTGAGCATCCCTGTTCCTGCTCGTTAATAAAATCCTTGCTAACATCACAAAGGAAGGACATTTTCAAACGCTTGGAAGTCTATACTTGACCCCTACACAATTTCGGAGTATTAACAATAATACATGCACTCATAGCTGGCCAGTTTCCCATCAACAAATCTGAATATAAATAATCCTGCATCGCTATTTTGAATATAGTACGTATGTGGTGTTGAAATCCAATCTGCCGAAAGCAATTCACCAAAGTGGTTTACAAAGTCTTTTTCTGCGTAATTGGCATCCATCCGCTCGTTGCCCATGACAATGGTTTCGCCATCACTAAAAAACAGCTTATACATCGTACCGACCACTTTCCCCTTATAGTTTTCTTCGAAGGCAACGATCATATTCGGTGTTTTATAGTAATACCGCGGCTCCCAGCCACATTCGGGCATATCGGGAATTTCGGAAACCCGTTGTAAAGCCAGTTGCTTCATCTGTGCATCCGTAATCTTGCCGTCAGCTAACGACACTCCTTTCCATTCGAAATGGAAATTCAGCGCTTTCAGTTTCTTGGCATAAACTTCGGACTGGAGCTCATTTTGGAATTTATTGGCCAAGAGTAATTCAAAGTCTATATCAACTTTGGGATCTACTATTCCCGCTTGAGCATAGGATTCCTTCCAATAGGTAAGGGCCTGTTTTAATTTGGGATACTTGGTCCACCCGATCTCACGCAGGCGTCCAACTGCTGCCAGCTCTTTCTCCTGGTCCTTTCCTTTTACGGCCAGATATTCTCTTAGCACCTTGTCATACGTTAGTTCAGACCCCAAAAATTTCATCTGAATATACTCCGGACTTTCATGAAAGTGGTCTCCAATGTAGACCCATCCATCTGTGTAGAGCGGCACATAATCGATACATACCATTTCATTGAGCCCGGCCCTACGCACAGCGGTACTTGTTGTATTAGGAGCCTTACGCACGCGCAATTGCGACACCTGCACATAGAAATGTGGGCATTGGGCATCTGTTGTTCCACGATAGAAATATTGCTTTGGCTCGCCGGCAGATCTTTTTCCGAACATTGCACTTTTCAAAGGCTGACGGTCAATATAGCCGATATCCCCATTACTCACCTGCACCTTATACTGTGTATTAGTGGAATCTAGCAGGTAGACAGGTGCCTCCGTTGGGAAAACCCCCAAGAGGTCTTTACTGTTTCCTGCTTCACGGTAAAGGTGTCCCCATGTTGAGGTATACATTGGGCGCTGACCCGCAGGCTGTGCTAGTGCCTGATGCACAAAACAAGCTAAAAGCAGACAGCATATAACAAATACTTTTTTCGACATAAAATTAATTCTTTGAATACATGACTAGTGGTCGTTCCATTGCGATCAACCGCAGGGAACGAGACATCTATAAATGCAACAGAAACTTTTTCTGGCTGCCGGTCAAACACGCACCGTTGCAATAACGAAATTAAAACAAAAAGGAGGCCAATGAAATCACCGGAATCAGGTATTTTTTTGGGGAGGAAATTATTTGGTTTCTAAACTACACGATGTGGCTATTTGCGCTGCAATAAACTCACCTGTCCTTCCAATGACTGGATTGTTTTTTCCTGTGCCTTGACGGTTTGCTCTAAGGCATTGACCAGCTGCCTATAAATTCCGAGGCCTTCGGCAGTGGCAGGAGCTGTTTCGGCAGGTGGAGCACTTACCACATTCCTCTCATCCTTCCGCATCATAGTTCCTTCGCCCATCAATAACCAGGCTGGACTAATATCGGGATGCCTGGACAGTATAGCAACCATGGCATCCGAACTGAGTGCAGTATTTTTCTGCCCTCCCTTAAAGTTTGCATAGGAAAGTTGCACATCTTTGAAAAACTCAGTTTTGCTGATTCCTTTGGTTTCAGCAATAAGCAGCACACGTTCCTTTACATTCACCTATAGGTCCCTTTTAAAAATCGTCGATTATTTACTAATTCTTTAAGGATTCGATCTCCCGCTCCAATGAAGACAATAATCTCTCCAAAGACATAATTGTCTTCTCTTGAGATTTTATCGTGATATTTTGTGAGGCTATAACCTGTCTCAAACTATTGATTACAGAGTTCGTAATTCCCTCCAATTCGGGAGTTAAATAAGTTTCCTCTTCTTCTTTTAATACGAGATTAGGCTTTAGCATATCGCCTTCACCTTTTAGTAACCACTCGGAAGAATATTGCGGATATTTTTCAACAAGATTTATTAGCCATTTAGATTGTATATCAGTTCCATTGGCAAGCGCACGAGTAAAAACCCCTTTACTGGCCCCTATTGTAGCTTCAAAAGCTGAAACACTCATCCCCTCCCTATCCGCAACAATCTTAATTCTCTTCAAAACAGAACTCATTACCGAAAATTTTAATATAAAATATTTGTTTTACCGAAAAATAGTTCTTAATTTAGTGTCAACGAAGACAATTATAAACCACTTTACAAACCAAAAAATTTATGAAACCAACAAGGCTTTAGATCAGTGCACAGATCGGTATATGCCCAAGTAGCAGTTTCATCAACTAAAAAAATATAATCTGATGAAAAATACGCAAAAGAAACTAAAAGCGAAACATTTTCGCTATTTAACCCAAGAATACATCGATGATCCGATGAAATATCTTATAGAGTTCTTTGAAAGCGAAACATCCATACCTGACTGGTTAGCAGACCTAAATATGCTAATCAATGCAGCTTCAAACGCAAAGATGAACCCACCGCGTTCCTCTATCGGATATCTTACCAAAAAATTAATTGAACAGGTAGAATTGGCATATGTCATTTTTAGGAAATGTAAACTAAAAACAATAGAACAGCCGTTGAAGTTCAGCAAACTTGTTTCAGACCACTGGAGTCAGCTATTAGCAACAGACTCATCGGCACGTAATATTGACACAGCAGCAGATAGCATTAGTCGATTCTTTTCCTATCAGTCTTTGCAAAAATGGTACGACATTCTTGATGATTTATGGATAAGTTTAGGAGACAGAGATAACGGCTTTTTAGGCAATAACGGTCATGAAATTGTTGCTGTAAAAGAATTCTTACTGCGTCTAGCGGCTTCTCTCGGAAAGATCTATGAAAATAAAATACTTCCAGACTATGTTAAAGAAAATCAAGAAGACATTGCAGATGAGCAGCGCCAAACCCAGCAATCTTTGGACGAAACAGAAGACGAAATACTTCACCCAAAAAAACGTATCATATCGCCCGAATGGCTTGCTTCCCAATCTTATTCCATCTCAGCATTAAAAGATTTTTTTGATAGAGACGATCTAAATGGCTGGCGAGAAGATATCCGATATTGGTACCAAACGGTCATCGACGAAAAAGAATTCTGGTCTGCTGATCATGAAAACAGTAAATTTTCGGGGGCAAATCTACTCTTTAACTATGCTTGCCTTTACGCCTTATTGGAGATGTTATCCAATAAATCTGAGGAATCCTCTAATCTACCAATCGGTATGGACAATTCATTTTCGATATTGCCCGAATGCCAATCAGTTTTGATTAGGCATGCAAAAGAGGAGATTATACTTTATTATGTATCGAATGAAGAACTAGACAATCCTTTGTCAGCACTATTGGCAACAGTTAAAACATACGATCAACAAGAATGGAATGAAATCTTGTATGAATGGATCAACTATGGCCTCGCCAAAAACCGATATACCGGCGCCTATTCAGATTACGGTACACGAATTTACCAGACTATGATCAAAATAATAGAACTCGCCTATTTACCAGCTTTTTCTGAAGAGATAGAATCTCTCAATCAAAAACAAACAGCTCTTCTAGAAACAGAAATATAAAGCCCATTTATTCAATCCATATTATGAACACCGATATTAACCCTATTATCGAAGCAATACTTCGTGCTGTTGCCGTCGATGAAATTTACCAATGGACTTTTGACCACGATGGTAAAAAGTATCAGATGTTACAGGTCAATCTTACGTCAAATGCCGGAATTCGATTTTCCGATGCAAACAGTCTGATAAACAAAACCGTTGGTTCCTATCCCAATGTGTATATCAATGTGAACTTCACGCATGAAATACAACAAAAATTGAATCAAGGTTTAGGCCGGGCCTATCTTATTTGCCAACCTGAAAACCGTATTTATCAGAATCCTATGCAAGATATCCCCCTTGTCTTACAAAATAATAAAAGTGATGAAGTCATCGAAAAAACACGGACATATATCAATAAGGAAAAGGGCAAGATTCGATCTTTTATAGATGGCTACAATTTCTATTTCGAGCATAAAAATTATGCACATGCAGCATTCATGCTACACCAAGCTTTAGAACTTGCATTTCGAACAGCAGAAAATATCCTTGTCGTTGAGGATAAAAAGTCCCATTCCCTAAAAAACCATATAAACTATCTCAAAGCTTTCGACGATCGCCTCGGCACACTAACAGATAACATGGAAAACAAACAAGCTTTGGAGAAAATCAACAAGGCTTACATTGACTATCGATATCACTTTGACTATTTTATCGATGAAGATGTATTAGAAACAGCCTATCAAATTGCTATCAATACATTAAACTGGATCTACGATTATTCCAATCTTTTGTTCGAAGAAATTAAGTCAAAACTTAACCCAGTCCCAGCTGCCAACAACGAAGTTGAAAATTGCAAAAATAACAATGAAATATACAAACAAAGCTATTGTAACGCCAATTATCGAGACCTCATTTTAAACGCTATAGAGCGCTATTGCACTCCTGCGCTGATAGTATGTTTCGGTTATGATTCTGATCATCACAAATATCAGAATGCGCTCCAAAAAGCCAAAAATGATTGTATCACGCATACTTACTATATTTTTGTCGCTTATGATACTTTAAACGCCGAGCTAAATAATCTACCCCAGCTCATTACGGATTTGCTCCCCAACAATGTATCGCTTACGCTGGCCCTTGAAAACTCAGCCGCTTTCAGCAAACAGCTTTTAAAGGGTCATCCTTTTTTTCTTTCGCTCCTAAAAGCCGGTGACATCTGGTTTCAAAATCCATCAATAGCAAATATCGATCTGGAAAGTATCGTTGCCCACAGCTTAATTTGGATTATGTACATCAACAGTGGAAGACGCGCTATAATAATGCGCACACATTATATTTACCCTACGAGGAAGATAGGTCGTCAATAAGCATCGAGGCCACATATTATATGCTATCGCAAGCGTTGGAGCAGGCTTGTCTCGGGGTAATCAATTCCGTCATCCAATACAAACCACAACGTGTCAACCTGACTTTTCTGATGACACTCTGCAAATTGATAGTTCCTGATGCCTACGCAACATTTTGCCTAGATCATGAGGATCATCTTTACGCCTTTAAAAACATTACGGAAGCACAGCAGGAATTTAGGTATAATGTAAATTACAAAGCGAATCCGCTAACCTTCCCAAGATTACAGGAACTCACCAAAACGTTTATCGAAAAATGTAACAATGAGATGGAAATCTATTTTGAGAAAATTTCCAGCCAACAGCTGCTCGAACAAGTTGAATAGAAAGCATATTACAAAGTAACAAAGCCAATTACAATTATGTCAAATAATTTGCAAATAATCGGAATAATTCCGATTATTATATAAATATTTAACAAAATGGATATTAAACAGGCTTTAGAAAATTACGCAGAAACACCTATTACGCGACAAATAGCCTTGTCCATTCTTAAGGATTACAAGCGCCCCAACGACAAAATAAATGAGCTTGTGAAATCGGGAATATTGACAGCAGTGAAGCGAGGATTTTATATACCTGGCCCCAAAAGTAAAATCTTAGGTCCAGAGTTATTTTTAATAGCAAACCATCTATGGGGCCCCAGTTATATATCTATGGAATCTGCTCTTTCTTATTGGGGCTATATTCCTGAAAAAGTGTATGAAATTAGTTCAATTACCCTAAAAGCGACAAAGGTTTTTAATCCAAAAATTGGTAGGTTTAGTTTCGCTCACGTTGGCCTCCCTTATTATTCCTTTGGCCAAAAGACGGCACAACTCACCCCAAAACAATCTATAATAATCGGTTCACCCGAAAAGGCATTATGTGACAAAATCATTACCACTTCTGGAATACTTCTCCGAAGCACAAATCAAGTAATAGATTTTTTAATAGAAGATATGAGGATAGACGAAGAAAAACTCAAAGAACTCAATCTTTCAGAAATAGCGTCATGGATTCCTGATGCGCCGAAAAAAAACAGTTTAGAAATGTTAATCAAAACTCTCTACAACTTATGATAAAAGAATGGCTCAAAGAATATAATCCGCAGAATCAACAACAAACCTTTGACGCAATCCGGGAGATTATGCAAGAGGTTGCATTAGCAGGACTTCAAAGATCTGGTTTTTTCGAAAAGGCTGCATTTTATGGCGGAACAGCACTTCGCATTTTTTACCAATTGGATAGGTACTCCGAGGACCTTGATTTTTCACTTTTATCAATAGACCCCAATTTTTCTTTTGAACCCTATTTTGAGGCAATTACAAATGAGTTTAAAGCGTTGGGAATGACAATCAGCATAAATGAAAAAAAGAAAACTGTTACCTCCTCCGTAGAATCTGCCTTTCTGAAATCTGACACCGTCTGGAAAGAATTAGTATTAGAAGAAGTCATTCCTCAGGTGGGCCTGGGAAATATGCCTGTCATTAAGATAAAAATAGAAGTCGACAAAAAACCTCCATTAGGTTTTGAAACAGAAGATAAATTACTACTTCGTCCATTCTCTTTTTATATTAAATGCTTTACTCTGCCAAGCTTATTTGCGGGTAAAATGCACGCATTATTGTTTAGAAAATGGAAAAATAGAGTGAAGGGAAGAGATTGGTATGATTTGGAATGGTACATAAAAAAAGGTGTTTCTTTGGATATTAATCACTTCCTATTACGTGCCCAAGACACAAATGATTGGAAAAAATCTACAATATCAAAAGAAGATATACTAGATCTCCTCAAGATCAAAATAAATACAGTGAATATGAATAGTGTGAAAGAAGATATCGTAAGGTTTATTCCCGATCATACTGCTCTCGACATTTGGAATCAGGAGTATTTTTCAAAATTAATTCAATACCTCAAGTTCGACAGGGCCTAATCCAAAAAATTAATATTTTTATCTTATGAAAGAACTGAAACTAACACTTTCCGAACAGGATCAATTGGAAGCCATACTTTTTAGCATGTCCAAATCTCCACAGATCATTAAAGCCCGTAAGAATGCACGCTTACTTTTCTTGTTGTTGATGCTGATCCTCGCAGTTCCCTTCTTTTATTATGAAAAATTTCTGGCAATTCTAATTATCCTTGTCGGCCTACTCGCGTTCCTGTTTTTTCAAAAATACCTGGGAATATACTATAAAAAATACGGCACCAGATATGTCAGGAGCCAAGAGTTCAAAAACCGCATCGGCCTTGTCCATACCATCACTTTTGAAGATGATCATCTGGAAATCAAAAGTGATCAAATGGAAGCTAAATATCAATTCAACCAATTTGAATATATAACGGAAACGTCCTCGGCTTTTTTTATAAAATTAAAAATGGCTGACCAATTATTTTTTCCAAAAAATCAACTATCAGATATCGCTGAATTCAAAGTTTTCCTGCAGCAGCTTTGTCAGCGTCTTCAAATAGACTATCGGGAGGAACTAAACTGGCAATGGGCATAGCCATAAAATCCCGAGCCCTTTAAGCCAAAGCGCGAATATCTTTAATCTCCAATATATTATTAACACCATCTCTTTCCACAGCATGTATCATTGCCCTTCCGACCTCATGCAAGGATAGTACTGCCGAAGGGGCAAAAAACTTGATGATTTTGGCCACAAAAGCAAAGGGATTGGCATGCTTTTGCCCTGCAACAGTCGTCATTGCCCCCGGTCTAAAGTTATACTCCTTTTTGAACGGTAATTTGGCCAGATCATTCTCTGTCTTACCCTTAACCCTAGCCCACATCACCTTGCCTTGCTCCGTGCTATCGGTGCTTCCGCCGGACACATAAATAAAACTGATCTCCGGATTAATTTCCAGCAGGGACTTTGCAAAAGCTAGTGTCGTATCATAAGTAATATAACGGTACTTGTCTTCTTTCATTCCCACAGAACTTACACCTGCACAGTAAAAGCAGGCATCATACCCTGCAATCGCATCTCTAAATAGCGAAAGTTTAGTAAAGTCGTCCACCAAAAGTTCCTTCAATTTAGGATGTTGAATAGCCGCGGTACGACGCGAAATGCTCAGCACAGCTGTTACCTTTTCGTTTTGGAGGCATTCTAGCAAAACACCTTCGCCAACCATTCCGGTGGCTCCTGTTATGATTACTTTCATATTTTATCGTCGCTCCTTCGGAGCATTTAGTTATACAAGTATTATTCTCGTCGGTCGTTTTACACAACCAAATGGCTAAATCCGTCGCAATCGCTCTTCTTCCAAGTCTAGTTGATATAACTGCGAACGAACAATACCCTCATCAATGGTCGACTCACAGTTTAGCTTCTGAAGATATTCCCGTTGCACATCCAAAAGCTCCATAAATATCACTTTCGTTTTTTCGTTCATCCAGGAATCATCTGCCGCATTCACCTTTTCCTCCCAATGTTTCAAAATACGGTCCATAACATCGCGATTGTGCAGCTCTTTCTCATGTTTATCTTTTAGAAATTGGTAAACATGATGTTTTAACCCTTGCTTCATGCGAGTACGAACCTGCTCTTCGGGCTCTTCTTCAAAAGTTTCAAATAGTTTGGTCCTTTTGATCAAGTAGGGTAAGGTAAGCCCTTGTATCAAGAGCGTGGATAAGATCACTACAAAGGTGATAAATAAGATCAGGTTTCGCTGCGGAACAGCCACACCGTTCATAACAACAGGAATGGACAATGCTGCTGCCAGTGATACAACCCCGCGCATGCCGGTCCAGCCCAACAAAAGGGGCATTAGAAAACGCTGTTTAGGGGACCTTGACCTTGGAGCGACAGCAGGGCGGAAAATTAGGGTAGCAATCATAGCCACATACGAGCTGATGATACGGGCAAGGATCAATACTGCCGTTACCAAAAGACCGTACCCTATAGCTTCCCGCAGTGAAGTTCCATTGGATCGCAGACCGTCAACAATCTCCGGAAGATCCAATCCAATAATAAAAAATACAATACCATTTAAGATAAATACAAAACTCTCCCAAACACTCAGACCCCGCACCCGGCTCGTACTATTGAGAAATGTCAACCGCTGACCGGACATCAAAAGACCTCCAGCAACAACAGCCAACACACCTGAACTATGGAATTGCTCCGCAATCCAATACATAAAGTAGGGTTCAATCAAGGTAAGTGCAATATCCGACGGTGCATCTGTCGGCAGGCGTTTGTGCGCCTGTATAAAGAACCAACCCAATAACAGGCCAATACCCACACCACCGACAAGCATCCAGATAAAGGATACCGCAGCTTGTCCCCATACAAATTGCCCTGTCCCAACGGCAATAAGGGCAAAACGGACAATGATCAAGGAAGAAGCATCATTTAATAGGCTTTCGCCTTCCAAGATAGCAGAAGTGGCTTTGGGAACTTTCACAAATTTCATAATCGCCCCTGTACTGACAGCATCCGGCGGTGACACAATGCCCCCCAATAGAAAACCCAGCGCTAGTGTAAACCCCGGTATATAATAATTGGCAACCACCGCAACGGAAAGTGCGGTAAAGAATACAACCAAGAAGGCAAAACTCCCTATAATACGCCACCATTTCTTCATCTCCTTAAACGAAATAGACCAAGAGGCCTCGCAGAGTAGTGGTGGTAGAAAAATGAGGAAGATGACATCCGGATCAATTGTCACTACGGGCAAAGTGGGAATAAAACTGATCAATAGCCCCGCCAGAACCAAGAGAATGGGATAGGCTATCCGTAGTTTGGTGGCCCACATTTCGATCAATACGATGATCGCGATCATCGCGATAAATAACGGAAACAAGCTATGCATACGAGTTCATAATTTATGGATCCAGAGATATCCTTTTCCTAGTGTAAAGATCTCAAATGGAAATTAAAAAAACTCATGGTCATCTTATTTTTTTCTGTACCCTTATTTTAACAGCAGTCTGTACCTAAACAGCATCCTGTACCCTTCTTAAATTAGCAAAAAGATTTATTCTTATGGCGACAACTGCAAATCAACCGTATCTGATCAGACAAGTGGATCTTTCTGATTTAGCGCTTATCAAAGAAATACTCAACAAAAAACAACTGGATACAGACTCGATAGGCATGCCTTTTATGGCACTCGATCAATGTAATCAATTAACAGCTTTTTCGTCCGTAACAATCTGCAAAAAAAATCTGTTATCGATCGAAATTACCTACGAAGCGCCTATTTCGGACACGCTCTCCAAAGTATTCACGGAAAAAGTACAATCCTTCTTCGAGCACCAGTTGATTGACCTATTTGGTTCGGAAGAATTGCTCAGAAAAGGGATCCATCGATATAACAACTGGTTAAATCAAAACAGAAACAGTAAATTAGCATAAGGATGGAGCAGCAACTGTTATATAAGAAAATAGCGAATATTGTAGAGAATCAGATCAAAAATGGCTCTTTGGTCTATGGAGATCGTTTGCCCTCTGTCCGGAGCGCTCAGAAGCTATACAATGTAAGTTTAAATACAGCAAAAAGTGCCTATATGGAATTAGAGAGCAGATCTCTAATTGAATCGCGACCAAAATCAGGCTATTTCGTTAGCCGGTCGGGACTTCGTCGGATGGCTATTCCGTCTATTTCCACGTTTAAAATCGACGAAAAGAAACAAGATCCTGCAGCATTGATCGATAAAGTTTTCCACTCTCTGGAAGACAAGGAAATTACACGCTTTTCACTGGGTTTACCCAGCGCATCATTACTTCCGATTCAGAAACTCAATAGATGCATTATAGAGTCGGTTCATGAACTGCATGATTACGGTGATCAATACGGACAGGTACAGGGAAGTCCAAGCTTGCGGAAAGAAATTGCCAAATGGTCATTGGTACTTGAAGGAAAAATAAGTGACGAGGATCTTATTATCACGTCGGGCGCCATGAATGCGATCTACAGCTGCCTTCGCGCAGTAACTAAGCCTGGCGATACCATCGCGGTGGAAAGCCCTCTTTATTTTGGTTTTATTCAGGCCTTTCAACTACTGGGGCTCAAAACCATCGAGATTCCGACCCACCCTATTACGGGAATTGAATTAGATGCCCTGAAAAAAGTTATTCATAAAATTGATGTCTGTTGCTTCGTTACCAACTTTAGCAATCCATTGGGCGCGCTAATGCCTGAAGAACACAAGAAAGAGCTTGTCAAACTGCTCGCCCATCACCATATTCCATTGATTGAAGACGATCTGTATGGAAACATCTATTTTGGTTCGTCACGGCCCAAGCCATGCAAATATTTTGATGAAGAGGGACTGGTGATGTGGTGTGGATCATTTACCAAAGTATTGGCGCCAAGTTTTCGGCTCGGATGGGTTGAGCCCGGACAATACAAGGATAAGATCCTAAAACAAAAACTCATACAGACGATTTCGCAGCCTGCAATTTATCAAGAGGCGGTTTCCAAATTCTTACAGATCGGCAGGTACGACCATCACCTCAATAGCTTCAGAAAAAAACTGTACAGCAATTATGTCAATTTCAGAAACAGTATTGAGGCCCATTTTCCGGAAAACACAAAAATGTCACAGCCTGAGGGTGGGTTTGTACTTTGGCTAGAATTGGATGCTAAAATTGATTCAACGATGCTCTACGATTATGCCCTAAGGCAAAAGTTGAGTTTTGCTCCAGGAAGGATGTTTACACAGCACGATCAGTTTAAGAATTGTATTCGGCTCAACTATGCCGTGGACTGGAACGAAAAGACGGCACAGGATCTGATGCGCCTTGGGCGATTTTTCAAAGCCGTACGCTAAGAAAGCCGTACTCCAAATAAATCAATCCCAGTCTATTTCATCAACATCATCGGCCTGAATGGGAGGAGAAATATCATTGGGACCTTCTTTGGAAAAATTACCACTTTTCCATCAAGGATCAACATGGCATCAAAGATTTTTCCTAAGCCTTACCCTATAAACGTTCCAAGGGCACCTTGTGAGCGCCCTTGGAATTAAAAAACGAAGTGTACTTACTTCGCAGAGAGAAAAGAATCTTTGTTAACGAATAGTCTCAAAGAATTTTTTAGTCTTGTTATAGGCGATTATACCGATGATACCGATCATAAGCCATAAAAAGTCTACGACAAAAATATCACGCTGTCCATTGCGAAATGTATCCCAGATCCAGTTGCCGGTTATAAAACCATTGACAAGTGGAATAAAAAATGCCAAGATGCTTCCAACCAGCAATGTTTCGCGATTGGTGCGTCGAATGCTTCTCCGTATAATATAATACAGTGAAAGTACAAGCCAGCTGTAAAAATACACGCGGTATATCAAGTCCTGATTAACCTCTGGACTCAATTTAATGGCAATGAAAGTCAGCGCTGTAACAGGTAGCATGGTCAGACATATTGCTGTGAATATATTTGCCGCCCAGAAATTGAATTTCCGTTTTCGTGGAATTACATTGTTTTTGTCACGTGCTACCAACCAGATCAATATACCTGAGATAATGACCAAACAGCCCATGACACCTAAAATAAAGTATACCATCTTAAGCGGATAGCCACCATAATCACCATAATGCAGACGGTATAAAAGACTGCGGACACCATCGGCATAGGTAGCATCACTGATCGGGGATTTTTCGGCCACAATTTTATTGTCGATAGCTCTCACAGACAATATACCCGATCCAGCAAAGCTCTTATTAAACTGCGGCTCCAGCTCCATGACAACATGCATATTGGAATCTGCATAGTTTTTGATCGTAATGCGCTGAAACTCGGATTCAGGCCATTTATATTTTGCCAGATCCAAAAATGGAGCAATCTTAATGTCTGCCTTTAAAGGTTTGTAGGTATAAGGAAAATCGGTCTCGGCACTAACCCCCATCTCCTGATACATTTTTTGTTGATCACCGTCATACAACAACTTGCTCAGCGGCAAAGCCAGGACAGAATTAATGATCAAAAACGTGCCTGTTACCGCAAAGATAAATTGAAACGGAAAACCAATAACACCTAATGCCGTATGCATGTCGGTCCATACCGTTTTCCATTTACTGAACGGTCGGAACACGAAGAAATTTGAGACGATCTTGTCCCAATGCAGCAATAGTCCTGTAATAAGAGCAAATAGGAAAATAAAAGCGGTAATTCCAGCAATAAGATAACCAAAGGGAGCTATACCTACCCTAATGGGTACCTGATTGAGCTGAGCCATGAAGTGTAAGCGGAACAGAAATTCGCCCATATCGTAATTCTGAGTATAGTCACCTGACTTCTTATTTGCAAAATTATAGGTAAAGTTCTTTGAATCATCATCTCCACCTCTTCTGCGGCCCTTCTGTTTTGCTGCTTTCTGTTCTGGAGTTACCTTTGCTAGATTTTCTTTGTTGAGGATGCTATCGTTAGATGCGCTCAAGCCCACATAGGCTGAGGTTCCTTCCCGGTGCATATAAAACGTGATATCGCGTCCATGCAAATTTGTTTGTCCTTTGAGCGAATCGAGCAAACGATCAAAGTTTTGGTGATCTTCGCGATAGGTCTTATAGGACGTATTATTCTGCCAGGCAGCGATTTCATTCCTAAAAAATGCAAATGATCCCGCAAAAAATATCACATAAAGGATAGCGCAAATAATAATGCCACTAATGGTATGCGTATTGAAATAGATATTATAATTTCGGTTATTCATGGTCAATTACATTTTGAAAAAATAAGGCAGCGAAAAAACTGCAGCCAAGAGTAAATATAGCCCCCATATTTTCCATCCGTTTTTTGCAAGGAAAGCAAACAGTAAGAGTACTGCCCATAGGAGATAGCCCGTGAAGCAAGCCGTGACAACAACATCCTTTTTCTCAAAAATATGTGTGACCAAGACGTGGAAAGAGATCATGACAACATAACCACCGATAAATCCGGCTGTAATTTTCAGGAATCGCTGAAAGGGCGTACTGAGGTATTTTTTATTAGCAGGCATATTTTATCGGTTAGGAAATCAATAATTCAACACAAAGGCTAAATACATACAATCCCACAATTGGGTATAATTTGAAATAGCGATAAGGATTCAATAGGACCACAAGACACATCATGCACATGAAATAGGCGAAAAATGCAAAAAAGCCTGCGCCAAATCCTTGCATATAGAGAACAGTGCCAAATGGAAAGAGCAGCAGCAACATGCTCAAAGTGCGCACAAACTTAGTTTGTGCGCACAGCTTTTCCAGCCATTGTGGCCTAGGGCCAAATTTCACCTTTTTGCTCGTGTTGTAAAAAAGGTATGCTCCAAAGAGTATAACGACTAGTAATGTACTATACATCGATTCTATAATTTATCGAGATCGTTTATTTAAAACTTATAGGTAACCCCCATACGGAAATTACGTCTAGCTTCTACGATATAAGAATAATAATCCACACCTCCTAACTTCTGAACAGCCGCACTCGCTTTGGAGATAGATCCGGCAGTCAACAATTTCCGATTGTCCAAAAGATTATTGATCACAACAGAAATGCTATATTTTCCTTTTTGATAACTAATACCCGCGTCCGTACGGAGATAATTTTTAAAATTACTCTCTTTTGTTGTTCCTACGGCACGGTCAAACATTCCCTGAACACTCCCCATAAAGCCAAGCCCACGAGCCTTTCCATCCTGAATACGATAGGAAACAAATGCGTTAGCAGTATGTTTTGCAGTATTAGGCGTGATATTACCTATATTTTCTTCTTTAGTATCTTTTGAGATCTTAGAATCTGTCAATGCATAATTTGCATTAACATTTAACCCCCTAATAATTTCACCGGTGACATCGAATTCGATACCTTTACTTCTAGTCTCTCCCAATTGGGTCTGGAAAGATACACCATTAACAACATGGCTAGGATCGGGGTCAGCTACCAGCGCATTTTTACGCGCAATGGTATAGGCACTTAATGTGGAGATCCATTTTCCACCCATCCACTCTTTCTTAACACCCGCTTCTAAATCATTTCCACGGATCGGTTTGAAAGTATTTCCTTCCCAATCCGTACCAGCAACAGGAACAAACGATTGATCAAATAATCCATACACACTCATGGACTTGTCGATTGAATAGCTTAAACCTACCCGCGGGGTAAATGCTTTATCAGTTCTGTCTGCGGCAGCCGTTTTACCTATCGTCTCATTAATTGTATATCGTAAGCCAAGAGATAAACGTAATTTCTCTTCCAAGAATGCCAACTCATCATGTGCATAGAATGACATGTAGTTTGTCGAAGTCACATAGTTGCTTCCTCCTGCGCGCACCTTTACACTCTGTGAACGATCCAACGTTGGGAATACACTTCCTGGGATACCATATTTAGGATCATAGACATTAAGCGGAGCCGAAGGAATGGAATCTAAGATTGTTCTAAAATCACCCCAAAATTTCTTGTTACCATAATCTGCGCCCACTAAAATCCGATGACGAACGCTTCCAGTATATTCCTCCCCATTTAAAGAAACCTGACCGAAGCTGTTTTCACCATGCTCGTCGCCGATACTATAATAACGTGGCATATCGCCATTGGCTTTCATATAATTCAACCAGGTACTCGTCGCTTGCATATCAAAATTAAAATAGGCCATCTGAGCATGCAGTTTCCAGTTTTCATTCAACTTGTGGTCCAAGTAGATATAAGCACTATGGTCTCTTAGCTTACCAGGTTCCATGGAAGGGTCACCGTAGAAGAAATCATTCGAGATACCTGGATCTGCAAATCCCTTTGGAGAAAAGGTATAATTACCATTGGATAGATAAGAAGATCCTTGGTAGGTATATTCAAATGTTAAACTCGTCAAAGAATCCACTTTGTAGGTCACAACTGGTGCTATGACAAGCCGATTACTGTAATTATATTTTGTAAAAAAGTCTTTTTGTTGACCAGCTACATTCAGACGGTAAAGTAGCTTTCCATCTTTCCGCAATTTACCATCTAAATCAAGAGCAGCACGATACGTACTAAAACTACCTGTATTCAGCGTCACAGATCCCTTGGTATTTCCTGTCGGTTTTTTAGTCACAACATTATAGAACCCTCCTGGTTCGCCATTGGCTAACATAAATCCAGCAGGCCCCTTTACAAACTCGATCCGCTCGATCATACTCGCATCTTCGGCTGTAGGTCCCCAAGAAGCTTCAATATTCATCCCGTTACGGAATGCCGGGATCTTTGAGCCACGCATACGGATATTCGCATATTGGTTGTCCCAATGGCCCTGACGTGTAGCACCACTAACATTACGCGTAATACCGTCAACAATATCGAACACCTGTTGATCGGCCATTAAATCAGAAGAAATAACCTGTATATTTTGAGGTAACTCTAAGATCGGTGTTTTAAGACGTAACGATCCGGAGATACTGTCAAACTTATAATGCTCATAGTATTTACCATAAACCGCAACTTCGTCGATAGCTTGCGATTGGTCTTTTAAGATGATGGGGCCAAGGTTTGTCGTCTCCTCTTTTACGTTCACTTCCATCGTGTGCTTGCCGTAACCGATCGCTTTAATCTCGATATGATAGGTTTTGGATGAAAGCTTATGAAAAGCGAAATGCCCCTCACTATCGGTACTGGTGGTCACACCCGTATTGGTCAATTTTACTGTCGCCCCTGTGATCGGTTCAGATTTTTCATTGATAAGAATTCCTTCAATTATTTTGTTCGTCTGTGCTTGTGCAACAGAAAAAACCGAACTAATCATAGGAATAGCCAGAAAGGATAAAGTTTTATTCATGAATGTAGTATGGTAGATGTTTTTTATAGTAGATATTCTTTTTTTGCAAGGATCCATTGGTGTTTCCATCGTTTCAGATGGATCCTTTACTATTTTGTCTGCGCTGTATCTGCAGTTATTTGATGGTAATAAAAGTTGTACTTCCCTGCCATGCCGAAGCATAGGGTTTTCCTTCATGTTCACCTGCTGTCTCAGCAAACGTACTTGCTTCCAAAACGTATGGACCCGACCAGATTGCATCAAATGTCAGGATGCCATTCTCGTCCGCAACAAACTCTTTCCCCCAACCAGTAGCCGAAAAAACAGAAACTTTGGCATGGGGAACAGTTTTACCCAAACTGGTAATCTTTGCCTGTAAACTTTGGCCTTTTTTTGCGTTGGTGGCACCAAGCAACTCAATCTGCAATGGATTTTTTACGCCTTTATAATCAAGTGTCGCAGACTTTCCTACGACAACAGGTACTAAGGAAGAAAATTCATACTTCGTTTTGCCGCCGAGATCTTTAGGTGCTTTAACAATAGATAGAAAATAGGTTCCTGCTGCTGTAGGTTGAAATGAACCGCTAAAGTGATCGCCTTTATTCGTCAACTGAAGCTTGACGGGTTCCTTTCCCGGGGCATGCAACATTAATGAGAAGTCCTTCACGTCGGAGTACCATTTGTCGACCTGATCTCTTTCATTCGTTGCAAACTCACCGTAATATACCTTGACTTCATGGGATTGGTTTAACGTCCCATAAGAAGATGATTCAATCCAAAGGGCATGTGCATGACCGGTATGACTACACAGTAATACCGCAAGAAATGTAAAAAATGAAATTAAAATTTTCATAATATGTTGATTGATGTTTAGTTTTCTTCAACTTATTATGGGAGAATTTGCTGGTTTAAGCGAGCTCTACAACGAATAAACAATAAAATTCGTTATCTTGCAAGTTCTTCCATATCGTATATCGGGAGTAACTGACACAGCGTGCTGTTTCAGTCATCTACATCCAGTTGCCGCTGTGTGTAGATTTACGCCATGTGATAGATTGCCGTCTATTACATGGTGTTTTGTTTCTTTTTGTCCAAATAAGCACACAAGGTGTTATTTAGACTGATTAAAAACAAAGCAAATATAACAGGAAATCTTTTTAAATCAACTAATTTTTTTATTTTACAGTATTCTTACGCTTTAACTGAAGAAATACAGCGAACAAAAAGTGCGTTTTACGCTAGGAAGAGAGTGCGGAAGGGATTGAAAAGGATGTTACAGGATTCTCTAGCACAAGTTTCAGGTCGAATAATTCCGTTTCCTGGTAACGTGTCGCTACATGAAGCTGGATACGTTCGCAGTGTGGTTCGAAAGTCTGCTGAACCAGATCGACCGTATTATTTTCGCCGGAGAGGTGAGTTAGAATAAGATGTTTAAGGCGATCTGTTTTATAGGCGTTAAACAGTTCGACGGCAACACGATTTGAAAGGTGTCCCCAACCACTGCTGATCCGATTTTTCAGAAAATACGAATAGCGTCCTGTACGCAACATCTCCTCATCATAATTTGATTCCAGGAGCAATACATCCGAATGTTGAATAACATGCTGCACATTTTCGCAAGGGCGCCCAATATCTGTAAGTACACCAATATTGTATGTTCCATCTGAAACAAGGAAACTACAGGGTTCTTTGGCATCGTGATATTTGGGAATACCGTAAACTTTGAGCCCTCCGATTTCAACGACTTCATCGTGACTTATGATATGAACCAAATGAGCTGGCAAATGCAATCGGGTACCATCGTAACTCCCCTTGGTGATATAAACCGGTAGATTATATTTTTTGGCAAATACTGATAGGCCTCTGATATGATCAGAATGTTCATGGGTAATGAAAATTGCTTTGATCTGAGTCGGTAAAAGCCCCAGATTGTACATCCGAAGGTGTATATGTTTGCTGTTGATTCCAGCATCTATCAAAATAGCCGAATCATCTTTAGCGACATAATAACAGTTTCCATTACTTCCGGAGGCGATTGCACAATATTTCATTCGTTTACGCTATTTATAAGAATATATCTATTTTACCGCGGCAAAGATACGAAAAACAAGAAAACTCAGACAGTCATTAACATTCCGGCAAACTCAATGGAATATTGACGGCAAGTCCACCGTCTGCTGTTTCTTTATATTTAGCATTCATATCCAAAGCGGTCTCCCACATAGTTTTAACCACAGTATCCAGGCTCACTTTTGCCTTATCTGGGTTCGATTGCAGTGCTAATTGCGCAGCAGTAATTGCCTTAATGGCTCCCATTGTATTACGCTCAATACAAGGAATCTGAACCAACCCACCAATTGGATCACATGTTAATCCAAGATGATGTTCCATCGCTATCTCGGCAGCCATCAGAACCTGGCGCTGCGATCCACCCAACACTTCTGTCAGCGCACCGGCAGCCATCGCTGATGAAACGCCAATCTCGGCCTGACAGCCACCCATTGCAGCAGAGATCGTTGCATTTTTCTTAAATATTGAACCGATTTCAGATGCCGTAAGAATAAATTGGATAATTCTATTCTCACGCATACCGTCGTGGAAAGTAATATAATATTGCAATACAGCCGGGATAACGCCCGAAGCTCCATTGGTAGGCGCTGTAACCACACGTCCGAAAGAGGCGTTCTCCTCATTTACGGCAAGTGCAAAACAACTTACCCAATCAAGAATATATTGAAAGTTTTGGCCGCCCTCACGAATGGCCGCTACCCAGGACTCATAATCTTGATAACTGCGTCCCTGCATTAATTTCTTATTTAGCTTGGCTGCTCTACGTTCAACGTTTAGCCCCCCAGGCAATGTCCCTCCGGTGTGACAGCCCCGGTAAATACATTCATGGATTGTATTATAAATATTCAATACACCTGCTACGGTTTCACTTTCTTCACGCCATGCACATTCATTTTCAAGGACCAGCTCGGAGATTTTCAGCCCCGTTTTCATCGTCCAATGCAAGAGTTCGTGTGCAGTATCGACAGGGAATGGAAGATCTACTTCAGACAGGACACTTTCCGTATCATTTTCCTGCACCACAAAACCGCCACCTATAGAATAATAAGTTTCGGTAATTGCCTTTCCATTAGCTAGAAAAGCCTGAAAGGTAACGGCATTGGGATGGAAAGGCAAGCTTTCGGCATATAAAAACAATAAATCTTCCTGGTAGGAAAATGGGATCATTCGTTCGCCAGCGACTTCGAGTTCGCCGACAGCCTTGATATGCTCGACTTTGGGTGTCACTCTATTGACATCAAAGGTGACCGGATCATCTCCACTTAGCCCCAGTAGAACGGCAATATCAGTACCGTGCCCGGCACCGGTTTTGGCCAAAGAACCATATAGCAGAATTTTGACTTGTTCGACTTCATGTAATAGGCCTTTTGACTTGAGCACAGCGGTAAATTGCTGGGCAGCGCGCCAAGGTCCTAAGGTATGCGAACTCGAGGGGCCGATACCAATCTTAAACATGTCAAAAACGGATATTTGTTCTTTGCTCATAATCTTTTTTATTGCGGTTAGCTGATCAAGCCATTGCTTTTGTGAAAACCGCATCTAAATTAGCACAAATAAAGTACAATGTTACCTGTATTTGCATTATTATCAATTTGAAAACCAAGCTCAGGTTCTTTTAACAAGTATCCAACAAACATCTTACATTTTTTAGGGAAAAAGTAAGAAATGCTTCCCTATCTTTGTTGGCTATAATTTATAGAATGACGGGAAAAACATATTTATATTCTTTTTTTACCATTGTTATCTGTTTATTTTCGATTAGAACGTATTCCCAACAACTACCTAAGCGGGAGTTTCGTGGAGTGTGGGTTGCAACCATAGGTAATATAGACTGGCCCTCTGTCAAAGCGGGCAATAATGTCGCACTGCAAAAACAGGAGTTTATTGATTTACTGGACCAGCACCGCAGCGCGGGGCTGAATGCAATTATTTTGCAGGTGCGTCCTGCTGCCGATGCTTTCTATGCAAAGGGCAGAGAACCCTGGAGTAGATACCTGACCGGAAAACAAGGCCTGCCTCCGTCACCATTTTATGACCCCCTGGAATTTGCGATCACCGAGGCACACAAAAGAGGCATGGAACTACATGCCTGGTTCAATCCGTATCGTGCTTCGACAACATTAAATCCGGCCCATTTTTCGGATGACCATATTACCAAGCGCCACCCAGAATGGTTCTTCACCTATGCTGGCAAGAAGCTTTTCAACCCAGGTATTCCGGAAGTTCGTAAATATATTATTGATGTGATAATGGATGTGGTCAAAAACTACGATGTAGATGGTATTCATTTCGATGATTATTTTTACCCCTATCCTGATAGCAGAAATACACCGGTACCGGATCAGATTACCTTTGGTCAATATAACAACGGGATCGAGAAAATTGACGACTGGCGACGCAACAATGTCAACGTACTGGTACACGATCTTGGTGTTGCCATCAAAAAGATAAAACCTTATGTAAAATATGGCATTAGCCCCTGTGGCGTATGGGACAACAAAGAAAATAATACCGCTGGCTCAGATACCCGTGGTCTGAGTGCTTACCGGGAACTATATGCTGATGGTGTAAAATGGATGCAGGAAGGTTGGATAGACTACATCAATCCCCAGATCTACTTTCCTTTCAAAAATCGCGCTGCAGCATATGAGATCTTAGTTGACTGGTGGCAGAAACACACCTATGGCCGTCACTTTTATGTGGGGCATGGGGCTTATCGTGTTACAGAAAATAAAATCGGCTGGACAGACCGCAGTCAAATTCCCAGACAGGTACGCCACTTAAGAGAGGAGCACGATGTGGAGGGAAGTATTTATTTCAGTTCCAAATCACTCACGGACAATCTTGTTGGACTGCAGGATTCCATGCGAAATGATCTGTATCGCACACCAGCTCTCCCCCCCACAATGCCGTGGCTAGATAGTATCCCACCCAATGCCCCTTTCGGTCTTCTGGTTAAAAATTCGGCCAATGCTAAAATGAACACCTTATTTTGGCAAAAACCAGATGTGGCCACTGATGGGGAGTCTGCTTATGGCTATGTGATCTATCGGTTCAACCTCGATGAAAAAGTGAACATTAAGGATCCTGGAAAAATCATCTTTATCACCTTTGATGGCGATAAGCTTCAATATACCGATGACGATATCAAGCAGCATCAACAGTATAAATATGTCGTTACAGCTATTGATCGCATGAAAAATGAAAGTAAGCCGTCAGATAGCAGGAGTGCTAACGAAGAAATTTAAAGGTTTAAAAAATGCCTCTTCCTAAATGGCTTTGCTAATGCAATGGGACCATTTTCGGAAGAGGCATCCTGTTTGTGTGATTTTATAATACGTTATTTCCCCTGTCCGTATTTAAATTTTTTGTTGATCGTAACTGGAAGTTTTCCTTTCGGCGTATTTTGCCCCAAAATCGTTTTTACTGCTGCTTTCTGCATGAAGGCATCATTTTGATAAGCCAGCAAAATTGTCTTTGCTTTTTTCGTTGCTTCGAAACCATCCAAAGCATAAGCATTGGTAAATAAGGTCAAGATCGATTTTTTTGCAAATTTCTTCATCAAGCCCTGAACATCTTTATTCAATACCATGGTCGGACGCGGACGAAGTCTCGTGTCATGCACAGCGATAATAAATTGTTTATTTTTCTTGATTTCTTTGGTAATACGCTTGATATCATCCTTACTCATGCTGTCTGTGACGAAATACTGTGTTTTATTGGTCAGCGCACCCGCTAATTCATTCTGAAAAGTCTGATTAGCCGTAATTCCGATATTGATAATAGCAGTAGGTAAATCCTTTTTGAATGATTTTAATTTTTCGGTAGAGTTCAATGCAGTGATCGCTGCATTTGACAGTTCGTCAATGAGCTGAACCGCAGATGCACGATGTAAATCATTGTATAGATTTTGCTGTGCAGTTGCTTGATATTTGTCCAAACCAAGCCATAATTTAGCAGCCAGCACTCTTTTAACACGTGCATCAATATCGGACTGCGCGATACGTCCCTCTTCGATCGCTTTTAATATCAAATCGATCGCACGTTTGCTGTTTTCCGACACTTCAAGTAAATCATGCCCTGCAATGATAGCCTGTACATCGGCCTCTCCATTTGGGAAAAACTTCTTTACACCTTTCATGTCCATGGCGTCAGTGACTGTTAGCCCTTTAAAGCCAAGTTCGTTGCGTAAAAGATCGGTAACGACCTTTTTGGAAATCGAAGATGGCATATTAGGGGTATCATCTAAACTCGGGATGTTCATGTGTGCCACCATGACAGCAGGAGCTCCGGCTTTGATAAGTTCTTTGAACGGATACATTTCCAGGGTATCCAAGCGTTTTTTATCAAAAGGAAGTTGCGGCAGATCATAATGTGAATCCACATCTGTATCTCCATGTCCCGGGAAGTGTTTGATGGAAGCCAATATACCGCCATCCACCATACCGTCCATATACGCTTTTGCTTTCTGGGTTACATTATATTTATTATCACCAAAGGAGCGGATACCGATCACCGGATTTTTAGGGTTATTGTTGATATCCACATCGGGTGCAAAATTGAAATGCATACCTATACGTTGGAAATCTAAGGCCACTTCACGACCCATGCGATAAATCAACTGATTATCTTGAACGGCTCCTAATGTCATCTGATATGGGAACGACAAGGTTGAATCCGGCATACGCATACCTAATCCCCACTCGCCGTCAAAAGTCATCATCAATGGTACCTTTGACAGGGATTGATAGCGATTGAACATGTCGACATGACGTACGGGACCGCCCTGAAAAACAACTAGACCACCCAAATGTTCGTCTTGTATCACCTGAGCGACCGAGTCAATATACTTCTGACCTAGATTTGTATGTGCTCTAACCAAAAATAACTGAGCGACTTTTTCTTTTGGCGTCAAGGTATTGAATACCGCATCTACCCATTCATGCTGAGAGTTGATGTATTTCACAAAATCTTTTTTGTCCTGAGCTTTCAAAAAAGAAATTGTGCCGACTAATGCCAATATTCCCAGACCGAGTTTTTTGAACATAAATTAGTTTGTATAATGTATTTAAAATAGAAATACTAAGAACGTTATTATTTCGGACAATATGAAATTGTTTTTGCAACAATTTCATATAAAAACGCACAAAACAGCATTCCGTTAGGTTACAAAGCAGAAAAATGACGCATGCAAATTTGAGGAAGCGATAAAACAGTAAATATGCAAAAGAAGTGATACCTCTTGAAAAACAGCTCTGTGCCAATAATTGTAGCCCACGATAGCCGGTTTGACCAGACAGAAAGAACTTTAGTAAGGAAACGGTTTTTAGAAAAAGTCTATAACTTAGCCTTATAATATAATCTAAATCAGGTTATACTTTTTCTCTAGAAAGAGTGCCAACTCTATGGTATTCTCGAGTTCTCCAATGGCTTCTTTTTTCCACAGAGTATCTATGATCAGCAATAAGAATTCGGTTTCAAATTCAGGACTCTCATAACCCAGCTCTTTAAAAGCACGGTGAATAATGGGTTGAACCGGCTTCATAAATTGTTCGTGCTGCTGTTTGGAAAAAGGGTGATGCGACAAACGCTCCTGCAACCTCCAGAATATGGGTTCTGCACTGACCAGCTTGCCTGGGAGATTGATCATGGTACGCAGGAATTCCTTTGGTTCACGATAGGTCATCATTCCACGGTGATGTGTAAGAACTTTTCGGTAGCCTGATTTAATTAAATAGACCAGTAGTGCATCTTTATTCCCAAAATGTTTAAAGATTAATGCTTCGGAGACCCCTGCATTTTGGGCAATCGTTTTGGTAGAGGTATTTGTATAGCCTTGATCTGAGAAAAGCAACAATGCTTCTTTCATAATACGCTCTTTTCTACTCAAAACACTTTCTTTCATCTTTTATTTTTTTTTATCTATACCCGTATATCACTACATCTCTACACGGTTTTGTTCAGTTGATTTTTAATTCTACTGCAAATATATCTAATCTTTCCATTCACTTGGGGTTATTGTAACTAAAATGATAATAATTCGTAACAAATAGTGCCATATTTTTGGGATATAAAATTATATAACCGTCAACAACACATTAAAACACATTTGTACCTCGACCGATGAAGACCAAACTTTGGACCATTTTGTTCTTTTCTATCTGCTTATTATTGGGGACGAACGCGCAAGCCCAGCAGTATATTACGGGCAAGTTGCTCGATAATACGACTTCGCAGCCTATCAGAGGTGCAAGCATCACCATTATCGCGGTAAAAGATTCCATTAAAGTACAGGTCCCTACAGATATTTTGGGTAGGTTCAGCAGCAGTACACTTCCCAATGGAGATTATCTAGTCAGTACACAGCCGATGGGCTACAGCATGGATCTTCGGCGTGTAAAGCTAATCGGCCAAACAATCGATCTAACGTTTAAACTCACTAATGCCGAGATTGTGCTGGACGAAATTAACATTTCTTCGAGCAGTATACAGGTTAAAGGGGATACACTTGAATTTGACACCAAGAAATATGTCACACAAGATTTTGCAGATGCTGACGAATTGGTGAAACAGATACCTGGTGTTGAAATTGATGAAGATGGCAACCTAAAAGCTCAGGGAGAACCTGTCAATAAGATTATTATTGATGGTAGGGAGTTTTTTAGCACCGATCCAAAGGTTGCCTTAAAAAACCTTCCGGCCGATGTTATTGCTAAAATCCAGATTATCGATGACAAAACCGAGCAGGCCAAATTTAGTGGTTTTGACGACGGAAAACGTATGAAAGTGATCAATATCGTCACCAAGCCTGATAAAAGAAAATCATATTTTGGCAAGCTCTCTGGGGGAGTAGGTCCCGATCAGAAATATGCCATAAATACCCAGGTGACCAAAATGAACCCCAAGCGCCAGTATGCTATCGATATAAATACCAACAACGTCAACCAACCCAATGGTTTTGCTCCACGCGGAAACACAAGAGGACGTACCGGACAAGGGGTGACGACCCGCTTCAACGCCGGGTTCAACTACTTGGATCGTTTTTTCGATGACCGGATGGATTTCAATGCGAATTACACGTACAATTATACGGACAATAATATCCTCAGCCAAAGTAAAACAGAATATACGGCAGGCAACCGGGCCAACCAAATCAACAATCAGGATCAATTAAATAGCACCTACAGCAACAATCATGCATTCTCTATCCGCGCAAACTGGAAGATAGATTCTATTCAAAAACTGGACTTTCAGCCTAATTTTTCCTATCAGAGTAACGACAGGAACAGCAGCTCTAAAGGCAATACGTTATTAAATCTTACAGAGATGCTTAATAGTTCAGATCGTAGAAATAACAGTTTTGGAGAAAATTTCAACTGGGGAGGAGATCTCACTTACATGCGGAGACTCAACAAACCGGGGCGCACGATCAGTTTTAATTTCAATGGTTCATTTAGCAGTAACAAGAGCCATGCAACAAATTTTGCACTAAACTCTTATTATAAAGATGGTGTATTTAACCGCGTCGATACCGTCAACAATAGGAATTACTCCATTGGCGATAATAATGGCTTTCGCTCAAAGGTAGCCTATACCGAGATGCTCGGTAAGTATTCCCGGTTGCAAGGGAATTATACTTTTCGGAATACGGCACGCTATTCGGACCGCAAGACCTATGAATTTCTGGCCGAAACAGGCCAGCTGGGTGAATTAAAAAACCGTCTTTCCAATGAATTCCGTAATGATTTTGTTTACCATAGCGGTGGGATCTCCTACTTATTTAACAAAAAAGACAGTATAAGATTTCAGATTGGCTTAGATTATCAGACGGCTTCACAGGTCAATGATAAATTATTTCCCAATACGCTGACAACAAAAAGCCACTTCAATAGTCTGCTGCCCAATCTAAACTTCCAGTATAATTTCAATAAAGACACGCGGATTGAGTTTCGGTATAATGCAAAGACAAATACCCCTTCTATCGAGCAATTGCAAGATTTTACAGACAATCAAAATCCACTACGCATTAGCTCGGGGAATCCGGATCTTAAGCAAGAATATGACCACAACCTTGTGGTACAATTTAGATCAATCAATAAAGGCTCGGGCAGAAGCTTCACCTCCGACTTTACTGCAGATTTTATTGAACATAAAATCTCCAATACCATTTTCACCACAGATTCAGCCTTTACGATCACCGAGGATGTTGTACTCGGGCCAGGGGGGCAATATATCAGACCCGAAAATTTCAATGGAGTCTATAACCTCAAATGGCAAAATAGCCTTGGATACCGCTTTGAACCATTGAAACTTAATTTCAACCTAAACAATAACCTCTATTTCAACCAGAATTACACCTTATTGAATCTCGAAAAGGTCAATGCGCAAACCTACGGCCTGAGTCAACGCGTCGGCGTCAATACAGCATTCAGTAAAGACGTTATCATTGGATTGGATTATAATGGAAACATTGCCTTCTCCAAGAACTCAGCAAGCGAGAAATCGAATTATTCGGTCTATAAACATACCATTGGCAATTCCATTGCATTGACCTTGTTAAAAACATGGACACTCAATTCAACGTTCAACTACCTATACAATGGCAGCATTCTGAATTCAGCAAGTACAACAAGTTTGTTATGGAATGTCTCTATCGGCAAGAAATTGTTCAAACGTAGGAATGCCGAAATCAATCTCACGGTATTTGATATTTTTAACGACAATAAAAATATCAATCAGCAGGTAAACGATCTTTGGGTACGTGTATCCCAATCAAATGCAATAACACGCTACGCGATATTAAGTTTCACCTATCATATTCGTGGGCTTGGCGGAAAATCGGGCATGAAAAATCGTCGTTAGCCACAGTGCCCTTGACGTCAATCCACGTGGAACACGTCTCAATCGACGGTAAGCATATACCCTACCCCTCTGACATTGATAATCTTGATCCGATCATCCTGACTGAGGTATTTCCGTATACGGCTGATAAACACATCCAAACTTCTTCCTGTAAAATATTTATCATGGCTCCAATAGGCACGCATGATATCCTCGCGTGGGATGACCTTATCTTTTTGTTCGTATAACTTCCGCAGCAGTTCACTTTCCCGGAAAGACAGCTTAAGCACCTCACCTTGATAAGTTAATTGATGTTTTAAGCTATCAAGGCTATAGTCGCCTATCATCAGCTTTTGGCCGAACAACATCTTGGGACTATTTTTCAATAGGGACTCTATCCGCACAACCAATTCTTCAATCTTAAACGGTTTTTTAACATAATCGTCCCCGCCCAAACGAAATCCCCTCACAACATCCTCTGTCTGCACTTTGGCTGTCAAGAAGATAATGGGCACCTGCGTATCTGATTCGCGTATTTTTGTTACCAATGTAAAGCCATCCATGACGGGCATCATGACATCGACGACCAAAATATCCGGCCGAGCCGCTGTAAATGCTCCCAAGGCTTCGTGACCATTACTGCAATGGGTAACATGAAATCCATTAGCTTCCAAGCTATCGGCAACGATCATTCCGAGACTTGGCTCGTCTTCTACATATAAAATTTCAATCATAGCGTTGTCATTCAATCAAAATATATTTCGGCCTTGTTTCAAAGACATCTTTAGGATAAATTAGCCCAATTACTGCCCGATAAACAGCCCTATTTCTGCTCAGAAAAATAAATAATGCTGTCTATTTATACGGTAATCGGATACTGAAGGTACTTCCTTTTTCCAGCTCACTATCGACGGTAATCTTGCCATCGTGCCTTTTTACCACCTGCTTGACATAAGCAAGCCCCAAACCAAAACCCTTGACATCGTGCAGATTACCGGAGGGAACCCGAAAGAACATATCAAAAATCTGAGTATGGTATTCCGCGGAAATCCCTTTGCCATTATCTGTAATACGAATATGGACATTTTCCTTGGTTTCCTTCACTTCCACCTCAATATAAACCTGCTGTCCAGCGTATTTTATTGCATTTTCCAGCAAATTATTGATCACATTTTTTAAATGGGCTTCGTCGCCATTGATCCTTATCTCACTTGGAACAGCAATAAGCTTAAAGTCCACTTGCTTAGTTTTATTCAGCTGAGCAACTTCAATGGCTCCCTTCACCATGGCGACAAGATCAAAGTCAGTACGTTGCAAAACAATGCCCCTTGATGCATCGATATCCATTTGAAGCACTTTTTCAATCATATTGGACAGATGCTCCAGTTCCTTTTTGGAGATATTCAGATAGCGATTCATCTTTTCCCTGTCATCCTGTACACCATACAACTGTATAGCTTCTATGGCTGCCATGACAGTAGATACCGGCGTTTTGAGTTCATGTGTCATGTTATCGACGAAGTTCTTACGCAGCTCGGCCATCTTATTTTGGTTGAGAATGGTTTTCATCAAATAGAAGAATGTCCCGAGCAGCAGTCCAATCAAGAGCAGTGAGATTAACAGCTGCCAGCTTAAGCTATACAGCAGATACTTCCAATCCTCCTGAAACTTGATCACAAGAAATTCATTTTTTAATGGGTTGACCATCATGGGTCTCGTCCAAGCAAGATTTGCTTCGCGGTACTTGCGTCGCACATCTTTGATTTGATCGTGCGGAATGGTGACAATAGCCATTTCAAATGGCACTGATATGCTCTTATTGTTCAGGGATTCTTTAAACTTTCTTTCGATTAAATCCAGATTAGCTTTGTTCATCTCAAAGTCCCGGAACAGAAAGGGCGGGATAATTGCGCCTTGCCCTTCGCGGTCTTTGGGAAACATTTTCTCTCGTCTATCGTGGCTATTACGATCAAAACGCTCATTTTTAGGCCGTTCGGCATTTACACGTTGTAAAGCCTTATCCAATTCAGCAGCGGGCACTAAGACCGAAAGCTCTCGTTTTACATCTTGGAGGAGTCGATTCCGATCAGCCTCCGGGCCATCTAACTGCCGATCACCATTGCGCGTTTGGTATGCCTCTTGAACAGCATTAAAGAGCGAACGCTCAGCGGTAGAAAGAAACAGGTCGCGACGATTTGTATAACTTCCATAAAGCCAAATTCCCAGTACTACAGTAATTCCTGCCCCTATTAAAACGATCAAACTGATCAGTAATTTAAATCTTCTACCCATAACTAAAACAAATTTAAATTACTAGATTTGCAATCGCTGTGGTAATTAACCATATTTAACAAAATATAACACTGATTAACAGTTGGCATTGATTACTTTTGCACTATTCAAAAATTAATATGATTAAAGACTTTAAGAGACGTAGTATTCAACTTTTACTTCCACTTTTTACATTGGCCGCTTTCGTTGGTTGTAATAAAGACATTTCGCTCTCATTGGATAGTTCAAGAGATGAAACAATCGGTTTAGTACCAATTGATACGGTTTCCGCCAAAGTTTCGACTTATCAATTGGACGATATTCCGACTTCCTCTACTGGAACAATGCTTGTCGGAAAGAATAGCAATGCTGTTACGGGTAGTATGAAGTCTACGGCTTATATGCGCCTCGGAGTAGGAACGATAAGCAATGCTTCTATACCTGATGATGCGGTACTGGATTCTGTGACCTTGGTATTAACGCCAAATAAATACTCTTACGGTGATACAACGAAAGTACAAAAGATATCGGTACACCGTGTTACGGAAGAAATCACGCAAACGCAGATTGATTTAACCAAACCGGTTGATGAACGTCCTGTTTTTGTCACTTCTGCAGCAATCTTCAGTAAACAAAAGTTTGCCTATGAAAATACGCCATTGGCAGAACTTTCCTTTAAACCACGTATACAATCAGCAGATTCATTATTCTTTAGGTTCAACAGTACCATTAGCAATGAGCTATTTACGATGATCAAAAATAATGACAACCGGATTCAGAACAGCACAAGCTTCCAAGAGTATTTCAAAGGATTGGCACTTGTTCCTGACAATAGCAATACTGCAGTTATCGGATTCAAGGACACTGTATTTTTACAAGTGCACTATTCATTCCTGAATAATGAAGGGACGAAATCTGTTGGCAAACAATATTTTTCCATTGACAACAAGGCTTACCAGTACAATCAAATTGAAGCAGATCGCTCTGCAACAAAGTTTGCGCCGATGAGCTTAAAAAATCCTCAAATTTCGAGTCAACAAACTGATGGAAATGTGTTTTTAGAGGGTTCAACGGGTGTTGTAGCAAAAATTGAGTTTCCAACGTTATTAGAATTGGTGAATAATCCATCAATTGCAATTAATAAGGCGGAACTTGTCATTGAAGTCCCTAACGGAGCTTCCAGTATTTTTGATCAGCCGCAAAGTTTAGTCTTAATGGTGGCAAGTAATAATGGAAATCCGATTAGTTTGGTAACTTCACCTTATTCGACAACAACACAACAAGCAACATTAGTGCGTGGAAATGATTTTGGTTCGAATGGAACATATACATTCAATCTTATTGAATATTTAACAAAAATTAAAACAACAGCATACAATAATACTTCATTATATCTATCTTTACCGACATCGGGTTTGTTTTCAACTGGAAATAGATTAATATTGGCAAAAGATAATGAGAATGATCCGAAAATTAAATTAAACATCCTTTATACTAAATTTCAATAATTTATGAACAAGAAAAATTGGCTACTCGTTTTATTAGCTTTTGTATTTACAGTTACAACTTTCTCTTCTTGTAAAAAAAGTGACGACAGCTCAACCAAATCAGACGAATGGTTTGCAAAAGCTGCTTTTAAAGGCCCACAAACTTCATCTGCTGCTAGCTTTTTGATAAATAATGTTGCATATGTCACTACTGGTCTAGCAAGTAATGCTGGTGGTAAGCCTTTCCGTGTGAAAGATACGTATGCGTATGATGCAGCATCAGATACTTGGGCTGAAAAAGCGCCTTTCACAGGTGTTGAGAGAAACGGTGCCATCGGTTTTTCCATTGGTAATATCGGTTATGTTGGTGGTGGAAATGACGGAACAAACAACCTAACAGATTTCTACAAATTTGACCCTACGGCTAACAGCGGAAAAGGTGCTTGGTCAAGCATTGCTCCACTTCCTATTGCTTTATCAAATGCGGTAGCTTTTACTTTAAATGGCGCTGCTTATGTTGGAACAGGTGAAACTGTCGTTAGCGGTGGAACAACAAATACAAATGAGTTCTACAAATATGATCCAGCTGCTAATACTTGGCAAGCAATTAGTGATGCTCCTTTTTCAGCGAAAAGAAAAGCAGCTTTCTCTTTTGTTGTCAATAATGTAGCCTATGTAGGTGGTGGTATCTCTAACGGTTCTTACCCAAAAGATTTCTATAAATTTGATGGTAGCAAATGGACTAAATTGAACGATCTAAACAGAGCAGATGATTCATATACTTACGATTTGACTCGTTCAAATGCTTCTGCATTCGCAATCAATGGTACTCCATTCGTTGTTGGTGGTTACAAAAATGCTGTTATCAACAGCACTTGGAAATATAATATTTCTGGTGATTACTGGACGAATGATAACGGCGCTTTCGCTGGTTCAGCACGCCAAGATGCTGTTGGTTTCGCTGTAGGAAACAACGGTTACATCACTACTGGACTTAATGGTTCATCTCGTTTTGACGATACTTGGATGTTTACTCCGATTTATTAATCGAAATAAAATCAATATAAAAAAAGGGATGAAGTTTCAAACTTCATCCCTTTTTTTTGCTTCAAATATTTTGTTTCTATTGGTTAAAAAGGATTTCTAGGTCTCTTTTATGGCTGTCCGCTATAGCGAAATCAGTCATCAATATAGCATACATCCAGCTGCTATTTACTAATATAGGGCAACTCTCTTGTTCTTCATTAATTGAGGTGCACCTGACGAGAGATCTGCTCGTCATAATATTTCATTCTCTCCATGCAGTTTTAAAAGCTTCCGATACAGTTTTAAAAGCGATCTCTCTCAGCCCGGTGCGTCATTATAAAAAAGATGGAATTGAAAGCCTCACACGATAACATCCATACTTCAAAGAAGAATGGGGGCAATAAAAAAACCTTGTCAGATAATTCTGACAAGGTTTCCATTTTATGCGAACTTGCAATACTTTCGACCTCACGAAGAAAGGTTAAGATCTGAAGTTCATTTATTTTTCAACTGTCTTGATTTCAAATAATGTATTCCATAACTTCCCTGTTATAAAGAGACGCTTTCCGGCTTGGTCGTAAGCAATTCCATTCAGTTCATTGTCATATGCGGAAGTATGCTCATAGATACCTACAAGATTAATCCGTCCTTCTACCGCTCCTGTTTGAGGGTTGATTATAACAATAACATCTTTTTGATAGACATTTGCGTAGACTTTGCCGCCTATATATTCCAGTTCATTAAGTTCATCCACTGGCCCAGCTTCATCGTAAACTCCGATAGCGTTTAGCTCCTTACCGGTCGTTGCATCTAAAAAGAACAATTTATTGGATCCATCAGACTTTATCAAATGCTGCCCGTCGTAGGTCAAGCCCCACCCCTCTTTGCTATTTTCATATTTAAAGGAACTTTCCTTTACAAACGAGTTTTTATCAAAGACATATCCTTCTCCCTGTTGCCACGTTAACATAAATAACTTATTACCTACCAATGTCATTCCTTCGGCAAAAGTCTTTTCATCAAATTTGATTTCCTTGAGTACTTTACCTGTTTTTAGGTCGACCTTTCTCAAGTTTGACTCACCATAACGGCCATTAGATTCGTAGAGAATGCCATCAGCAAACTGTAGCCCTTGTGTAAAAGCAGTCGTATCGTGCGGGTATTTGTTGACAACCTCAAAACCATAGTTCTTCGCATTTTCAGGTACAACATAAAATGTACTTGAAACAGAATCGGGTTTTCCAGCATTGTATACCAAGGCGGAAATATTACGTGTACCGTAGGCCATATCTTTGGTATCGATTGTAATTGCCGTAGTGTCAGTTGAGGACCCCACATGTTTATCATCAACAAAATAAGCCACAGAGTCCATTGATACTGATTCAAATTTCAATTTCAACTGGACTTGAGCTCCTTTTAAAACAGCTTGATTTGCTCCAGGAGATGCAAATTCCAAACTTGATTTTTTTGACTTACAAGAAGCAAAAGCTAGCGCTGCAATTGCCATAAAATAAGTGATTTTTCTCATCTATGTATAATTATTTATAAGTACGTATCCTTAACTATCCCAAAACGCATCTTTGATATGGTTGAGTACTGTTTTGGGAGATCTTGTTATTGCGACAACATCAAATCTGACTTCACCGACATAACCTGTTTTAAGAATATAAGCCTGTGCTGCACGAATCAGTAATCGCTGTTTTTTGCGATCTACAAATTCGTAGGGTTCACCGAAATCCGTTCCCGACCGTGTTTTTACTTCAACGAATACCAAGGTATCCCTGTCCACGACAATCAAATCTACTTCTAAATTCTTAAATCGCCAATTTCTTAACACTATTTTATAGCCTTGCTCCACGAGGTATTCCATGGCCATTTGCTCACCCCATTCGCCCGTTTCAAGATGCTTGGCCATATCAAGTATTACTTAACAATCGTATTTCCCAGAAAGCCTCCCAAGAGCCGTTCAGCTTCTTTAAGTTTCTGATATTTAAAAATAAGGACTTCTAGGTTTGCCACATCTTGTTCATGTTTCATTTCTTCACGAATATGATGCATTTCTGCCTCAATCTTACGTTTCTTAATCCGATAAATTGCTGTAACAACAAGTTGTTTTAAATGCTCGTATTCCTGCGTTACATAAATTTTACGCTTATCGTCATTCCAATTTTCGCTGAGCGAATATTTACTGGCAACACTATTAATCGCCAAATCGGATATTGTTGTATCCGAATTCGAATAAAACTGCTTAGCATCTGGAATTTCGTAATTTTCTGCAGCATCTCTATAGACTTTTAAAATATAAGCCGCAGCTTTATCCTTAAATTCGATGTCGCCGATATTCCCTAGTAGCAGTCCTGCAACGGGAATATCCCCGTCACCTTCCCAGGTTGCCAGATAATCCCCATAGTTGATTAAAATACGGACAATCTCCCGTTCCTGAAGAATTTCCGAAGTCAGTTGTACCGGTTGTTCGACATTCTCCATAGGAGCTACTCCCCCTCTTTCATCGTCTGTCATGAAGAAATCCGGAGGTGGACCGTCCATCCCAAAAGGTGGCATCCCTGCATTTGGAGGAGGGCTCTGTGGTTTACGAGCAGCATCCTTATCTGCCTTCTTTGCTCTATTGAGCCTAATCTTGTTGAGTTCAGCCAATAAAATGCGCTCTTCGATATCCAAAAGGCTGCTACATTCCCGGATAAAAACAGAAACCTTAATTTCATCGGGAATCAATGCAATACTTTCGACGACATCACGGATTACCGAAGCCCTTTTTATTGGATCGTTATTGGCATCGCGAAGCAGGATATTCGTTTTGTAGAAAATAAAGTCCTGCTGATTGGATTTGACATAATCTTTAAAAGCTGTGGCACCAAACTTTTGCACGTAAGAGTCGGGGTCATTACCGTCGGGAAAAAGCAGCACTTTAACGTTTAAGCCTTCTTCGAGCAGCATATCTGTACCGCGTAGGGAGGCTTTGATCCCTGCTTCATCCCCATCATAAAGTATGGTCACATTCTTTGTGAATCGGGAAATAAGCTTGATCTGACCTGTTGTCAAAGACGTTCCCGAGGAGGAAACAACATTTTCGACTCCAGCTTGATGTACCGAAAGAACATCGGCATAGCCCTCTACCAAGTAGCAATTATCCTCTTCCATAATTGCCTTTTTGGCAAAATTCAATCCATACAGCACATCGGATTTATGGTAGATTTCGCTCTCGGGAGAGTTTACATATTTGGCGACCTTTTTATCCGTCTTTAGTGTCCGACCACCAAAGCCAATAACACGCCCTGTCAGGTTATGAATCGGAAACATGACCCGGCCACGGAAACGATCATATAAAGATTTATCATCACGTTCAATAGCCAAACCACTCGCGGCCAAATAATCTGGGTGAAAACCCGCTACCTGTGCTTTATCGACCAATGCAGTCCATTCCTCCGGCGAATAACCCAATTCAAATTTTTTGATGATATCCTCCCGGTAGCCACGCTCCTTGAAATAGTTGAGTCCGATGACCTGGCCCATTTCAGTTTTCCAGAGTTGTTCAGCAAAGAATTTACTGGCCCAAGCACTTAGGACATATAGACTTTCCCGTTTATCCTGCGCAGCAAGCTGGGCTGGAGAACGCTCGATTTCTTCAATTTGAATCGAATATTTATCGGCTAAATAACGGATGGCTTCCGGATAAGAGAACTTTTCCAGTTCCATGACGAATTTAAGGGAATCTCCACCAACACCACAACCAAAACACTTATAGATACCCTTTGACACAGAAACGTGGAAGGAAGGCGTCTTTTCATGGTGAAAAGGACAATTTCCAATCAGAGAAGTTCCCCGTTTCTTTAAATCAACGAAGTCTCCCACCACCTCTTCTATCCGTGCTGTTTCCAGTACCTTATCAATAACTTCCTGCTTTATCAAACCGTTTCTTTTTTAATGTAAAATTAGAATAAATCTTTTGCATCTCCACTACGAAATGGCTTCTTTAATGGCATTGCAGAAGGGCAATGAAACAAATAGAAGGAAAAACAATGGATGAGCCAGTTCGTCTAAATAAATTGTTTTGATATACTGTGCTTTGTATTGCATATCAAAAGCAATTTATCTAAGTTTGTTCTTCAATTTATAGCTGATTAAGATAATCAAAATGAGCAAAACAATCAAGAAAATATGCTGTATCGGTGCTGGTTATGTCGGTGGACCTACCATGTCAGTTGTTGCAAAGCAATGTCCACACATTGAGATTACGATCGTCGACGTCAATGCCGCCCGTATCGCGGCTTGGAATGATGAGAATCTAGACAACCTTCCTGTATACGAACCTGGCTTACAAGAGATTGTTGCAGAAGCGCGTAATCGTAATTTGTTTTTCTCAACCGATATCGAAAAAGCTATCGACGAGGCCGACATGATTTTTATTTCGGTCAATACACCGACTAAGAATTACGGAAAAGGCAAGGGAATGGCTGCAGACTTAAAGTATATTGAACTTTGTGCACGGCAGATCGCAGCGGTTGCCAAAAACGATAAAATTGTTGTTGAAAAATCGACTTTACCCGTCCGCACTGCGGCAGCTTTAAAAAGTATCCTTGATAACACGGGTAATGGTGTTAATTTCCATATTCTTTCCAACCCTGAATTTTTGGCTGAAGGCACAGCAATACAGGATTTAATCAATCCAGACCGTGTGCTTATAGGCGGAGAGAATGATGAAGCTATCGCCGCATTGGTCGACATCTATGCACATTGGGTAAGTCGCGACAAGATTCTCACAACGAACCTTTGGTCATCTGAACTTTCAAAACTAACCGCAAATGCCTTTTTAGCACAACGTGTCTCCTCCATTAACTCCATCTCGGCACTATGCGAGAAAACAGGGGCAAACGTAGATGAAGTTTCCAAGGCGATTGGTATGGATTCCAGGATTGGATCCAAATTTCTGAAAGCTTCTGTAGGTTTTGGTGGCTCTTGTTTTCAAAAAGATATCCTCAATCTGGTTTATATCGCACGAAGTTACGGTCTCACAGAGGTTGCCGAGTATTGGGATCAAGTGATTTTGATGAATGATTATCAAAAACAGCGATTTGCGGACAACATTATCCAAACATTGTATAATACTGTATCGGGCAAAAAGATTGCGTTCTTAGGCTGGGCATTCAAAAAAGACACCAATGATACACGTGAATCTGCAGCGATCTATGTTGCAGATTATCTATTGAGTGAACAAGCTGAAATCACGGTCTATGACCCCAAAGTATCTGCTGAACGTATCTATGCCGACCTCGATTATCTGAATACGCGCTCTTCGGAAGAAAACCGAGCTTTGGTAAAGGTTGTCAATACCGCCTATGAGGCTTGCAATGATGCACATGCAATTGCAGTATTGACTGAATGGGATGAATTTAAACGTTATGACTGGGCCAAAATTAAGGAGCACATGAAAAAGCCTGCATTTGTGTTCGATGGCCGTAAACTATTGAACCGTAAGGAACTTGAAGACCTTGATTTTAAATATTACGCGATAGGCGAGTAATCAATATATAGATAAAAAGAACCCTCACCATATAGTCGCATAAGTGTATGCAACTTATAACTGAGGGTTTTGTTTGTGCCTGTTGTCAACGCGTAAGGAAAGAGAGATGAAACACAAGCGATGCAACAGGACTTTTTATCTTAATTATTCAGCATTCCATAAAACTCATTCATGTAATAAGATTCTTGGAGTGCATCCCTGAAATTCTGCCATTGTTCTTCATCAAATGAAAATACGATATCTGGATAAGGTGTTTTCATAATCAACCGAAATTCACCATCTGGAAATGTGCTAAAAAAGAGCTCATCACCATTACTTTTCGTAATATTCAAGAAATCGAAGAATTTATTCCTCGTAAATGTCAGTACAAAACTTTGTTGCCAGATATAATATGTTTGACACTTATGGCAAACACTAATATGGGTATCTCCTCGTTGGCTTAGAATTTTTGTGTCACACATACTACCTGCATTTATTTAGACTCATTATAAATAATATTCAAATGTAAGAATAGTTTTTAGAATAACAAGTACCTGAACAAAAAAAAGGCGATATATTTCTATATCGCCTTTTTTTGATTGGAGAGCATTAGTTCAAACCTCTCTTTTTCAATAGATATTTTGGATCTGGATCTGCACCTCTAAATGTACGGTACATTTTAGCGGGATCATCAGTACCTCCTTTTTCAAGGATATTTTTACGGAAAGAATCCGCTGTCACTTGATCGTACAATGATTTTTCCTTGAAAGCTGCGAAGGCATCTGAATCCAATACTTCAGACCAGATATAGGCATAATAACCTGCAGAATACCCTCCAGCGAAGATATGTTGAAAATATGTACTTCTATAGCGCGGAATAATAGCGTCAATAATACCTATTTTTTTCATTGCTGTTTTTTCAAAGCCATTAATGTCTTTTGAAATTTCTTTTGTGGTAGCATGATAATCCATGTCTAACAACGCGGCAGAAAGGTATTCAACGGTTGCAAATCCTTGATCAAAGGTACCGGCCTTTTCCATTTTCTGAATCAATGAATCTGGCATTGCTTCTTTGGTCTTATAATGCTTAGCATATGTTCTTAACACCTCTGGATCCGCTGCCCAATTTTCCATCACTTGTGAAGGTAGTTCAACAAAGTCACGTGGTACAGAAGTTCCCGCCATTGAACGGTATCTTACATTGGAAAGAAGACCATGCAAAGCATGTCCAAACTCATGGAACAAGGTAGTCGCTTCATCAAATGTCAACAAGGCAGGATTTTTCCCCACTGGTTTTGTGAAATTGCATACGATGGAAATTACTGGAGCAACACGTTTGCCATCTTTTGTTGACTGGTTACGGTAAGAAGTCATCCAGGCACCCCCTCGTTTTGACTCACGCGGGAAGAAATCGGCATATAGCAGACCTAAATGTGAACCGTCTTTGTCTTTAACTTCATACACTTCCACATCTTTATGGTAAGTTGGGACATTGTTTAAGGCAACAAATGTCAAACCATATAATTTATTGGCTACAGCAAACGCTCCTTCACGAACTGCAGGAAGGCTCAAATAAGGTTTAATTTCGTCCTCGTTCAACGCGAAGCGTTTTTTGCGAATAATTTCTGTATAATATCTCCAATCGTAAGGGGCCACAGCAAAATTACCTCCTTCAGCCTTAATTTCCTTTGCTATATCTGCTTCTTCACCTTTTGCTTTAGCGAGTGCTGGAGTCCAAAGTTTATTTAATAGTGCATAGACATTGGTCGGATTCTTCGCCATTGATTCCTCTAGTACATAGGCCGCATGTGAAGAATAACCCAATAATTTTGCTTTTTGAAGACGGAGATTAACAATTTTTTGAATGATCGCCTTATTATCGTTGGTGTTATCTTGATTACCGCGTAGCTGATATGCCTCCCAAAGTTGCTTTCTCAATTCACGATTTTTTGCATATTGAAGAAAGGGCATAATGGAAGGATTCTGTAAGGTAAACACCCACTTATCCTTCTTTCCTTTTGCTACGGCTTCTTCAGCTGCTGCTGTTTTCAACGATTCTGGCAAGCCTTCCAATTGGCTAGCAGAATCAACTACCAGTGTATAAGCATTGGTTTCAGCAAGCAAATTTTGTCCGAATTGCGTTGTTAATGTTGAAAGCTCAGCATTAATTTTTTTCATTTTTTCCTTATCAGCATCCTTTAAATTCGCTCCGGAACGTACAAAACTTTTATAGGTTTCTTCCAATAGTTTATTGTCCTGTTCGTCTAATCCAAGTGTATTTCGGCTGCTCCAAACTGTTTTGATACGGTCAAATAGTTTGGTATTCATCGAAATTTCATCAGAATGACTCGATAAGATGGGGGCCAAATCTTTTGCTATCGCCTGAATACTGTCATTTGTATTGGCACTATTTAGATTATAAAATACAGTAGATACATTACTCAATAATCCACCTGCATTTTCTAGGGCGACTATCGTATTTTGAAATGTTGCTTTATCCGAATTGTTGACTATCGTGTCAATTTCCAAATTGTGTACTTTTATCGCTTCATCAAAAGCTGGCCTAAAATGCTCTGTTTTGATCTTGTCAAAAGGAGGTACATTAAATGGGGTTTCGTAAGCCAATAAAAGAGGATTATCTGTCATCACTTTTTTTTCCTCACAACCAACAAATGCAGTTGCCACTATCGCAAAGAATGGCAAAAGTTGTCTTTTCTTCATATTATCTGATTATTCCTGATTTTTTTTTTCAAAGATAATAAAATTAGGCAAATGGTAGGCCTCGTTAAGGAGGTGTGCAAAGGAACCTGAAAACAGTCATCGTATTGTAAAACAAAAACTTATTCATAAACCTTGTTAAAAATAATCTGTCAATTTGGGTAAAAATATTTTAATGAGCGATATTAACCGTTTCTTTTGGAGATGTGCGGGGGTACATCAAGAAACTCTTGAAAAATATCCGGAAGAACATAGTAAGTACACAGCCATAGGTGCTACTATTTTTTTTACGGGATTGTTTGCCAGCCTTTCGGGGGGCTATGCCATGTATTTCGTATTTAGTGGTGGAGCATTTGACTGGCTTTTGGCCATTGTATTTGGCATCATTTGGGGTTTAGCGATATTCAATATGGATCGCTATATTGTACTTAGTATAAATAAATCAAAAAGTGGCCTTATGCAGCTTCTGCAGGCTCTTCCACGAATTTTATTGGCAATTTTGATTGGTTTGGTTATCTCTAGGCCATTGGAGTTAAAAATCTTCGATAAAGAGATTCGAGAAAATCTCCGTGTACGTTTTCTCGCAGATCAACGCGCTAAAATCGACACGCTCAACAGTACTTTCAATAAGAAATATGCCAATGAGGTTTCGCTTTTAAAAGCGATTACGGTCGAACGTGATTCATTGGAAGCCAGTATTAAAAATGATCGTACAAAATTGAATTACGAGATATTCGGGAACAAAACAACTGAAACATCTGGTGTCATGGGATATGGCCCTTATGCCAAAATGAAAGAAGAAGAGCTGAAGAAAAAAGAGGGTTATTTGGACACTTTACGGAACAAGATAACGACCCAACAAAACGCAATACGTCAGAAACAGAAATTTGAAGGGATATTGGACCAAAAAGTCTTATCCAACGCTTCTTTGGACAGCGCCGTCAATGTCGCTGGTTTTGCAGACCGTAATTCTGCGCTGGGCAATCTAAGGTACGATGCCAATGGAAAGGTCAACGAATCCAATGCAAATGCTGTGTTTTTTATTGCGCTGCTTTTTGTCTTCCTCGAATGTCTTCCGGTAATCGTCAAGCTCTTGGCAGGAAAGGATCCTTATGACAACGAAGTCCAAAACCAAAGGACTATTCATGATTACGAATCAGACACCAATGTCACTGTTCAAAAAGAAGCTGTAGATCGTTTAAAGGATACGTATGTGGATGTTTCGATCAATAAACGGATGAAAGAGCTTTAGTAGAACCTCTAGCATAAGTTAGCAGAGCAGGCTTTGCTTTGCACGGTTAAAAATTATAAACGGGCTTACCTTTCGGCAAGCCCGTTTTTGTTAATCTTCCTCATCTAAAAATTTGGAATCGATCTGTTTATTTGCTTTGGCTCCTAAACGTTTTAATTTCTCCACTTTTCCAATAACGTTCCCAGCGCCTGTAGAGAGTTTTTTAGTTGCATCTTCATGGCTTTTTAATGCGCGCTCCAACTGATTTTGCACCTGTTCCATATCGTTCAGAAAGCTCACAAATTTATCGTACAAACTCCCTGCTTCCTTGGCGATTTCAATCACATTGCGTGTCTGGCGCTCTTGTTTCCATATACTGGCGATGGTACGCAATGTCGCCAACAATGTCGAAGGGCTAACGATTACAACCTTACGATCCCAGGCATCGCTGAATAGATCTGGTTTTTCAGCGACGGACATACTCAATGCAGATTCAATCGGCATAAACAGCAGGACAAACTCCGGGGATTCGATACCATATAACTCGTGATAGTTTTTTGCGGAGAGTTCTTTCACGTGATTTTCCACAGACTGTACGTGTTGTTTTGCGAATATTGCGCGGTCCTCGTCCGTCTCAGCATTGACCCAACGTTCGTAGGCAATCAGCGAAACTTTTGAATCCACAATTAAATGTTTATCTTCAGGGAGGTCGATAATAGCATCGGGCTGCATTCTTCTTCCTTCGGCATCCATAAGAGAGACCTGCAATCTAAATTCGCGATCGCGCATAAGTCCCGAACGCTCCAAAACCCGCTCTAAAATTACCTCGCCCCAATTGCCCTGCTTTTTGGTATCCCCTTTTAATGCCTTGGTTAAGCTATTGGCTTCGTCTTTAATTTTAAGGCTCTGTTCGACCAGCTGAAGGACAACTCCCTTTAAAGAATTTCTTTCCGCCGCCTCTTGATTGTAATTTTTATCGACTTTCTCTTCAAACAATTTGATTTTTTCCTTCAATGGATCCAAGATCAAGCCCAGGGAACGGTGATTGGTCTCTGTAAACTTTTGTGTCTTCTCCTCCAATATTTTACTGGCAATGACCTGAAACTCATTGTTGAATTGTCGTTTAATCTCGGCGATTTCATTCTTCTGTTCCTGAAATTTATCGAGCTGCGCCTCATAAAAAGAACGTGTACTCTCTAAAGACCGCTCTGCGACCAGAAGATTCTCCCGTTCCTTATCCAATTCATTTTTTAGCATAAGACGTTCTTCCAGCAAACTTTGTTCCCGCTGTTGCGATCTAGCGAGCTCAATTTTTAGTGTTTCAACCTCTTTATTGTACACAGGACCGGCACTGGTATCGGTATTCTTTTTTAGTACCAATATGATCAAAATGACCAATAACAATACGATTCCCGCAAAGAAAAATATTTCCATGATTTGTATTTTCTGAAGATGGTGTATGCTTACCTGAGCAGGTCTATTTTGCCATCACTGCATTTAATTAAACCTATAACGTCTCAAACTTAATGGATCGACAGGACTAAAAACAGATAACTCCAATCTGTAATCAGTTTGCACGATGTATTACACACTTCTCTATGGTAAGGCGTAATACCAATGTCCCTCTTAGAGGTACATTATTGTAACTTTTGGTGTGTTTTCCACCATAGATCAGGCATTTCACCTGAAACAGCCAATTGGTAGTCTTCATAACGGCAAGGCACGAGGTAATAGCGTTCATTGACTGATTTAGATCCAAAATAAGGCACTTGAATCCACCAGCGGTCTGATTTTTTACTTTTCACAAAGACCAATTCATGTTCTTCATTTTCCAGTGTCGTGCGATAAATGATATAAGATGATTTGGGGTACAGTGGCGTATCTTGTTTGCGGTTATAGTAACCATCAATAAAGCACCAGATCATTTGGGAGACCAACATAGCCGTCTGCTCCATTGGATCAAATGTTGGATTGAATTCATAAAAACCGATGGAAGAACATTTATCCGACATCCCGGCATAGCGGGCGAGTTGACAAGCTTCATCGCCAAATAAGCCATTGGGCATTGCATTGGCATTTCCAGGTGCTTCAGAGGCGCGAATGGCTCCAATATCAAAACTAATTAAATCTGCTGCTCGGATCAAAGGCTCTGATTGGTCCATTTTACCGGCAATCATACCGACTCGAGTTGCATTAAAAAATAGTTTATCATACATATTGATAGACTCTTTACTTACGAGATAGGTTTGATAGGCTATGGCATTTAAATTGAATAAATAGTCTGGCTGATGCAAGATAATATGGTTCACATAAGATCGGGAATTCAGGCTTACATTTTCGGCATTTTCCTCATCAAGGTCAAAACGGGCATCTATAATCGCCAGCTCTATCTTTCGTTCTAAATTTTGATATCCTAAATATTGTGCATAAGTGAGATCCTGCCCACCGCCAATGATAATCGGAAGAATATTTTCTTTGACCAGTTCCTCTACGACAGATTTTAAAGCGATATAGGTATCTTGAATTGTATTACCTGCTTTGATATTTCCCAAATCAACGATATTCATCTTATAATCGCCCTGATATAGCGCATAGAGATGTTTTCGTACAGCATCCGGCGCTTTATCCGTTCCATTATTATTCATGGATGCACGATCTTCCTCCACACCGACAATAGCCAATTGAGGCTGTTTATCCGCTTCCCAGCTCGGAAAATCTGTTTCATAGGCTTGAATAACGTTTCCTAGTTGAGAACTCAAGAACCCATGCTCAGGAGCAAAACCTGTAATTGAAATCGGGCTAAAGAATACGGACAGTGATGACATAAGCTATAATTTGTAAAATCTCCTATTTGTTCTGAAAACGACTGTTTTAATTGGACTGAAAGAAGCTACCTCGGCTTTCATGGCGTTTGAGACCTGCGAAAGCATGAAGGTTTTTTCAGGATGCAATTCACACAAATATCCATTTATTAACTAACTTTTGAAAACATTATTTTTAACAGTATCTTTATCAAGTGATATTAATAACTGGAGGAACAGGTTTTTTAGGGTCTACACTAATCAGACAGTTGATAGACCAAGGAATTGACGTCATTGCCATCAAAAGAGCTCAATCGGCTATTCCGACCTCGTTGTTATCTTCTTCGTTGGTTCAATGGATCGATGCTGATATCAACAATTATTTTGAATTAGAAGATGCTCTTGAAGGGGTTACTAAAGTGTTCCATTGTGCAGCATTGGTTTCCTACCAAAAGAAAGACACTAAAGCGCTCTTTAAAGTGAATGTGGAAGGAACGACAAATGTGGTCAATCTTTGCCTTGAAAAGGGCATTCGCCTGCTCCATGTCAGCTCGATCGCAGCTTTAGGGACAAATAGAGACAACCTGCCGGTATCCGAAAAAGACCATTGGGAACACAATTCACTGACATCCAACTATTCGTTATCAAAATATCAGGCGGAGATGGAGGTGTGGCGTGGCATTACCGAAGGTTTAAGTGCAGTTATTGTTAACCCCTCAGTAATTTTAGGTGCTTCGGCAAACGGGAAAGGCTCTGGAGCTATTTTTTCGATGATCAATAAAGGTCTACGATTTTACCCGAAAGGAAGTGTCGGCGTTGTTGACGTAGAGGATGTTGCTGCGATCATGATTCAATTGATGGAAAGAGATGATATTAGTGCTGAGCGCTATATCATCAATCATCTCAATATAAGCAACAAGGATTTGTTGAGCGTGGCAAGTGTATTAATGAACAGGCCTGAACCGACAATCGAAGTTTCCGAAACCTTACTCCAAATTGCTTCCACAGTTTCAAGTATGCTTGCTCTATTTAAAAAATCAGACGCGACATTAACGAAGGAGACTGCGGTTGCTTCAAGTGCCAAATTACAGTATTCCAATGCGAAAATCCAAGCACTCCTAAACCACAGTTATCGGCCTTTGGAACAAACGCTAAAGGAAATTGCAGATTTATATAACAAACAGTAAAACTATAACATAACAAACAACCGAACCTTGAAACCATCGGAAACCTACCGATATCGGAGATCAGCAATCAGCGCTATTGCTCACGATCGTTTCATAAAAAAATAACAAGATGAAAAACTATTACATCATTGATTTTGATAGTACATTTACACAAGTAGAGGCACTTGATGAACTTGCACGAATCTCCCTTGAGGACCATCCGGATCGCGAATCTATTTATCACGAAATTGAGCGGTACACCAATCTTGCCATGGAGGGTAAACTATCTTTCCGTGAAGCTTTGGCTGGTCGCGTAAAACTCTTAAATGCCAATAAATCTCATCTGGATAAACTTGTTTCACATCTTAAGAAAAAGGTTTCAACCTCTTTTTCCCGAAATCGTGAATTCTTCAAGAAACACGCCGACACAGCATGGATTGTTTCAGGAGGTTTTAAGGAGTTTATTACTCCTGTTGTTACACCCTATCATATCAAGACTGAAAATATCTATGCCAATACATTCAGATTTGATGAAGAAGGTAATATCATCGGTTTTGATGAAGAGAATCCATTATCAAATGAAGGTGGAAAAGTGCAATTATTAAAACAATTAAATATTGAAGGAAGACTATTTGGCATTGGTGACGGTTATTCAGATTTTCAACTGAAAGAATCGGGATTAATTGAAAAATTCTTTGCATTTACAGAGAATATCCAACGTAAAAGTGTCACTGAGAAAGCAGACTTCATCACACCTAGTTTTGATGAGTTCTTATATGTAAATGATCTGCCCCGTGCAATATCCTATCCTAAAAACCGTATCCTTTGTTTGATCGTGGGTGATGTACCAGAAATAGCGGCTCATATCTTAAAAAGAGACGGTTTTTCTATCCGCACAAAAGATACCTTCGAAGAAAAGTATGTGAAAGATGTAGGGATGCTTCTATTGGGGGACAATATCGATATCAGTGATGAGCAACTCCAACATGCTGACAAATTAAAAACGATCGGATATTTGGGTGATATCAGAGGGCATATCAATAAGGATATCTGCAATGCTAAAGGTATTGTCGTTTTCGATGATAAGAAAAATAAAAAGAAAAATTCCGAGTTTATACCTCGGCGGATGGCCGATTTTATCAACAATGGTGATACTTATTTAAGTCGCAACTTCCCAAATCTGATTTTACCAAAAGTAAAACAGGTAACGAGATTACTGCATATCCACCAAAACGTTCCCGGAATTATGGCGCAGATCAATAAGGTCTATGCCCAAAATAACATCAATATTGTTGCACAATTTCTAATGACCAAAAGTGACATTGGCTATGCGGTAACCGATATACAAGGTGAATATGATAAAGATCTATTGAAACAACTCAAACAGATCGACAATACAATTAAGTTCAGAATATTGTATTAATAGCAAGCGCCGGTAAATATGGGCGGCAGCTATTGCTGCTTAAATTCCGGCTTATGAAACGAGAAATTTATTCAGGCACACTTTCAGTGTGCCTGACTTTTCGCTCAACAACTCTTTTTACACTAAAAACACAGATTATGTCCTTACATCAAGATGCCGAATTAAAGAAAGCTGTCCTTGACCTACCGCAGAAGGAAAAAGACAAACTCCTTGTACGCCTGATAAGCAAGGACAAAATGCTGATCAAGCAATTGCATTTCCAATTACTGGAGAATGCGGATGATTTAGAGGAACGTATTGAAAAACTAAGAAAGCAACTGGCACAATTGTTCGATATTGGTTTAAGTCAAATTGGCAATACGCCACAACACATTCATTTTATTGGACTTAGCAAACTGGTAAAACAGGCAAGCGGCTTAGTGAATGAACACGAAAAAGTCACCAAGGACAAAATCAGTGAAGTAGAATTTAGATGCTATATCCTGAAGAGAACCATTGCTGATTACGACAGGCTTTTCGACTCCTCTTATCAGTCTGCCGCCCACAAATTGCATAAATATATAACAGGGCGTATAAAACATGCGGTGGGTAAATACAGTAAACTTCATGAGGACTTTCAGTTTGACTACCGGGAAGATTTTCAAAATACACTGGATGCTTTTGGTAATACAACACTTAAAAGCTATATTAGTGAACAGAAGATTGACCTCGACCTAAATTAGTCATGAGAAATAGCAAAAACCGCGTTAAAATTGGATCCTTTCATGTTACAGCTTACGAGCAATATAAATTAATTTACTTGGCCACATTGTTGGTGTTGCTCGCTTTTGCCTACACCTTTTACCTCGCGAAATAAAATCCTGCACAGATCAATCTGTTATAGCTTTTTGAGCTCCCCAAAGTCATGCCCTTCTTAACGAGGGATTCAGCCATTTTTTTACCAAAAAATTTAGTACTTCATACCCAATACTTGATACTATTTCGTTAAATTCGCAATTATTCGAAATTTTTGCTCGTGGGAATTCAAGAAATATTAGAAAAATACAGCCAAAGCGAATCTGTCCAGTCGCTCACCAAGGCTATACAATCCAAAAACCCAAAGATTCAGCTGAAAGGGCTTATTGGATCTTCGGATGCGTTCATAGCCGTATCTTCTTACAACTTACAGGAACGTCCAATGGTCTTTATCTTACCGACTCATGAGGACGCTTCTTATTTCTTAAGTGATCTGGAAAGCCTGTTGGATAAGCAGGTTCTTTTTTTCCCTTCGTCTTATCGCAAAGCTTTTGATTTTACACAAACTGACTCTGCCAATGTATTGCAACGCGCGGAGACTTTAAGTTCACTCAACCATACTTCGGAATTACCGAAAATGGTTGTGACTTATCCGGAGGCTATTGCTGAGAAAGTGATCAACCGCAACGACCTGGATAAAAATACGTTGGAAATAACAGAAAACACCGCTCTAAGTATTGATTTCATCAACGAATTTTTGATCGAATATGATTTCGAACGTGTCGACTTTGTGTATGAACCTGGGCAATTTGCGATACGCGGTGGCATTGTAGATATCTTTTCTTTTTCGAATGACCTCCCATACCGTATTGAATTCTTTGGCGATGACATCGAAAGCATACGTACATTTGACATTGAGTCCCAGCTGTCTGTCAAAAAAATCCATAAAGTAACCATTGTACCAAATGTCCAAGCGAAATTCCTAACATCTCAACACATTTCCTTATTGGAATATGTAGATCAGGACGCTACGATCTGGATCAAAGACGCTCAATTTACATTAGATATTGTAAAAGATGGGTTAAAGAAGGCGGAAAAATTATGGGCGGGACTAACAGATAAGCAGAAAAAAGACAATCCCGAATGGCATAACCCAGCCTATGAGTTTACAGATGAGAAGAATCTCAATGCCTTATTCTTTGAGTTCCCAATCATCGAATTCGGTAAACAGTTCTTTTATAAAGCTGAGGTAACACTCAAGTTCGATATCCACCCGCAACCTTCGTTCAATAAGGATTTTAATCTCTTAATCCATAATTTCAAAGAGAATGAGAGCCAGCGGATCCAGAATTTGATCTTTTCAGATTCAACCAAACAGGTAGAACGTATCTATACGATTCTAGAAGATCTTGATAAATCGGCGACCTTCATTCCGATTCATAAAGCTTTACGGGAAGGTTTTAGAGACGACAGTTTAAAGTTGGCCTGTTACACGGATCACCAAATATTTGACCGCTATTATAAATATAAACGTAAGAAGGCTTACGAGCGCTCACAGGCAATTACACTCAAAGATCTACGGGATCTTAAACCGGGCGATTTCATTACCCACATTGACCATGGTGTCGGCCGCTACGGTGGTTTGGAAAAAGTGGACGTCAACGGTAAGTCCCAGGAAATGATCCGCTTGATCTATGCGGACAATGACCTTTTGTATGTGAACATCAACTCCTTAAACCGCATTTCCAAATATTCCGGCAAAGAGGGTACTGTTCCCAAAATGAATAAATTGGGTACCGACGCCTGGGACAAACTCAAGAAGACGACCAAGAAAAAAGTCAAGGATATTGCGCGCGACCTGATCATGCTTTATGCCAAACGAAAGGCCCAGCATGGAAATGCTTTCTCACCGGATAGTTACCTACAGAATGAACTGGAGGCTTCCTTTATCTACGAAGATACCCCCGATCAGGAAAAAGCTACTGCCGATGTAAAAAAAGATATGGAGTCTCCACATCCAATGGATCGATTGGTCTGTGGGGATGTTGGTTTCGGAAAAACGGAGATCGCTATCCGTGCGGCTTTCAAAGCCGTAGCAGACAGTAAACAGGTTGCCGTGCTTGTACCGACGACAATTCTTGCGCTACAGCATTATCGGACTTTTTCGGAACGACTAAAGGGGCTCCCATGCACGATCGACTATATCAACCGTTTCAAGACACCTAAGCAGATTAAAGATACGTTAGCAAGGCTTGCCGAAGGGAAAATAGACATTATCATTGGCACCCACCGCCTTGTCAGCAAAGATGTCAAATTCAAAGATCTTGGCCTAATGATCATTGATGAGGAACAAAAGTTTGGCGTTACCGTAAAGGAAAAATTGAAAGTCATGCGTGCGAATGTAGACTCGCTGACATTGACAGCAACGCCAATTCCAAGAACATTGCACTTTTCATTAATGGGGGCCCGCGATCTGAGTATCATCTCGACTCCCCCACCCAACCGTCAGCCTGTACAGACCGAACTCCACGTTTTCAATGAAACACTGATCGGGGAGGCCGTCAGTTACGAACTTGATCGTGGTGGACAGGTATTCTTTATCCATAATCGTGTTGCAGATCTTCCGCAGCTGGGCAATTTGATCCGTAAGCTGGTTCCAGGAGCCCGCGTCGGTGTTGCACATGGCCAACTTGAAGGTGATGAGCTCGAGGATGTGATGCTTAAGTTTATCAATCACGATTTCGATGTCTTAATCGCAACAACGATTATTGAAGCAGGTCTTGATATTCCAAACGCGAATACGATTATTATTAATCATGCACATATGTTCGGACTAAGTGACCTGCACCAAATGCGGGGCCGGGTCGGTCGCTCCAATAAAAAGGCTTTCTGTTATTTACTGAGTCCGCCATTATCGACTTTAACACCGGAGGCCTATAAACGACTTTCTGCGATAGAAGAATTTTCTGAACTGGGCTCTGGATTTAATGTTGCCATGCGCGATTTGGATATACGTGGTTCGGGAAACCTATTAGGTGGCGAACAGTCGGGATTTATTGCAGAGATCGGTTTCGAGATGTATCATAAAATCTTGGACGAAGCTATTCAGGAACTGAAAGAGGATGAGTTCTCAGCAGTATTCGCTGATGAGAAAGAACGAAAATATGTGTCCTTTACGCAAATTGACACCGACCTTGAGGTATTGATCCCTGATGAATATGTAACCAATATTACGGAACGGTATAATTTGTATACTGAACTATCCAAATTGGAAAACGAGCAGCAATTGGCAGCGTTTGAAAAAGAACTTGAAGATCGCTTTGGCCCTATCCCACGAGAAGTATTTGAATTATTCAATACACTCCGTTTACAGTGGTTTGGCAAAACGATCGGATTCGAAAAAATAGCGTATAAAAAGCATACACTGAAAGGTTATTTTGTCAATAACCCCAAGTCGAGCTACTTTGAATCTGATCAATTCGGCCGAGTACTGTCCTTTGTACAAAGCCATCCGGAGATCAGCAACCTCAAAGAAGTCAAAGGCCAGCTTCGTTTAGCGTTAAACAATGTGAATACCATTGGTTATGCGTTGAGCCTTCTGAAAGAAATGCTGTAAGACATATTGATGCATCCGATATAAATAAAATCTACATATTGAGTAGATTTTATTTATATTTGATATACAAGACAAACCTTCTTCGAGCTGTTAGCACCAACAGTGCTTTCAAACGAGCTAAGGCTTCCTTACGATCAAAGATTCGACAAGATCGAGTTATGGATACTTAAGGCAATACAAGCATCAATCAATATTATTAGTATGGCTACCAATACCGAAACGATACTCGTCCATGAAGGACAGCAATTCAACCAGACATCTGCAGTAACTACTCCAATCTATCAGACATCCACATACATTGCAGATCCTGACCCAACGGAATACATCAAGGCTGCTACCGAACCGAAACACCCTTATTTTTATCATCGTCATGGCAACCCGACGAATAGCCAAGTAGCGTCCATCCTAGCAAAATTGGAAAAAACGGAGGATGCACTTGTATTTGCAACAGGTATGGCAGCGATCAGTACAGCCATATTGGCCATCGTTAAATCGGGCGATCATATTGTCGCCCAACATGCACATTATTCCGGAACAGCTATTTTCTTTAAAGAGTTCCTAACGGATTATGGCATCACGGTTACGGCTGTGGATCAAACAGATGTTTCAGCGTTTGAAAAAGCTATTCAGGCAAATACCAAGCTGATTTATATAGAGACTCCATCGAATCCAAATCTCAACATTAGCGATTTAAAAGCACTCGGAGAGCTTGCCAAACAGCATGGAATCCAGAGCATGGTTGATAATACATTTGCGTCCCCTATCAACCAAACCCCCACAGATTTTGGAATAGACGTCGTTGTTCACAGCGCCACGAAATATTTGGGCGGACACAGCGACCTCACTGCAGGTATCGTCTGCGGTACGCGGAACTATATCGCCAGCGTATGGAAACGATCCGTCGCTTTGGGAGCATCACTCGCACCGCTTGATTCTTGGTTACTATTACGGGGATTGAAAACATTAAGTCTACGCGTCAAACAGATCAATATAAATGCACTGAAGCTGGCCGAATTTCTGGATCAACATCCAAAAATCAAAAAAGTCAGTTATCCTGGATTACCCAATCATCCACAACATGAGCTCGCAGCCCAACAAATGAACGGTTTCTCGGGTATGCTTTGCATCGATGTCAATGGTAAAGATGAAGAAGAGGCATTTTTAAATGCGCAGAAACTCATCAATGGGCTGCATATATTTATCAATGCAGCCAGTTTGGGAGGGGTCGAATCGCTTATTGTACACCCCGCGAGTATGTGGGGCGGTCATCATACGAAGGAACAGAAAGAAGCTTCCGGAATCACGCTAGGCATGTTGCGCATCTCTGTTGGAATTGAGCATGCCGATGATCTAATCGCCGACTTAAAACAGGCATTAGACCAGCTTAACTAGGACTTGTGTGGTAAGTCGTTATCAAAAAAGACAAAAAATAAGGGGAATAACATGTTCATGTTATTCCCCTTACTGTACCTATGTCTTATGAAAGTACGCGGGTACCATCGGCAATCCTGACCTGAATAACCGAAAGTTCTTTATCAAATTTCTGTTTGTATTCTTTTTCGAGTGTTGGCAAAATTGAAGGTAATACACCTTCTTTGACGATATTGATTGTACAGCCACCGAAACCGCCACCCATCATTCGGGCACCGATCACCTCAGGAAATTGCTTGACGTAATCCACTAAATAATCCAGTTCCGGACAACTGACTTCATACACTTTACTTAATCCCTCATGGCTCTGAAAAATATACTGTCCAAGCTGAACAACATCTCCTGAACGTAGTGCATCACACGATTTCTCTACGCGTTCATTCTCACGGACCACAAAGCTAGCTTTCGCATAAATATCGGCATCTTTATCTTTCACCAATTCATCAAGCATCGCTATGGTTACATCACGCAGGTTCTTGACTTCCGGGTATTTTTCCTGTACCCATGCAGACGCCTGTTCGCATTGTTCACGACGTGTATTGTAAGCTGTAGAAGCTAATGAGTGTTTTACGTTTGTATTCAATAACACAACTTCATAACCCTTAAGATCAAGTGGAACATACTCGAAACCCAAAGTACGGCAATCCAGTTTGATGACATTTTTCTCTTTACCAAAGGCTGAAGCAAACTGATCCATGATACCACACATCACACCAGCATAGGTATGTTCGGCCTTTTGTGCAATCTGTGGAATCTCAAGTCGTTCGACCTGCAAATCGAACAATTCGCTGAGTGCTAAGGTAACGGCACATTCAACGGCTGCTGAAGACGATAATCCGGCTCCCAATGGCACATCGCCATCGATATACAGGTTGAATCCACCTAGCGTTGCCCCACGTTTCTGATACTGATCAACTACCCCGAGAATATAGTTTGGCCAATGTTTTTCTGAGATTGCAATATCTGCTAGTTTTACCTCATGACGCTCTTTATAATCTTCCGCATAAAGCACAATGTTATCATCCGATCGCTTACTTACAGCAACGTATATTGCTTTGTCAATTGCGGCAGGCAATACAAATCCATCGTTATAATCCGTATGTTCTCCAATAATATTAATCCGTCCGGGGGAAGTAACGACAAGAGGTTCCTCCTGGTAGAGTTCTTTAAATTTATTTACAATTGTATCTTTTGTTATCATCTTATTTAGCTTTATAATGTACTGTCGAACAATTTCGCAACTGTTCTGCGGCAACTTCCGGTGTGATATCACGTTGTGGATTTGCTAGCATCTCATAACCTACCATAAACTTTTTAACAGTAGCAGAACGTAACAGTGGCGGATAAAAGTGCATATGCCAGTGCCACTCCGGGTGGTCTCCATCATTTACCGGCGCTTGATGCATTCCTGCAGAATAGGGGAAGGATGTTTTGAAGAGATTGTCATAACGCGTTGTCAGCAACTTGAGGATAGCGGCAAAATCCGTCTTTTCCTTTTCGTCAAACCCAGCAATGTTTTGGATAGATCGTTTGCTGACAATCATCGTTTCGTAAGGCCAGGCAGCCCAAAAAGGGACTAGAGAAACAAAAGAATCATTTTCGTCAATAATGCGCTCCTCTTTTCTCAACTCTGCTTTAACATAATCTGATAGGATTGTACGTTGATATTTATTGAAATATTGCTGTTGTTGAACGCATTCTTTTTGGATTTCTACAGGCAAATGATTTTGTGACCAGATCTGTCCGTGGGGATGTGGATTACTACAGCCCATGATCGCACCTTTATTTTCGAAAATTTGAATGTATTTGATCCAGTCAACCTTGGACAGTTCAACAAATTCCTTCTGCCAAAGATCAATCACTGATTTGATTGCGGCCTGATCCATTTCGGGTAGTGTAAGATCGTGGCGTGGAGTGAATGCAATTACCTTACAGATCCCTCTTTCGGTCTCTGCGACAAATAATTCATCCTCATTAAATTCTTGCTGGCTTGTATCTTTTAATAAAGCCGAGAAATCGTTCACGAAGACAAAACTTTCTTTATAATCTGGATTGATATCACCGTCTGCTCGTTTATTTGTCGGACACAAATAGCATTGTGGATCATATTCCGGTCTATTATCCCCGGGAAGATCCTCCACTTGCCCTTGCCATGGTCTTTTACTACGATGCGGAGACACAAGTACTTTTTCCCCGGTAAGAATATTAACACGTGTGTGGGGAGAGTCCCCAAAGTTTAAAGTTGATTGCATGTTATGTATAACTGGTGTACAGAATACACAATTATAGCTATATTAACTCAAAAGTCAAAGGGGATTTTTTAGGCTTTAAACTTTGGGTCTTGCGCTTTTAGCAATTCGAATATGGTAATTTCAGGCAGAATTCCAACGCGTCCCGGATAACCCAAAAAACCATAGCCGACATTAACATATAATCGTTTGTTCTGTTGTTCACGATATAGCCCTGCCCATTCCTTATAGATATATTGTACTGGACTCCATTGCAACATCTCGGATCTTACGCCAAATTGCATACCGTGTGTATGTCCGGCAAACATCACATCCACGTCGGTATCCAATACCTGAGCCCGCCAATGCGACGGGTCGTGAGATAACAGCAACTTGACAGGCTGCTCTTCGGTACCCATTAAAGCTTTCTTGATATCACCATGTTTCGGAAAACGGCCTGTGCCCCAATTCTGAACCCCGACAATACAAAGCTCTTCACCGTCGACCTTAATCTTGCGATTTTCATCCATTAACAGATCCCAGCCCATGATTTTATGAACATCGATCACATCCTTGAGGTTCTTGCGTTTAGCAGGAGAATCTTCTTTACCATAATAATAGTCACCATAGTCATGGTTACCTAATGTAGAAAACACACCTAAATCAGATTTCACACGAGCAAAAATATCTTGATAACCGCGCATTTCAGAAGCTTGGGCATTCACAATATCACCGGTAAAAAATGTCACATCAGCCTTTTCCTTTAAAAGCATATCAATACCACCGTTGACAGCCTTTTTATTGTAGAAAGATCCCGAGTGCACATCTGAAATCTGCGCGATGGTCATTCCATGAAATGCTTTGGGCAAATTTGGCAAATACAACGGTACTCTCCTTACACGATAGTCGTAGGCTCCTGAAATAATACCCCAGCTCAATGGTATCAAGGGTGAGGCACCGACCAGAATACCAGCTTTGGTCAAAAACTCGGATCGGCTAATCCCTTTCACCGGATTTTCCGGTAAAGGGTCTCCGGCATCTTCAACTAGGTCTTCAATAGATCTCTTTTTTGTAAATAGACGTTTTAACCATACACCACCGCGTCGGATATCATCAATTAACAAAATCAAAAAGAAAAATATCTTTGATGCGGCAGTCAGAAAAAAGGCGACTAAAATAACCGACCGTACGATTAAAGGAATACTATATTGTGCTGAGATAAAAACCCCTAATAGTAGTAAAACAGAATAAGACCACCAGAGGATGGAAAATAATTTTGTTTTGGGAAATTTGATCTTCGTTGCACGGAGCGCAAAGAAAATATAAAAATCCAATATGAGTAATACACACGCGTTTACGAACAACATCTTTTACCTATTTTAGTTTTTGGCATTGAGTGCCAATTGTTTTAAAGACTCGATCCATTTGGGATCATCGTTAAGACTTTCTACCAAACAAACCTCTTCTCCACCTAAGTGCTTAAATTCATTAGCATATTCCACGCCAATTTCATCAATGGTCTCGATACAATCCGCCACAAAAGCAGGACTGAAAATTAATAACTTCTTATAACCTTTCGCGGCAAGGTCGTGCAACAAATCCGAGGTATACGGCTGTATCCAGGGCTCTTTACCTAGCCGGGATTGAAAGCAAAGCGAATATTGTTCTTTTTTTAAACCAAGCTTTGCAGCTATCGTCCGTGTTGTTGCATAACATTGCGAGAGATAGCAATATGAATTGGCTGTCGTTTTACAGGAATCACAGCCTGCTTCGGGACATTTAAGTTGACCTGTCGGATCCACTTTGCCTAGCTGCCGCACAGGAAGGCCATGATAGCTAAAAACAAAATGGTCAAAACTTTCCAAATCGTGCCTGCGGGCATGATCTGCATAAGTTTCTGCCATCAAATCGTCAGTACAGAAATTGCTTACGAAACTGATTTCCGGTAGATAATTCCATTTGCGGATTAGCTCCATGACACGATCAATGACCGAGCCCGATGTTGCTGAAGCGTACTGTGGAAATAAAGGGATTACGCGAATGGACTCCAAAAATAGACCTTCCATATTTTTCAATGCAGCCTCAATCGATGGGTTTTGGTAACGCATCGCTAATTCGACATGGTATTCTTCTCCCAATGCCTCTTGAAGCAGATCACGTTGCAAAATACTGTAATGCATCAAAGGTGATCCCGTTTCTTTATCCCAGATCGTTTCGTATACTTTTGCAGATTTGGGAGCACGGGTACGTGCAATGATTCCCTTTACCAATAAGGTTCGTTGAAAATAAGGAATATCAATGACGCGTGGGTCCATTAAGAACTCCGTTAAATACTTTTTTACATCTGGAGTAGTGGGACTATCAGGTGTACCCAATTGTACTAAAAGAATACCTTTTTTGCCTTTATTGCTCATAGCTTACAAAGCTACGCAAAAAAGAATGCACTCGGGATCTAAACCGCTGAATTATGAAATATCTGTGACGGGTAATTGTGCTTATAATGCTTCTAAACTTGCTTTTACGTCTTTCATCAACCACATTGGCGTAGAAGTAGCGCCACAGATACCAATACGATCGTTTTCAGCAAAGACCGAAGCATCTAATTCTGCTGGATCAGAAATAAAATAACTAGCGGGATTGGCGTTTTGACAAACTTCAAACAATACCTTTCCATTGGAGGATTTCTTGCCCGATACAAAGACGATTTTATCGTATTGTCTGGCAAAAGCGCCAAGATCTTCGTATCGATTGGAAACTTGTCGACAGATGGTATCATTGGCCTTTACTTCATACCCGCGCTTGATAAGTTCATCTTTGATCGCATAAAATTTATCTACACTTTTTGTTGTCTGGCTATATAGGGTAAATGAGGCCGGCAATTCGACCTGATCCAATTCGGAAATATCCTGAAAAACCAAGGCTTCATTATTTGTCTGCCCCTGCAAACCGATCACTTCAGCATGCCCATGCTTTCCGAAGATTAAAATTTTGTCCTTTTGATCGAACGAGGTTTTTATACGGTTCTGCAATTTAAGCACCACTGGACAAGAGGCATCTATCAAGGTAATGTTATTTTCCAAAGCAATGCGATAGGTTTCGGGCGCTTCACCGTGGGCACGGATCAATACCTTTTCATTGCTCAACGTTGGCAGAACAGCATGGTCGATAATCCGTAAACCTTTTGCTTTCAATCGAGCAACTTCCTCATCATTATGAACAATATCTCCCAAACAATAAAGATACCCCTCTTCCGCCAAGATCTCCTCCGCCATATCAATAGCGTATACCACTCCAAAGCAAAAGCCTGAATCTTTATCGATGTCTACTGTTAGATTTAATGCCATAATATCACAAAGTTACATATTCGTATTGAACTTAGATAAATTGTTTTATTACTTTTCTAGTAACGGTCACATACAAAGCCTTGTTACATACCGAGAAAAAACAGCTGATTAGGAGCATGCGAAACGTCTATTTCAATATAACCATATTTTCGAGGCGTATAAGATTTAGCGATAAGGATCACATCAGCCAGTTGGCTTATCAATAATTGTGTCTATATGAAGCGTAATGATATTGCATATGAAAAGCAATTTATCTAATTTTGCAAAAAAATTAAAATAATGGCAACTAACAGAACTTTTACGATGATCAAACCTGACGCAGTAGCGAACGGTCACATCGGTGCAATCTTAAACGATATCATTGCTGGTGGTTTTAAAATCATTGCAATGAAATACATCCAACTTTCTCAAGAGACAGCTGGTGCATTCTATGCAGTACACAAAGAGCGTCCTTTCTATGGTGAGTTGGTAAAATTTATGACTTCAGGTCCTATTGTTGCTGCAATCTTGGAAAAAGATAATGCTGTTGAAGATTTCCGTACGTTGATCGGCGCGACTAATCCTGCTGATGCAGCGGAAGGTACAATCCGTAACAAATATGCTAAATCTATTGACGCAAACGCTATCCATGGATCGGATTCAGATGAGAATGCTGCTATCGAAGGAAACTTCTTCTTCTCTCAATTTGAAAGATTCTAGTCGTTAGAAACAACATAAAAAAAAGCGCTTTACAAATTGTAAAGCGCTTTTTTTTATGTTGTTTCCTTCTCACTCTCGAGTAAAATAGAACCTTCAACCGGTTCACCGAACCGTCGGCCCTAACGACAGCACGAAGGAGTATGTTAAAAGTTTCTTTGACCTAGATATTCATCCTCCTTGGCGGTCATCTTTGCTTTATCTGCCGGCTTTTTATCCGGATAGCCACACAGGTGCATTACACCATGAATGATAATCCGATGAAGCTCGTCACGCACATCAACCTTAAATTTTTCGGCATTCTCCTGAATACGTTCCACGCTGATAAAAATATCACCAGCGATGGTGTCATCATATTCGGAAGAATCAAAAGTAACGATATCAGTATAGGTATCGTGATTTAAATACTGCTTATTGATTTCAAGTAAGTAAGCATCCGAGCAAAGGATAAAACTCAATTCGCCTACACGTTTAAATCCTTCGGATTTGATGGCATCAGCAATCCATTGACGAATCTTTCCCTTTTCTTTTAATTTGAAATCCGTATCCTCGGTAAAAAATAATATGCTCTTCATCCTTCTATTTTTTATTCATTTTTGTTTGACTTATCAGTCGTTGTGTATCTAAAAATTACGGCTATCCATGTAGCTTTGCAAAATGATCGTTGCAGACACGGTATCAATTAGTCCTTTTTGTTGACGGTCCTTCTTTTTTTTCCCACTTTGTGCAATCGCTGCAGAAGCCATTTTAGAAGTAAAACGCTCATCTATTTCGGCGACAGCAATTGCGGGATAAGTCTTCTTCAGTTTCCGAATAAAACCGACAACATGCTGTGCGGATTCCGAATCTGTCCCATCCAGCTGCCGTGGCTTGCCTACAACAAACGTTTCCACCTGTTCTGTCTGTAAATAATCAGCTAAGTATGTCCAGATATCCTGCGGATGTACTGTCGTCAATGCTGTAGCGATAATTTGCATTGGATCGGTCACCGCAACCCCTATTCGTTTTGTACCGTAATCAAAGGCCATCAATCTCATGGATATATATTTTTTACAAAAATACAAAGTAGTCCTGAGTATTACACAGGAAGATTTAATATTTCAATTGGACTCCGCTTTCTAATACATTCTCTTCTCGTTTTTGATCTTTTAATTTTGATCTTTTAATCAAAAAAAACTATAACTTTGATAGACTATTTAACAACGACAAGCTAACTTGCTTTTTGAGGCAATAGATCACCGAATTCAATCTGATCATAGCGGGCCTATAGACTTACCTATAGGCACACTGATCAAAACAACATCAAAAGCAATGCGGCATTTGGCTGTGCGAAATCGGAAGAATAAATATTTAAACAAATGAAAAAAACACTTATTGCCAGTTTCCTTTTGGCCTTATGCTTGAGTACACATGCTCAAAGTAAATATGAGCAACAAATTACCGCTCTTCGTGAAAAAAAAGCCACTGAATTGGCGAAAGAACAATATGGCCCATTGAAATCAGATCAAGTAGCATTTTTGGATTACTTTCCCGTAGATGCGGGCTATAAAGTCAACGCCAAAATTGAAGTTTTGTTTGACGAACCGGTATTTCGGATGCCAACCTACGATGGCACAAGCAACGAGTACAAACGCTACGCCATCATTACCTTTACTCTTCATGGAAAACAACATACGTTGAATATCTACCAAAGTGTCGCATTATTTCAAAATCCAGCATACAAAAACCATTTATTTTTACCATTTTTAGATTTAACAAATGGTCAGGAAAGCTATAGTGGGGGCCGGTATATTGATTTATCAACAGACGACATTAAAGGAAACAATGTTGAGATAGACTTTAACAAAGCCTATAATCCGTATTGCGCTTATAGCAATGGCTACCGTTGCCCAGTCCCCCCAGTTGAGAACAATTTAGAAACAAAAATTATGGCCGGAGAAAAAGCATTTCATAAGTCAAAGAATGAAAGACCAGTCAACCTTAACGCAGGACAGGAGTTCAGTGCTGCCGACAAGAAAATCATTTTATCAGGAGATGAAAATGCAATTCTTCGCGTATTGCAAACAACAGACGATAAAGATCTGAAAGTTTTAAAAGCTACAAGCAGTGATGTCAAATACAACGACCCATTGATTGAGTCTCTTTCCAAAAGAATGTTCGCGACTGTACGTGATCCCAATCACCCCGGTGTAGGCATTGCAGCGCCACAAATCGGTATAAATAAAAATCTAATCTGGGTACAGCGATTTGACAAACCAGATCAACCATTTGAATTTTATGTAAATCCTAAAATTTTATGGCGCTCCAAACTGAAACGCAAAGGCGCCGAAGGCTGTCTTTCTATCCCTAATCGTAAAGAGGATGTATTACGGAGTTATGCTATCCGCCTACAATACATCAATAAAGAAGGTAAAGTTATCGAAGAAAATATCGAGGGTTTTACTGCTGTTATTTTTCAGCACGAAACGGATCATCTTTTCGGCATTCTATTTCCAGATCGACTGGAAGAGCAAAGCAAAGAAGCCTATGCGCCGTTGAATGACAAGATTGAGTTTTCTATCCAACCCACAACATTGACGCCATAATTTCTAGCCCCAGTATCAAGGGCCAAATCATAAGTATATAAATTGTGATTTGATGATAGTACAAAAAGAGCCCCCATGAACGAATTCGTGGGGGCTCCATATTTATTATGGAATCTACTTGAGTTAGATCAATCCTTTTTCGGCCAATAACTCCGCTACCTGAACTGCATTTGTTGCAGCACCTTTACGTAAGTTATCCGCTACTACCCACATGTTAAGGGTATTTGGCTGAGATTCATCACGACGGATACGTCCTACAAAAACCTCATCTCTGCCGTGTGCATCCTTTGGCATTGGATATTGTAATGACGCAGGATCGTCAACAACAATACAGCCACTTTGCGCCGCTAAAGCTGCACGTACATCATTCAAATCAAAGTCATTTTCAAATTCGATATTCAATGATTCCGAGTGTCCTCCCATAACTGGAATACGCACTGTCGTTGCAGTTACTTTAATAGAATCATCACGCATGATTTTATTTGTTTCCAAAATCATCTTCATTTCCTCTTTCGTGTATCCATTTTCTTGAAAAACATCAATATGAGGAATAACGTTCAAATCAATCTGATAAGGATAAGCTTTTTCACCATCTTTTCCGGCACGTTCATCCATTAACTGGTTAACGGCCTTAACACCAGTACCTGTTACAGATTGGTAAGTAGAAACTACAACACGTTTGATTTTATATTTATCATGTAATGGCTTTAAAGCCACCACCATTTGTATAGTTGAGCAATTCGGGTTTGCAATAATCTTGTCTTCAGCAGATAACACATCGCCATTTACTTCTGGAACCACCAACTTTTTCGTTGGGTCCATACGCCATGCCGAAGAATTGTCGATCACTGTAATTCCAGCTTCAGCAAATTTAGGCGCGAATTCTTTCGAGGTATCACCACCAGCAGAAAATAACGCAACATCAGGTTTCAAAGCAATAGCCTCAGATGGTGTAACCACCTTATACTTCTTTCCCTTGAATTCAATTTCCTTACCCTTACTACGCTCTGAAGCTACTGGAATTAATTCTGTTACTGGGAAATTTCGCGCCGCCAACACGGTTAGCATCTCAGTACCTACAAGGCCTGTTGCGCCGACTACTGCCACTTTCATTTTTGTCTGTGTTTAAATTGTGTATATAAAATTGTTATTTGATTTTGTTTTTAGTTGATTCTTGAAGAATGAATTCTTCAAATTTAAAAAATATTCCCTAATTCCACTATTAAAATAACAAAATATTACTCCCTCTGCTAAAAATATCACAACATTAAGAATTTTTCCTCCATAATTGCTAAAAAAGAAATCCGTGCATCCCATAACTATTGCTAAAAATCAAGATTAAAGCAATTCAAAAAAAATAAAAATTTTCGCTGCTTATTCAAAAAAAAAGAACAAACGATTGAAACAGTTTAAAATCTCATAAAAACAGTCCCAAGAGTCTAAAAATTAGCATTTTTTCCCTACTTCCTAAAAGGCCACAAAGTTGATAGATACTGAAAAGCCTTTATATTTGCATCATAAACCGCCATGGTTGAAATTTCATTTTTCATTACATGATGAAACGTAAATTATGTCAGGCTAGATCTTATCATATCGATAGGAAGAAACGAGCGAAGCGATTCATTTATATTCTTGAGCATGGACACTCATTATAGTGAAAGCAGGAGCTTCATAAAATAAAACTTACAAATGAAAGAAAGCATTATTATCATTGGTGCAAATGGCCAGATCGGCACAGAATTAGCTATCGCCTTGCGCAAAAAATTTGGTGCAGAGAATGTTGTAACCACTGACATTAGAGAACCACAGATTAAAAGCCCTGACGAAAATTTCGAAATCGCTAATGTCCTTGACAAAAATGGACTCGAGACATTATTTCAACAATATAAACCTACTCAAGTATATCTATTAGCTGCCATGCTTTCGGCTACAGGTGAAAAATACCCTGAGAAGGCTTGGGAATTGAATATGAATGGTCTATTGAATGTTCTTGATCTAGCCGTAAGCTATAAAGTTTCAAAGATATTTTGGCCAAGCTCAATCGCTGTTTTTGGACCGCATTCTCCGAAAACAAATACCGAACAATATTGCGTAATGGATCCGAACACGATTTATGGTATCAGCAAACTCGCAGGTGAGCGTCTCATTGAATGGTATCAGGAACACCGCGGTCTGGATATTCGCAGTGTCCGCTATCCGGGCATCATTTCTTGGAAAACGGAACCAGGAGGTGGCACAACGGATTATGCAGTCGATATTTTTTATGAAGCATTAAAAACCGGGACATACGCCTGCTTCTTATCTGAAAACACAGCATTACCCATGTTATATATGGAAGATGCCATCCGTGGTACACTCGAATTAATGGATGCACCGAAGGAAAGCCTAAGCATTCGCCACAGTTATAACCTTGGTGGTATTACATTTACTCCAAAAGAACTTGCACAAGAAATTAAAAAAATTCTTCCTAATTTTGCAATCTCTTACATCGAGAACGATCCAAGACAACAGATTGCCGATTCATGGCCTGCTAGTCTAGATGATTCTTATGCGAGAGAAGACTGGAACTGGACGCCGGAATTTGACATCCAGAAGATGACAGTCGACATGATTGAAAATCTTAAAAACAAAATATAACAATGGGAAGAGCTTTCGAATTCAGAAAAGAGCGGAAATTCAAACGCTGGGCCAAAATGGCCGTTCAATTTACACGTTTAGGTAAAGAAATCGCCATGGCGGTTAAAGAAAGCGGCCCTCACCCTGAAACCAACTCGAGACTTCGTACAGCAATACACAATGCCAAGGCAGTAAATATGCCCAAGGATCGTATCGAAGCCGCAATCAAACGTGCTTCAGAAAAAGATTCAAAAGGTTACGAAGAATATGTATACGAAGGCTATGGCCCTCATGGTGTACCTGTTTTAATTGAAACTGCAACAGATAACACCAACCGCACCGTAGGAAACATCCGTAGCTATTTTACAAAAGCAGGTGGTTCATTAGGGAAGACAGGATCATTGGATTTTATTTTCAATCGTAAATCCATTTTCCGCTTTGCTGCAACAGAGGAACTGGACTTAGAAGAGCTTGAATTAGAGTTGATCGATGGAGGCTTAGAAGAATTGTACGTAGAAGCTGATGAAGAAGGCAATGATATTGCTGTCGTTCAAACTTCCTTCGAAGACTTTGGTAATATGCAAAAATTACTCGAAGAAAAGGGAATTGAAGTAACATCTGCAAAATTGGAACGTATCGCTTTATCGCATTCAGATATTACGGAAGAACAAGCTGCTGATGTGTTGAAGATGATCGATAAAATCGAAGAAGATGACGATGTTCAAGCAGTTTACCATAACATGGCTTAAGCTATTGAACCTATAAAACAATAAAAAAGAGCGCTAGTCGCTCTTTTTTATTTTAGGCCTCCCAGCTGCGTCAGAAAAATTACTACATTTGTAATAGACTATATTAAACTCATAACAGGATGACTTTTGAAGAATTTTTCATAAAAAAGAAAATTGATTTAAAAGCTTTACAAGCTGCAGATGGACCTTTATTTGAAGAGTTCAAAGCACATTATTCTGCTATGGGAGAAAAGAGTTTTGACCACAGCAAAAAGTTTTGGTTCAACAAGCTCCGAAAAAGTTTCCATCTAGCAGAGGAGGAAACTGTCATTGCAAAACCTATTGTAAAACAGGTTATCGCTGATATTGCACCCGACACCTCCGGTGTTGCGGCAACAAAACCAGCAGGCTTTAAACCACGATTCAAGGCACCGCCTACAGCCGTAGAAGATGAAGTCAAGGCAACATCCAAAAAGGAAATAACTGATTCAGCGGAATCCACTCCTGATTCAATACCGACAGGCTTCAAACCAAGGTTCAAAGCTGGAGTAACCAAAGCTCCTGATGCAGCCGCAAGCACATCTGTACCACAAGAAAAAACCGACGAGGCAACAAACTCCGCTCCAAAACCGACAGGATTCAAACCGAGGTTCAAAGCTGGAGTAACCAAAGCCCCTGACGCAGCGGCAAGCACATCTGTACCAGAAGAAAAAACCGACGAGGCAACAAACTCCACTCCAAAACCGACAGGATTCAAACCGAGGTTCAAAGCTGGAATCACCAAAACGGAAACTTCTGAACAGGCACAGCTGCCCGATACGAAAGACGAAATTAAATTAGATACCAACGTAAAGGCTGAACCTGAAAACAGCAGCACAGAAACACAGGAACCAGCTGCCAGTAAACCAACGGGCTTCAAACCGAGATTCAAAGCCGGAGTCACCAAAACGGAAACTTCTGAACAAGCACAGCTGCCCGATACGAAAGACGAAATTAAGTTAGATACCAACGTAAAGGCTGAACCTGAAAACAACAGCACAGAAACACAGGAACCCGCTGCCAGTAAACCTACGGGCTTCAAACCGAGATTCAAAGCTGGCATAACAAAAATTGACAAAAAGGAAGAATAATTTTCACTACATTTAGACTGATTTTTTTAATTATTTTTAAATTCCGATTAAAAACCAAAGACCAATGTTAAAGGAAGAAAGACAAGCATTCATTATACATCAGATTAACCTACATAATAAAGTTTTATCATCAGATCTAAGTGTTCAACTGAATGTATCTGAAGATACAATTAGACGTGACTTAAACGAACTCGCCGAGAATGGAAAAGTTCTAAAAGTCTATGGTGGGGCATTATCAAAATCTTTTCAATTCCCTTTTCAGGATGGAAACGTATATGCCAAGGAGGCAAAAAAAGAAATTGCCAAGAAAGCAAGCACATTAATCTCCAATGGAATGACTGTTTTAGTCGGAGGCGGGACAACCTTAATTGAATTAGCGAGAACAATACCCGATCATTTGCAGTGTACATTTTTCACTATAAGTCCATTAGTTGCACTAGAATTGGCCGAAAAGCCAAATCTTGAAGTCATTTTAGTTGGCGGAAAACTTTCACGCAATACAAACATTGTTTCCGGAGCCCAAGTCGCTAATGAATTGGCAGATCTTAAAGTCGATCTTTGTTTGTTGGGAACAAATTCTCTTTCAGTAGAAGATGGGGTGACCGATTCAGACTGGGAGGTGGTACAAATCAAACGTGCGATGATTAAATGCTCGAAAAAAGTGGCTATTTTAAGTATTGCTGAGAAACTAAATTCAGTTCAAAAAATGAAAGTTGTGCCGTTACGTGATATTTCTTATTTGATTACCGATGTCAATCCAACTGATGTTTCCCTAAAAGAATTTGCGAATACAATTGCAATACTTTAATATTGCCGCTCATTTAATTTAGCATGTCATCGCAAACGAAAAATGACTCTTTAAAATCAAAAACAACAAAAGGACTGCTGTGGGGTGGTATGGCAAGTATCATCCAGCAGTTTTTAGGCTTCGGCTTCGGCATCCTACTAAACCGTAAGCTAACAGCAGAAGATTATGGCTTAGTAGCTATGATCACCATCTTTTCTGTTCTCGCCTCTGCTTTTCAAGAAAGTGGATTTGTGTATGGAATTGTCAATAAAAAAGAAGTCGAACATAAAGATTATAACGCGGTATTTTGGACAAGTGTAGGAATTGGAACATTTATTTATATCGTTTTATTTTTTGCGGCTCCTCTTATCGCCTTATACTATAATCAACCAGTACTTGTAGAACTTAGTAGATTTACCTTTTTATCCTTTTGGCTAGGTAGCTTTGGTATTGCGCACAATGCTTACCTCTTCCGGAATTTAAAAATCAAAGAAAGAGTCATCACAGGCACCTTTGCGCTTATTGCATCAAATATAGTCGGAGTTTATTTAGCCTATAAGGACTATGCCTATTGGGCATACGCGATCCAAATTGTCTCCTATAGTGGTTTCAATATGCTCGGATTCTGGTATTTTTCCAAATTCAGACCTACTTTCCAGTTCGATTTTAAACCTATTCGTGACATCTTAGGATTTAGCAGTAAAATACTAGTCACCAATATTTTCATCAACATCAACAAAAATATATATGCTGCGATCTTAGGCCGGCATTATACCGCTGAAGAACTGGGATATACCGTGAATCCAAATCGTTGGAGCATCATGGCCCAGAATATATTGACCAATATGGTTAATAATGTGACACAGCCTATTTTAAAGGAAATAGAAGATGATAAGGATAGACAAGTTCGGGTTTTTCGCAAACTAATTTCCTTTACGGCCTTTTTAGCCTTTCCAATGTTATTTGGTTTAACAACTGTAGCACAAGATTTCATTACTATTTCGATCACCGATAAATGGGCACAAAGTGCCATATTTCTTCAAATATTTTGTATTGGCGCGGCATTTGATTCTGTAAGCAATGTCTTTTCCAACCTCATCATTAGCAAGGGAAAACCTGAAGTTTATATGCGGAATATCATCGTGTTTGGTATACTCCAAATCGCTATTCTATTCTTCGGCAAATCATTAGGTCTTGAACTACTCATTGGATTAACCTCAGCATTAAATGCCCTCTGGATATTCGTTTGGTATGCTTCCGCTAAACCTTATATGAATTATTCATTTCGTTATCTTCTGGCAGATATTTTTGCTTATGCATTATTGGCAGCTGTCAGTTGTATTACAGCTCACTATGCCACCGCAGCTATCGCCAACCTCTATCTTCGGTTTGCAAGTACAATTGGAGTGGCTGTATGTGCATATATCATTGTCAACAGAATCTTTAAACCCAGCATTTTGTTGGAATTATTCCACTATTTCCTAACAGTTATCCGAAAAAAATAGATGGCCAGGATTCTCACCATAATCGTCTCTTATAATTTTGAGCCTTGGATCCACAAGTGCTTACCCAGCCTATTGGATTCGAGCCATCCAACAGATATTTTAGTTGTCGACAACAATTCGGGAGACAACACAACACAGATCATAAAAGAAACGTACCCGACAATAAGGCTAATAGAAAGTTCCGAAAATCTGGGCTTTGGAAAGGCCAACAACATCGGACTTGACATTGTTTTGAAGGAAGAATATGATTATGCATTTTTGGTCAATCAGGACGCCTGGCTGGATCAGGACTGTATTGCCAACTTAGTGAAAATAAACGCAGACAATATCGGAATTATCTCGCCTATTCACTACGATGGAACCGAAACAACACTAGACCATGGTTTTGCCGTATATACAAAAAATGCTACTAACGAAAATTCTTATCGAATTTGCTCTTTCGTCAATGCTGCATTTTGGTTTATCCCCAACCCGGTGATCAGAAAAGTCGGTGGTTTCGCGCCGATCTTTTTCCATTATGGAGAAGATAAGGATTATGCCAACCGTATCAAATACTACGGATTAAACATCATTCTCGCCGACAGAGCAAAGGCCTATCACGATAGACAACAGCGTAAAACAGACCGAAAAGCCTTTCTGAAAAGCGAATTTGTCTATCATTTGACAGAGTATTGCAATATCAATTATACCTTTGTAAGATCTTTTTCGATGGCCATATTGGCGAGTCTGAAGAAAATGGGAGCTTCAATTTTTAAAGGTCATATTTTTGAAGCAAAAAGCTACTTAAACATTGCTTTTAGATTGCTAGGCAAATCGGGAGCTGTTTATCGTACTCGTCTAAGCAACAAAAAAGCATACAACAAAATCTATTGATAAATGAACAGTATTGCTCCAGTCATACTTTTTGTGTACAATCGTCCTGATCATACAATAAGAACACTCTCAGCTTTAGAACAGAACAAGCTTGCAGACCAGACTACGCTTTACATTTATTCGGATGCTGCAAAAAACGAAAAATCTGTTCAAGCTGTTACTGAAGTCCGAAAGATTATCAACAAGTCCTGGAACTTTAAAGAAGTTATTATTGTCGAACGAACAGAAAATTGGGGTTTGGCAGCCAATGTGATCGACGGAGTTACAAAAGTGGTTAATGCACATGGAAAGATTATAGTTTTGGAAGATGATCTGGAAACTGCTGTATTTGCCCTAGATTATTTCAATCAAGCACTGGAGCGCTATAAAGATCAAAATCAGGTCATGGAGATCAGCGGTTATGGTTATCCGCTAAAAGATTTAAATAAACTGCCTGAGACCTTCTTTTTTCGGGTCGCCAATAGTTGGGGCTGGGCAACCTGGGACCGGGCCTGGCAACATTTCAATCCGAATATTGATGAACTTGTATCGGATTTTACGGCCGAGCAGATACATCAATTCAGTATCGAGGGAAAAGAAAACTTCTGGAAACAAGTGCAGGAATTTAAGGCCGGAAAGATCAACTCTTGGGCGATACGCTGGTATGCTTCTGTATTCAAAAAAAATGGGTTAGTTTTGTATCCAAGGAATTCGATGACGCAAAATATTGGCAACGATGGTTCGGGTACACATACAGCTGCGGAAGCTACTTATCAGGTTACACTAGCAGAAAGCCCTGTACGGTATTTTCCGAAGGAAATTTCAGAAAACAAGCAAGCTTATGAGGCCATCAAGTATTTCTATGCACATCGGAAAGGATCTTTATTCAACCGTAGCATCCGATTCCTGAAGAAGAAAATGAATAAATTCAATACATAAAAAATATGTCTGCTCATCCTAAATTTTCGATTATAACTGTCGTTTACAACAATGTGCGTGACATAGAACACACCCTGAAATCTGTTGTTAATCAGAGCTATGACCATATAGAATATATTGTCATTGATGGACAATCAACTGATGGAACATTAGAGATCATCCAAAAATACAAGGATAAAATCGCCGTCATCGTCTCCGAAAAGGATAAGGGCATCTATGACGCAATGAACAAGGGATTAGCCTTAGCAACAGGCGATTATGTTCTTTTTCTAAATTCCGGAGATGAGATCTATGATCTCAACAGCATTGAGAATCTTGCCAAACTGAGCGATGATGCGGATATTCTTTACGGCGAAACTATCCTCGTAGATGACAATCGGAATATTATTGGTGAACGGAGGCATAAAGTTCCGGCTCATTTCGACTGGAAAAGCTTTCGCTATGGCATGAATATATGCCATCAGGCCATCTATATCAAGCGGGACATTGCCGAGCCATACGATCTCAATTATAAATTATGTGCTGATATTGACTGGGTTATTCGTTGTGCCAAAAAGGCTAAAAAATCAGTCAATGCACAGCAATATGTAGCCCGGTATCTTGTGGGCGGGATGTCAAAACAAAGACATAAGGAATCCTTGAAAGAGCGCTTTGCTATTTTCAAACACTATTATGGGACTATTCCCAATCTATTCAATCATGGCATCATCGCACTAAAAGCTATTTGGTACCGTCTCAATTATGGAAAACCTCAAGACTAATGTTGAATCCTGAAATTTTAACCGAGCTTGTTACAGTCAAGATGCCATTTGGCAAATACCAGGGATACACATTGTGTAATCTTCCTGAGCCCTACCTTGTATGGTATAACCAAAAAGGCTTTCCAAAGGGAAAGCTAGGCCAGCAGTTAGCGACACTCTATGAAATAAAGCTTAACGGCTTGGAATACCTGCTCGAACCTTTAAAGAAAAGGTGACGACGGTCATTTTATTCCACTTATTATTTTTTGTAGCTTTGCACTAAATTTATTTTTAGCATTAAACGCCGTTTGCAGCGGTATCAATGAATATCATGACACAATATCAAACTTTGCTGTACTATTGTTACAGCCCTATCGAGGATGCCGAAAAATTTGCATCAGATCACTTAGAATTTTGTAAATCACTGGACTTGGTCGGCCGTATCATTGTCGCTGATGAGGGTCTTAATGGAACTGTTTCAGGCACTGTTGAGGCCTGCAAAAGCTATATGGATGCTATCTATGCCGATGGTCGTTTCAACAAAACAGAGTTCAAAATTGACGCTGTAGATGAACCGTCATTCATTAAAATGCATTGTCGCTACAAAGCCGAAATCGTTCACTCTGGCTTGAGAGATCCAAAAGAAATTGACCCCAACCGTCAAACTGGTGTGCACCTTGAGCCGAAAGATTTCTTAGCCATGAAGGACCAAGAAGATGTGGTTGTATTGGATGTACGCTCAAATTACGAGCACAATGTTGGTCATTTTAAAAATGCTGTCACCCTAGATATTGACAATTTCCGCGAGTTCCCAGAGAAAATAAAAGAGCTCGAACAATTTAGAGGAAAAAAAATATTAACATACTGCACAGGGGGTATAAAATGTGAGAAGGCATCTGCTCTTTTGTTAAAAGAAGGCTTCGAGGATGTTTATCAATTACATGGCGGAATTATCAAATACGGAAAGGAAGCTGGTGGCGAAGATTTTGAAGGTCAATGCTACGTCTTCGACAATCGTGTTACTGTCGATGTAAATTCTGTCAACCCATCTGTGGTATCGACTTGTTTTAACTGTGGCAAGCAAACCACTAAAATGATCAATTGTGCCAACCCAACTTGTAATGAACATTTCACACAATGTGACGAATGCGGCTGGGAGATGGACGGATGCTGTTCGACAGCATGTAAAGAAAACCCCAACAAACGTGAATATGACGGAACAGGATATTATGTAAAAGTACCTCAACCCGTCAATATTGACAAAATCAGCAAAAGAAAACATAAAAATTTCCCGCCGAAAGTAACGGTCGAAGATTAATACGAATTGGACAAAAGTGATGAGGTCGGAAGTATGTAACTTCCGACCTCATCACTTTTAGGATCTGCGTCATCTTAGCTTAATCTCATACGAGCTTTTTATCAGGACAAATAATAGCCTAACACAACTTACTTCCCAAACATACCGGCGATTGAATCAAGAATATTTCCCTTCGCCTGTCCATCGTTATTTTTATCAAAAAAACTGCCTGCCAATCCACCCAGCATGTCCGTAATGCTACCTCCCGCTGCTGGCTGCTCAGTCCCTTGCGTTTGTTCTTCTTGGCTACCGCCTAAAAAAGAGCCTAAAATACCACCTAACATACCACCACCTGCATTTTGTGATGTTCCGCCACCTAGTACAGAACCGATTAGGTCACCAATCCCCCCGCCACTCGAAGCCTGCTTTTGTTGTCCTAGATACCCCATTACGATTGGAGCAAGTGCGGCCAGTACGCCTGTCACTTGAGAAGAGCTCAAGCCCGCTTTATCCGCAATATTCTGTGTTACGACTTCAGTATTTTGGCCAAACATATGGTTGACAATTTTATTGCCATCTTCAGATCCACTCTGCTCCGCTCCTCCTTGCCCAAAGAAATCTCCAATTTTATCAAGTATGCCACTATTGCTATGCTGGTCAATGGCATTGTCAATATTTTCCGCCTGGCCTTTGTTTTTCGCATTGTAATTCAATGCTGCAATCATCAAAGGAACTGCCGCCGCTACTATCCATTTTGCTTTAGATTCACTGACACCAGTAATTTTTGAAATAGTCTCTATCGCTTTAGAGCCTACTCCACCTGTAACTAAATCTGTTAAGTTCATAAGTCTTCGTTTATAGTTATATAATGAAGATAATAAAAATATGTTTTAGCTCTACCAATATTTAGCTAACGGCATGCCATCTATACCATAAATAAAGGGGCCGCAGCCCCTTTATTTATATCGTTTATTGTTCAATTTTAGTTGACAATTCATTTTCGATTTCACTCAGCGTAGAAGCCTTGGTCATCTCTATATTATTCTGAGACCGTGCAGATGTCCATCTCGCTAATGACGTATTATATACCCCTCCCAAACTCACAAAATAACCCACATCAGCTGTATTATATTTTAGAAAGATATTATTGGTTCCCGCCATAAAAAACGGTTGCGACTTTAAAGATAGTGGATCGATAACATCGTAAAAATCATTATTTGTAATACGGTAACCTTTCGTTCCATCTGTCAATGCACCGCCCCCTGAGATATACATAACATCTACCGGTTTTGTTGCTTCCGTCACCGTTGTGGTATTAAATACGGCGATACCAAATGCGTTACCACTATTCGCCATAAGTCCACCGGTTTTGGTTCCTATACCATCAAAACCATCTTTTGCAACGTAATCATAATTTACGACCCATTTTGCATTAGAAATATCCGTTGAGCTTGAGCCATTGATCAATTTATATTTTCCACCTACATAGAAATACTGTCCCTTTGTAACAGTTCCAGAAGTAATATTCAGCTTATAGGTCCGCATTCCTCCGGTTGCCCAACCTTTTGCAGGAACACCTGTCGGCGTAGATGCATTGGCATTATTACTGACAATGACAGCATAGGGTGTCTTCGAGAAGTCAATATCTTCAATTGCCAGAAGCTGAATATATTCATAATTCCCATCCCCACCTTTTACGTCGCTGGCAAAACCTGAAATAGCCGCAGGGGTGTGTTCAATCACCGAACTCAGCTCCTGAATATCCGATTCTTTACGTAACACCTCATAAGGAATGAGTTTACCTTCAGCATCCTGTTTACTAAAGATCACTCCAAAATAATTCGCCAAAACACTTAAATTTCTCTTGGCAAATTTCGCGGATGACTTAGTCTCCAAATTTAAATTACCAAACCCATCATTCAGAGTTTTCTGCCCTTCTAGAATATCTCCGGCTACAGGCAATGGGTTAAAACCGCCCTTTACGATCGCAACCAACGTACTTTCATATTTATCTGGATTTGCCAAAATATCTTTTGCAGTCACTCGATTATTGGGGATTGGCTTATCCGAAGCGATTTTTACAATATTTGATTCAGCAACGTTTTTCAGTTGAAGAATACCATTTTCCCTGGTTAGTTCGCTACCAACAATATTGATTTCCAAGGAATCCCCTATCACGTAATTTTCCGCGGCCTTCCCCAAGGGGATCGTTATACCGCGCAACTGTCGTAGGCGTCTTCGGTCCTGTATGACCAAGTAGCCATCAGGAAAGTTTCCCTCCCGATGATCGGAAACAACAACACCAGCAATTGTTGTAGATCCATCCAAATTATCTTGATTGATTTGTACAGGTTGTCCTTTATAAATGTTCCTGACGTCAAAAATTCCGATATACGAACTAACTACCCCACCTGGATAATTTCCGTCTTTGCTACAAGAGCCGAGAGCTAGTGCGCTCATGAATCCTGTTATTATGTAAAAAATATATTTTTTCATTATCTACGCATTAAAATTATAAAAGCCATTATCGTCTCTGCCACCATACTTTCGTATTAATCTCATCAGCACCTTGCTGTGCGATAGCTAGCTTATAGTTTGTTGGATTTGCCGATTGGACATAAATTGGATACTTCAAACGGGCAGGCATCTCCCCGCCATTTTTTAAGCCAGTTCCCTTTGGCAACAAAGGATAGCCTGTCCTCCGAAATTCAAACCATTGCTGACAGTCTACAAATAATAGCGCATAATACTTCTGTAGATGAATCATTTCCATCTTTTTCTCAAAACTGTAGCTTTCGTCCCAATTTATATCGCCATTATTTAAGTAATCCTCGATAGATTCGGTATAAGTCGGAAGCCAAGTTGTAATACCTTTCATAACACCGTCTTTGTAAAGATCACCCGCCTTATCCGTATAGAATCCTTTCAATGCGAGTTCCGCTTTGATAAACTGCAATTCTGCACAATTCATAATCATTCCTGTCAACGGTTCATTCATCATTGTCTTTACGGGAAGGTTATTCACCGTTTGATCATACGAATAGAAATAGGACTGACGCTCCAACCCCTCACCAGCAGCATAACCACTTGGAATACCGACAAAATTTCCACTCACCGGTGCAATTCCCAAACGATTCACACCATTTGAACCATATGTAGGAATGTTAATCCGTGGATCATTCCAAGCAACCAGATGATCAATAAAATAATTTGCTAAAGATGCTTGGCGAAAGTCCTGTGCTCTAACATCCATGAATGGAGAAATCAAGGGTGACATACCCGTCCAGCGCAGAATAGCCGAATCATCATTACTTGACATAACGGGATAAGAAGATGGATTATCAACTAGAATGTCATTAATTTTTGAACGAACAAATGTAGCAACTGCCGGATCTGATTGTCCGGAAGCCCTGAGTAATAACCGTAAAAATAACGAATTTCCAAACTTGCGCCATTTGCTAACATTTCCATTGTAAATGGGATCATATTCTCCTTTGATTGCCGTATTTTTTGACAACAATACATTGGCAGAATCTAATTTATTAAAGAAATCTAAATAAATTTCCTTTTGTGTATCGAACTTAGGTTCTAAGATGTCTTCGCCCAATCCTCTTAAGGATTCCGAGTAAGGAATATCGCCATAAGTATCGGTCAAAATAGAAAATCCCCAAGTCTGCATAATTAAAGATATCCCACGGTAGGATGCATTATCATTGATCCCACCATCCGCTAATTTGTAAATTTCTTTCACATTTTTCAGTTCTGGATAGATGGAATTCCAGGGACCATCAGAAACCGTATTACGTATATCATAACGGAATATGCGATACTCACCATCACTTATACTGACCGTTATCTGCATCAACTCATTATTTAATGAGCGATTACGAGACATATTAGACGCAACAAGATCCCTAAATGCAGGCTGCATTAATTGATATGGATAAGCGTTTACACTGTTATTTGGATTTGTATTAATGTCTTCAAAATTTTTATCGCACGATTGCAAAAACGTTGCAATCGCAATTAGGATCATGCCTATGAAATTGAAAGATTGTTTCATTGTCTATAATGTTAAAAGCCTACAACTAAGTTAAAACCGTAAGTTCTCGTAGAAGGGAATTGAGCAATTTCAAATCCTTTGACAATATCTGTCCCCGACAACGTACCAAATTCCGGATCAAAGTTTGGCCAGTTTGACCAAATCACAAGATTTCTTCCATAAACACCAACTGAGGCCTTTTGTAATTTCAAGCGGTTAACAAAAGCTTTTGAAAATGAGTAATCAAATCGAGCTTCCCTAAACTTGATAAAGTTTGTAGAAAAGGTACTTCCTTCCGCATTATCCTGCCCGTAATGAGAGCGGTAATATTCATCCACATTGGTTGCAATGATATCATTTTTACGATAAGTACCGTCCGGATTTTGCACGACACCATTTCCGATAATTCCACTATAACGTCCTGGTAGGGTATTTTTTGTTTTTCCTTGTTCGGCCAATTTATAATGCGTCAAGGAATGGGCAACCCCACCAAATTGTGCATCAAACAATAAATTCAATCGGAAACCTTTATATCTAAATTCATTACCTAAACTTACTTTTCCTTTAGGAATCGTATTCCCTAAGTAAACCACATCATCGGTCAACAAAGCTACACCGCTTTTACTATCATAAATAATTTGTCCATCTGGAGATCTTTTATAACCAATACCATATAAATCGCCCATTGACCCACCTACTTTTGCCACTAACTGACCACCTGCTACAGGTCCTGTCTGAAGAATCATAGCCGAGTCGGCCAATGACATAATTTTGTTCTGATTCGTAGAGAATGTCGCGAATACTTTCCAATTAAACCCATCTTTAATTTTAATTGGAGTACCATCCATGGCCAATTCTATCCCTTTATTTCTAACCTCCCCTGCATTGACAACTTTCTGCCTACCACCGGTAGAAGCATCAATAGTCCTTCTCAGTTGTTGATCCCGTGTATTACTCTGATAAACAGCAACATCAAAACCAAATCTATCCTTAAACATACGCACCTCTGTACCAAATTCGATGGATTGTGTACGTAACGGTTGTAAGTAAGGATTTACAATCAATGTTGGAACCTGTAGCCCGCCAGGATATTGGCCACCAGCATTTTCATAAGAAAAATCAATTATATAAGGATCATTGCCACCACTTCCCACACCTGAAATCGAGCCCCGCAGTTTCGCATAATTAATAGCCTTTGGCAATTTCCATAATTCTGAAGCGATTAAGCTTGCATTTAAGGATGGGTAAGTAAAATATTTTTTCTTATCTGGTGCTATTGCAGACGCCAATGTACTTGCCCAGTCAATCCGATAAGTCCCGTCTAAATATAAAAAGTTCTTATAGGCTGCGGTAAAAAGTCCATAGACACCATTTCTTTGCACATGACTTTTATAAGGTAAGTTAAGAATAGGTCCTTTTGCATTGGCCATTACATAAACTCCTGGATAAGTGAGAGAGTCTGCACGCATTTCATCTTTATGATAACGATTATCATTCGTACTACCACCAACTGTTCCAGACACTTTCCAATCTTTGTTTATCTCATTTTCATATTTTAATAAGAAATCCAAATTAGTTTCCCGTGATGAAATGGACTGGGTTCGGTAACTACCATAAGGCATTTTTGCCCCCGCATCGTAAGGCCTTTTTTGTTCCCTATTCTCATAAGCCATGTCCAAAGAACTTCGCAACATCAAATTCCAATGTTTATTAAACTGATAATTGGCTTGAACATTCCCCGTTACCCCCTGGCGATCAGTACCATTGATAAACTCTCGAGATATAGCATACGGATTTTCAGGATAGGAAGAAAATGGATACTTGATTTTCTGTCCCTCTGCCCCTTGCACCCAATAATCCTTCAACCAATTCATATCCGCATTTGGCTGCCAAAAAATAAACCAATACATCAAAGACTGGTTTCCATATCCAGCTCCGGGCAGATTATCAGACCATTTATTCGTATAATTTACCTTCGCATTGATCTGAAGCTTATCGCTTACTTTTGAATTGACAGACAACGCTACGGTGTTCCTTTTATAACCCGTATTTGGAACGATCCAGGTATTATTTACATTGGTCGCTGAAAACCGGGCTGATGTTTTATCTGTTCCACCGTCTATACTCACCGAATTGGTGAATGTTTTTCCGACATCAAAAAAAGACTTCAAGTTATTATACGGACGCCAAAGCGTCCGTTCCGTTCCGACTTTTTGTGTAACCGGATCGTATTGGTAGAAATATTGACCATCAAATTTCGGTCCATAGGAGGAACTTGTCCCCGAAGTGCTCGTACCATCTTCTGTTGTACCATAAGAATAATAATCAGCACCATCCAATCCCTGTCCATATTCATACTGTAAATCGGGCATACGGTTAATGGCTTCAAGCGAAGTATTGGAATTTACTGTAACCCCGATACCTTTTTTACCTTTTGCACCAGACTTAGTTGTGATCATAATAGCCCCATTTGCACCACGTTGTCCATACAAGGCCGCAGCACTGGCCCCTTTTAGCACCGTTATATTTTCTATATCCTCCGGATTGAGATCATCTATACCCGACCCGTAGTCAGCAGGCATATTATCGGATCCTGTACCATAAGCACTTTCACCGGAATTTGCCGTCTTACGTCCGCTTCCTTCATTTACAACGACACCATCGACAACGATCAATGCCCCAGGGTCTCCATTCAAATTCGTCTCACCTCTCAAAATAATTTTAGTAGAGCCCGTAGGACCAGCATTTGAACGCATTAAATTCAATCCAGCCACTTTTCCCGACAACGCGTCACTCCAGTTATTGGAAAGCGCATCAGTTAATTGTTCGCCTTTCACGACTGTTGTCGCATACCCTAACTCTCTCTCTTGCCTTTTAATCCCCAATGCAGTGACCACAACCTCATCAAGTGCTTCAGATGTTGGATTTAATCCAATATGGACATTGCCTTGAGCGGCCTCGTAAGTACGCGTCTGGGCCTCATAACCGATCATCTGAAAACGGATTTCCCCCCCTACTTCTATATCTACCTCAAAATTACCATTCCGATCCGTAGCACCCTTCGTCACTCCACCTGAAAGTATCGATACTGAAGCCAGTGGCTCCTTGGTTTTATTATCGACAACTTTCCCTTTGATTTTAATCTTCCCTTGATTAAAATAATGAAAAACGCCGTGGCCCTGTTCTAACGGAACTGCTGCCCCAGCTACATCCATATTGCAGGCAATTGCTAATGCCGCAAATAGCACTTTCGAGGAGGAGTGCCTCAGATTAATTTGGATAGGGTTAATACTAAACATAGTTATTGGTGTAAATTGTTAATTTTCAATTTGGCACAAAAATATATCCCTAACAAAAAGTTTGCTTTAACTTAATGTTTTCTTTTTGTTAACAATTATTTCGAATAGTATTTCTTTTCATCACACTATTACGATTTAAAATTTTAATAAAATGCCTTGAAGTCCACTCAAAAAGGGTTTTCATGCATTAGGCACGCTTTTGAAGCGCTGTTTCCTTGGTTATTTTTTATTTTCAAATCGAAAATAATTAATAATATTTAAAAAACGAAATAAATCGAAATTATTTAAATATCGATTAAACAAAAAAGAGCCTCCCAAAAAAGACTCTTAAATTAATTGAAAACCAATAAAATACAGCAAAAAATAATGCAATCACTAAAAACAAAAAAAGTCCAAACTTTCGTTTAGACTTTCTATTATGAAATAAACCTATTCGTTATCGTTTTTCGAAACTCCATTTCACATAATTAATGTTCTTGTCATCAGCTAAATACTTCCGCTCGTAGTATGTTTTAATGGATAATACGTTATCCACCAAGTCTGAATGGTAAAGATCCGTCGTTTCTTTATATTTTTTCAAATGCTGTAAATCGATCTGCTCCAGTGTGTAAGCATAGAAACCATCGTTATCTGTTTTCAAATTCATCATCCCCTCAGGTTTCATAATGATTTTATAACGATCTAAAAACTTTGGCCCCGTCAATCGTTTCTTTTCACGACTATCTTGCGGTTGCGGATCCGGAAAGGTAATCCAGATTTCATCAATTTCATTTTCAGCAAAATGTTCAAGGATAGTCTCAATTTGTATCCGAAGAAAAGCAACATTCCGAATTCCATCTTCCAAAGCTGTCTTGGCTCCACGCCAAATACGATTGCCTTTAAAATCGATACCGATGAAATTTTTCTCCGGAAACAATCTCGCTAGATTAACAGTATACTCACCTTTACCACAAGCAAGCTCCAAAACAACTGGATTATTGTTACCAAATTGCTTCTCAGCCCATTTTCCTTTATATTCTTTGCCTGCGTCGAGTTGGATTACATTTTCAAAAGTAGCAACTTCAGCAAATTTACGTAGTTTGTCCTTTCCCATTTTTTAATAAATATCCGGCAAAAATAACCTTATATTCCCGCTAAAAAAAATAAATCTGAGGGACAGCACCAATACCGCCAATTGCGGAACAATCTGAAGTCCGATAGCACACACATGAATGAATAAATCGCCCTCATAGCGGCGAATTATATTGCATATAAAAAGCAATTTATCTAAGTTTGCAGGAATCAATAACTTATCGTGGAGAAAGACGCTAAAATTTATATAGCAGGCCATCGTGGAATGGTCGGATCGGCAATTCATCGCAAATTATCGGAACTTGGGTACAACAATATAGTCACACGCACATCTTCCGAATTAGATTTGCGCAACCAGCAAGCGGTCGCTGATTTTTTCGACCAGGAAAAACCTGACTATGTTTTCTTAGCAGCAGCCAAAGTTGGAGGGATCATGGCGAACAACACCTATCGCGCAGATTTTATCTACGAGAATATGGCTATACAGAATAACGTCATCAAATCTTCCTACGATAATAAGGTTAAAAAATTAATGTTCTTAGGTTCAAGCTGTATCTATCCAAAAATGGCACCACAGCCTTTGAACGAAGATATGCTACTTACGGGCACACTGGAACCTACAAACGAACCCTACGCAATTGCTAAAATCGCGGGAATAAAAATGACAGAAGCTTTTCGGGATCAGTATGGATGCAATTATATCTCCGTTATGCCAACGAATCTTTACGGCATTAACGACAATTACCATCCGCAAAACTCACATGTCTTACCGGCCTTGATCAGAAGATTTCATGAAGCTAAGATCAATCAGCTCCCTGAAGTTATTATCTGGGGAACAGGAACCCCCTTACGGGAATTTCTCTTTTCCGATGACCTGGCAGATGCCTGCGTCTTTTTAATGAATAATTATGACGAGAAACAATTTGTCAACATTGGCATTGGCGAAGATCTAAGCATTAAAGACCTTGCCGAATTGATTAAAGACGTTATTGGTTACACGGGAACTATTTCCTTCGACAGTTCCAAACCAGACGGAACACCACGAAAACTCATGGATGTCTCAAAACTGCACGCACTGGGTTGGAAACATCAAGTTAACCTCCGGGAAGGCATTCAACTAGCTTATGCGGATTTTTTGGAAAAAGAAGCAAACGCTTCCGAATAAATCCAACGCGATCGCATTAGTAGGTTTCGCTATAGGAAGGAATTCCGTACTCGTTAACCTCATCCTTGATAACCGCATTTTCAGCTTGGGCAGCTTTATTTTTCTTCTTTTTGGGACGAATAAACTGTGTTAACTTGCTGAGGAGACCACTGATTTTATCTTGATTGATCTGGCCGACAGCACGCTCTGACAATAGCAACATCAACGCTTTCTTAAAAACACCGGTATTTTTTAGGAACAACCTATTCATAACAAAAGGCACGCCGATACGTAAGGTCTTCGTTAGCCAATCGGAATCTGGATTGCTACTTTTAGAGAACAGCTGCTGGACAATATTTACCCCCGGTATATTATCTTTTAATGTATTGAAAAAGCGAATTGGGGCCTCTATTTTATTGTTGAGCAAGGTAAATTGAGTCTTAAGATAGACTTCTTGCTCATTCTTAAGGGCTTTCAAACGGGAAATCTCAGCCTTAAGCTCTTGTAGGTTACGTATTTTAGTATGTTTATTGTTCATTTGTAGCCCTTTCTCTATCAAGTTTTTCCTTATGTAGATCTTCTTCCTCCTCCTCAATCTCATCGTTCCATTTAGCCAAAAAACGGCGGATAGAAAGATCCATAAATTTGGACTCTAACATCGGCTCAAAAACCCGTATTAAGACAATAATCACTAAAAAAATACCCGCTGTCGCCAAAAAGCCCAAGGAATAACTCCCCAGTAATTCTCCGAGCCAAAAACCCAGTGCCAAGCATAAAAAAAACAGGACAAATAACGTGAATATCAGCTTTGTCGCATCAACCACAAGGCTAGCGATCAATCGAGAAGAACGCTCAATTGTCTTTAATTTGACAAGCTTAAACTGGGAGTCAATGTACTCTTTGGTTTTTTGAAAAGTACCACTAAGTGAAAATTTTTCTTCTTCCATGCATCTTAAAATTATTCAGGCTATTTCAGTGTCTAGTTTATAAAACGAATCCTGTTTCGGCTCAACGCTAGCAACTTCAATCCTCTATCCTAAAAAGAAAAGTGTTATCGTAAAAATCTATCCTAGAAATAGCCTGATGATATGTATTCTACACCAATTATTCATACGAATAATCTGCGAACTATGCATGTTCGATGATATCATCATCTAGCACTTCTTCGGTTTGATTTAATTTTCCTTTCAATGTAGAAACAATTTTCTCTTTAAAATCATTCAATTGATCGAATTGTTCTTCCGCTCTCTCACGAATAGCATCACTCAAATCGCTTAATGAATCATTGATTTTATCTCTCGTATCCGACCCCTTATCTGGAGCAAATAAAACTCCCAAAGCTGCACCTGCAGCAAGACCCGCTAACAACGCCAAAGCTACTTTACTTGTGTCATTCATTTCTTTTTCGTTTTAAAGTTCTAATTCTATTACGATGAATCTAGTCCTCGCTAATAATACAATTAACAGAGCAAATCGTTTGCCAAACGCGGCATTTAATCCATTATTTACAAGAAACTATATCTTCCAATATAATCATTTTTTGATAAACTTCGATTGACTTTCAATAATTCACCAAACAATTATTAACCCGTTCAGTTTTTTAGTATCTTTAAATCAACCCATTATAAAAATTATGCTAAATAAAACCTATTGCAGTGCCGTCTATGGAATCAATGCCTGCACAATTACCGTTGAGGTAATCGTATCTACAGGCCTGCATTATTATATTGTAGGGTTGCCTGACAATGCTGTAAAAGAAAGCTTAAGACGTGTCGAAAGTGCCATTACTTCCTGTCAACTTCACATGCCACGCCAGAAGATTGTTGTCAACTTGGCACCTGCAGACCTCCGTAAAGAAGGCTCCAGTTACGACTTATCAATCGCAATCGGCATATTGGCATCCTCCGGGCAAATGACAAATGAGCTTCTGGCAGATTATCTCATTTTAGGAGAACTATCATTAGACGGAAGCATTAAGCCCATCCGCGGTATTTTACCCATCACCTTACAAGCCCTGAAAGAAGGCTTTAAAGGGCTTATTTTACCACAAGAGAACGCAAAAGAGGCCGCTATTGTCAGAGGTGTCGATGTTATCGGAGTAGAGAATCTTAGCCAAGTTGTTGATTTCCTAAATCACAGGATAAAAATTGAACCAACAAAAGTTGATATTCAAAATTTCTTTCATACCGATACAGCGAATTACGATGTCGATTTCTCGGATGTTCAAGGACAGGAGAATATTAAAAGGGCCCTGGAAATTGCCGCAGCAGGTGGTCATAATCTTATTTTAATAGGTCCCCCTGGCTCAGGAAAAACTATGTTGGCAAAAAGATTGCCGACGATCCTCCCACCCCTCAATATGACTGAATCATTAGAAAGCACCAAAATACACTCTGTATCTGGAAACCTGAAGACCAAGGAGTCTCTCTTGACTACACGGCCATTTCGCTCTCCGCATCATACCATATCCGACGTCGCCATGGTAGGTGGGGGCTCCAATCCGCTGCCTGGTGAAATCTCACTAGCACATCATGGCGTACTGTTTTTGGATGAATTACCGGAATTCAAACGCAGTGTACTCGAGGTCATGCGGCAGCCTCTCGAATCGCGACAGATTACCATATCAAGGGCAAAACTTACGGTGGATTATCCGGCGAGTTTCATGCTGGTAGCGGCCATGAACCCTTGTCCCTGTGGCTATTTCAATCATCCCGAAAAGGAATGTATATGTGGCAGCAACACCGTACAACGGTATTTAAGTAAAATATCGGGACCTCTTTTAGACCGCATCGATCTGCATATTGAGGTGACGCCTGTATTATTTGACCAGCTGAGTACGACACGTAAAGCCGAAGACAGCCGTACTGTGCGAAATCGGGTCATTCAGACACGAGAAATTCAGAAAGAACGGTTTGATTCTTTTCCAAACGTTCATTGTAATGCGCAAATGAGTACACAATTGACCCGAGAAATATGTCAGATTGATGAGGCCGGAAGGAAGTTACTTAAAACAGCTATTGAACGCCTCAGCTTATCAGCGAGAGCATACGATAGAATACTCAAAGTTGCTCGCACAATCGCTGATATGGAGCGGAGCAAAATGATCGAAAACCATCATCTCGCCGAAGCAATCCAGTACAGAAATTTAGACCGGGAAACCTGGGGCGGAAAATTTTAGAACTGAGCCAAACAATGCTTAATAACCCAAGGGAAACAGATAATCGTCAAGATCACACCTGACAATGCACCAAAGAAATGAGCATCATGATTTATACCATCTTGTGCTTTTTTTGACGCCCACACGCAGTAACCTAAAAACAAAAACGCAAACAGGTAAGCAGGCATCGGTATAATCATCATCACACCAATGGTACTCTTCGGATCGAAAAGAATGTAGCTGAACAGGACCGCACAAATTGCACCTGAAGCACCTAAACTATAATAACCCGGGTTATTTTTCTGCTGAATGATCGTTGGAATATCACTCAGGATTAAACTACCTATATAGATCACGGCAAATAAAATATGTCCGTATGGACTTGCTTCTGCAAGTATACGCTCTAAACCAAAAGCAAAATAGTAGAAGGTAAGCATATTAAACAGCAAATGCCCCCAATCTTTATGTACAAAACCACTGGTAAGAATCGTATATACTTTTCGATTACGTGCGATACTATACGGGTGTAACATCAGTTTACCGTAAAGTTGTTCATGTGAAAATGTATAGATACTGGTAGCGAGTGTAAAAATGAAAATAATACTCGCAACAGGCATTTCTGTTAGATAAAATAATAGCATAGTAATTCTTAGAATCGATCCTCTAAAAGTAAAACGTAAAGCTCTTTTGGTCCATGTGCTCCCAAAACCAATCTTTTCTCTATATCAGCGGTTCTGGAGGGGCCGGTAATTGTCGAAATCATTGTCGGGATTTCCTGACCGTAACGCTTCTGCATATAGGCTAAAGCATCCTTTAGATCCCAAACCAATTGCGAAGCTTTGGCAATAACAATGTGAATTGGGGGATATATACTCAACCTGCGTCCTGAAGCATTTGCATTACTCACCATGACACTGCCATTGCGTGCAACTAATGCTTCACATGATGTAATACTTGCATTTGCTAATTCAAAATCTTCCGCTGTTTTTAAAAAAGGAAAACCATATGGACTGAGTAAATTTTGAACACCTTGTTCCCAAGCGTATATATTTTTAATATTATTCTCCTCAGTCAATGAAATCAAATTTTCAATCAGACCGATCTCGCCATCACAATACAGAAACTTGCCTCCCGCAGCAGTCAATTCGCGAACAAAAACAATATCCACCAACTCATCCTCTTCTTTATAAAGCGGTGTTTCTTTGAAATTGGGATGTGGATTATCGTTTTTCTGTAGTAATGCCTGACGTACCCGTTTTAACATTACCTCCTTCGCTGTTGCGTTCTTCACGTTCATGGCGCATGTATATATAAATGCAGCGCTAGATGACTCTAGCGCTGCAGCATTCAAATTAATTCAAATTATTTGACGGTGTTTCTGAGCTCTGCTCTTCGCGAGATCGCGCTTCGTCCGGGTGAACATCCAACGGTAGATCTGTCTGCGGAACTCCGCCACCATCAGCACCATTCACAAACTCCTCGTAAGTAGTCTTAGTTTCAAATGGGCGTTTACCTAATATCTCTTCCAAGTCCGATTGAAAAAGAATTTCTTTTTCCAGTAGCTTTTCAGCTATTTTAATCAAACCTTCACGTTTGTCCAGCAATAACTGTTTCGTACGTGCATAGACATCACTAATTAAGTTGCGAACCTCCGCATCAATCAACTCTGCCGTTTTGTCAGAATATGGTTTTTGGAAAGATGCCTCAGAACTGTCTCGGAAGGAAACATTTCCAACTTTATCATTCATACCGTAGATTGCAATCATCGCATAAGAAAGTTGCGTGATACGCTCTAAGTCATTTTGAGCACCTGTTGAAATTCTTCCAAAAGTAATATCTTCAGCGACACGACCACCCATAGTCATACATAAGCTGTCTATAAGCTGCTCTGTCGTATACAAGAACTGCTCGCGGGGAAGATACTGTGCATAACCCAAAGCGGCAACACCACGTGGTACAATAGATACTTTTACCAAAGGATCGGCGTGTTCTAAAAACCAGCCTGCAATAGCATGCCCAGCCTCATGATAAGCAACAATACGTTTTTCTTCCGGAGAGATGATTTTATTCTTCTTCTCAAGACCGCCGATCACACGATCAACCGCATCTTGAAAATCCTGCATATCAATCTCTGGTTTATTTTTACGTGCAGCGATAAGGGCCGCTTCGTTACACACATTGGCAATCTCAGCTCCCGCAAAGCCAGGTGTCTGCGCCGATAATTTCTTTGCATCGACCTCAGCCGATAACTTCAACGGCTTTAGATGCACTTTAAAAATTTGCTCCCGGCCAATTAAATCCGGTTTATCAATAGAAATTTGACGGTCAAAACGTCCAGGACGCAATAACGCTGTATCCAGTACATCAATACGGTTAGTAGCGGCTAAAATAATAACGCCCGAATCAGTACCAAAACCATCCATCTCCACCAATAATTGGTTCAATGTATTTTCACGCTCGTCATTACCTCCCATCATCGAGTTCTTACCACGAGCACGACCAATAGCGTCAATCTCATCGATAAAAATGATACATGGAGCTTTCTCTTTCGCTTGCTTAAACAAGTCACGAACACGCGATGCACCTACACCCACAAACATTTCGACAAAGTCAGATCCCGAAAGTGAGAAAAATGGCACTTGAGCCTCTCCCGCTACAGCTTTAGCCAATAAAGTCTTACCCGTTCCCGGAGGCCCTACAAGCAAAGCACCCTTCGGAATTTTACCCCCTAGATTCGTATACTTACGTGGATTTTTTAAGAAATCCACAATCTCCATAACTTCCTGTTTTGCCTCCTCAAGACCAGCAACATCATTAAATGTGATATTGATCTGCGACTCTTTATCAAATAGCTGAGCCTTTGATTTACCAATATTAAAGATTGCACCGCCGCCGCCGCCAGCACCACCGCCCATACGACGCATCAAGAAAATCCAGATTGCGGCCAACACCAACAATGGCAACATAAACGTGATAAACCAACTTGCCCATGGATTAGAACGATCATCATAAGTCAATTGGACCTTTGGTGTACCTGGAGTTAATTCCGCTTGCGATGCAGCTAATTTCTTTTCTAAAACATCGGGAGAAGCATCCTTAAAAATATATTGTGGTCCCTTATCCTCCTGCCCTGATAGACTTGGAAGCGGATCAGCAGTTTTTATAGCGTCTTTAAAACTTGGATTATCTTTCCAGCCCTTTTTTAGATAGACCTCCACCTCGACAAGATCATTCTTCTTATAGGCAACAAGGCGCTCTACAGAGCCTGTATTCAACATGCGTGTCTCAAAATCACTATAGCTAATTTCCTTAGCTGGGTTTTCTCCAAAAACGTACTGTAAGGCAAAAAAACCTAAAAACATGGCAATCATAAGCCACACAAAATTGAATTTTGGCGGTTTCGGGCTTACCTTACTACTCGGGATTTTTTTCATTATATCGTAATTATATTTTCTTTATAAATTTTTTCGTTGAGGACAATTAAGCGCTTTGGAAATGCTGTACTTCTGCATCTCCCCATAAATCCTCGATACCATAATGCGCTCTTTTTTCGGTCTTAAAGATATGTACAACCACATCCACAAAATCCAAAATCAACCATTCTCCATTTGATTGTCCTTCTTTATATTGGGGTTCTTGACCAAATGCCTTATAGACTTCTTCTTCGACACTCTTTGCTATCGCATTCACCTGAATGTTAGAATCGGCATGACAAATCACAAAATAATCGGAAACAGAACTGTGAAGATCTCTTAAATCCAAGCGAACGATCTCGTTTGCTTTCTTTTCTTGCATACCGTAAACGATAATTTCTGATAGACGTTGGGACAATTCTGAACTTTTATTTTTACTCATTAAAAAATGTGATAGTTTTGACTTAATATTTATTTAATACTTTCAGTTTGCAAAATAACAATATTTCGGGACTTATCATCGGTCAAAATACAATATATCTTGACAAAGTCGCCTCTACAAACGATTATCTCAGAGAATTATTGTCAAATTTCAAGCCACTAGCTGAGGGGACTGCCATTTTAGCAGAAGAACAATTTCAGGGTAAGGGGCAGCGCGGAAGCTCCTGGGTCAGTGAACCAGGGAAAAACCTAACGACATCTATCCTCTTAAAGCCTCAATTCCTACCAATAGCACAACAATTTGCGCTTTCAGCTACAATCGCCATTGCAACCGTCAATTGGCTGCAAAGCAAAACGGAGCAGCCTGTTGCCGTGAAATGGCCCAATGATATTTACGTCAATTCAAAAAAAATCACAGGCATTTTAATAGAAAATAAATTAAAAGGCAGTAAAATCGACAGCGCTATTATCGGCATCGGTGTAAATATTAATCAAATTAATTTTGACACAGCAACAACAATAACCTCGCTCGCCTACCTGACCGATCGACAGGATTACAACATCAAGGTACTCGCTCATGAGTTGTTCCAAGTGATCCAACAGGAGTACCTGACCCTTTATAAAGAGGGTGCCCAATATCAGTTAAGCCGCTACAACGCGTTATTGTTTTGGAAAGGTGAAGAAAGACCATTTCTCATCAATGGCATCAAGAAAACTGGAATCATTCAACAGGTATCTAGCGATGGGAAACTATGCGTTCTTTTGGAAGACGCCCTTCGCGAATTTGATATCAAAGAAATTACACATCTTATTACCTAATCTTTACAAAAAAACGATAGCCCATTTTAGAATTGTCAAACCTTTGTTCTAAATTTGTCAACAGCGTGATTAAACCTTTATTCACACGAAGCATCAAAGAATAATAACACACTGCAATCGTTGTAGCGGAAAAGGAAAGAACAAATTAAATTCGGATGAAAAAGTTAATACTGTTAATGACTGCAGTAATTTTTGCAGTTACGGGAGCATTCGCTCAGATTCACAAGCCTGTAAAATGGACTGTGGCCAGCAAAAAGTTAAATAACAAGGAAGCTGTAGTTTATGTAAAAGCTACAATCCAAAGTGGATGGCACATTTATTCACAAAATGTGAAAGATGGCGGGCCAATTCCAACTTCCTTCACCTTCGCTAAAGCTGCTGATTATGCACTAGTAGGTAAAACTGCAGAGCCAAAACCAAAAGTAAAACATGAGGATGTATTTAAGATGGATGTTGGTTATTTTACAAACGAGGTAATTTTCCAACAAAAAGTAACTTTAAACAAAGGAACTGCCACAGTTAAAGGTACTGTCGAATGGCAAGCATGTGATGCATCACAATGTCTTCCTCCAGACGAATATGCTTTTGCTGTGACAATCAAATAGTAAAAATGATTCTACACGGATAAATTAATAAGGCGATTCTCATCGCCTTTTTTTATTTTTGACCATAACATCAGAAATTCATACGCATGTTAAAAAACACATTCATTCTACTTTTAATTGCTTTTTTCAGCCTTTCTTTAACTACAGCAACTTTTGCCTCTGCACAAGATAGCTTAACAAATACAGAAGGGCTTCAATTTGAATCATCACCGGATACAGCTACTGCTGTTGAAGCGGTACCTGAGGATCTAAATTTTACAGCTTCACCTGACACGATGGTTAGTCAAGATAGCAGTAAAATAGCTCCAGCTAAGGCAAACGCTTCCTCCGGAAATCAAGAATCAGGAAAAAAATCACTTTGGAGTATCTTTATTGCTGGATTAGTTGGCGGCTTCGCAGCATTGCTCATGCCTTGTATATTTCCAATGCTCCCACTTACCGTAAGCTATTTTACAAAACAGGCCGGAAGCCGCGCAAGCGGTATCAGCAAGGCACTCTTATATGGTCTCTTCATTATTGTGATCTACGTCGCTCTAGGAATGATTATTACGATTGCCTTCGGTTCGGATGCGTTGAATGCTTTATCGACAAATGGGGTATTTAATTTCCTATTCTTTCTGTTATTGGTTGTTTTTGCCGCGTCCTTTTTTGGCGCTTTTGAAATTACGTTGCCAAGTTCTTTCGTCAATAAAATGGATGCCAAATCCGACAAAGGCGGTCTTGTAGGACTTTTCTTTATGGCATTCAGCCTTTCACTGGTATCTTTCTCCTGTACTGGCCCCATTATTGGCACCTTACTGGTCGAAGCGGCCTCAAAAGGAGAACGCTTAGGTCCAGCAATCGGTATGCTCGGTTTTTCTATAGCACTTGCAATTCCATTTGGTTTATTTGCGATGTTCCCTTCGATGTTAAAATCCCTCCCAAAATCTGGCGGCTGGCTAAATTCGGTGAAGGTTGTACTTGGCTTCTTAGAGCTCGCACTAGCGCTGAAATTCTTATCAAATGTAGATTTGGCTTACCATTGGAATTGGCTGGATCGAGAAGTGTTCTTATCGCTATGGATTGCCATTTTTAGTATGATGGGCTTATATCTTATTGGAAAGATCAAGTTTTCACATGACAGCGAATTAAAATTCCTCTCTGTACCGAGAACTATTCTCGCTATCATTGTATTTTCCTTTGTTATCTATATGGTACCGGGACTGTGGGGAGCTCCCCTAAAATCGATTTCAGCCTTCTTGCCACCTTCGGCAACACAGGACTTTGACCTGTCGGCAGGAATAGCAGCCGCTCCTTCACACAATGATGGTAAGGTTAAAAAATACGCGGAGATTTTTCACGAACGTGGTACACCAAAAGGATTTGATCCATACTACGATTATGATCAAGCCTTGGAAACAGCAAAAGAACTGAATAAACCGGTATTGATAGATTTTACAGGCTGGAATTGTGTCAATTGCCGAAAAATGGAAGCAAATGTATGGACTGATCCTGCGGTTGCCAAGCTCTTGAAAGAGGAATTTATTATGGCTGAATTATTTGTTGATGATAAAACAGAATTACCTGCAAACGAACAATTCGTTTCAAAATATAGTGGTAAAAAAATCAAAACCATAGGTAATAAAAACAGTGATTTCCAAGCCTCAGCTTTCGACAGCAATTCGCAACCACTCTATGTCATCGTCGATGCATCAGGAACAGTATTGGTTCCAAAAACCGGCGCAAACTATAATGTAGCAGAGTATACTGCGTTTTTACAGAGCGGAATTGACGCCTTTAAGGCAAAAAAATAGTCTGTATACGCTGGAGATATCCGTATTGAATGATACATGAGAAAAAGCAATTATTAAATTTACATTATCTTTAGCTCACGCTTAGGTGAATTGCACTTAAAAAAGCTATTGCTTGTTCTTAATAGCGTTATCGGCGACTTCCAATAACGGAAATATAATTGTATATACGCTTAAAAATAGCTAAGTTTGAGTACGTATGAGTAACATTAAAAAAATTGCTGTTTTGACATCTGGAGGAGATGCTCCAGGAATGAATGCTGGTATCCGTGCTGTTGTTAGAGCGGGTATCTACAATAATCTGGAAGTATTTGGCGTACGCAGAGGTTATGATGGTCTAGTTAATGGTGAGATTATCCCCATGGATGCTAAATCTGTAGCCAATATCATACAACGTGGTGGTACTATCCTAAAAACAGCCCGTAGCGAGGCCTTCAAAACTATTGAAGGACGTAAACAGGCTTATGAAAATTTACGCAGCCACGGTATTGATGCCATGGTTGTCATCGGTGGCGACGGTACATTTACTGGCGCATCCAAATTTATAGAAGAATTCGATTTTCCGATCATCGGTCTTCCGGGCACAATTGATAACGATTTGGCCGGCACAGACTTTACGATTGGTTATGATACAGCCATTAATACCGTTATCCAAGCCGTAGACAAAATTCGCGACACCGCCGAGTCTCATGATAGACTTTTTGTGATCGAAGTGATGGGTCGCGACTCTGGGCTTATCGCCGTTCGTTCTGGTATCAGTACCGGTGCCGAAGCAGTTCTGGTTCCTGAGTTCGAGGTAGACTATGATGCCATCATGAAAAGACTTGACAAATCCCGTAAAAATAAATCATCCCGCATTATTATTGTTGCTGAAGGTGACAAAGAAGGCGGCATGGTTGTTTCGGAAAAAATCAAGGAAAATTTCCCGCATTACGATGTTAGATTATCGATTTTAGGACATATTCAACGCGGCGGAAGCCCAACATGTATGGATCGCGTGTTAGCCAGCAGGCTTGGAGTTGCATCCGTAGAGGCTTTACTACAAGGTCGCAGGGGTGAAATGGCCGGACTGATTTGCAGTGAAGTAAGATTCACTCCTTTTAAGAGCGCCATCAAGCATAACGTAAAAATGAATGAAGATCTGCTTCGTATCATTGAAATCCTTTCTTTGTAAGTGATATAAGTTATTCTTAACTAACAATAAAAAAAGAGTATACATTGTGATGTATACTCTTTTTTTATTGACTTCCGTTACTAGATTGTCCAAATTCTTTGGTTAAGGTCTGACATCCAAACTGTCATGTGACATAAAGCCCCAATAGTACCATATCCTGCACAGTTGTTATTTAAGCAAATTATTGAGGTACTCTTCAGATACCGGAGGCAACTGAATGGCTTGGCCTGCTTTCGCCATCGAGTCAGCAAAATGATTCGTGTTGTTAATCGCCTGTTCATAGGCCTTAACAACCTGTTCCGATAAATGCAATACCTTAGGATCTTTAAGATCAACACGGTATTGATTATTTTCCAGTGTAACATGCTGATAAAAACGATATGCAGCAGCTTTTAGTTGGCCCAGCTCCTGTTGCGACAATTGATCTATTCTGGCATTAGGCGGCAGCGTAACATCGATAAAAGTCGTGTCTTTAGCCAATTGATCAATAGCGTGATCCAAAGGAATAGCGTGCAATGCCTCTAGGTTGACAACGGGAATCCCCTTATCTTGATCGCCACTGCAGGAAGCAATCACACTCCCTAGAAATATGCTTAGAATTACTGTTTTATTCATCTTTATAATTTTTATTACCACAATAGCATTAGAAATCCAATTGCTCAACTTGTTTAAAACCCAGGATTCATCACCCCTCAGTTGGGCTGTACATGAGGATATAGTAGTTCCATGTAATCATTCGCTATAGCAACAGGCGAAGTTAGTGAATTCCTTCTATGTTATCACAGCCGCTAGCGCAGTAACGATGAAAGCGCCATTAGGACAACATGATTAATAAGAAACCCCTAATTGTAGACCCAGTTCACGTGAGTATAACAATTAGGGGTTATTCAAATGCCTAATGGCGGTTATATACCGATTTATTTTAGCAATTCAGCTAACTTAGCCTCCAAAGCCTCACCTCTTAAATTTGATGCGACAATTTTACCGGAAGGATCAATGAGGAAGTTTTGCGGAATACCACGTACTTCGTACAACTTAACCGGAGCCGATTTCCAACCCTGTAGGTCCGAAACGTGTGGCCATTGTTGTAAATTATCATCATGGATAGCTTTCACCCAGGCATCTTTTTTACCCGGATTGTCTAAAGAAACACCAAACACGGTAAATCCTTTATCTTTGAATTTATTGAAAGCCGCAACGACGTTCGGGTTCTCGTGGCGACAAGGGCCACACCAGCTTGCCCAAAAATCCAATAAAACATATTTACCTCTTAAAGAAGATAAGGAGATATTTTTTCCTGTTGTGTCTGGCAATGTAAAGTCAGGCGCTACCGAACCAACAGCCACTGCTTTCAATTTCTGGATACGCTCAGCCAATTCCTTCCCTTTTTCAGAATTTTTCAATTCAGGAGACAATTTCTCAAAAGAAGTCACATATTCATTGACGTTCTCACCGCTGACATTCTCAGACAACAAATCCAACGTATACCAGCTTTTTGGGTTTTTGTTAATAAATTCAGCATCTGCTTTTTCCATTTTTTCGGAAATCTCACCAGCCTGTTTTTGCAGACCTTCGATGAATTTAGGATCCTGTTTTTGAGTCTCCGAAGCAGCATAATATTGTTGGTTCAACGCCTCGAACGCATCTGCATGAGGTTTCACAAAAGCCTTGTATTGCGTCAGATCATCATTGAGCGCTGTACCCGAGACGGTTGCATTTTTGAATCCTTTGGTTGCATCGACTTTGATAACTCCTTTAGAAAGATACAGCTGTGCTGTTTCAGGCTGCTTTTGACTATTTCTAAGTTCAGCGAAAGATAAGCCCTCCGGTGAATAGATCATCATACCCTTCGTTGGCGAAGCCACCTGTCCATTGAACTTAAACTCACCTTTTACAACCGTTGCTGAATCTGTTTGGCGAGTTCCATTGGCAGCATATTGCATAAACACTTTCGCTTTGTCCGACGTCGTGTTTACCTTTCCTGTAACCGTGTAGCTTTCTTGTGCCATTAACAAGGCTGGTAAAAAGCTTAAACCCATTAATATTCCCTTTTTCATAATTATATACTTCCCATAAATGTAAAACATTTCCGTTTCACTGTCCTCCTATTTAACATTATTTAGCAAAGTTGTTACCAACGTCCTGAAGCACCGCCACCGCCAAAATCACCGCCACCGAAACCGCCAAAACCGCCACCTGAGCCGCCGCCGAAGCCACCGCCACCACCTCGGCCGCCACCGCCGCCAAGACCATTCAGCAATGTCCACCAAAAGATATCAGAAGCGCCACGTCCATTCATCACACGACCACCACCACCACCTCCACCGCGGCCACCGCGATTGGAGAAAATAACAATCAAGAATATCACAATAATAATGACAAACATCACCGAACCTGATCCCTTTCCTTTCGGTTGTTTTGGATCAGCTTTGTATTCTCCTTTTGTGTAGGAAATTAGGGAACTGGTTGCATCGTCGACTCCTTTGTAGTAATCTCCTTGACGAAAAGCCGGTTTGATATCATTTTCAATAATACGATATGCAATGGCATCGGGGACAGCCCCCTCTATACCATAACCTGTTTGAATGGTCACCGCACGATCTCCCAGCGCTACCAACAACAGAATACCGTTATTATACTTTTTATTCCCAATACCCCATTTTTTCGCTAAACGGACTGCATAATCAGAAATATCATAGCCGCCGGTAGAATTCATCATAACCACTGCAATCTGCGTAGATGCAGAATCCTCAAATGCCAATAGCTTCTGCTCCAATAATTGCTTCTGACTTGCTGTCAATGTGTTTGTATAATCATTGACAAGTCTGTTTGATGTTTCTGGGAAATCTTGACCCAATACTGTGGCTATCGACAGCATACAAAGCAACATAGCCATAGCAGGGATTCGAATCCGAGAAAATAATCTCGATACAAATTTCATCCTATTATTCTCTTTTATTCATTTTTATTTGCCTTAAGCAGCTTTCATGCTCCTAATGGCGTTCGGTGAATCCCGAAGTCGGGTTTATCACAATTTTTATCAATCTATTTGCGAGACAGGCAATAGCAGCTCGGGGTTCTTGCTGGCCACTTAACAATTAACGGTCTCCAAAAACAATATCATTTGGAAGCTCATTGATGTCATCGTGTTCACGCGGAAAGAATTTCGCCAATTGTTTACCCGCATGCTCGATCCCTTTGACCAAGCCCTCAACAATGCGATCCACCCGAAACTCCGCCACCATAAGATCTTTGGTACTATTCCAAAAATCACTTTCTACACGTTGATGGATTCCCTTATCGCCGATAATGGAAAATTTATGGTCTTCAAGCGCGATATAGATAAGAACACCGTTTTTCAACGTGGTCTTATGCATGCCCAATTTGGAAAAATAATGTGTTGCACGATCATGTACCTCGTCGGGGCAATGATTTTCTACCACTACACGAATCTCACCAGAAGTCTCATTTTCAGCCACATTAATGGCGTGAACGATCTTCTCTTGTTCTTCAGAATTTAATGCCATAGTCTGTATAAGTTTGCACTCCAAAACCAAATTACCAAACGGTATTCCTGATTCAAAGTATCTAAAACTAGTTAAAACACGATAAAAAAATGGATGATGTGCTTCTACGAAAGCCGCATCATCCATCGTCCTGTTCATTACTAATAATTTACTATTAGAATGATACCGTTGGCGCTTTATCCGAACCAGGGGCCGCAGTAAATGTACCTTTTGCCTTAAATCCGAACATACCCGCCATTAAATTATTCGGGAAGCTACGTACGGTGGTATTGTATTGCTGTACCGCTTCATTGTAAGATCTACGTTCTGTTGAAATACGGTTTTCAGTACCTTCCAACTGTGCTTGTAATTCCAAAAAGTTCTGATTTGCCTTCAAATCAGGATAAGCTTCAACCGACGCTAAAAGTCGACTCAACGAACCGCTGAATTCATCCTGAACTTTTTGAAACTTGGCAATATTCTCCTCAGACAAATCATCGGCATTAATCGTCACCGAAGTTGCTTTAGCTCTCGCCTCTACAACGGCTGTCAATGTACTTTCTTCGTGCTTTGCCGCTCCTTTTACCGTATTAACCAAATTTGGAACTAGATCCGCACGACGTTGATACGCATTTTCAACTTGTGCCCATTTTCCTTTAACATTCTCATCTTGTGAGACCATCGTATTGTAGCCACAGGAGTTTAATGATACTAATGCAAATAAACCACATAGGGCGACCAAAAATCTTTTAATTTTCATTGTTCAAAGAATTAAATACTATTCAAATTATACGGTTACACTATCAAAGCATATACCAAGCTCTTACTAAGATAAGAATATTTTTATTTCCAAATCTCCAAATAGCCAATATTCATTAACTTTGTCTCGGTTTTGGGATAAAAACCCAGCCCTCATACTATGCAAAAAGAAATCGAAATTGCGATACTTCCAGAAAGGATCGAGGACGAACAGTACATTATACAGCAGGGCATAAAAGCTTTACGCGTTCAACCCCAGCAAATCAAAGGTTATAAAATCCGGAAACGTTCAATTGATGCCCGAAGCAAGCAGGTGGTCTACCGGGCAAGGGTTATCTACTATATCGATGAACTGCCTGTTCCTGAAATCTACGAAAATAATTTCAAGTCTGTCAAAGACGGAAAATCCGTTATTATTATTGGAGCAGGCCCTGCCGGCATATTTGCGGCTATCCGCTGCATTGAGCGTGGGCTCAAACCAATTGTAATCGAACGCGGTAAGAAAGTACAGGACCGTAGACGCGATCTAGCAAAGCTGAACCGAGAAGGCATCGTAAATCCCGAATCAAACTACTGTTTTGGTGAAGGTGGAGCCGGAACTTACTCCGACGGGAAACTATATACACGTTCCAATAAAAGAGGTGATGTAGACAAAGTGCTCAATCTTTTTGTCTCCCATGGTGCTACGACAGATATTCTAGTCAATGCACGGCCACATATTGGTACAAATAAACTGCCGCATATTATTGAAGCAATGCGCGAGAGTGTTCTTGAATTTGGGGGCGAATTTCATTTTGACCAACGTGTCGACGACATTTTAGAATCTTTCGGTCATGTGCGCGGGGTCAAGTTAGCCAGTGGCGAAGAAATTAAGGCCGATCACGTCATCGTAGCAACAGGACACTCTGCACGGGACATCTTTGAGCTTTTTCACCGTAATAACTGGCTGATCGAAGCCAAAGCCTTTGCATTGGGGGTGCGCATCGAACATCCGCAGTCAATCATTGATCAGGCGCAATACCATTGTCAGGTTAGAAGCGAGCATTTACCCCCTGCATATTATAGTTTGGTTGAACAGGTTAATGACCGTGGGGTATTTTCATTCTGCATGTGCCCAGGTGGCGTTATCGCTCCCTGTGCAACAGATTTAGATGAAATTGTTGTCAACGGATGGTCCCCATCCAAACGAAACAATCCGCACGCCAATTCAGGCACCGTTATTCAGATTAACCTTGAGGACGTTGCCAATGCACATAAGGATCCTTTTGCATTACTTAATTTTCAGAAAGAGATCGAGCGAAAGGCTTTTGCCGTAGGTGGTGGTAAACTCGTTGCTCCGGCACAACGTATGGTCGACTTTGTCGAAGGACGTGTGTCTATGGATCTGCCAGAAAACTCTTACAAACCCGGAACAGCATCTGCAGATCTCACCGAAGTGCTACCTGCTTTTGTTCACGAAGCATTACGCGGTGCATTGCCAATCTTTGGCAAAAAGATGAAGGGGTATTATACCAATGAAGCCATTTTAGTTGGTGTAGAATCACGGACATCTTCACCGATTCGGATTCCTAGAAATAAAGAAGATTTACAACACCCTCAGGTCAAAGGACTTTACCCTTGTGGTGAGGGTGCAGGTTATGCCGGAGGTATCATTTCAGCGGCTATAGACGGTATTAATTGTGTTGATGCGATCAATTTAAGTTAACATTTTTTGTTTTTTCTCTTGCAGAATACGAATAAATGCCTTACTTTTGTAGCATCAACGCGAAAGTAGCTCAGTTGGTAGAGCACAACCTTGCCAAGGTTGGGGTCGCGAGTTCGAATCTCGTCTTTCGCTCTAAAAAAGCTTCCAAAATTTGGAAGCTTTTTCTGTTTTATAGCATTATACTTTCTTTCTTGCCAGCCTCCTAATTGGAGCATTGAAAAAAGATAATATCCCAATATCCTAATATAAAGAGGCCCTCCTATCTATTTTTCGATAGAGATCTTAACAAGAGAAAAAGCGAACACGCTATAAAACCCAAGGTTTGTAAGCGTAAGTTGTATATAAAGACATGTACATGGTCGTACAAAACTACAAACAGGTACCGTAGATCCAATTGTTTCTATAAAAAATGGCGTTCACCGTATCGGTAAACGCCATATTTAAAAGTATATGATCCTAAATGGATTTAATTTGTTCTTAGGCTTTCTTCTACAAGCTCTTCAACATATTTGCGAACAACTTCATTAGAGAAACGTGTCGTTACGTCAAATGCAAATGCATGTACCAACAGGATACGTGCAGACTCTTCACCAATTCCTCTTGCTCTCAAATAAAATAAGGCTTCATTATCAAACTGACCGATGGTACATCCGTGTGAACATTTTACGTCATCTGCAAAGATCTCCAATTGTGGCTTGGTGTAAACCGCCGAATTGTCCGACATCAACATATTATTGTTCTGTTGAAAAGCATTTGTTTTTTGAGCATCCTCACGCACAAAGATTTTTCCATTGAAAACCGCAATGGACTTGTCCTGTGTAATATTTTTATACCATTCGTAAGACTCACAATGTGGCTTAAGGTGGTCTACAATGGTATGATTATCGACCAATTGATCACCTGCAGTTAAGTTGATTCCATATAAATGGCTCTCCACATGTTCTGCATCCAAGCGAACATTGATATTGTTACGGATAAAAGAAGCGCCAGGAAAATTACAGTTGTAATTATTATAAAGGCTATCTTTTTCTTGGTATACCTCTGTATGATTAAAGTAACGGCTTACAGATTCTGCGAGCTGTAAATAATAATGTTGTACTTTAGCGTTCTCTTTGACGATAATCTCAGAGACCTTATTGTGTACATTATTTGCAGTACCTTCTGCAGTGATAAAGCTTTCGATCAATTCAAGCTCAGCATTTGGCTCGACAACGATCAAATTGCGTGTTTGTGCAAAGAAATCCTCTTTCCCTGTAGCGACATGAATAATCTGTATTGGTTTATCAAGTACAACTCCCTTTTTCAAATGTATAAAAACACCATTTGTAAAAGCAGCCGTATTCAATGCGACCATAATATTGTCTGACTTATCCGCATATTTAGCAAAATGGCTCTCGAATGCAGGCTCTGAAGTGGCTTCATCCATTGGAATAACCGTCAGTCCCTTCACATTTTCTAATTCACTTACCGCTAACACATACTGACCATTCACCAAGATAATACGGTAGGCATCCAATTGAGGAATCTCCCCTGCACTAAAGTCTAAGCCTTCGATATCCACATCGACATCAAGCGCATAAGGCTTATTGATAATACTGTGGATGTTTGTATATTTCCATTCTTCATTCTTAACGGTGGGAAAGCCTGCTGCTTCGAAACGCTCGAATGCAAGTTGGCGGGCCTCCACGAAAAACGAAGGTTCGTCTGAAACGCCCTGCTCTTTGAAAGCTCCCAACACTTGTTGAAGTAATGATTCTGAAACTAATGTACTCATGTTATTTTTTAATCAAATCGCCAAAATTCTCTTCCAATCCTATTTACTCAGGTAAAAGATTAGGCGTTTTGTGTATCATATTCTTTTAACCAATCGTATCCTTTTTCTTCGAGCTCCAAAGCCAATTCTTTAGGTCCCGATTTCACGATACGGCCATTGTACAATACGTGAACAAAATCTGGAACGATATAATCCAACAAACGTTGGTAGTGTGTAATAACAATAAAAGCATTGTCTTTAGAGCGCAATTGATTCACGCCATTTGCAACGATACGAAGTGCATCGATATCCAAACCAGAATCTGTCTCATCCAAAATAGATAATTTCGGATTCAACATCGCTAATTGAAAAATTTCGTTACGCTTTTTCTCACCACCGGAGAATCCTTCATTTAAAGAACGGTTAGCCAAATTAGCCGAAAACTCAACCAATTTTTGCTTGTCTTTTACCATTTGTAAAAATTCCTTCGCTTCCATTGGAGGAAGGCCTTTATACTCACGAATATCATTTACAGCTGTTTTCAAGAAATTGATATTCGATACGCCCGGAATCTCAACAGGATATTGAAAAGCCAAAAACAGCCCTTCACGTGCGCGGTCCTCAGGTGAAAGATCCAATAAATCTACACCGTCCAATAGTGCAGAACCTTCACTTACTTCATATGATTCACGTCCTGCCAATACATTACCTAATGTACTTTTACCAGCACCATTTGGTCCCATAATCGCATGAACTTCTCCAGCTTTTACTTCTAGGTTTAACCCTTTTAATATTTGTTTGTCTTCTACAGACGCATGTAAATTTTTAATGCTTAACATTTTATTCGTATTGAGTATGGTGTAATGTAGCGTCATAAACTACATTCCCAATGATTTTTTATCTATCCTACTGAACCTTCTAATGAAATTGCCAATAATTTTTGAGCTTCTACAGCAAACTCCATCGGCAATTGATTTAATACTTCCTTTGCATACCCGTTGACAATTAAACCAACAGCTTTCTCAGAATCGATCCCACGTTGATTCAAATAGAATACTTGGTCCTCACCGATTTTGGAAGTAGTCGCCTCATGCTCTAATTTGGCTGTCTTATTTCTATTTTCGATATAAGGGAATGTATGTGCCCCACATTTATCGCCGATCAATAAGGAGTCACATTGTGTAAAGTTACGTGAGTTGTCTGCATTTGGACCGATTTTCACTAAACCTCTATAACTGTTGTGGCTCTTACCGGCAGAGATACCTTTAGAAATAATTTTAGATTTCGTGTTTTTACCCAAATGAACCATCTTCGTTCCTGTATCAGCTACCTGATAATTACGTGTCATGGCTACAGAGTAAAACTCGCCAATAGAGTTATCACCCTTTAAAATCACTCCGGGGTATTTCCATGTAATTGCAGAACCAGTTTCTACCTGTGTCCAGGAGATTTTACTGTTATCACCCTTACAGATTCCACGCTTGGTTACAAAGTTATAAATACCACCTTTTCCATCTTTATCACCAGGGTACCAGTTTTGCACGGTAGAATATTTAATATCAGCATCGCGTTCGGCAATCAATTCAACCACTGCAGCATGCAGCTGGTTTTCATCACGCATAGGTGCAGTACATCCCTCCAAATAAGAAACATAAGCGCCCTCATCTGCAATGATCAACGTGCGTTCAAATTGTCCGGTATTCTGTGCATTGATACGGAAATAGGTCGATAATTCCATTGGACATCTAACGCCTTTTGGAACGTAAACAAAGGATCCATCCGAAAACACTGCAGAATTCAACGCTGCATAAATGTTATCTGTCTGTGGAACTACTGTACCCAAATATTTTTTCACCAGGTCAGGATGCTCTTGCACAGCCTCACCAAATGAACAGAAAATAACACCTTGTTCTTTTAATTTCTCACGAAACGTTGTTTTGACAGATACCGAGTCAAAGACAGCATCTACCGCCACAACTCCTGCCAATATTTTTTGCTCATCCAAAGGAATCCCCAATTTTTCAAAGGTAGCAATCAACTCAGGGTCAACCTCATCAATCGAATTAAGCTGTGGTTTTGCTTTCGGGGCTGCATAGTAGGAAATCTCTTGAAAATCAATTTCAGGAGCTTTGAAATTCTGCCAAGTAGGCATTCTTAACGTCAAGAAATGACGGAAAGCTTTTAATCTCCATTCCAATAGCCATTCAGGTTCATTCTTTTTTGCCGAAATAAAACGAACCGTATCCTCAGTAAGGCCTTTGGCTGCAATTTCCATCTCGATATCTGTCGTGAACCCGTATTTATATTCTTCGAGCTCCAGCTCTTTTAACAAATCGTCGTCTTTAGTACTCATATTGCGCTCTCACGGTTTAACTAATTTGGGAGGGCTTCACCTCCGCACCTATCGAACTGCAAAGTTACAATTTCAAAGCCAATAAAACAGCATTTAATAGCACCATACGAAGGCATTTTTAATAAAAAAATGACATTTATCACTCCATTTCATTAAAATGAGCACATTTCAATCGATTATGACAGTCAAATGATTTTACATCGATTAAAATTATAACTAAACAATCATAATATAGCTAAAATCTATTAATCATCAATAATTTTGTATATTTTTAAATTTCCAAATATAATTTTGTATATTTACAAATACTATTGATTATTAAGACTTAAGATATGCCCTTTGCACCGGATAAAACAGATTTAAAAATTCTTAAACTATTACAAGAGAATGGTCGTATAACTAATTTGCAACTAGCATCTAGCATCGGACTATCTCCCGCACCAACTTTAGAGCGTGTGCGAAAACTGGAAAACTCTGGCTTCATCAAAAGTTACCATGCTTTTGTAGACGAGGAGAAACTGGGACTCGGAATAAAATCGTTTATCCAGATCTCACTCGATTTCCATACACATAACGCTATCCCTGAGTTTGTTGCTGCTGTCAAAATGATACCCGAGGTGACCGAATGCCACCACGTCACAGGCAATTGTGATTTCATCCTCAAGGTTTACGTAAAAGATATCAAAGCTTATGAAGGCGTCATCATGGAAAAAATCTCCAAAATACCTTTTGTAAAGACATTCCAAACCATGATGATTATGTCAACCAGCAAAAAAGAACCAATTATTCCTTTAGAATATTAAGCGAATAGAATATTAAGCGAAGGAATAAGCCCAATCAAAAATATCATTACCGGAATCTCGCTTTTGGACGTATTTGCTCCATGCGACGATCACCGGCAATGATGTTTATTTAACTCAAGACAAAACTTAAACCAGGCGCCAATCAATTGGGTCTTTACCATGTTCCATCAAATATTGGTTTGCGCGTGAAAAATGCTTACTACCAAAAAAACCACGATAGACAGACAACGGTGAGGGATGAACCGCCATTAGTATAAGATGCTTCTTAGCATCAATAAGCACACTTTTCTTTTGGGCATAACTTCCCCACAACAGAAATACCACATGTTCACAACGCTCCGAAATGGCATGAATAATACTATCTGTAAAAATCTCCCAACCTTTCTTCTGATGTGAACCAGCTAAATGCGCCTGTACTGTCAATGTCGCATTCAACAACAACACCCCCTGCTTGGCCCAATACGTCAAATCGCCAGCATGCGGCTCAACAAAACCGGGTATATCGTCTTGTAATTCCTTAAAGATATTTTTTAAGGATGGCGGCAAAGCAATCCCTTCTGGCACAGAGAAAGACAAGCCGTGCGCCTGCCCATCATTATGGTAAGGATCCTGCCCCAATATAACTACTTTTACCTGATCCAATGGCGTCAGCTTAAAAGCATTCATCACTAGATCTGCCGGTGGAAACACTTTCGTTTTCTGCCGCTCTTCTTGCACAAAAGTAGACAGCTGTTTCATATAAGGCTGACCAAACAAAGGCTTTAGCACAGGAGCCCAAGAATCATCGTATTGCTTTTCCATACCCCAAACATAGATAAAGTTGCATATAAAGGCAAATTTATCCACATAAGCTCTTCTTAAGGGACTACAGCAAAAAACACGAGCACATCTCGTTTATCCATATCCTCTTCAGGGGAAAAACACATTTTTACAAAATAACCACCTGAACGAGTTGCTTAAACGGTGAAATTAACGGATATTTGCAGAATTAAATTGAATACAAATATTTTAAACAAAGATTTATGTCAAATCTCGTTAGAATCATTATTTGCAGTGCATTGCTTATCGGAACAGTTGCCTTATTCTGGACCGGAAATTGGGGATGGGGAATCTTAGGTATCTTGATCACGATCTTAGGTTTTGTTACTGTATTTTTCCACGAATATATGCTGATTGCGCAATGGTATATGCGTAAACAAAATATGGCCGCAGCTGAAAAATGGCTACGTAAAATCACCAACTACGAAAAGCAATTGATCCCACAACAGCACGGTTACTACAATATGCTGATCGGATTGATCGAATCACAACGTGCACCTATGCAATCCGAAAAATATTTTAAGAAAGCATTGGCATTGGGTCTACATATGGACCATAATATCGCCTTAGCAAAATTGAGCCTAGCCGGTGTAGCCATGGCTAAGCGCAATAAGCGTGAAGCCGAAAAACTTCTTCAAGAAGCTAAAAAAGCAGATAAAAATAAATTATTAGCTGATCAGATCAAAATGATGAAAGACCAGATGGGCATGATGGACAAACAGCAGATCAGATACAATCGATAATATTGAATAATCAAAAAAAGCTTCGAAGTATAACTTCGAAGCTTTTTTTGTCAAGAGCCAAAATCTATTATTTCTTTAATGAAATAGGAACTTCCAAAAATTCACCCTCCTCTGTACTGCTCTCAAATACCAGTTTAATCATAACCGGCTTATCCGTTTTCTTCCAATCCTTTACAATCACCTGTATATCCACAGGCTTATCTTCTTCCAGCAAATAGTGCAGATAATTCTGCTTATCTTCAAATTTAACCAAAACATTTCCCATCTGAATCATTGAAAAGAAATGGGGCTGTTTCTTCTGATCCAACACTTGGGTGGAAAAGGTGTTCATTTTATATTCCCGCGGATCGGTACTATAAGATGTCGCAAACAAATTGATCACCAATTCATTCTTACCCTCATCGAAGTGAAATTCCTTTACATCGAATTGAATATCGTCAACAACCAGCAATGAATCTGCTGACTGAGCCTTTACAAGCCCACCTCCAAGAAAGAGCATCAAGACAACAACATATCTAAAAAAAACATTCATATCATATTACTTAAAAAAGCCACGAAGACCGTGGCTTTGACTATTATTGTGTTATCGTTTCAAAATTACGCCCGCAACCGATCGGCAGATCGGATTAACTTTTCATCTTTACGTACTCCACCCATAGCTAACGCACAGAAAATAATCGAAATTGGCAACAAAAAGAAACCTACCCCGATATTCCCGGCACCTAAAAACTGGCTCACGGTGGCAAGATGAGTACTTGCAGAAGAGTATAACCAGATTGCAAATAAGATGATCGCCACAATCTCTACCCATATAAGCAAAAGTTGAACTTTACGCTTTTTAAATTTAAATATCGTAAATAGCGGAAGCCCTCCCAATAACACGGTCACCACAGTCTGGAGAATATAACCAAATCCCCCCTCATGTACCGACTGGCCAGCAGCAACACTATACACACCAGTCACCTTCACATTTTTTCCTAAACCCACTAAATCGCTATAATTAACATAGGGAAATAGAAACAAGCCGAATATGACTAATCCTGCTATCAGCAAATAAACAGTTTGGATACGTTGAATCATAGTTTAATTTTTGTATATCAACAAACTTAGATAAATTGATTTTTATATGCAATATAATTGCGACCGAAAAAACAATCAACCTTACAACTCATTAAACACAAAAACAATCAAACCTTACATTTTGTTGTATTTTTTTACATCATACCAAATGGCTTCTTTTTAGAAAGCTTTATCTTTGCGAAAAAAAAATACCATGTTATACATATACGGAGCAACCGCTCATGCTAAAACTGCGGTAGATGTAGCAGAAGATTTAGCGATTGAAATTGGCGGTCTTATTGACAAATCGCTACTAATTGAAGATGTATTTGATTACGAGGTTCAACTTCATCATGAATCAAAAGGCACGGAAGAAAATTTCTTTGTCGCAGTCAAGAATCCTGGTCTTCGCCAAAGGATTGTGTCAGAAAACACAAACTGGAACTTCCAGACCCTCATCCATCCTAAAGCCTACGTATCAAAAAGAGCCGAAATTGGTGAAGGCACCATTATTCTCCCTGGCGCTTCGATCGCTCCAGATGTACAAATAGGCAACCACTGCGTTATTGCCGGTTCCGCCGTTATCGAAAGTAATACCATAATTGAAGATTTTGTCAACATCGGACCAAATGTCTCGATCGGAGCAAACGTTCTAGTAGGCCGCGGTTCAGAAATTAAAGCAAATACACGTATCGAAGACGAAGAAACTATCCCAAAAGAAAGTATAATCGCTTAATTAAATCCCCGCGGAATGAAACTGCAAATCGTATAGTTTTTTATAATAACCATCAAAAGATAGCAATTCCTGATGCGTTCCGATTTCCTTGATTTCGCCTTTATCCAACACAATAATCTTGTCCGCCTTCTGAATGGTGGACAAGCGGTGGGCAATAACAATCGATGTTCTTCCTTTCATGAGGTTATCAATTGCATGTTGGATCATTTCTTCCGTTTCGGTATCTACCGAAGAAGTCGCTTCGTCCAAAATAAGAATCCGAGGATCGTGTACCAAAGCCCGTATAAAAGAAATCAATTGTGCCTGCCCCGCAGATAAGGTTGCTCCCCGCTCTTTCACATCATAATCATAGCCCCCAGGCAGTCGCATAATAAAATCATGCGCGCCCACTTCTTTTGCTGCCTCGATTACCTGTTCTCTAGATATCCCAGGATCACCCAATGTGATATTATTGATGACGCTATCCGAGAAGAGGAATACATCCTGCAATACCGTCGAAATGGTATTTCTCAGATAATCGAGATCATAATCCCGGATATTACGGCCATCCAATAGAATTTCACCTTTATTGATTTCATAAAAACGGCTCAGAATATTAATTGTAGAAGATTTTCCGGCACCAGTAGCCCCAACTAAAGCTAGAGTCTCGCCCGGATTAACTTTAAAGTTAACATCCTTTAGAACCCAGTTCTCCTCATTATAGGCGAACCAAACATCGCGAAACACAATCTCCCCTTTGATGTGTGCAGGTTCCAACGTCCCCAAATTTGGTGTCTTTTCATCGGTGTCCAAAACTTCAAAAATACGTTCAGCGCTCACCATACCCATTTGAAGTGTATTGAATTTGTCAATAAGTTCCCGAATGGGCCTAAAGATCATATTGATATACATGATAAAGGCCACAACTACACCCGGAGAGATCACATCACCCATAATTTGTTTGGAACCAAACCACACCAATAATCCCAAAGCAATGGCCATGATAATTTCCAAAACAGGAAAAAAGATAGAGAAGTACCAATTGGTTCGAATATGTGCATTTCGATGTTGTGCATTAATTTCTTTAAACTTATCCATTTCCTGCTTTTCACGCGCAAAATATTGGATAATACCGACTCCCGTAATGTGTTCCTGCAAAAAGGTATTTAAATTGGAAACCCATTTCCTCACATCAATAAAAGCAGATTTCATCGCCTCTTTAAAAACGTAAGTTGCCGCTACCATCAAGGGCATGGGTATTAAAACAATCAATGTCAGCTTCCAATCGGAGTAAAACATCACAACCAGAATAACAACCAGCTGCAATAAATCACCGACAATCTGGATCAAGCCCTCAGAAAAAATATTGGAAAGAGTCTCCAGATCAGAAATGGTACGTGTAATCAGTTTTCCCAACGCCGTACGATCAAAATATTTTAGCCTGAGTTGAACAATGTGGTTAAATACCTGAATCCGGATATCGCGGATGACCGACTGCCCCAGGGTATTTGTCATTAGGGTATGGTAATAACGAATCAAGGTTTGCAGAATAACCAATGCCAACATCGCTATCAGCATGAGGGACAAGCCGCTTGTATCGAAGTTTAAAATATAGCTATCTAATGTATGCTGAATTAGCATAGGCAAAGCGGGCGCCACGGCGGCCAACAATATCGTTAGAACGACCGATATCCAAAATGACACATGGTAGGGCCGCATATAGCGACTCATGCGTTTCACTAAATTGATATCGTAGGTTTTACCAGTTATTTTATCTTGACTCACGTTAAATTCTATATCTATTAAATTCTATATATAAGGATATGCCACTTCTGTTAAATACAAACCATGTGCAGGTACAGAAACACCCGCTTTTCCGCGGTTTTTACTTTGAATAACATCTTGCATAAATGAAACGGACTTGCCTTTTATCCCTATTTCCAACGATGTCCCTACAATGGCACGCACCATATTGCGCAAAAAACGATCTGCAGTTATGTGAAAAACGAGATGTTGTTCAGTATGCCATACCCACTCGGCTCTACGAATATCGCAAATATTTGTAAACACCTGCGTATGAGACTTACTAAAGCATTCGAAATCTTGTTTACCCAATAAGAATTGCGCAGCTTCATTCATCTTTTCAACATCCGGACGATCGCGCATAAAACATGAATAGGGATAGATAAAAGGATCTTTATGAAAATGAAGATGGTATTCATATGATCTTTGTGTCGCATCGAAGCGAGCATGTGCTTCGGGTTCCACTTCGATCAAGCGCTTAACGGCCACATCAAAAGGCAATAAGGCATTGAGCGAATGAATAAAACGATCAGCTTTTTGCAGAATACCCACAGGAGCTGCATCAAAATGCGCATACAATTGCTTAGCATGAACACCTGTATCTGTACGGCCAGCCCCCGTTGTTTCAATGGGCTCCCGCAGCAGCGTTTCAAGCGCTTTATTCAGCACTTCCTGCACGGAAATTGCATTATTCTGAATTTGCCAACCATGATATCCCTGCCCGAAATAGGCTATTTCCAAAAAAAAACGTCTTTTATCCATTATACGCAACAAAGGTACGTTTTTCCAAATGAGCATCATTTCTTCGCGGAACGAATTTGCTCATTTTCATCATTATTTAATCCTTACATGACAAAACTAATTGTTTTGCACTTCCTTTTTACTCTAATCTGCTTGATGAGTAATTCGGTATCCAAAGGCACCAACGCTATAGCAAACTCCTACCATCTTCGCCCTGCGACCACGGTAAGTCCACCGTGAGTCCACGTTGAGTCCACCTTTTTAAGTACATTCAATGCGGGAGCACCATGCTGGCAATATGGTCGCACCCCGAACTTATCCCCTAGTTGTGCATAACACAGGGCTAAAAAGGCTATAGTAAATCGACCAGATTTTCAAAAGCCATGCCGCGTGATGCTTTCAATAAAACTGTGGCATCAGTTATCGGCTTTTCGCTGATTGCTTGTTTTGCTTCGGCAGTAGTTTCATAAAACTCACCACCTTCATACCGATGCGCGAAAAATTCTTTGCCGACAAAAATTTTGCGATCTGCCGGAATAGATCTTACGTTTTCAACAATTTTTTTATGTTCCTCAAATGATTCCGCCCCCAATTCAAACATATCACCTAATACCATAGCTTTCTTATCCGCTTCAATAATCCGGATATTATCCAGCGCAGCGGCCATGCTTGTTGCATTGGCATTATAATAATCGCAGATCAGCGTATTGTGGGCCGTCTTCATAATCTGCGAGCGATTATTCGTGGGTGTATAGCCTTCAATACCCCGATTGATCGCCTCGGAAGAAACGCCAAAATGCAGACCTACTGCAATTGCTGCAAGAAAGTTTTCGGTATTATAAGAACCTGTTAACTGTGTATCAATTACATAAGATTCGGCCATGCCCTTTTTTTGCCATTCAATTTGCAAAAGGGGATTTGCTTTAAGAAGCTTTCCAATCACGTCATTATCTTCCGAAAAACCATAAGTGACAATGTTAGCTATCTGGCGATCAGAAGCCATTTCTTTAAGGTGTGGATTATCGGCCTGCAAAAATAATACACCTTGATGGTCTTGCAGCCAATCGTATAGCTCACCTTTAGTTTTCTTCACTCCTTCAAAAGACCCAAAACCTTCTAGATGGGCTTTACCAACGTTAGAAATCAAACCATGTGTCGGTTCGGCAATTCCACATAACAAAGCTATTTCCTCCAAATGGTTTGCCCCCATTTCGATGATTGCCAGCTCAATGGAATCATCTATTGCCAATAGTGTTAAGGGAACACCAATATGATTATTCAAATTTCCTTTTGTCGCGTATGCTTTATACTTCTGTGAAACAACGGCATACAATAGTTCCTTCGTAGTCGTTTTTCCATTCGTACCCGTCACCCCAATAATTGGAATATGTAGCTGGTGTCTGTGGTAATTTGCAAGCTGCTGTAGTGTTTTTAAAACATCATCAACAAGAATATACGCTTCTCCTTTTCGGTAGGTCTCTTCATCAATAACAACATATTTAGCGCCCATTTCAAGTGCTTTCTCGGCGAAAGTATTCCCATTGAAATTAGCACCTTTTAAGGCGAAAAAAATACTATCCTTTTCAATTTTACGTGTATCCGTTGTAATATTTGGATACTGCTTATAAATCTGATAGAGCGATTGGATGTCCATGTTGAGAAATTTGTTGAACAAACTTAGAGAAATTGCTTTTTAAATGCAATACAATTGAACTCCATATAGACAATTTAGGACTCTTAATCGTTCTAAACATCCTTTTGTGGCTATATGAACTCAATCAAAGGTATCCAAAACACGCAATATTTCAAGATACAAGTGCACGCTTCATGCCATGGTAGCATGCTAGAATTGTCTTTTCAATCGGTTTGCGCAAACGTGACCGATAACGTTTGCGCATTTATTTTGATGGATTTCCTTTAAGGAAGGCTTTAATATTGGTAATTTCATTGACCAATTAAACAATTTGGAATGCGAACGATCATACTTTCCTTTTTTTTAATTCCTTTTTTTCTTTTTGCTGCGGAAGTAAAGAGTTATGATTTTGTCGTGGCAAAAGATGGTACGGGAAATTTCACAACAATTCAAGACGCCATTGATGCTGTCCCTGATTTTCGAAAAAAGGAAACGGAAATATATATCAAAAACGGGACATATCGCGAAAAAATCATCCTCCCGGGGAGCAAGCAGTTTGTTACATTAGTCGGTGAAGATAAATTTAAAACGATTATCAGTTATGACGATTATGCGCAAAAGAAAAATCGTTTTGGTGAAAAAATGGGTACTTCTGGCTCAGCAAGTTTTTATTGCTATGGGGACGATTTTACGTCCATAAACCTTTCTTTCGAAAATGGATCCGGCCCGGTGGGCCAGGCAGTGGCGGCATGGATCTCCGGAGACCGTAATTTGTTTCTCAATTGTCGCTTCTTAGGATTTCAAGACACCTTATACACTTTCGGGAAGGGAACAAGGCAGCTTTATTACCAATGTTATATCGAAGGTACTATAGATTTTATCTTTGGCGCGTCCACGGCCTGGTTTGAAAATTGTGAACTGCACTGCAAAAACAAGGGCTATATTACCGCAGCATCTACGCCCGAACAGGTAGATTTTGGTTATATCTTTAACAACTGCAACATCACAGGAAATAAAGACACAAAAACATGCTATCTGGGACGCCCTTGGCGACCTTATGCCAAAGTAATCTTCATGCATTGTAACCTTCCCAAATTTATTGAAGACAAAGGTTGGCACAACTGGGGCAAAGAGTCAAATGAGAAAACAGCTTATTTCGCAGAATATAAAAACAAAGGCGCGGGCTCAATGTCACAAAATCGTGTCAAATGGAGTTGCCTGTTAACAGATAGAGGGGCCGATAGCCTTAATTTCCAACGTGTATTCAAGGATTGGGTACCAAACCTTACATTTGATCGATAAGTAATGACCGGTAACGATTGCATAAGTTTTTCATCCAAGTTAGGGACAAAGAATGTACAATTGCTTTTACAAATAACCATTTTTAAACCAAAATGTAAAAAATGAATTCGTTTAAAAAGCACTATTCACGTACATTGAAATCCGCTCTTGGATTGTTTCTCGTGCTGCCACAGCTGTGTATAGCCCAAGAGCCTGCCCATCCTATCGTACAACAGGTCGAATTTAAGAAAGACACGTTAAATATCGGCAATTATGGCGCTAAAGGTGACGGTCAATTACTTAATACAGCGTCAATCAACCAAACGATCCATACGTGTAGCGAACATGGCGGCGGTCTGGTACTGATCCCTGCCGGAATTTGGTTGACAGGGCCTATTGAAATGCAGAGCAATGTAAACCTGCACCTCAAACGAGATACCGTACTGCTTTTCACCAAGGACTTTGATCAATATAAGCTTGTTGAATCTAATATCCATTTATCGAAATCCAACACAAGGACTGCCAAGAAGATCAGTCAATTTATAGCGGGAAGTACAGACAAATCCTTAACGATCAAAAATTAGGAACGCGATGAGAAAGTTATTTTTAATTCTTTTAAACCTTGCAGCACTTGTTCCATTTTCTGGATTTGGCCAACAAAAGCCTTTTTCTGAGCAGATGGCTAAAACTGTACTTGAACAGCTCTATCCGGATTCATTATTCAACAGGACCGACAAATTTCCAAAATGGTCATACGATATGGGGGTTATTTTTGAAGGCCTGACAGATGTGTGGCGCAATACGGCAGACGCTACCTATTTTAATTATATGCAATCGCGCATGGATGCTTATCTCAGCATTCCAGATTCGATTAAAAACTATGATGCATACGATTTCAATATCGACAATATCAAAAATGGCACCGCGCTATTAACACTTTACAAAGTAACCGGTAAAGAAAAATATCTAAAGGCCTGCCACCAATTATATGCACAGCTTCAAAAGCACCCTCGCACACATGAAGGTGGATTTTGGCATAAGAAAATTTATCCTTACCAAATGTGGCTAGATGGTTTGTACATGGGACAACCTTTTTATGCAGAATATGCAAGCCTAATGGATATTCCTGCTGCTTTTGACGATATCGCCAACCAGTTTAGCTACATGGAAAAAAACGCGCGTGACAAGAAAACAGGTCTGCTGTATCATGGCTGGGATGAATCAAGAAAGGAAAGCTGGTCAAACCCCAAAACAGGTTTATCGTCACACTTCTGGGCTAGGGGTATGGGCTGGTATGTAATGGCGCTTGTCGATATATTGGACTATTTCCCAGAAGAGCATCCACGAAGACAAGAACTCCTTGCAATCTTAAACAGAACGTTATCCGCAATTGTCAAGTATCAGGATGTCAAAACCGGCGTTTGGTATGACATTGTGGATCTGGGGACAAGAAAAGGAAATTACCTAGAATCTTCGGCCTCAAGTATGTTTGTATTTGCATTGGCAAAATCACTACGCAAAGGTTATATTCCAGCTTCATTTCAGAAAAATCTGGATCGGGGCTACCAAGGGCTTGTACAACAATTCATCACCCCTGCTGGAGAAAACCGTGTTAATCTCACAAAGACTGTTCAAGTTTCTGGTTTGGGAGGAAAAAATTATCGCGATGGCAGCTTTGCGTATTATATGAGCGAACCAGTCGTTACCAATGATCCCAAAGGAGTCGGTGCTTTTATCCTTGCCGCATCCGAAGTTGAATTTGCAAAGGAACAAAAGGGCAACAAAAGGCGCACTGTCACATTGGACAATTATTTCAACAACGAATATAAAAAGACTGCATCGGGGCAAATTAAACCCTACCACTATCTTTGGGATGGTGACGACAACAACGGGTTTTCCCTATTGGGTAGGGTATTTGAAAAAAATGGTGGTCAATTAAACACATTAAGAACAGCACCTACATTACAGAATCTCTCAAAATCCAACGTCTATATCATCGTAGACCCCGACACAGAGAAAGAAACTGAGCATCCGCATTTTATGAATGAAACCGACGCCCAACAGATTACGCAATGGGTTAAACAGGGCGGTGTACTCGTTCTTTTCTTAAATGATAGCGGCAACTGCGAAATCAGCAGATTCAATACCCTTGCACAAAAATTTGGCATCACATTCAATGAGGATAGTCGCAATCGAGTGAAAGGAAATGACTTTCAGACGGGAGCAATTGCTATTCCAAAAGGTAACGCCGTATTTCCGAGTACGGCAAAAATATATATCAAGGAAATTTCAACATTACAGGTAAACGCTCCAGCCCAAACATTGATTCAAGACCATGGTGATACCATCATTGCTACGGCAAAATATGGAAAAGGTACCGTATTTGCAATTGGAGACCCCTGGTTATATAATGAGTATACCGATGGAAGAAAGCTACCTAAGGAATATGAGAACTTTACTGCAGCGAATGATTTAGTACACTGGTTATTCAAACAGATCAACAACTAGAGACCATGAGAAAAATAAGTATTCTAAGTTTCATCGCGGTATCAGTGTTTCATAATTACTGTACAGGACAGACTGTGCGCACTAAAGATTCAGTGGACGAAAAGATGCTTCAGTACCAGTTGTCAAATGGCGCCTGGCCCAAACAGTTGGTAGACAAAAGTTTGGAGATCGGGACAATACAATCAAATACAACTTTGAGGAGGTTTCAGAGGAGCGTAGAAATGGCTATGCCTGGTTTGGCAACTGGCCGGAAAAGCTGATCCAAAAGGACTATCCAAAGTGGAAAAAACAATACAAAATTCAATAATAAAACTTTCAGATGTTACTGACACAACATACTATACATACAATCAATTCTGATCTCATCAGCAAGCCGACAGAATCCTCTTTCCTCTATCCGGAAAAGATTCTTCAATTTGGCACCGGTGTATTGCTCAGAGGCCTCCCAGATTATTTTGTCCATAAAGCAAATCAAAAAAAACTGTTTTGCGGTAGAATCCTCGTTGTAAAGTCAACAAGTTCGGCCGGTGCTGATGCTTTCGAACAGCAGGACAATCTATACACATTATCTATTAAAGGAATAGAAGATGGTGAAGAGATTTCACATTACGAAATCAACAATTCGATTTCTCGTGTATTGGCGGCCAAGCAAGATTGGTCCGAAATATTAAAAAGTGCTGAAAATCCGGATCTGGAAATTGTTTTCTCCAACACTACCGAAGTCGGCATTGTTATGAGTGAAGACACGATCAATGACGCACCCCCCACTTCTTTTCCAGGAAAACTTTTAGCGATCCTCTATCGCAGATTTGTTTACTTCAATGCGGATAAAAACAAGGGCTTAACCGTCGTCCCTACCGAACTGATTACCGACAATGGAACTAAACTGAAATCGATCGTCACAGCCTTAGCTAAGCTGAACGAACTCTCAGAAAAGTTTATGGACTGGCTTGATACCGCCAATGACTTTTGTAACACGCTGGTCGATCGCATCGTCCCCGGTGCATTGCCTTTAGCAGAATACACGAAAACCTGCGCTTTATTGGGCTACGAGGATCAATTGATGATTATGGCTGAGCCCTTTCGCTTATGGGCGATAGAAGCTAATTCTGAACGTGTGCAACAACGCCTTTCTTTTGCATTGGCAGATCCGAATGTCATGTTGGTTCCTTCAATTGAAAAGTACAAGGAAATCAAATTAAGGCTCCTCAATGGAACGCATTCCTTAAGTTGTGCACTTGCCCTTCTTGCGGGCTTCGAAACAGTAAAGGAGGCCATGCAAAATACAGCATTCAATAAATTTATACGTCTTTTAATGCAAGATGAAATTGGTCCCGCCATTTTAAGCGACAGTATTTCTGTTGCCGATATCAACGATTTCTCATCCAAAGTCATCGACCGCTTTGCCAATCCACATCTGGAACACAAATGGGAATCCATCGCTTTAAATTATAGCTCAAAAATGGCAATGCGCAATATTCCGCTGCTAAGAAAGTGGTATACAACGCACAATAAAGCTCCTCAACTCTTCGCACTTGGATTTGCGGCTTATCTCTATCTATTAAAATCCAAGCTGAACGGTGATCAATATGAGCAATTGATTAATGGACGGACGGTTGTACTTCAGGACGAATTGGCACCGAGATTACATGTCGCCTGGAGCAATCCAGATAAACTCGTTCATACCGTGCTTTCAGATACGGATTTATGGGGGATCAATTTAACGGAGTTTCCTCATTTTGAAGAAACAGTCAACCAGAAATTGCAACAGATCATTGAAAAAGGGGCATTAAAGGCACTCGAAATTTCATCAGTTCTTGACAATAAAAAGTATAAATAGCGCTACAGATGAAAAACAACGTATTAAAGATACATCCCAAAGACAATGTTTTGGTCGCCTTACAAGATCTCAAAAAAGGTGATGCGATTTCGTTTGAGGGCAAACATTATATTCTACAGGAAGATATTCCTGCCAAGCATAAATTTTTTATGCAGGATATGCAGTTTGGTGACGAAATCTATATGTATGGGGTTCTCGTGGGAAAAGCGCAATTTGATATCCCACAGGGAAGCATCATGAATACCGACAACACCAAACATGCAGCCGAGCCTTACCATTTCAGGTCTTCACATTATCACTGGGAAAAGCCTGACGTTTCAAAATTTGACGGAAGAACTTTCAATGGTTACCTCCGTCCGGACGGCCGTGTAGGCACCGCAAATTACTGGTTATTTATCCCAACCGTTTTCTGCGAAAACCGAAATCTTGATGTTATCAAAGAGGCATTATACAATGAGCTTGGTTATTCAGTCTCTGGAAAATACAAGAACTTCACCCATCAGCTGTTAAAAGCCTATGAAAAGGGAGAAACACTGGATATGACCTCCCTCGGGCAGCTAAACACAATTACGCAGCAATCGGATCGCATATTCAAAAACGTGGACGGCATTAAATTTTTGAATCATCAGGGTGGTTGTGGCGGAATTCGACAAGATGCAGCCATCTTGAGTAAGTTACTTGCCGCCTATGCCGACCATCCGAATGTCGCAGGTATTACGGTATTAAGTTTGGGCTGCCAAAATTTACAGCTGAACGATCTAGTCAACGATATCAAGTTGCGTAATCCGGATTTTGACAAACCACTGTACTTATTTGAACAGCAGCAATCCAAAAGTGAGGAACAATTACTGAAAGAGGCGATACTACAAACTTTTATGGGCCTGACAGAAATTAATAAACTTGGAAGACAGCCGGTACCATTGAGCAAATTAACCTTAGGTGTAAAATGCGGTGGTAGCGATGGGTTCAGCGGTATTTCTGCCAATCCCGCAGTCGGTTATACTGCCGACCTTTTAGTTGCTCTTGGCGGAAAGGTACTGTTGGCCGAATTTCCAGAATTATGTGGTGCCGAGCAGAATCTAATAGACCGTACCATCGATCCAAAGGCTGCCAATAAATTCATCGATCTGATGACCGCTTATAGCAATGCTGCCGAGGCTGTTGGTTCGGGTTTTTATATGAATCCATCTCCAGGAAATATCCGCGATGGACTTATCACGGATGCTATAAAAAGTAATGGTGCCGCGAAAAAAGGTGGTACTTCGCCTGTTGTAGATGTCTTGGATTATACTGAGGAAGCAACAAAGCCCGGTCTTAATTTGGTCTGTACCCCCGGAAACGATGTTGAGGCAACAACTGGAAAAGCTGCCGCTGGTGCAACACTAATTCTGTTTACAACTGGCCTGGGTACGCCTACCGGAAATCCAATATGCCCGGTCATCAAAGTTGCAACAAATAATATACTGGCAACCAAAATGGCCGACATTATCGATATCAATACCGGTCCTATTATAGACGGTGAGAAATCGATCCAAACCATGGGTGAAGACATTTTAGAATATTGTATCAAAGCAGCTAGTGGTGAAATAACACCTAAGGCTGTCCAATTAAATCAAGACGACTTTATACCTTGGAAAAGAGGTGTGAGTTTATAAAAATAGGATATTGTATGAAAGCTTTTTTAGACGACAACTTTTTATTAAACACAAAAACAGCAGAACAGCTATATCACAGCTATTCAAAGCATTTGCCGATCATTGATTATCATAATCACTTGATTCCTGAACAAATCGCTAATAATGTAAAATTTGACAATATTAGTCAAGTGTGGTTACATGGCGATCATTACAAATGGCGGGCCATGCGGGCCAATGGAGTCAATGAACGTTATATTACTGGCGATGCTTCCGATGAGGAAAAATTTATCAAGTGGGCAGAAACTGTACCTTATACGCTTCGCAACCCGTTACATCACTGGACACACCTCGAGTTACAGCGCTATTTTGGCATCACAGATTTGTTGTCACCAAAGACGGCTGCCAAGATATATGCCGATACAGGCGCTTTGTTACAACAAGACAGCCATTCCGTCCGCGGGTTACTGAAAATGATGAAGGTTGAAGTGGTTTGTACCACTGACGATCCTATCGACAGCCTCGAGTTTCACCAACAATTTGCAAAGGAAAAAGAATCGTTCAAGATGCTTCCCGCCTTTCGTCCGGATAAAGCGATGAACTCCGATGATATTATTGCATTAAATCAATATATCGATAAACTGGAAGCAGTCAGCGACATTCAAATCAATAGCCTTGGGGATTACTTAAACGCGTTAAAAACAAGACATGATTTCTTTGCTGCCAACGGATGTAAAGTATCGGATCACGGCCTGGAACAAATCTATGCCGAAGATTATACCGAACAGGAAATCGTGACGATCTTTGAGAAGATTCGTACAAAAAAGGAAATCTCCCCAACCGAAAATCTGAAATTCAAATCTGCGATGTTGATTTATTTTGCAGAATGGGACCATGAAAAAGGCTGGGTTCAACAATATCACTTAGGAGCATTGCGCAACAACAATGCCCGTATGCATCGTTTGATCGGACCTGATACCGGTTGGGATTCGATCGGAGATTTTAGTCAGGCACGTGCATTGTCAAAATTTTTGAATAAATTAGACAATCAAGATAAGCTAACCAAGACCATCTTGTATAATCTCAATCCTGCCGATAATGAACTTATTGCAACCATGATCGGGAATTTCAATGATGGATCAATTAAGGGAAAAATTCAGTTTGGCTCGGCTTGGTGGTTTCTAGACCAAAAAGACGGAATGACAAAACAAATCAACACGCTGTCAAATATGGGTTTATTGAGCCGTCTCGTCGGTATGTTGACAGATTCTAGAAGCTTCCTTTCATTTCCAAGGCATGAATATTTCAGAAGATTGTTGTGCGACATCTTCGGACAGGACATTGAAAAGGGAGAGATACCACATGATATCGAATGGGTAGGGAAAATCATAACAGATATCAGCTATAATAACGCGAAAGAATATTTTGAATTTTAATGAACATGCAGGGTAAAGTTTTAAGCTTTGGAGAATTGTTGTTGCGGATCTGCCCCGACATCGAACAAGATTGGATTGAACAACATCAGTTGCCTTTTTACGTCGGCGGAGCCGAGCTGAATGTAGCCACAGCCTTAGCGTTGTGGAATGTACCATCATCCTACTTATCTGCAATTCCTCAAAATGCCATCTGTGAAGGTATTGATAGTTACCTTCAACGCAGAAGTATAGACACATCAGCGATGCAGTGGACTGGCGATAGGTTGGGTATTTACTATCTGCCAAAAGGAAAAGATCTAAAAAATGCAGGTGTCATTTATGATCGTGCGAACTCCTCCTTTGCAAACCTCAAAGTAGGTAGCATTGACTGGGAAGAGGTCTTTGCCGATGTTAAGTGGTTTCATTTTTCAGCCATCTGTCCTGCAATTAGTCAAGATATTGCAGACCTATGCCTGGAGGCCGTAAAAAAAGCACAAGAGAAATCAATCTTTGTATCCTTGGACCTTAATTACCGTGCTAAACTCTGGAAATATGGAAAGGCCCCAAAAGAGATTATGCCCGAAATTGCCCAATATTGCAATTTAATTATGGGCAATATATGGGCTGCTCATCAGATGCTCGGAACCCAGCTAGAGGAACAATTCTTAACTTCTTCTTCCGGATATCAGGAAGAAGATCTATTGGCACAAGCAGATCGTACAAGCAAGGAAATTATATCAGCGAATCCGATTTGTCAGTATGTGGCCAACACTTTTCGTTTTGACTATAAAACCAAGGGAATCAAGTATTATACCACACTGTTTGACAAAGACAGCCTGATTAAATCAACGGAATATACCGCCGAAGAAATTTTGGACAAAGTAGGTAGTGGAGATTGCTTTATGGCAGGCCTGATTTATGGGTTGTATTCCAACCTTTCTCCAAAAGAAACCCTAGCGTTTGCAACGCTCGCAGCATTCGATAAACTATTCATCGCGAGCGACGCAACAACAAGTACAGTGGAAGACATAAAAAAAAGAATGATAGCATGAATTTGAAAGAAATTGTATTAGATAAAATTATAGAGCAGGGGACACTTCCTTTGTTTTTTCATCACGATAAGGCCGAAAGCATAACTATCCTGCGAACTTTATATCAGGCAGGCATACGTGTCTTTGAATTTACAAACCGCGGCCCAGAAGCATTGGCAGTGTTTGAAAGTTTGATTGCCGCAAGGAATTTAGACATGCAAGATCTCTATTTAGGTATTGGCACCATCAAATCGGTTGAAGAAGCGCAACAATTTCTGCAAATTGGTGCAGATTTTATTGTTTCTCCCATTGTAAACCCCTTAGTTGGCTCTCTTGTGCATGAGCAGCATAAGTTGTGGATTCCAGGATGTATGACACCGACAGAAATCTATACTGCGCAACAGCAGCAAGCGGCGCTTATAAAATTATTTCCTGCAAATATTCTGGGGCCGGCATTTATGTCGTCGATAAGAGATCTCTTTAAAGGACAGAAATTTATGCCGACGGGGGGCGTAGAAATCGAAATGGAGAATTTAAAAGCCTGGTTCAAATCCGGGGTTTGCGCAGTAGGCATGGGCAGCAAGTTAATTGACCCTAAAGACACAAGCAATTTATTCGAAAACACTAAAAAAGCACTTGAATTTGTCTCAAAAGCACGATAAACGTCTTCATATAGTGACTTCAAAAAAGTCATGCTGAGGGGCACTTTTTGACAGCAGGAAACAGACACGTACACTAAAAAAATAAACTATTAAACCCATTATGATTAACACGGAGAAAAAGAGTAATTACCGTTGGGTGATATGCTCTCTACTATTTTTTGCTACCACAATCAATTACCTGGATCGGCAGGTGCTGTCCTTGACCTGGAAAGATTTTATTAGTCCTGAGTTTCATTGGACAAATACAGACTATGGTAATATTACAGCACTATTTTCGATCTTTTACGCCATTAGTATGCTATTTGCAGGTCGCTTTGTGGATTGGATGGACACAAAAAAAGGTTTTCTATGGGCAATTGGAATCTGGTCAATTGGTGCCATATTACATGCTTTCTGTGGTATAGCGACCTCAGGAATTGTTGCCGGCGAATGGTTCGTCGGTTTCGAAGGCGCAAAAGAGGCAATTTCTCATGTGAATAATGCAGGCTTAATCATTAGCGTTAGTGTCAACCTATTTATCTTTGCCCGCTTTGTTCTCGCTGTTGGAGAGGCGGGGAATTTTCCTGCCGCGATCAAAGCCACAGCCGAATATTTTCCAAAAAAAGACCGGGCGCTCTCAACAAGTATCTTCAACTCGGGCGCAACTATTGGTGCCCTGGCTGCACCCTTGACCATTCCTGTAATCGCCGCACATTGGGGTTGGGAAATGTCTTTCATCATCATAGGTGCATTAGGCTTCGTTTGGATGGGTTTCTGGATTTTTCTCTATAAAAAGCCACATGAAAATCCAAAAGTCAATGCGGCAGAATTGGCATATATCAATCAAGATGACCATGAACAGCAGTCCGCACATACGGTCGATACGAAACTTCCAAGAACAACCATATCTGAATGCTTAAAATATAAGCAAACCTGGGCATTCGCCTTTGGAAAATTTATGACCGACGGAGTCTGGTGGTTTTTCTTGTTCTGGATGCCAGCTTATCTTTCTGCCGTCTACGACATAAAATCATCGGATACAGAAGGGCAGCTCGCAATTTTTGTGCTCTATGCAATTACTATGTTATCTATTTATGGTGGATGGCTACCGACCTACTTTGTAGAGAAAAAGGGTATGAATGCCTATGAAGGCCGCATGAAAGCCATGCTGTTATTTGCTTTTGTACCATTGGTTGTTCTTTTCGCTCAGCCCTTGGGGCATCTCTCCTATTGGATACCTGTCATTCTGATCGGTTTCGCCGGAGCCGCACATCAGTCCTGGTCCGCCAATATCTTTTCGACCATTGGAGACTCATTCCCAAAACGCTCCATTGCAACTGTTACAGGGATTGGAGGGCTTGCAGGAGGTATTGGAGCCTTTATTATCAACAAGACGTCAGGATGGTTATTTGATTATGCAAAAGAAACACAAATGACTTTTATGGGATTCAAAGGCGAAGAAGCTGGATATTTTATTATCTTCTCTTTCTGTGCGATCGCATATTTAATTGCATGGGTGATAATGAAAACCCTAGTTCCTAAACTTATTTTAATAAAAAATTAACATATATTGCGAAATTTATATTACATTAGCAATATCTTTATAAATATCAATCTAAACCATTTTTTAAAACAATGAGCTTAAACTTAGAAGGTATCTTCTACGAGGAGAAAGACATTCCCGCAGAATTTACGCTCGACGAACAGGTCGATCAAAGAGAGTTCCTTTCCAATGGAGAAATGATTTCTTGGACGGGTCAAGTAAACGAAGTTTTTTCACCTATTTGTGTGAAGACTAAGGATGGCTTGAAACGTAAGCGCATCGGTAGTTTCCCTGTTTGTACTGAAAAAGAGTCCATGGAAGCCTTAGACGCTGCTGTAAAAGCATACGACAATGGCCGTGGAGAATGGCCGACAATGAGCGTTGCCGATCGTATTACTTGTGTTGAAAATTTCACGCAAAAGATGATTGCCAAAAAGGACATTGTTGTCAAGCTTATTATGTGGGAAATTGGCAAATCCTATGCAGACTCAGTAAAAGAGTTTGATCGCACAGTGGAATACATCTATGCAACGATCGATGCATTGAAAGATATAGACCGCGATTCTTCGCGTTTTCAAATCGAACAAGGTATCGTTGCCCAAATCAGAAGATCTCCATTAGGCGTCGTCCTTTGTATGGGCCCATTCAATTATCCATTGAATGAGACATTCACGACTTTGATTCCAGCATTGATCATGGGAAATACCATGTTATTCAAACCACCTAAACATGGTACGTTATTACATTATCCTTTATTAGAAGCTTTCAGAACGAGTTTCCCAAAAGGTGTTGTCAATACAATCTATGGCCGTGGCAACAAGATTGTCCCTAGCCTAATGCAATCGGGAAAGATCAATGTCTTGACGTTAATCGGTTCAAGCCGTGTTGCTGATGAACTTAAAAAATTGCATCCAAAAGTGAATCGCCTTCGCGCTATTCTTGGCTTGGACGCAAAAAACGCAGCAATTATTACAAAAGATGCAGATTTGAACCTCGCGGTTTCTGAAACCGTACTGGGTTCACTCTCTTTCAATGGCCAGCGTTGTACAGCATTAAAAATTATCTATGTACATCGCAGCTTAGCACAGGAGTTCCTAAAACGTCTCTCTGCTGAAGTCGCAAAATTGAAATATGGAATGCCTTGGGAAAAGGGGGTATCTTTGACTCCGCTTCCAGAAGTCAATAAACCAGCTTATTTAACTGAATGCATTGAAGATGCAAAAGCATATGGTGCAAAAGTAGTCAATGAAAATGGTGGTCAAGTTGCAGAATCGTTCTTCTATCCGGCAATTGTTTACCCTGTCAATTCACAGATGAAACTTTATAGAGAGGAACAATTTGGCCCAGTTATCCCTGTTGTTCCTTTTGACGACCTTGAAGAACCTATCGAGTACTTAATCGGATCTTCACACGGACAACAAGTAAGTATTTTTAGTAATAACGCAGCTGTTGTTTCATCGCTTATTGATCCACTTGTCAATCAAGTTAGCCGTGTAAACATCAATTGTCAATGCCAACGCGGTCCGGATACTTTCCCTTTCACAGGTAGAAAGGACAGTGCTGAAGGAACGTTGTCAGTAGTTGATGCTTTGCGCTCATTCTCCATACGTTCTCTAGTGGCCACAAAGTTCACCGAGGAAAACAAGAAATTGTTAAACGAAATCGTGAGTGAAAATGAATCAAATTTCTTAAGCACGAAATACATTTTCTAGTATACGGCTGATATGAACAAGCGACATCGATCATTTCGGTGTCGCTTGTTTTTAAATCCATTTTTTCAGAAATTTTCCAAGTACATTTTCAGATCAACTCCATCCTTTTTACGACAGCCCTTCCCCTGTCAATCAAATTGTGTTAGGTGTATGCTTCCTTCTGATTTTATAGCATCCTAAAGTTACTTCAGCATCAGATTTTTTTGAATAGGTAACTGCAATTCACAAATCCCTTTGGCAACCAGCCTTGCCACTTCATTGGCACCAAAGGTATTCAAATGGGTATCATCTTTCTTTCCCTGTGGATAATTCATATCGCCACTGTCTACATGTAAAAACAATTTCTTACTTCCATCTTCTCCGTAAGACCTGACAAGTACTGTTGTCTGATCTTCCATGTCAATACAAGGTAATTGCATATTTCGAGCAATCTTGCGGATAACAGCCGGATACTGCCCATGGGTTTTGATGAGAACACCATTTTCAAATTTACGTCGCGCTATCGGTGTCAAAAGAATTGGAATCCCCCCTTTCTCCTTTGTCTGATTGATATAGAAAGTCAAATTCTGTTCAAACTCTCCCAACGAAGTTCCTACATTGGGTTTATCGACTTTTTCGTCATTATGTCCAAACTGGATAAAAACATAATCTCCGCGACGGAGGTTTTCAAAAATAGGTTCCCAATGATTAATAGTACTCCCGTCCTTGCCCGAATCTTGTTTAAAGGATTTAGAACTGCGGCCATTTAATGCGCGATTATCGATCCTCACTTGTTGATTAAACATCTTTGCAAAAGCCATTCCCCAACCAGTTTCAGGAAAGGTGCGCTTATCTTTATTTGCAGCTGTTGAGTCGCCAATTATATAAATTGTGAGGGTTTGTTCCTGCTGTAAAGCGAGGAGAAAAATTACCATCACAAAGCCCGAAATAAGTGTACCGATTTTCTTCATTGGGTATATCTAAAAAACACCTGCCTTCAACATCCAGAAGGCGAGTTGTATTCATTTTACTTAAAATCCTATTAAACCTACCCTGCTTATAGAGGAGAACAAACGGGAGCATTAAAAATCACTCCTGCTCCTGTCACAGTTACACTCCCCCCATTAATTCCTTTTGATCGCTATCAACGACAGTTACTTGGACTTTTTGGGTTTGAACATGCACATTTAATGTGGATAAAGAAGCACAAATAGCAGTAGATACTACTAAGGCTTTACTCATATTTTAGGTATTCAATTAAAATGATTAAATCACCCTCGCTGGAAATACAGAGGAATTTAACCAATCATCATATAACCAAGTTTACAAAGTATATTTCACTTGTTGGTGCAAGTATCAGGACTAAAGTTACGCAAACGTTGCCGGCAACGTTTGCATAGGGGAGCCTATTAGGTTTTGTAATTTTTTTTGATTAATATTATGTTCTATTTTGCCAATTATGAGATTCGAAAACTATACAATCAAAGATATTGCTAAAGCACTTAACTTATCAACGTCCACAATCTCCAGAGCACTAAGAGATAGTTATGAAATAAGTCCTGAAACAAAAAAGATTGTGTTGGAGTATGCCGAAAAGATCAATTATCGCGCTAATCCCATTGCAAGGAGTTTAAAGGAACGTCGAAGCCACTCTCTTGGTATCATTGTCAGTGAAATAGCCAATAATTTTTTCTCCCAAGTCATAAACGGTGTCGAGTCTATTGCCTATGACAAGAACTTTCATATCATTATCTCACAGACACATGAGTCTTCAGAAAGGGAAAGGCTGAATGTTGAGTATCTAACATCCAGAGGCATAGATGGGTTATTGATAGCGTTATCCTCTGAAACCGAGGACATTTCTTATCTCTACCAATTAAAAGAACGTGGATTTCCAATTGTATTTTTCGATAGAATACCACAACAGTTTAATACCTATAAAGTTGTCGTAAACAACCAACAGGGAGCCTACGATGCAACCCAGCACCTCATAAAACTAGGAAAGAAGAAAATTGCACACCTTACAAATTCTAAATCATTGTCCATAACAAAGGACCGACTAATGGGGTACAAAAAGGCACTGATGGCTAATCATATTGATTTCGATCCAGATCTGGTTAAATACTGCCAATATGGGGGGCTACATTTGGAAGAAATCGAAAATGCAATTGAAGAGCTTATCCGCATTGGTTTTGATGCTATTTTTATTTCTGGCGATAAGTTAACGACAGGATATCTCCATGTCATGAAAAAAAGAAATTTTGAAGCCTGTAACGATATTGCTATCGCTGGATTTACAAACTCTAATGTTGTCGAACTATTCTCATCTAAAGTAACTGCCATAAGGCAACCTGCTTTCGAAATGGGGAAAATCGCTACGGAACTTCTTATCAAATTAATAGAAGCCAAATATCCGATTACAGAATTTGAAACGCGTGTATTACCTACTGAGTTAGTCTTCAATGACTAAATAAAAAGCCGTAAGAAAAAATTTTCCTACGGCTTTTTGAAACGACATAATGGTGCGTAGCTATTGCGCTCTTTCCTTCTCCTCGTTACTTGTATCTTTCTTACGATAGTTATTTTTTAAATTTCCGAATTTATACGAATAGGTCAATCGAACCACACGACGATCTTGGTATTGCCTGATACTGGAGTCGAAATCGCCGAAATTGGTTTTCAGATTCTGATTCCCTGTATTAAACAAATCGCTCACCGCCAGTTTCAAAGAACTACGTTGATCTTTAAATGTCTTTGTCGCTCCAAGCTCCATATCCCAGCGGGCCTTCATATCGTATACATTATATTTGAAAGGAGAGAAATACCTCAAATTGACATTAGCCGACAGACTTTTCGCCAATTTTAAATTGTGCATCGATGTAGCCTGCAAAAGAAATGACTTCCTTTTCAGCGGATGACCACCCACCATGCCATCAAAGTTAAAATGGATGCCTGTAATATTGTTATTCATGCTCCAAATCTTGGATACCGTTATAGGGATGTTCAGATTCAGATAAGCAGTCAAATTTTTACCTAAATTTTCACGTATAACCCAAGTTTGTTTCAGTACTGAATCTTGCCCCATACTCTCTACAATCGCATCCCGTACATCGTTAATTCCCAATGTCACATTGTAACGTTGCATCAACGTATAATTTAGGGTGAATTCATTGGAGAATTGCGGATTCAGATAAGGGTTGCCACGTTCGAAGGTTAGTTTATCAATGAAATAATCAAAAGGATTCAACTGTCGGTAATTGGGACGGGTGATTTTCCTTGCATAACCTAAGGAAAGAATATGATTCTCATCGAGGGTATATGTCAGATTTGCATTCGGAAAAAGTTTAAAGTAGTTCCGCTTCACCTGCTTATTTAAGGTCAATGAGTTTCCATCAGAAAACGTATATTCTCCTCTCGCACCGACCTTCAGGCCCCATTTTCCTATCGTATTATTATAGTCTATATATCCAGCGGCAATCTGCTCCTTATACACAAAATGATTCGTACGTTTTTCATTATTAATCCAAGAATTGTTCAAAAAATCTTCAAAGGTTAAGTCGTTATCCGACGTAACATTAGAATATTTAGCCCCCATCTCAAGCTTGGAAACCTTAGACAGCGGTTGTTCATAATCCAATTTGGCGACATAGATATCGATTCCGATGGGCATTCTACTACGTTGGATCTCCTCAGGAGTAATCGCATCCATCTGACCATCAAAATATTGGTTATTATACCCTACCCGTTTGCTGCTTTTGAATTTACTCCAATCCAGATCAACGGTAAGTTTTCTGCCGTTAGAATCAATTCTAAACTCATTGTTTAAATTAGCAGAGTACCGATCAAATAACTCTTTGAATTGCGATGTCGAAATCAAAAGCGAATCCAATGTTGTAAAAGACTTTCCTACATTGGTCTTACTATCGTTATCATTGTATTCGATATTATTCGAACCATTAAACTGCACGGTTAACGTATTTCTGGCTGATGTCCTTTGCTCAACACCGAAGCGATAGGAATGATTCTGTTCCTTTTCATCCAATATCGACCTTTGTTTAAAATAGGTCTTTTCCCCTTTATTCTGAATAACACGATCAAGCAGGAGCTTCCGGTGACTTTTCTCATTCGAATATGCATACGATCCAAATACTGTCGTATTATTCTTTTTATAATTTAAGGATAAGGAGCTATTCCCTCTGAATTTTTCTCCCCGCCCTGCCGTCATGTTAAAGGTTCCGTTAAATCCTTCCATCCGATTTTTCTTGAGGACAATATTTATAGTCCCCACAGCCCCCTCTGCGTCATCTTTTGCTGCCCGGGTGGTGATAACTTCAACGGACTTAATCTGGTTACCATCCGTACTTTTCAAAAAATTCACCAACTGTTCACCCGACATATAGGTCTGCCGACCATCGATGGTCACTGATACACCAGATTGACCCATCAACTGTAGGTTATTATTGTTATCTAAACTCACTCCAGGGGCCCGCTGTACAATATCTAAGGCATTATTCCCTGCGGCCAAGGGAGAGTTTTCGACATTTAAAACCAGTTTACCAGGCTTGCTTTCAACCATCGGCCGCTTACCCTCTACGGCGACCTCCTGCAATTTTCGTGTGTCCGCGTTCAGCAGGATCGTTGGGAGCTTGTAATCTGATTTACTGATATCAAAAACGCTGCTCTTATTGGCCGTATACCCAACCATTTTGACGTCGACATAATAACTTCCAGTTTGGATATCCGAAAACTGGTATTCTCCATTTTCATCTGTAACAACTGCTTTCAAAATAACAGTTGTCTTTGCCTTCATCAGATAAGCAGTTGCAGAAGCCAAAGGCACATTATTTTCCACCCGTACATTGCCTGTAACTTTCACTTGCGCATAGGCAAAGGAAGCAATTAAAAAATTTAAGAGTAAGAGGTAAAAATATCTTTTCATTCGTTTATAAATAGGTGTAATAGCTTTCACTTTTGATGGCACTAAATAGGCTTATCACACGAGGTTCAGTAGTGATTTTCGATTGGTTACAGCTTCAATAATTTGTCTTCCGCCTAAAGGCGGAAGACTTGGTTTATGTTATTTCTTTTTTGTCTCTATGGTAACTCCATCTTTTTTGACATTAATAATGGTATCCCTGCGGATGACAACAGACGTATCAGCTGCGATTACTTCATTGCCTTCAGCATCTGTTTCGTCACTGTCATCTGACTTTTTGGCCGGTAAGGCACATTTCAACCCGAGTGACGTGACCACAAACTCGACGTCTTTTACATCCCTTAGGTCTTCACTATAACGGTCACGACATTCGTAAAATGAAATATCCCTTAATTTATCTTCCAAATTATCATTAATGATCAACTTGGTGCCTACTGGGAGAAACAAGGTAATATTGACTTCTTGATCCCGATAGAGTTCACCTTCATTCAACTGGAACGCATTGTCAAATGTTAATGACGTACTATCTTGTCTCAACGCATAATTAATTTTACCTGCTCTGTCTGTTGCAACTTTATAGGAATTTCCTTTGGCCGAATACTCATAACGTACATAAGGTTCCTGTAGGGAGTCTATACGTTCGACACGGATACGAATATTACGTCTCAGATAAGTAGAGAGGTTTTCGTTTTTTATACCCAAACCGCTTTTTACACCATTTTTTAAGCGGATTACCCGAATATCATTTTCATTTAAGTAATAAACAGCTTGTTTTTGCAGCGGCTTCTCTTCAACAATCGTACTAGACTCTTTGAATTCCTTTGCTACCGATGTAGCGTAGTAGATAATTGCGCCTATCGACGCCAACCAGACTAAAAATAAGGTGGTTGTCAAATAATTGTTCATTGGTTTTTTCTCGAAGAGAACGCGGAGAAGCAAATAGAACAATCCAGCAAAAGGGATAAAAATGGCCAGGAAACCCGCTATCAAAGCAAAAGGTACGTCACTCGGATTCATGAGATAAAAAGGACCAGAATCGTCCATGACGTCAGGAATTACGTTCACAATAGCCAGTGCAAAGAAAATAAGTCCAATAATCAACCCGATGAGCGTCAACCCAACGATAATAACAAAGAATACGCCGATGACTTTCACAAAGACCTGCAATAATTTAGCAACACTATCGCCTGTACGATCCATTCCCCTCGAAAATGAATCCCTCACCCCGCTCATTTCTTCATCGAACGAACGTTTGAAGTTTTGAATATTCGGTGCTTCCCCACGCATTTCCATCTTATCTGCACGAGTTACAGCGAGCGGCATGACGATCCACAGGATGACATAGACCAATACACCCGATCCACCGATCACAACAAATAAAGCAAAGAGTAAGCGCACCCATTTGGCCTCAATGCCAAAAAAATGTCCCAGTCCACTACATACTCCACTGAAAACTTTGTCATCAGGGTCACGCATCAGCTTCTTCCCTACTTTAAAGCCGTCTGCATTTGGCTGGCGCTGAAAAGATGCATAACCATCCTGATCCTCAGATTCAAAATCACTTACACTCCCCATTTGCTCTATAACAGCATTAACATCGTCCATATTCAGAACTTCTTTGCTGCCCGCCTGAATCTTTTCGGTAAACATTTCAGAAATACGATTTTCGATGTCCTCTAAAATCTCCCGACTATCTTCCGATTGTCCAAAGTGCTTCTTTATATCAATCATGTAGGAGCGAAGCACCTCATAAGCATCCTCTTCAATATGGAAGACGATACTATTTATGTTGATAATTATTGTCTTATTCATCGTTATTGTCTTTAACTGGTTTAGTTGAATCATTGTTCCTACCCACCAATGACGTGTTTACAGCAAACACGAGCTCATTCCAGGTAACATCTAGTCGCGAAAGGACTTCTAACCCTTCTTGGGTAATTTCATAATATTTTCTAGGCGGACCTGAAGTCGACTCCTTCCATATATAGCTTAACAGGCCATTGTTTTTTAGACGTGTTAAAAGCGGATATAAGGTTCCTTCCACAACCAATAATTGAGCTTTCTTCAGTTCGCTGATAATATCGGAGGCATAAATTTCTCCTCGAGAAATTATGGATAGGATACAATATTCAAGTATCCCCTTCCTCATTTGGATTTGTGTATTTTCAGCTATCATAACAATACAAAGATATATGTATTTTATGGTACCATGCAATACATAGTACCATACAAAACAAAACAATTTTATTAAATCACTGATTTACAAGTGAATAATTTTTAAATTCATAATATTTTTATTTCTATCAGGAAATTTTTGGATATTTAACGCCATGATTAAAATCTTATTAGACTATAAGTGGTGTTTTATTTGGGCCATAATAGTTATTATTTTATGCACACTCCCGGGTAACAATTTTGACGCAGTTCCCGCATATCCAGGTATGGACAAATTAGTCCATTGTGGGATGTTTTTTGTTTTCTGTACGCTGCTTTACAATGGTGTTATCCAGCAATTCAGCGGTAAACCAACCCGCTGGCTTCCGATTTTTATCGTATCTATCCTCGGATTTTTATTTGCTGGACTGACAGAATTACTTCAGCTTTATATTTTTACTTATCGGAGCGGTGATTGGTGGGATTTATTTGCCGACAGCATCGGAATAGGGATGGCCGGGTTTGCCTATCTACTAAACTATGTCAACCGAAGGTTGTAAATACCGGGTTGATTTAGTTTTGACGATTTCGTTATCATTGAGTGCTTTACCAGATCTATATATTGGGTCTATATAATTAGCTACTTAAATTATAAGAATTCGCTTTAAATTATCTGAACGCGTTCTTCCGGGCTGTGAATTTTATTCCTTATTATTTTTAAATAACCCATACGCTATGGGCCAGATTGGGCCTAGGCCCTTGCTAAAGTAGCAATAGATACCCGACAGTCAACAGCATCTAAGAGTGTTAATGCCGCGGAAACAATCGTAGCGCCTGTTGTTAACACATCGTCCACCAATAGAATGTGTACATTGGCCGGCACCCCAGTGGCCTGACAATCGAAAATATCACTTACATTTTCGTAACGGTCGAGTCGTCCCTTACCTGTTTGGCTAATTGTCGCTTTCTTTCTTACCAAAATATCTTCACGCAACGGGATTTCCATCGCTCTGGACAAACCTCTCCCAAAGTAAGTGGATTGATTATAACCTCTTTTTCGGAGTTTGCTCTTATGTAATGGCACAGGAACAATACAATCGATATCCTGATAGGCCTTTACTTCTATTAATTTTAAGCCGTATAGATAACCAAAATATTCCGCAAGAAAGGGTTGATTATTGTATTTAATCTGATAAATGAGGTGCTCTACACGGCTATCCTTTTGCATTAACAAAAAAGAACAGGCCTCTTCCACTGGAGCTTTCCCCCAAAGCTGTCTTGCGGTATCGTTATCTGAATATTCGTGAAAGTTAGTATAAGGCAAGTGGAAATCGCATGCTATACAAATAAACTTTTCCTGATATTTTAGCACACAGCCACAACAGCCACATTCTCTTGGAAAAAAGATGGATACAAAATCGCTAAAAAGTTTATTTAATTCGGATTTCATCTGGTTAATTCCCCTATTAAAGATAGGAACTATCCTTCAGATTATGCCTCGGATTCCTCCTTTTTCTCATCCTTGATTGCTAATTGTCCGCAGGCTGCATCGATATCTTTACCACGGCTACGTCTCACATTCGTGATTATACCTTGACTTTTTAGATAATTTGCAAATACCTCGATTTTATCTGCTTCAGCATTCAAGAAATCGGCCAGTGCGATAGGATTATATTCAATCAGGTTGACCTTACAAGGAACGTGTTTACAGAACTTGGCAAGTTCTTTAGCATCCTCCAATTCGTCATTGAAATTGTTAAAGACAATATATTCAAATGTAATTGGACTTTTTGTCTTTGCATAAAAATACTTGAGGGCTTCTGCCAGAGCTTTTAGTGAGTTCTGCTCATTGATAGGCATAATTTCATTCCGCTTTTTATCATTTGCAGCGTGCAAAGAAAGTGCAAGATTAAAACGCACCTGATCATCACCCAATTTCTTAATCATTTTTGCGATGCCAGCAGTGGAAACAGTGATCCGCTTGGCAGCCATATTTAATCCATCGGGAGCCGTAATGCGCTCAACCGACTTCATCATATTGGCATAGTTCAGCAAAGGCTCACCCATCCCCATATAAACGATATTTGTCAGTGGCTGCCCATAATTCTCTTCGGCTTGCTTGCTGATCAGAACGACTTGATCATAGATCTCATCGGCATTGAGGTTCCTTTTACGGTCCATATAGCCTGTTGCACAGAACTTACAGGTCAAGCTACAACCCACTTGTGAACTTACACAGGCTGTCATTCGCTCCGGAGCAGGGATCAATACCCCCTCAATGATATTATTGTCATACAGCCAAAAACTACTCTTAATTGTTTTATCTGAGCTGATCTGAGATTCTTTAACTGTAACTGCATTGATCGTAAAATTCGCTTTCAGCTTCTCACGAAGGGGCTTACTTAAATTGCTCATCTCATCAAAATCTACACAGGACTTTACCCAGATCCATTCATAAATCTGCTTCGCACGAAAGCCCTGCTCCCCCAACGCTGTAAGTTGATCTTTGATCTGATCCAAAGACAAACTCCTGATATCTATTATTTTACTTTTTTCAATCACGGTACAAAGATAAGAATAAATAAGTGACAAAAAATCCCGTTCTAAGAAATAGAACGGGACAACTGTTATGTATGTGTTTTAAAATAGGTAGGAGCGAGATCCAATTAGCCATGAATGGCTTCTTTACTTCCGTACGACTGAATTAACTTCCCTTCAAAATCCAACCACTCCTTCCAACGCTTTTCTACGTCGACGTCTACGGTATATTTGCGTGCAAAATTTAAAAATGTTGTATAATGATTTGCCTCAGATACCATTAAATCATGGTAAAACTTCGCAAGATCTTTATCTTGAATATTTTGCGAGAGCACTCTAAAACGTTCGCAGCTTCGGGCTTCGATCATCGCCGCGAATAATAAACGGTCAATAAAAGCCATATTTCTACTGCCATCTTTTTTAGAGAATTTCATCAATTGGCCAACATAATCATCTTTTCTTTCACGACCCAAGGTATAGCCACGTTCTTTGATGATATCAATAACCATCTTAAAATGTTCCATCTCTTCGATAGCAATTGCTGTCAGTTCATGCACTAAATCTTCGTATTCTGAGTTGTTTGTGATTAATGATATTGCATTTGAAGCAGCCTTTTGCTCACACCAGGCATGATCAGTCAAAATTTCTTCTAAATTTCCTTCTGCGATGTTTGCCCATCGCGGATCTGTCAACAACTTTAATCCAAGCATCTTACTCTCTAAAATGATTTACGCCACAAAGGTAGCGAATATCTCAGCGTTAAAAAAATGATAATAGCTCTTTAGGCATCTTTATGAAGAGCCTTTCGAATTTCAGGTGCTATTTTTTCGCCAAAAATCTCAATAGAACGGAGCATCTCTTTATGTCCAGGGGCGCCCACATCCATGTGTGCAGAGAAACGTGTCAATCCGAATTTCTCCTGTATTTGCAAAATTTTATCTACGGCATAGGCAGCATCCCCAACAATAAGGTGACCCCTTGAAGAACGCCCAAAGTCATATTGTGTACGTTGGTATGGAGGCCATCCACGGCTCGCCCCTATGCGATCCATTTGAGAAGAGTAAACAGGATAATAATAATCTGCTATTTGGGTACTATTGTCACCAAAGAAGGCATGCATGTGCACTCCAACTTGAAAATTAGCCATATCATGCCCATTGTCTTCATAAGCTTGGCGGTACATATCAAATAAGTGGTCGAAGCTTTCGTACATGCCACCGATGATAGCAAACATCACTGGTAAACCTAGTTTTCCTGCACGGATAACAGAAGATGTTGTACCTCCTACGGCAACCCAAATTGGCAGTGATCCATTTTTAGGCCGTGGGAAGACTTCTTGATTGATTAGCGGAGCTCTAAAATTTCCTCGCCAAGTGATCGGATTTTGCTTGTTCAATCGTAGCAAAAGCTCAAGTTTCTCTTCAAATAATTCGGAATAATCTTTCAGATCATAACCAAATAAAGGGAAAGATTCAATGAAGGATCCTCTTCCAGCCATCAGCTCAGCACGTCCATCGGATAAAAGATCGACTGCCGCAAAATCCTGAAATAATTTAACAGGGTCCGCAGAACTCAATACCGAAACTGCACTACCCAATTTAATATTTTTGGTAACTGTAGAAGCCGCTGCCAAGACAATTTCGGGTGCTGCAACCGCATAATCTGCCCGGTGATGTTCCCCGATTCCAAAGAAATCCAATCCTACTTGATCCATAAGCTTGATCTCTTCAATAATTTCTTTCATTCTATCTTGTGCTGCCTGGATTTGACCTGTAACAGGATCTATCCTCGAGTCACCAAACATTCCTATTCCTAATTCCATAATTGTCTATTTAAATTCTAAATCAAAATTAAGACCTTCTTCATTTAATTAAATTGATGTAGGACAAGAAATCTGATTAGCTTCAGAGCTTTCACCGATTTTGACAAGGTAAAAGGCCTATCGCTACTGTATAACCACCATAAAGGAAAGCTAGCAGACAATAACCCCGCCCAATTAGAAGAGAGCGATCGTATTCTTCGCTACCTGGTCTGCATTCCCACTAAAATGATGGCCCCCGGAGAGGTATTTTTTTGTAAAATTCTTAAGTGTAATTTTTTGTATAGGAAAATCGGCTTCGTCATCACCAAGAATGACGCCCGTTTTGACTCCATCCATGCGATTGATTTCAGAGACGACATCAAGACTTCGCTTTGTATTACTACGGCCTAAAATATCAGCTATATGGATCTCCAGATCTGTAGACACGGATGGTTCCAATAGAACAACACTCTTTACATTTTTTTTAACAACTGGATCCAAGCGGTTAATAATAAAAGGGACCGCATCTGCTCCAAATGAATACCCAACGATGAAAAGACGCATATTCTGCCGTGAGGATAGCAAAGTCTTCAAGGTATTAGAAATATCTCCTGCTATCTCATTCGGGCTTTTCTTCTTCCAGAAATAATTTTTTGAATCAAGAGCTGCGACAGTATATCCTGCTCCAGCAATCAGCTCACAAAGCTTGTTAGAGAATGAATTAAATCCACCATCTCCACTCAGATAGAGAACCAGAGGTAGTACAGCTTTATTATTCCAATATTTCATGTCAATCAAACGTTGTTGAGCAAAAGCATGAAATGCTATGCTACCAATTATAAATAAAGTGGCTAATTTTTTCATCTGTATGAGATCTACATGAAGCTATTCATTCGGTTTCATCACTTTGACCAGTGCAACAGGAAGTTGTAAGAGATCAAAATCGTTATCAAATATAAGGTATTTATTTTCCCAAAATGTCGCATACTTCTCTTTGAAATCACGCAGACTATGGTAATGTTTAAAGTTTCCCAATCGTGTTGAGGCAAACTTCATAATCTTTTCAGCGGGACTATCTGTCGCTCCCAAGCCCGTCATTGGCACCATTCCCAAATTTAGATAGACATACTTTTTAGCTTTAGCATATGTAATAAGCTCAACAATCAATGCATCCATACTCCCACCTGGCGCGTCAAGCGACTTTCGGATCATATCATAAGTACACTCATCTTTAGCATAATCGGGAATAATATTCAGAAAGGCGACAATATTATTTTGCTCATTTTTCAATACAATAATATCTTGCATAATAAGCTCATTTTCATCAAACATCCCTTGCGAAAAAACCATTTCCTTTTTGTCAAATTCTTTCAACCATTCATTGGAAATCAAGCTTAACTGGTCTATGATTGCTTTTTCCTGCGGTGCTTTCAACACTTCTGTTGTAAAACCCTTTTTTTGAATTGCATTAAGTCCATTACGTAATGACTTACGGTCTTTTCCTTCTAGCTTGAATGTTTCCAATTCTAATACAGCCTCCTGTCCAATGGTGATCTTCTGTTTACGAAGGGATGAGAAATGAACCAAGCTATTTTCATCAACACGGTAATAAATGGCCTTTAAACCATTCGCGTAACAGTATTGATCAAATTCATGAACCAGCTCTTCCTTATCTCCCTGTTCACAGACAGGTTCATCCAATACAATAGCAAATTCATTCGCCAAGCGATAAGCGGTAAATCCCTCCGAGACTTCTGAGAAGAACAAACTCTTATCTTTTCCCAATTTAAAGAAGTCCATCGGAGACTGTCCAAACTCAATTAGTAATTGTTCTGCATGCTCCATTTCGGAGCTACTCGAATCTTCGTCATCAATCAGCCGAGGACGTGCAAGTGCGTAGATCAATAAGAACCAACAAAATAGCCCCAAAACTTGGGTGATGCGCAAAAATTCTTGACCAAAAGCTGTTTGTGGCATCAATTCATCATCTGCAAACAACAGAAAACTCCGTGCCGTATGATATATTGATTGTCCCCATGTAAAGTCTAGCCCGAAATGTTGCTTATCAATGAAGTAAAAACTCAACACATCAAACAGGCATATCGCTATCAGAGCAACAAAAAATGTGATAAACCCAATTCTTACCCAACGAATATTACTCTTGATGCGATATTGTTTATAGCTCATTGCCAATAAAATCAAGGTCAATAAAGCAGCCGAAGCTTCTTCATAATCTAACGCTTTAAATACATGGCCAAACAGCGACAAAGCACTAAACACCACGGCGATCCAGAACGCAATACGGAAACCTTTAATCAAGTAGGCTGAAGTAACCAATAGTCCTAAGCCCAAAACCAATACCATAAATTTAGAAGCATGAATTGCTTCTAGCGGTAAATAAAAACGATCCAGTTTCATTCGGTCCGCCAAAGGAGGCGTCAATACAGAAACAAGATTTACCACGCCTAAGAAGAAAATAAGCAGCGCTGGTCCAATACGTGCCAGCAATTGCTTACCACGCCATGCAAAGGCAAGGATCCCCAAGAGTAATGGAAGCCAAAATTCGAATGCCCGATAGAGAATCGTGATTCCTAAGCCCTCGGCCTGCGAATAACCGTATGCTTTAAAAATATACAGCATGGTCAGCTCTACAGCCCCAAGGCCCCGTAGAAAAGGAGAAACAATCATCAATACGACCGAAACAGTATAGGCAATAGCCGCAGCCTCGAAGGAGTGGTCCAAACCAAGAGCATACATACTTACAAAGGCATGGGCAATACCGCAGCATTCGACGACCATGGACGCTAACATGGTACCCAACAAATATTTTAGCTTGACTTCCCCTGAAAATATTTCATCGATATTAGAGGCTACAGCAGGAAACTTTAATTCGACCCAGCGATAGATGCCTTTGTGTGTTCGAAAAGACCAAACGAACCAAAATACGACAGCCAGGAGCAGTCCCAAAACCACCAATGAGATCCAGGCATCACCAAAATTTTTATTATGCCAGATCGTATACAATATAACAGGTACACCAATCATAAAGACCGTCAGTAGTCCGACATAGCCATACAGCGCCCCTGCTTGGTGAATTTGCGTCGTATTTAAATTTCTTTTCCGCAACTCCGTTGTTGTATATGCCAAAGAACTAATCCCACCCGCTGGGAGAAACACACTGAGTAAATTTCTCTTCAGGAAAAGATCAATGGCGATTCTCAGATTAATAGAAAGACCGATCGCTTTAAAACTCTGCACATACATCAATCCCTGAAGCACAATATAAACGATGGTAATTCCAACTCCAACTGAAACCCAGGTTAGGTTAGCCGCGCGCAACTGCGGAATAATTGCCGCAAGCTCTTTCCGCTCATTTCTAAAAAATACGAAGGCCAATAAGATAACCAAAACAGCTATTAGTTCCTTCCAATAGGTCTTTGGTGAAAAATGTCGAATCCGTTGAGCAATAGTTTTGGCCATATGATCGTTTAATGATGAATAACCTTTAAATATATTATAAACACTAAAATAAAGCTAATCGTTTGAAAATGACTAATTGTTAATTTTTCGTAAATTCTTTTCACATTAATCAGTAATTTTCCTGCATGAAAGAGAAAAAGGTTTTGTTCATCGGACTTGTGTGGCCAGAGCCAACATCTTCAGCAGCGGGCTTTCGCATGATGCAATTAATTGACACATTCTTGAATGGCTTTTCTCAGATTACTTTTGCCTCAGCGGCGGCTAAATCACCTTATAGCGCCCCTTTACAATCACTGGGTGTGCATGAGCAAGCAATCGTGCTAAATAGCGATAGCTTTGATAAATTTATCATTCAACTTCAACCCGACATTGTTGTATTTGATCGCTTTATGGTGGAGGAGCAATATGGTTGGCGCGTTGCCCAGCAATGCCCTAACGCACTTCGCGTACTCGACACGGAAGACTTGCATTTTTTACGCCAGGCGAGGCAGGCGTCCGTCAAAAATAAAGGTGATTTCTCCTTTCAAGAGTTATTTACAGATACCGCTAAACGGGAAATTGCCTCAATTCTGCGAAGTGACCTCTCCTTGATTATCTCCGAATCCGAAATGAAGATTCTTATTGAAGAATTTCGAATTTCACCCGACATCCTCTATTACCTCCCTTTCCTTGAACATGAGATCAGTTCTACTGAAATTAATCAATGGAAGCCCTTTGAAGAGCGTAAGAACTTACTATTTATCGGAAATTTTATCCATGAGCCGAACTGGCATACGGTTCAATATCTAAAAACACAAATCTGGCCCCAATTACGGAAGATGCTTCCCAAAGTAGAATTGCACATTTATGGAGCCTATGCAACCCAAAAAGTACTCCAGTTAAACAACTCTAAGGAGAATTTCCTGATCAAGGGCCGAGCGGAATCTGCTCGTCTTACCATGGAAAACTACCGTGTACTGGTAGCTCCAATTCAATTTGGTGCCGGTGTGAAAGGAAAGTTTATCGACGCTATGCAGACAGGCACGCCATCTGTCACCACGACAGTTGGAGCAGAAGCCATGAAGGGTAATTTGGATTGGAATGGTTTTATCGAAGACGATCCCGAAACTTTCTGCAGAAAGACTGTCGAGCTCTACGAAAACGAAGATCTTTGGAAAACGGCCCAAGAACATGGTATCCGTATTATCAACGAGCGTTATGAAAAACGAAAATATCAGGCCGACTTTATGACGAATCTATCTTTGTTAAAAGTGCAGATTGACAGGCACCGCCAACAAAACTTTATTAGTCAGATATTGTTGCACCACACGATGCAGAGCACAAAATATATGTCTTTATGGATTGAGGAAAAAAATAAATAGATCTTTAGTTGACTTCACGCCACCAAGGCGCGTATACTGTATCTAATCTATTAAAATGGATCATTTCCCCTATTTTTGGCGTAAGGAGAGTGATCTGTTCTTTGTTCGCTGTCTCGTAAAATTTCTCCATTGGCTCTTTCCAGTCGTGCATAGCCAACGCGAACTTAGAAGAATGAACGGGCAAAATAGCTTGAGCTTTCAGATCCTTCGTTTCAGCAGCCCATTCGTCAGGTAAGGAATGGATATAATGCCAGGCATCGTTATACTGGCCATTTTCCAAGATTGCTAAATCAAATGGACCGAACTGGTCACCTATCTTTTTGAAGTGCTTACCATATCCGCTGTCTCCACCCAAGAAAATAGTGTACTGGGAAGTTTTTAACACAAAGGATGTCCACAAGGTATTATTCCGTGTAAATCTTCGTCCCGAAAAGTGCCTTGCGGGTGTGAAGGTTACCTGAAAATCGGGCGCCAGTTTTATCTGGTCGTACCAGTCACCCTCGATGATCTGATCGGACTTATATCCCCAAGATTCAAAATGCGCCCCCACGCCAAGACCACAAATCACCCGACCGACTTTATCCCTCAATTTCACAACAGTCTCATAGTCCAGATGATCGTAATGATCATGAGAGATAAACAAATAATCAATTTTCGGAAAAACCATCGTCGCATAGTCGACAGACATCTTAAATGCTTTATTGCTCCCTGGGATAGGAGAAGCATTTGGGCTGAACACCGGATCAACCAATATTAATTTTCCATCTAACTTCAACAGGTAGGAGGAGTGACCAAACCAAATCAGAACGTCATCTGCGGGAAGATGTGCTAAATCGCATTCCATAGCAGGCAATACGTTGATCGGTTTCAAGTGGGGATTTTTGTTGAAAAGGAAATCCCACAGCAAAGAGACCATATTCACATCGCCTTTCAACGATGGCGTTACTTCGAGATTATGAAAAACACCATTTTTAAAATTTGGTGACTGTTTCATACGTTCAAGCCGAGCTCCTTTGAAACTTCCACCAAACATTGGATGAACAAAATAATAGAGTACTCCACTGATGAGAACAATCAATAGAGCCCCTAAAATAATCCATCCCATATTCCGCATCAGAAATTATTCTTCCACATCATGGATTCCACCGGGCGGATGGTCTTGCCATTGTATTTTGCGTTACCTTTGGTATTATAAAATGTTTCGATATCGCCTTCTACAGCAAAATAGATCAATTGTCCAATAGGCATTCCCGCGTAAACCCGAACAGGTTGGGCAACCGAAATTTCCAAGGTCCAGGTATTACAGAAACCGACATCACCCTTTCCTGCAGTTGCATGGATATCTATCCCTAAGCGACCAGTACTCGATTTGCCTTCTAAAAAAGGAACATGCTTATGCGTTTCGGTATACTCTTGCGTAACGCCTAAATAAAGGGTATTGGGTTCCAATACAAACCCTTCTTCCGGGATTTCAAAATGCTGAATTTCATTGTGTTTCTTGGCATCAAGGACACGGTCTGCATACGTTGCCAAATATTTCCCCAAATGCACATCGTAGGAATTTGTTCCCAAACATTTACGATCAAATGGTTGAATGACAATACTGCCATTTTCAATCTCTTCGAGAATTCTTTTATCAGATAAAATCATGTGTATCAAAATAGCAAAAGCGTCAGGCAATGCTATACAAATTCAAAAATACAGTTCTCCCACTAATTTTACTTCATTTTTCCAAACAAAAATCTGGGATTTGTTTTTTAAATTTGGGTATGAGTCTAGTGTATCTACGTGAAATTGATAATCAAACCAAATTTGCAATTTGGCGAATTGAGGAATCGGACGACGATTTACTGTCGAAACTTCAATTGGATGAACGTGAAAAAGCAAAATTAGGGTCCTTCAATAAAGGGAAAAGACGGTTACATTGGCTTGCCACACGTGTTCTCCTGCGAACCCTATTGAACACATCCCGTTATATCGAATGTCCTTCGGATGCAAATGGCAAGCCTTATCTCGCTAATTTTCCCCAAAAAATATCACTTTCACACTCATTTGATTATGCAGCAGCTATGATCAGTACAAAAGGTGAAGTTGGTATCGACATGGAAATCATCAAAACAAAAGTAGAGCGCATCCAACATAAGTTCCTAAAACCTGCGGAGCTTGCATTCATCGCCCAAGATGAGAGCCGATATGAGCAGCTTTATGCTTGCTGGTGCGCCAAAGAAGCGATTTATAAACTTCAAGGCAATGCGGGGGTCTCCTTCTTGAACAACATGACCATACAACCATTCGAATACCAAACACAAGGCATATTAAAACTTGAACTCGACAGCGATCAAAATAAACATATTTATGATGTATATTACGAGAAGTTTAATGAATATATGCTCGCCTACGCTGTAGAATAGGTCCTTTAAAAAAATAATTTTTCTCAATTTCAATGAATTAGCATCCAAACAGCACTTTTTTTTTGCGCTTTTTGAAAAAGCTTCTATATTTGCATCATCGAAAACGATATGGCCCGTTCGTCTAGGGGTTAGGACGCAAGATTTTCATTCTTGAAACAGGGGTTCGATTCCCCTACGGGCTACAAAAAGCGACTTCAAAAGAGTCGCTTTTTCTATTTAAAGCCTACACCTTTTTAATGCCTTTGATAAGCATATTGCCTCTCAAAAAAATCAATAGAAATCTATTACCAGCGTAGTCAAAAGCATACAGCTTAGTTGTTTTACTTCCTATCTAAAGGTTCAAAATTTTCAAGCCGCATTACCTGTGCAAATTGTATCAGTTCAGCTTTTAATTGTTCGATCGTCAAATTGTCTACCTTTTTAGGCGAGTAAACTTTAATTAATGAATCAATGTCTAAATATATTCTATCCTGCTTGGAACTTGCCACGAAAGCCATAAAGCGTTCTCTTTCTACTTTTGGATGCTTAACTAAAGCCCTAAATTCAATATTACTCGGAAATCCCATGATTACATTGAACTGTATTCGATAACCATCAATTACAATCTCTTTGATTTCTTCGGTAAAATTCCATTTCGATTTTTCATTAATATAGGCTGTAGCAAATCCTATCCGATCCAATTCATCGAATGGCTGTATATTAAGTGCTTTCTTCTTAACCCATATTTTATTCAGCCAGGTCAAGTAAGTCATTCCGACTAAGAAAAGAGGGAATATAACGGACCCTAACAGAAAAACGCTGATGAAAAGAGTCCAGGTAGGATAATCTCCATTCGCAATAGAAATTGCCATGGGAAGGATAACAAAGAGTACGGTAAAACTTAACGATAATATCTTGAATGCTAAGAAGAATTTATGCTTATTGAGTTCTAAAAAGTTATTCATTATAATGTAGTAATATAGCTCGGTATAAAGGATAGCTGCTTGACAAATAAATATACTAGGGAAGTCGAAACTTCCGGCTTAGGCCATTCAGCATCACCTAATTCAGCGCAAAAGTATCAAATAAGAACAAATATTAAAAAAGTAAAAAAGTCACTCCGGAAAATGGAGTGACTTTCAGCTCTACCAGATTGCAAGCTAGACTATACTTGAAGTTGTATTATGTCTAATCTCGGATGCATTTTATAGTCCTTTAACATATACTTCTGCTATAGCGGATGAAGGAGGACGATTACTTGCTGTTACTGTACATTTTAAATAACGGGCTTTTGTTGTCGGAACATTAACGGCCAACGTTGATTTGGGACTATTTGTTCCAAAATCAATCTTTCCTAATGGAACATATGTTTTATTATCATTACTAGCCGAAAACTCAACAACTTTTAAATCATTATTCCAAAGTCGCCTTGTCAATTCAATCATCATCACATTATATTCTTTGCCAAAATCTATAATCACGTAATGTGGCAACGGTGGTTCTCCGCCCATCCATATGTTATGCCAGAAAGTATCTGGGTTTCCGTCCAGTATATTTTCCTTTTCACCACCGCCAATCCATTCGGAAGAAGCAGCGATGACCTTCCAGCCACTACGTGGAATATCCGGCGGCTGAAATGAAACAGGAACTAATATTGTCGAAGCAACGGGGTTAATACTATTTTTTGAAACAGACTTAATCCGTAAAGGCAAAGCATATTCTCCGAATAAATTGGTTGATCCATCAATAAGTCCCTTTTTTTGAATGGTGTATGAGAAACTCGCTTTATTCTCCTTCTCAGCAATTTTATAAGGTGCAGGCAAAAGCTGATAAGCCGCTTTCGGCAGTAATTTCAACTTCTTATCATCTGATACCGTCCCATTGTAATCATCCAAAATCATGGGATCTACTTCAATTTCGTAGTCAAGATTCCATTGATTAGGATAGTTTGTCACCAATGTAGCTTCTCCTATAACTTGTTCAGCACTAGTGGGGCTTAATTTGATTTGATCCAGCTGCAGTCCTGGCGATGTGAACTCCAAAAAAGGATCTTTAACGTTGGGGATGAGCAATGTAGTTGCCATTTCAGGTTTCAGCGCATGCAATCCTTCAGCTTCAATACGACAGGGAAGCACATACAACTCCTTATACTTTCCCTGCAACGCTTTTATACGTTCGCTATCAAAAACAATTGCTATATCATGTAAATAGTCTTTTTTTGAAAATTCTAAAGCGGTATTGTCGATTTTATAGCAATCTGGGGGGAGCAACTTATAGTTTGTACCCTCTTGCGCATTATATGCCGCTAGATAAGCTTCGTCAATCTTAAAGTTGACCTTTGCTTCCTGCTGTCCAATTCCAGCCTTCACAACAGTTACATTATAATCAAACTTTCCCCAGTCAAATACCGTTATTTTATTCTCTTTAAAGTCTCTGAAATAAATGGTGTCATCGACCATATTATTCATTCGATCATCCTTTTGACATCCATTCATCAAAACCAATGTCAGTAGGAAAATACAATAGGAAATACAATTTCTCATCATTTTCTGTATTAGTAAATAAGTACTACCATCCATAGTTTTGCGTCATGTTGACCATCTCACTCAGTTGCTGCTGATGTATCGGAAAGAAATAGTGTTTTGCTTGAAATACCCGTTTGCCAGGGAAGACATCTTTTGTGCGTTCCCATGAAGTCTCATAGGTTGTCGCTGCAACATTGCGTGTGTAATAAGGTTCATTCATTTCCTGTTCTGCAATCATCCATGTTCTTAAATCCGGATAGCGATGTCCTTCAAAAGCCATTTCTACCATGCGCTCTTTACGAAGAAGTCCTCGAAGCAATTCTTTATTTCCCAAGACTTCAGGATAAGCCTCCTCCAATTTATTCAATCCGCTGCGTTGGCGAACGAGATTAACATATTTCAAGGCCTCAGTTTCATTTCGGTTTGGCTTTTCATTACATGCTTCAGCATAATTGAGGTATATCTCTGCCAAGCGATAAAAAGGCCAGGCAAACTGTCCCCAGTTTCCAGATTCTATATCGTTTGTTGGGTCACTCATCCTCCGCCAGAGATATCCCGATTTTACACAGTCGCCAGTTTTGGTATAGGTCGATGTTCCTCCATCGAAAAACGTCACCTTTTTGTCGCCATGCAACCTATTAATCCAGTACATTCCATTCGCCAGAATAGATGCATAAAAACGTGCATCACGTCCCACACAACTGTTATGTGCTTTAAAGGCAGCAAAATTGTCCAATGGATGCACATAGTTATCTGTAAATCCAGTTTCTTGGTAACCAGATTTTTCATCAATAATAGGTTGGCCATTGCTATTGTAGCCCGTAATTGGATAACGTCCAGAGCTCGCCATTGGATAAGAATCGACCAATTTCAATGAAGGAGCATATCCACCCCAGCCCATCGTAACGACTCGCGGCGGCGCGGTACGAACATTATAATTAAAGCCATCGTCTGACCAGCGGCCCCAAATAATTTCCGAATTCCACTTTTCAAAATAAATACCCATATATGATTTTATCGCACGACGAAAGTTGTTCGTCTCTTTATTATCCTGATACAGGGTATATAAATTTAGATTAATGAGATCTTTAGCCGCTTGGGCAGCTAGCTCCCATTTAGTAGGATCAACAGTTTGAGGAAACAGGAATTCACCATTTCTATTCTTCAAACCCACATATAATTTCGCTCCATTAAATAACGGTCGTGCCATGTACAACAATAACTCTGATTTAGCGGCCATTACTGCACCTTTGGTCAAGCGACCATACCAGGCCTGATCGGTAATCTCCTTAGGTAATACAGCAGTTGCTTTATCAAATTCCGAGAGTATAAAATTAACGTTGGCTTCCAAGGACATGCGATCCACTGTCTTAGCATCGATCTTATCGTCTGCAGCACGATCACCCCAAACAAATACAGGCCCGTAGCGTTTTAACAATAGGTAATAAAAATAAGCACGTAAAAACCTGGCTTCCGCCTTCATCGTACTTTTAGTAGATTCATTGAGCTCTACGTTTTTATCAACATTATTGATAAAAATGGCCGCCTGGTTAATGCCTTGATAATTATGTACCCATGTCGCATAATCATCTGTTGTCACCCCCCAACCTCCATTTGTGAAGTTGAGCCAAGGTACCCATGCTACCCAGGAGAACAGCGCTTCATCGCTAAGCGGCACATTCCCCCCCTCACTATTAAATAGATCATGTTCAATGGGCAAGTAACCATATACTTGCGCGAGATACCGTTCGGTTGTTGTACGCTTCTGAAAGGTTTCATCAAGGGTCTTCTGGTTTGCCAAATCCACATCCAAATACTTACTGCATGCCCCAAAGAAAACCGGTACTAAAAGACAAGTCAAGAGGTAAATATATTTTTTCATCGTTTTTTCGTTTAGAATATCACACTTAGACCAATATTAAATACGCGCATTTGCGGATAACCACTTCCCGAGACCGTTTCCAATTCTGGATCCCATAATTTGAATTTACTGAACGTAAAAACATTGACTCCTTGGGCATAAAAACGCATTGTTGACATTTTCCATTTTTCTATCCAACGTTTAGGTAGTGTATAACCAAACTCCAGATTTTTTAAACGGATAAAGCTCATATCGCGCTGCCACCATGTAGATGCCTGAGAATTATTGGCAATATTGAGAGACATACGCGGATAAATAGCGTCCGGGTTTGGGTTATCAGCGCTCCAACGATGATCTGCGACATCGAAATAAATTTGTCCTGCATTCCAGATATTGCCTGTCTGCCCATACAAGGGCCCTCCGGCAATAATTCGCGTAATCTCACCCACACCATGAAAAAATGCGGCAATATCAAATCCTCTCCAGGATACACTCGTTCCAAATCCATAGGTCAACTGTGGCATATCAGTATCACCTATAGCGACCTTGTCCTGCTCGGTTATCTGTCCATCTCCATTAATGTCTCGATACTTGAGATCTCCCGGGTGCGGACCATCTCCGTATTTCTGTACCGGACTGTGTGCTATTTCCTCTTCGGACTGGAATAAGCCCAGCGCTATCAAGCCCCGCTGCTGTCCCCAGCGTTGTCCGATATCCGATTGGTAAGCCCACACAGGAACAGGTTTATCATCAAATAACTTTTTATTACGATTATAGGTGATATTCCCACGAATCTGAAGGCCGAAATCTCCCTGATGGTGATTAAATTCCAATGATCCTTCTATACCCCTATTCTCCATTTGACCAATATTTACTAAAGGTTTCACATTTACCCCAACAACAGAAGGCACACTCTCCTGTGGGATATAAATCCCATCGCGCTTCTCAGCGAAATAATCCGTCTGAATGGTCAATTTATTAAATAGCGTCAATTCTAAACCAATATTTCGTTTCAATGCACTCTCCCAGGCTACCAATGGATTTCCGGGATAACCTGTGGCAATTCCAGTCAATGGTTTTTGCCCCCCTATACCAAATGAATATCCTCCACGGTCTTCCATCTCCGAGTTATAAGCAAACCGACGTTTTCCATCAATTTTATCGCTACCAATCTTACCGATGGATCCGCGGATCTTCAAGAAGCTAATCACGGGTAATAAGGACTCAAAGAATGGCTCATTACTTAGCACATAACCCATCGCCAAGGACGGAAAGAATCCAAAACGCTTCTTAGGGGCAAAGTTTTCTGAACCGTTATAACCAAAGTTGCCTTCGATAAAATAGCGATCCTTATACGAATAAGTCAGACGGGAAGCAATTCCGGTATTTCGATAAGGTAACGCAGCTATATAATTGTTCTCCGGAAAATTATTCGTGCGCTCACGCATAGAGAATAAAAATAGCCCCCCGAAACGATGCTTCTCCGCAAACAATCTGTCGTACATTAGTGAGCTTTCAAAGTTGATTGCCCGCTCGCCAGAATGCCAATCCTTTAATGTGAAATAATCGCTTCCAGCGCCATTATCTTTCAAAATCAAATTTCCATCACTATCCCGGGCATTCGTCTTATCCACATAATAAGTGATAGGATTTTTACGTCTGTCCAAAGAAGTCGAATTTTTAGCATCCCAAGAGAATTTGACATTTGCTCTTAATCCAGGTGTGATCAACTCTGAGAAATCTTGCGTTACGCCAACCAGCGATTGCGCATTATTCCAAAAATCCTTTGAGTATCCTGTTGTATTCAGAAAATAATATGGACTCATTGTATAGGCACCATTAGAAAATTGCGTTGGAATTGCCACTGGTGTCGTATGCAAGATAGTCTCGTACATCGTTCCCAAATCTAGTCCCAGACGGTTCTTTGTTTCAAATTGATTGGAGAGATTTAGGTTTACCTCAGTTGAAGGAGAAAGCTTGATATCTACATTAGATCGGAAATTGATCCTGTCAAAGTTCACCGAAGGATCATAGTTTGATGTTTTACGAGGCTGAAAGATGCCATTCTCTTTCATGTAAGAACCCGACACATAATATTTGATAAAATCTCCACCTCCGGTCACATTCACATTCAAACGTTCATTCGACGTTCTTTTCTTAAATATTTCTTGCATCCAATCCACATTAGGATACACATCCGGATCCACTTTATTCACGTACTTATTTATTTCTTCCTGCGTTAATGGTACTTTACCAGAGGCTTCAAAGTTGATATCATTATAATAATCTAACCATTGCGTAGCATTGGCCAATTTCGGCAGTCGTGTCGGCTCCAACATCCCCCGTTCGACACGAGCATTAATTGTTGGTTTGGCACTTTTCTTTCCTCTTTTTGTTGTAATGATCACAATGCCATTCGCTCCCCTTACACCGTACACCGCTGTGGCTGTTGCATCTTTCAAAACTGAAAAAGACTCTACATCCTCAGGATCAACTAAATCCATCGGACGTTCGATACCATCGACTAAAATCAATGGGCTATTACTTCCAGCAAAACTACTGACCCCCCGTATCCAGAACGAAGTTGCGGAGCCCGGCTCTCCCGAGCCTTGCACCGTGACAACCCCAGCCATCTGTCCCGCCAATGAGCTACTAAGTTTTGCGACCGGGGTTTTCAATTGCTGTGGAGAAACACTACTAATTGCGCCCACCACACTGATTTTACGTTGTTTTCCATAAGCAACCACAACGGCTTCCTCCAAATCGCTTACAGCAGGCTCCAAAGTGACATTCAGCTGATTTGACGTACTAATATTACGCTCAGAAGACTGAAATCCTACCAGCGAAAACTGCAGCACCTTATGCTGATCTTCAATTTCCAAGGCAAATTGTCCCTGCGCATCGGTCTTCGTTCCAATATTTGTCCCCTTAACCGAAACAGTGACACTTTCCAATGGCATCCCCTTAACATCCGACACAACCCCTCTTATTTTACGTCGCTGCAAGATCACCGCGGTGCTGGGAGAAACTGGCAGAGAAGCCGCTTTGGCCATAATCAATACCGTGTTCAGATTCAATTCGTAGGTCAGATTTCTTTCCGATAGAAACTCTTGCAGGACCTCTTTAAAGTTTTTGTGATTTGCTTTAATGGTCACTCTTTTCTGTTTATTAATCAAACTGTTATTGTACAAAAACTCGTACCCCGTTTGTTTTTGAATCTCATCCAGGACGTCCACCAAACGTCCATTTTTTATATCCAATGTCACTTGTTGACCAAAGCTAGATGCATGAACATGCACCATGGAGATGATGAGGATTAGTATGCATACTTTCATCCTGATAAATGCTTTTACAAAGAATTTTTGTGTAAAAAAGCAACTTTTGCTATTCCTTTTATACATTTGTATAGGTTTGGTGTTAAATGGTTTATAACTCAATTAGGTTTATTTAATTGCTAAACTACGATCGGGAGTGTTGCGAGCACTTCCGATTACTTTTAGCTCAAGGTCTCATTATTACATAACAAGGACCCTCCCATCCTGAATTTTAAATTTATAATTGGATATTTTTTCCAGCTGCCGCAATAAATCCGAGAGCTTTTTGGTCCTCTTTATCATCCCCGTAAATTTATCGCTGGACGATGAATTCACCTTGACTTCCTTGATATCATACCATTCACCCACTTTTTGCAAGACAGTCTCAATATTATCTTCGGTAAAGCGAAAGAAGCCATCCCGCCATGCGAGAACCTCTTTTAAGTCGGCTTCCTGTACCACAATTTGTTTCGTATGCAGATTAGTCTGCGCCTGCATTCCTGGGGTTAAAATCTGCTGATTACGCCCTGCAGCTACAGCAACCTTACCTTTGATTAAAGTAGTCAGGATTTTAGTTTTACTGAGATCGGAGGCGATATTGAATTGCGTGCCCAACACTTTAATTTGGGTTTGTTTCGTCTGAACAATAAAAGGCTTGCTACTGTCATGAGTGACATCAAAATAGGCTTCACCATCCAAGGATACCGTTCGGATGTGATCATCAAAATGTGTCGGATAGGTCAAGCTAGCGCCCGAGTTTAGTTGAACTTGTGTGCCATCAATCAGCCTCACGGTTAATGCACTACCTTTTGGACTAAGGAAAGTTCTCATCTCAGACTTGCCTTTGCCATTATTTCTAATTTGATACACTACTGTACCATCTGTTGCTTTAACGATGCTCAGATCGTTTTTATCCAAGGTTTCAGGATGCTCTTCTGAAATTGAATATTGATCACCATTTGAAAGTTTAAGTATAGGCGCACCGTTTTCCGGCAAGGCGATTTCCCTTGGCGAGATGGCTTGTTGAGACGTTATTTCCTTCGCGTTTTGCTGGACCAGAAACAAAATTGAAAAACAAAAAACAACAATTGCAGCTGCAATCGCCCCCCATTTGATGTAGCGTAGCTTTGATTTTCTTTCATCTCCTATCTCTTCATGATGTTCCCCTATTCGACTTGAGATCTGATTTAAAACCTGATCCCTGTTAAACAGCTCCGAGCGTTCAGGAATTCTTTCGCCCATACGTTCAAAAAGATCGGAGAATTCAGCTTCTTCCAGCTGATCTAATTGATCGAGCATCTCTTTCAGTTCCGAACGAGAGATTGTATTTCTAAAATAATGGGTTAGCAAATAGCGTAGTCTTTCTTCTTGCATGGTCAAATTGGTTCGTACTTTCTAAGTATTGATTTTAGACAGTACACCGCAAAAACAGAAAAGGACTACACTGAAAAATATTTTTTTAAAAAATTTTAGATCAAGCCGAAATCACCTATGGCCATAATAATTTCTAAATAGATCTTAAGCCTTGCCATAAAAAATGTAAACAGGCACTTAATATAGATACATCAATAAATGAGATCCTTTTTCAGAAAAAATAAAAAAATAGGGATAATAGCGGATTTCGTCCAGAACGGACTTGTTTTAAATGTTTCGATGCTCTGGCAAGATGGTTTTTTACAGTGTTCTTAGAAAGATTTAGTTCCTCTGCAATTTGATTGTGAGGTATTCCTTCGATTCGGCTTAATGTAAAAACAAGTTTTTGTTGTTCAGGAAGTAGAGCAAGATAATTTTCTATTTCACCAGCAAGTTCCTTTCGTTCTATTAAACCGTCGGCGCTATCCGAATGATGTTCAATATGGTAATATAGAAGCTCAAAGGCCGAATGAGAACGTTTAATACTTCTTAGTTTATTGAAACACTCTCTTTTAGTCAATACATAGAGAAAGGGCCAGAGATCCACATCCTGTTTTATACTTTCTCTATTGGTCCACAGTTTCACGAAAACTTCCTGCACGACATCCTCGCTCCAGCCTGTATCTTTCAACAGGTGGAAAGATACATCGAAAATGCGGTCTGCATATCGTTCGTAAAGTTTTGGTAAAACAGCCTGCTTTCCTATAGAGAGCGCCTGGATCAAATTGGCTTCATCGTTTTCTTTTCTCATAACTAAAGCGCCCAATCTTCAGTTTATTGGTCTTTGTGCTTTTCACAGGTAACAATTAGATTACAAGGCCAAGTTAACAATTATTTCAACATCTTTATTTTAAAAAATCAAGCATATTAAATTTTTCCAAAGCGATCTTCTAACTAATAGATCGCTTTGGGTTCGGATTTTTCTTGCGCTTCTTTGTAGCGCAATACCTGCGATAGAATTGCTGGATTTTCGATCACTTTAGGCCTAAACTTTGTACTGTTCATATACGTTAAGATGGAGCTCAACAGCTGTCTTGCAACGGGCCTATTGGTTAGATCCGCCTCCAGATCAAACGTAGCGATCATCAGCTTGCCTGATCCTGCCGTTCCTTCAAAAAGAGATGCTAATCTTCTATTATTGGCAAAGTTATCAATGAGCTCTACAACTGCATTTCCGCCTTTGACCTGATCCGTAATCATCGTAGTCGATTTAATTTGGAGATCCCACCATTGCCAATCCGTATGATTATCTGTCGGGAAATCGGCAAATACAGGGTGTTTAGGGTCACAAAGCAAGCCCATTGTACCTGCCTGTTTTGGAAAATGTACCGGGCTCCAAAAAACAGGAACGAACTTCCCTTCAATACCGTTTATTTTCTTCCAATCGGGATTTAAAAGTACCTTTTTCCCTTCTTTCAGCAAGTGCATTGCTTCCTCCAATTCGCGCGTATAGCTAACTTCCCCAAAATCAACGGCTACCTTTTGAGGATACACCCAAATATTCCAATGATTTTCGTATGAAGTACCCTCAAGTTTAAGTTGAATCGTCAATTTCTTCGCCTGTCCAATTGTTTGTAATGGTATTTCTACATGCCCCACATTGCCTTGATGTCCCTTTCCAATGGTTGACTGAAAATGTCCTTGTGCGACTATTTTTCCCGCATCTTTCAGGAACCAACTAATCCCCTGATTCTTCAAAATCTCCTGTCCATAATTACTCACATCTATAGAAGCTTCGAACGTTTCATCGTTGGTATATACCGCTTTCGCAAACTGGAGTAAAGGCACTACTGGAGCGCTAAATTGTCGAAATTCGGCCGCTGAGAGAATATGTTTGCTGTCCCAAAAAGCATCTAATAAGCCCACCAACGCCGTTCCTTGACCAGGGAAATCGTGAAGATCAAGGAGCTGATAACCGCTGATACCCGGTGTCTTCAACGCTCTTTCCATCTCCTCTTTGTACAGAATAGCTGCCAATTTCCCCGAGGACATCGTATATGCACTGGCCTTATGTAATAATCCTTTTTGTTTTAGATCTTCTGCAACAGAAATGAAGTTTAATGGTTTTAAAACACCTTTATATTTTTTGATTTCGGCGAGATTGGGATAGACAGCATATTGTCCAATTTCGTGCGTCACGACCGGAATCGAAATTCCTTCCAAAGAATTGCTGTAGTTTTTATTGAATGTAGGTGCTTCGCTATTAAATACACCTTGTCCCCGCACCCAGCCCTTGGCTGTCCACTGGGTAATCAGATAATCATCATAGGGTTCTTCCTTCACACCATGCCCTTGCTGGAATGTAAAAGAAGTTGCCGTATAAAGATGCCGTTTGTCTTTTTCCTTTACGTATTTTACCAGATCATTCAGCGCATTGAAATCACCACTCAACTCATTACCCATACTCCAAAAACAAAAGGACGGATGATTTCCATAAGTCTGCATTATTCGATCGGCCTCTTCATAGAGAAAATTCATCACTCCCTCATCTTTACCAAGATTATTCTCCCAGATTGGCAACTCAATTTGAAGATAGAATCCCAATTCGTCGGCAACAGCAAAGGCCGCCTCAGGAGGACACCATGAATGAAACCTCAGATGATTTAACCCCCATTCGCGTGCTGTCACAAAGACTTTTCTCCAACCGGCCTTATCCATCGGCGGATGTCCCGTTAACGGGAAGATACTGCACTCCAATGTTCCCCTCAAAAATAAAGGCTCACCATTGACTTTTAGCATGGTCCCATCCGTAGAGAGCTCACGCATACCTATTGAGGTACTCAATGTTGATACGGCATCTGCGGTTTTCAATTCCAGACTGATGTCGTACAAATGCGGCGAAAATTCGCTCCAAAGTTTCAGTTTGTCACCAAGAAGGTAGTTTAGGTTGATCGCTGAATCCCTTGGCGACAGCTGAATGGTTCTTTCAACTGGTGGTAGGGAACCCATTTTGTCTTTTACCTTTATTTTCAGTTTACCGACAACGGCCTTTGCAAGTTTATTACGGAGATTGATCTGCAGATTGATTTCCTTTTTCGCTAGATTAGGGCTCGCATACACAGACTTCAGACGCACCGCATCGTAGGCCTGAATAGCAATCTTTCCAAGAATGCCATTCCAAATAATTTGGGTGTGATCGGTATAAGCATGCGCCATATCATCAACACTGATCGGGAGCTTCTTCCTGTTATCTACGCGGATTGTCAACCGATGTTTCTTTCCTGTTTTCAGTAGTGAACTTAAGTCAAACTCATGCGGACTGACAAGGCTACGTTGCTTTTGTACTACTGCTATCCCATCGATCCAAACCATAGACTCCCAAAGAACACGCTCGAGGGTTAAGATCATCTCCTTACCTGCCCAACCTGCTGGGATTGAAAGTTCCCGTGTATACCATGCGGCCCCCACATAACGATGTGCTCGCGTAAGATGCGAAAGCTGAGGTTTGGCAAGAGCAGGTGTCAACGTATTTACGGTTCCTAAACCCGCATCATCTGTTGTTCCTGGTAATTTAATCGATGTTTCGAACGATTTACCAGCCCAACCATGCTCGATACCGACATCTTCGGGATCAAGCCGAACTTTCCACTCGCCTGCAAGATCAAGACGATTTACTCCATCTGCCCAGACCGTATAACTTTGAAATAGAACGACGAATACAATGATATAGCGATACATACTGAAATTAATTCTTTAAAGAAGTTTCACCTAAGAAAGAATATATAATAGCCTGGCTCCCTTGGTGATTGGGATCCAACTGCTGCACTTGTGCCAAATAATCCATTGCCAAAGTACGATCTCCATTCCCCAAATACCCCAATCCCATGACATACAGACAATGTATCATATTCTTATGATCCAGATCTTCCTCCCAAATATCCATATCAGGCAAGGAAACTGCAAAGTAATCTATTTTAAAGGTCTTGTCAATAAATAACTTTCCATGATCTATTAAACATTGAAAACGTTGTTCAGCTCGCACCGGATCACCAAGCTCATGCCAGGCTAAACCTTGATAAAATATCTTATCTGGTTGTGGATCATTATAGAAAAGGGCCTGCTGGGGTTCATCAGCACCTTCTGTTGCTTTATAGAAATAAACCTTAGCTTCTTCGTCCATACCTAATAAACGATGGACAAGTCCCTTATAATAGTGAATATCGTTTTCTTCCATTGTAATCAGCTTACCTTCACCAAGGTTATGTGGATAATAATCAATCGCCTTTAGTAAGGAAAGCGCCTGCTGCAGTTCATTTTGCAGTATCGATTTTTTGGCCAATTCCAGCTGACATATGGTGTATTGACGAGAGACCTTACCTTCTCCTCCTTCCCAGGGCTTAAACTGCCGGGAAGCAAGCAACGTTTTCGCGCTCTCGTATTCGCCCAAGAGATTAAACAGGGTGATGCGCTCCAAGAATAGATCATCCCTAAGCTTCACCAAATCCGGATATCGATCGAGTAACGCCAACCTTTCTTTGTAAGAGCGTCCCTCCTTCTTGTAGAGCTGATGGAGCTCCATGAGTAAACGTGCATCAGTTTCATCCAATGAAAATGCGCTCTCCAATAGGGGTACAGCTTCTTTCTTCTTGTCTATCCGATTATAATAAGCTAGGGCCAAATTACGATAAACGGTAGGAAACTGTCCATCCAGTTGGATCGCATGCTCCCAACAGTCAACAGCATCCTGATGCTGTCTTTTACCATACCAAAGATTGCCCAAATAATACGAGGCCTTTGCGTCAGCACTATTTAAAACTATGGCATGTCGGAGAATTGCAATCTCTTCCAAACGATTTGGAAAACAATAAGTCGGATCCATAACGACGGCTTGGTCACAATAAGTTTTTGCCTTGTCATGCAAGCCCAAATGAGTTGCGAAATAACCTAGTGTATAATATACCAGTGGGTAAACTAAGGTTACGTCGTCAATGGTTTTTTCAAGGAGTAAAGATGCTTCTTCATACAGACCGGCATGAGCAAAATCCAATGCATACTCTATCACACTATGAATATTAACGCGCGCTAAATCGAGAATAGGAGAAAATATCGATTCTTCTTGTGTTAACAGGTACCATTCGAATCGACAGCCCATATTAAACGGATCCAATTCCATTGATTCTTGAATACATGCTAAAGCGGCATCTTTTGCTCCGAGTTTTCTTAAAATAGAGGCCTTCAGCTGTCTTCCTTTATGGTGATACCAGTTTCTGCTCAATGAGTGATCTATTTTTTCCAAAGCAGCTTTCCAATCGCCTCTCTTCGCATCAATTTGTGCCAAACCAAAATAGCCAGAATCCTTCCATGCGGCATTCCATGTTGCTTTGTAGAAAGCTGCATAAGCTCCATTCAGATCCCCAGATAATTGCAGAGCTACACCAAGGTTGTAATAAGGTTCTCCATCATAAGGATTGGGATTACGCTCGGTAGCGCGAGCGATCGCGGTCTCAAAATAAGGAATGGACTCCTCTATCTTACCGTTCCGCAACAAAAAAGCGCCCATTGCATTATTACATCTGATGTCGTTCGGTTCACGTCGCAGAGCCTCCTTATAATAATCCAATGGATTATAAGTTGCATGTCGGTACTGCTCCAGATGCTGTCCTGTCAAAAACAATTCTTCGATAGAACAAATGTCTTCAGGCAGCAATGCTGCCTGTGCTGGTTTGGGTATATCTTCGGCATCCTTCAGCTGTTCTTGCTGGTAGACCAATATTTCATGGTTATTTTTATCATACACAGTCAATATGAGTTCGGTTGGTACACTGTCCAATCCAGCAACACTTTGGGTATAAATATTCCGAGGAGAACAAGTCACTTGTTCGTCCAAATAGATTGTACCGGCCGTATTACGTAACAAAACACGTATACTTTCATACGTCCCTGTTGTATACAGGACAATGTGAGCAGTCTGCTCCCTAACCTCCATATTGAGCACCGCATCTTTTGTTGCATTTTTCACCTGTCCGACTTCTGCGTAAGGCATAAAATACTGAGACCAAGATTTCACTTCGTAGGGTTGTAACCAAGCAAAATCAGGCTGATTATCTGTATATACACCAGCCATCAATTCAATATATGGTCCATTTTCATCTGTCAGGTTTCTATCCCAAGCGACACCAAAGTCACCATTTCCCCAGGTCCACTGTTTTTTCCCCGGTGAAATGTGATGGTCGGCCACATGTAACATCCCCGCATTGGTAGCACCGGCCTCATAGCCGCCAACGAAGTTGTATTTCGATTGAATGGCCATATAGGATGTCGGAACAGGAATATTCCTGTATTGCGCAATATCAACACCTGCCGAGTAATCGTACTTGTAATAGGTCCCCGTAGCAATCGGGAAAGAAGAAACCTCTCGCTTTCCATGATCAAAAACGGCATTGACATCGGGAGGGAACACGGAATAATAGTCGTCATTCACAACAACAGCCGGATTGGCCCACCACAGAAAAGTTTGTGGCAATGCTGTCCGATTATACACCTGAACCTTGATTTCCAGATACGCTTTGTCGGGATGCAAAGTAAATCCCTGCATGGCCTTCATCCGAAACATACGCTCGATTTCGTTGCACCAAACCGTAATACTTCCATCGCTGTTGTGTTCGATTAAATGCTCTGTTGGCATAAAAGTAGTCGGTCGATGATGCTGGGGCCAATTAAATTCAATCCCTCCGGAAATCCAAGGACCAGTGAGCCCAACCAAAGCGGGCTTGATAACTTCATTATAGTAAACGAAATGTCGTTCTCTAACTTTATCATAAGCCATATGAACCCGTCCACCTAAAGCTGGAAGAATCATCACCTTGATATATTCATTTTCAAGAAATAGCGCTTGATATATCTTGTTTCGCTTCTGATCGCTAATTTTCTCTATTATCGGATAAGGATATACTACCCCTGAGCTACCTTGGTATACGCGCTTTTCGGCAAATATGGGATTCTTCTCCATCGTCCCAATCTCGTATGTTGGAATTGCAACCTGCTCCTCCCATGCTTTTACGATCCCTTTCTGGTCAACTGTTGATTTTATGAGGTAACGAGTCAATTCTGTCATTTTCTTAATACGCTAATAGGTTTATATAGGTCGAGTTGATTATCCTGGTGCCAATTATCCTTCCAGTTCTTGTTCAATTTCTTCTAAGCTTTTTCCTTTGGTCTCTTTCAGTCGGCTCCACAGAAACAGATAGCCAATAAAACAGACTCCACCATACAGCCAGAATGTACCAGCTGCGCCCAGATTTTGATTCAGTAAAGGAAAAGTATAAGTGAGCACAAAACATGCAATCCATAATAACGATGTCGCAATCGCCATGGCCTGCGCCCTTACAGCGGTAGGGAATATTTCGGCGATGATTACCCAAGTAACAGGTGCCAAGGTCATTGCATACACCGCAATTCCGGCTAACACAAGCAGAAGCACGAAAATTCCACTGCAATTGAAATAATAACAAGCTCCTAAGGCAATATAAATCACAAAAAGCCCTGCCGATCCGAAGAGCATCAATGCACGACGACCAATTCGATCGACCAGATACATGCCGATGAATGTAAAAATTACATTGATCACTCCAGTGATAATAATATTGAAAAGCATCCCCGAAACTGTATATCCAGCAGCCGTAAAAATTTCTTGGGCGTAATTAAAAATAACATTAATCCCACACCACTGCTGAAAGACCGCAATAAAACTCCCTAGCAACAACAAGCGCAGCAACTTGCCCTGAAATAAATTTCTTTTTCGAGCTTTACCCTGACTTAGCTCAGCCGCCTCGGCAATAGATCGTATATTTTCTGCTGCATATTCATCTCCACCCATGCGTAAAAACACGCGCTTTGCCTGTTCGTGCTTCCCTTTCGAATACAACCAACGGGGACTTTCGGGAATCAGGAAAAGTAATACCAAAAAAAAGACCGCTGGGATCGCACCTGCCCAAAACATCCACCTCCAACCCTCTTGCCCATTCCAGGTTTCTAGAATAGATTCTCCAGCTAAAACCGGCTTAGCAATGAGCCAATTAACCACCTGTGCTGTAAGTATGCCCAGTACAATGGTTAATTGATTGACTGATACAAATTTTCCCCGACTTTCTGCAGGGGCGATTTCCGCGATATACATCGGAGCCAAATTGGAGGCTACACCAATACCTATCCCGCCCAAAATCCGATAAATAATAAAGGTGTCAAGTTCGGACGCCATGCCGGTTCCCAATGCAGAAATTATAAATAAAATTGCAGCTGTATAAATCAGTGGTTTTCTACCAAAGCGATCTGCCAATCCCCCCGAGAGCAGTACACCAACAAAGCTTCCCACAATCGCCGAAGACATGGCCCATCCTTGCAATGCAGGATCGGATTTCAAATGAAAATAAGCCTCATAAAATGGTTTCGCACCTCCAATAACTACCCAATCATATCCAAATAGAAATCCACCAATAGCAGCCACAAAAGTGATCAATAGCAGATAGGTCGTCGCAGTCTTTTGCATAAGAGTTTACATATTTAGATTTACTTAGGTAAAAGTAATGGATTACTTGGGGAGAATCATGTAAGTGAACACGATAAACATGTAAAATATTACTATTTTTATAAGGATAACCAAAAACAAGCTCGATTTATGAAACAAAACCAAGATGTCATCGCTGAAGGATTCAAAGGAGAAAAGGCGATTGTCCTTCCCTATGCCGTCTGCAATTACCTGGCAGACAATAGCATTACATCAAAATTACACATCACACATATCGGCTATTATCCCAATGCAAAAAAACACTACCGTGATCGTCAAGAAGGATGTAAGGAATATATTCTGATTTATTGCGAAGAAGGAAGTGGTTGGATAAAACAGGATGAAACAACGCACAACCTTAAAAGAAACGATGTATTTATAATACCGAGAGATAGTGCACATTGCTATGGAGCAAAATCAAATGATCCCTGGAGCATCTATTGGATTCATTTCATCGGGACAGATGCGGCTCTTTTTAAACATATCATGGGCGAAGTGATTCATATAGATGACGCGGATTCAAACAAACATGCCAACCGCATCCAACTCTTCGAAAGCATCTACAAAAACCTCGAAATGGGATACAGTCCAGAAAATTTGGAGTATACGAGTTTTTGCTTCCAATATTTTTTAGCTTCCATTCAATATCAGGCACAGTTTAGAGAAAGTAACCGAATTCAAGTAGACAATATTATACAGGACATCATCATATTTATGAAAGACAACCTGGAGAACGATATCAATCTGGATGATATTTCAGCACATTTCAGCTACTCCAAATCACATCTTATAAACTTGTTCAAGCAGAAAACGTCTTACCCACCCATGGTATATTACAATCAACTCCGTATGCAAAGAGCTTGCTCTTACCTACAATTTACACTACTTAAGATTAAAGAAATCGCATTCAAACTCCACTTTTATGATCCCTTTCATTTTTCAAAAGCGTTTACACGAGAAATGAAAATGTCGCCACAAGAATATCGCAAAAAATATCAAAAATAAAGTCGGTTAAACCCTTCGGATTCATATGCCATCTAGACCAGTCACCTCTAAACGATTGGTTATAAACGATTAGCTCTCCATTCGAACATCTTTTCTTGGCTATCTCTCACTCTTCATCGACACTCAAACCTGCCAATACACAAGGTATAGCGTTTAGCGAAGTATTGCGGCATTATTCAAAATTGGGTGTCCTTTTCCCTAAAAATGCTGAAACACCTTCTTTGAAATCTTCTGTCCCGAACAAATGTCCGAAGGCATCCATTTCCAACTTATTTCCGTTTTGTTGTCTATCCTCAGCAGCATTAATAGCTGCAATAGCATTTGCCACTGCAACGCGCGAGCGCGTAAATATCTTTTGGAGTATTTCCTCCGCTCGGGCAATTAGTTTATCCTGTGCGATCACCTCATTGACCAGTCCTAGTTCATAAGCTCGCTGCGCATCAATCATATCGCCCGTTAAAATCATTTGCATAGCCTGCCCTTTTCCGATCAATTTGGGCAAACGCTGCGTACCTCCGTAACCCGGAATCAGGCCTAAAGAAACCTCCGGAAGTCCCATTTTGGCATTTTCAGAAGCTATACGGATATGGCAAGCTAAAGCCATCTCCAGCCCTCCGCCTAAAGCATATCCATTTATAGCAGCAATAACTGGCTTAGGAGAACCTTCGATAAGATCCGTAAAGATAATATGCCCTCTTTCACTAAGCCATCGCGCCTGAATCACAGACAAATCCATAAATTCCTTGATATCCGCGCCCGCGGCAAATGCTTTATGTCCGGCGCCAGTCAGGATAATACCCCTTACATGATCATCGGAATTGAAATGTTTGAAGATATCTTGCAATTCATCAAGCGTTTCCTGATTTAAGGCATTCAGTTGCGGCTCGCGATTAATGATGACATAGCCAATACTATCTTTAATGGCATACTTTAAATTTGAATATTGAACCATAATTGCTAAAAATTAAAATGTAAGGATGCCGTAAAAGTATCAGAAGGAACTCCTTCTCCGCCTTTATAGCTTAATCTCTTTTTATACTCTAATCTAATCAATTTAAAGATATTATCCACCCCCACAAGTCCTTCTACATAAGGTTTATTTCGCACTGCTTTTGTTTGAATAATACCATCCTTGTCCGCTTCAAACTGAATATTTTCGGGCGTAACAAAGGGATTGTTGGCATCGCTTAACTTTCCATAAAACGCCTTGAATCCTGTTACTTCACGCCACTTTAACCGTCTGAACAAAGGAATTCTATTAAAAAAGAAACCATTCCAATTGTGGTAATAAGTCAATTTCAAAAACTGGTCTGAAACAAATTCCGAGGTAGCCATCAAGTCAAAATTCACCAACGGGCCCTGCTTATCTTTAGTGACTTCTGGAAGTTCCAGTAAGGTATAAGGCAGGTGTTTCCCCCAAATTCTCCCGCCTGAGAATTCAAAATCAGCCTGTCCTGCTGGCGATAAGAACAATCGTTTGAACACACTGAACCGCAACGCATCATAACTATAATCTGCCCCCCAAAATCCTTTCAGGCCTTTATTATATTGCAGGGTAAAAATGGGATATTTATTTTCTACTGTTCCCCTGTCGAGATTATGATAAGTAAATTCTTCATTCGGAGCCCAACGCAAAATTAGCTGTAGATCATTTGTATTTACTTGGCGGATTGTATCCGGTAAAGGTAGACTATTGATATAAAACAAATCACCGCGAGGTTGTCTGCGGGTATGTGTAAATGCCGTTCCTACACTAATATGGTTCCCAAATTCGATCAGATGATCGATACGATAGATATCATTAAACTGCCATTTATTCGGTCTGTTTTTCCCAAAAGAACGGAAGAAACCATCTCCTTTTAAAAAACCCAAACCTCGCCCCGGTTCCATAACGTCGTGCTGTACGGTAAAGCGCAAATAATTTGCCGGAAACTGAACAATACGTTCTCCATTTAAAGTAAATGCCGTACTCAAGTAGTATTTTAGCGCTTTGTCTTTATCGCCATAGGCTGTGTATCCTTCAATGTAGGCCTTTTCCGAAAACAACCGTGTTGTTCGACCACTCATCCTAAAACGATTCCCTTCGTAATTATTACGGCTATAAAGATATTCCAGAGGACCAAACTCAACTTTCCCGGCATTATAATACCCCTTTGCCAATAAATAGCCCAATGCTACTAACTGATTAAAAGAACGCATATTCTGTACCGAATCAACTTTTTGATATGCCCCTAATTCAGCATGGCTTAATGGGCTTGGTCTGACCCCTCCTATGGGTACATGCGGTGCGGACTGGAGGAGATACCTTTTTTCAACAGGTACACCCGCAAAATTCTCATTCGAAATAGAATCGGTGCGATGTCCTAAGTATTGGGTTTCCCTGCGCCCATACAATACATCCGACTTGCTCCCGCCAAATAACATTTTCAGGTCTGCATGAACGGGAAGCATGCTACCGTTTTTAAATTCGCTATAGCTGAGATCTATCTGCACGTCATTTATCCAATTGATATTTGCAGTACGTCCGATATTCAATGTCGCGCGATGAACGGCATACCTTGTATCATCTGAGATTAGTAGATCACCATAGAAGAGCAGATCAATTTCCGATTTACCTTCAAAATGGAGCTCAATATAATCCTTCCCCTCTATCTTAATCGTATCTTGAATTTTGTATTTATAAAATGCCGTGGCACCGGCTGCAATAGGGCTTAAGACCCCTTTGTTTGTGATCTGAATTGTATTATCATAGAGATCAACATCACGGAGTATCGTCTGAAACCGTGTCTGCCAATTATCATTGTTAAAAAAACGTGGATTTAATTCGGTCTGATTGTGGCTAATGACAATCTTCTTACTCCGATCTGGATTATGGGACGAATAGATATTAGCATAGTTTTCTTCCAAATAAAAGGGTGCTATGGTCTGCCCCCGAAAAGCTGTAGAATCGACATTTTCAAAGAGGAATCGGAATGGTTTCGGAAATTTTTTCGCTTTATCCTCAGGATTGACAAAACCAAATTGCGTCTTCTCGTATTCGTCAAAACGAATTTCAGGTATTCGGGTATAATGATTTTGTGGTCGATGCGCTATCACCTGTTCGATCAGTGCAATAGCTGGATCTTTAGGCTTTTTGTTTTTTCGATTGACCACGACCTCCTCTAATGTATTATTCGAGGCAATTAAATGCACCGTCAGCATAGAATCTTGTAAACGACGAACATCCACCGTCCGCCGCTCATACCCCACTGCTCCAAATACAAGTTGTCTGTATTTCTTGATATCTAGAATCTTAAAATACCCAAGGGTATCACTACTACCACCACTATCTTCCCCAAGCCAGTTGATTGAAACCCTTGAAATGCCCTTGCCTGTTTGTGCATCAACAACCTTTCCACGAATAAAGTCCTGTGCAATTACTTGTCCGCAGATAACGAAGAAAAGTAACACACATAAAACATGAATCGAAAAAGATTTAACACACACTTTAAACGCCATCTGCAATTTGATAGGATTTCTTTTTTACAATATACAATTTGTATGCAAGAGTTATACCAATAAAAATAAAAAAAGCACAGCGAAATCGCCATGCTCTAATAAACAACAAGTATTTTAACAGAAACTTTATATTAATTTTAAAAGGCAGTCTGGATATACCCCAATTAAGATTGTAAGCATTACGGCAAGGAATAATACCAATGAATAATTCCACTGCACATTGACACAGGATTCGTCACTGTCTCTAAAGTACATCGCAACGACAACTTTTAAGTAGTAATACACGGCAATGCCTGCATTGATTACCGCCAATACGAGCAAAACAATATGATAATTTTCCATAACAGAAGAAAACATCATAAACTTACCGATAAATCCAGCTGTCAGTGGTATTCCCGCAAGAGAAAGCATGGCTATCGTGATGGCAAATGCGAGCAAAGGATTTCGTTTGCCCAAGCCATTAAAAGCTTCAAAATGCTCGGAGCCAGTCGTTTTCTTGACAAGGATCAATCCCGTAAAGGCAACAATGGTTGCCAGTGAATAGGCAAGGCCATAAGCAAAGATACTATTAGCCGAAGTAGCCCCAACTGCTACAATCGCAAATAACATATACCCAGCATGCGAAACACTTGAATAGGCAAGCATGCGTTTGAAGGAAGACTGCATTAATGCAGAAATATTTCCAACAAATAAGGTAAGAATGGCGATCACTAAGAAAACCGGAGTCCAAAAATCTTGTAAAGGCAATAGACTATAACTGAATAAACGTAACAATCCAGCAAAAGAAGCAACTTTAACGACCGTACTCATATAACTCGTAATCAGTATCGGAGCTCCATCATAAACATCTGGTGTCCAGAAATGAAAGGGAACAGCCCCCACCTTGAACGTCAGTCCCACAATGAGGAGCAATATACCTCCATAAAACAAAGGCGAAATTGCCTGCGGGTTATTGACAACATAGTCTTTGATTTCACCTAAATCAAATGATCCTGTAGCACCGTATAACAGGGCAATACCAAACAGCAGAAACCCGGTAGAGAAAGCTCCCATCAAAAAGTACTTTAATGCCGCTTCATTTGATGCTTTGTCTCTTTTACGTATACCGACCAAAATATAAAGCGCTACAGACATAATTTCAATACCTAAAAAAAGCATTGAAAAATTATGATAACTATTCACAAGAACAGCACCTGTGAGGGAGAAAATCAATAACGAATAATACTCCGCAATTTGTCCCTCCTCATCGAAATATCCCTTTGATATTACAAAGATGCACAAGGTAACCGCGATACATAAGATCGAGAAAGCAATAGCATAATGATCAAAATGAACCATCCCACTATAGAGAGGTCCGCTGGTAGAAGTCCAGTCATTCCATAAGAAACCAATAGCGACCAAGAAGCCAAGAATAGAAACAGGCAGCAGCATAGATTTCATCTTGAATAAACCAAGATAAAGGACGACTAATGCTAATATCGAAAGTGTAATTATTGCACCCATACAATTAAATATATCTATTATCTGCCTAAAAATGTACTTAAAACTTCCACAGAACCTGCAGAAAGGTTCAATAGGAAATTAGGGAATATACCAATATAAAGGATCAATACGGAGACCACTGTCAATACAATAAGTTCCGTTCCTTTTATATCTTCAAATTGTATAGTTCTTTCGGTCGTTTCTCCCAGCATCGTTCCTTGATAAAGCCTAAGGATATAAACTGCACCCAGAATTAAGGTTAAACCCGCGAAAACCGCAAACCAAAATCCATATTGAAAGACGCCTTTCAATAATAAAAACTCACCAATAAATCCATTCGTTAATGGTAACCCCACTGCTCCCATACAAATAATCATAAAGAAGATGGCCAACCGAGGCGCCTTGCTTGCTATTCCGCCGAGCTCAGTGAGACTACGTGTCTGTGTGCGTTGCTGTATAATATCCAACACATAAAAAAGCCCTATCACAGAAATACCGTGATTTAACATTTGAATAGTTGCTCCACTCAGGCCATTCGTATTCCATGTGAAGACACCAGCACTAATTAAGCCAACGTGGGCTATTGATGAATATGCGATCAATCGCTTCACATCATCTTGTTTAATTGCAATAATGGAAGCATAAACGATCCCAATAACGCATAAGATCATTGCAAAATGTCCGTATAGAGCAACACCAGCCGGTGCAATAGGCAATAGCCAACGCATTAAACCATAAACCCCCATTTTGAGCATGATACCCGCCAACAACATCGTACCTGCTGCAGGTGCGTTTGTATACGTATTGGGTTGCCAGGTATGAAAAGGAAAAATTGGTATTTTGATGGCGAAAGCAACAAAAAAAGCCCAAAATAACCATCTCTGCGTATTTTCCCCCAAATCTAATGCTATAAATGAAGTCCATTCAAAATCACGATTGGGTACTTGTTGATAGAGATAAAGAATACCGATCAACATCAAAAGGCTCCCCAAAAAAGTATAAATAAAGAATTTCAAATTTACGCGAATACGATCTCCTTCACCCCAAAGTGCACAAATAAAATAAATCGGAATCAAGGCAATCTCCCAACCCACATAAAAAGTAAACGCATCCAAGGCCATAAATACGAGCAATAAGCCCGCTTGCATAAAAGCCATTAATGCATAAAAGTTTCCTTTATAATCCTTCTTAAAGGTTGTAGCAATAATTAAAGGCATCAGTCCATTCGTCAATAATATCAGCGGCAAGCTAATTCCATCAACGCCGATATGAAAATGAATATGCAATGAAGAAATCCATAGCCAATTTTGTTCAAATTGCATTCCGCCATTTGCGTCAAAAGTACAAAGGAAAGGAATAGTCAAAGCCAAAGACAGTAATGATAAAATCAAGGCAATAGACTTTGCAGCATTGGTCTTTAAAAACGTTAGAATCAATGCGCTTATTAACGGCAATAAAATAAGTAAAAACAAGTTATCCATCGATTACACCAAAATTAAAGACTCAACAATCCATAGATGAAAATGGCAATCACCCCAATTACCATCATCAATAAATAAAAACCAACATTACCATTCTGGAGCAAACGCAATACTTTTCCTGTATCAAATGTTGCTTTCCCGGCACCATTAACAACACCGTCAATGCCACGTTGATCCACAACATTCCCGAAGAAAGACGAGAGCCAATTGATGGGACGTACAATGATGCTATCATAAAGTTCATCCACGTAAAACTTATTGTAAGATAGATTCGCCAAGAAACTTCTGGTACCTTCTCCCGCTTCAGGTAACTGTTGTCGTTTAACATACTTGTTAAAGGCTAAAGCAACCATAATCAATACTCCAACAACAGAAACAGCCATTAATAAATATTCAGTACTGTGTTCCAAATGATGAGTTGCAGGCATTATTGCTTTTCCCTCTGAGAACACCGGCGCCAGGAAGTCCTCAAGCCAATGATTACCACCCAAAACAGCTGGTAAGTTGATCACACCTCCAACCACAGAAAGTATAGCCAATACAATGAGTGGCATTGTCATACTCTTTGGAGATTCATGCAAATGATGTTTTTGCTCTTCCGTACCACGGAATGTTCCAAAAAAGGTCATAAACAGCATCCTAAACATATAGAATGCCGTCATTAATGCACCAATAAAACCTAAACCCCATAAGACCGGACTAGCGGCAAAAGCCCCCGCCAATATTTCGTCTTTGGAGAAGAAGCCAGAGAATGGCGGAATTCCTGCAATCGCGATTGTCCCCATCAACATCGTCAGATAAGTAATAGGCATTGCTTTCTTCAAGCCGCCCATTTTACGCATATCCTGTTCCTCACTCATACCATGTATAACAGATCCGGCCCCTAAGAATAGTAATGCTTTGAAAAAGGCATGAGTCAATACATGGAAAAACGCTCCAGTAAATGCTCCGACACCGAGGCCAAGAAACATATAGCCCAATTGTGAAACTGTGGAATAAGCCAATACTTTCTTAATATCATTTTGTGTCAATGCAATCGCAGCAGCTAACAGGGCTGTACAGATAGCTATGACAGAAATGAGCTGCAACGTAAACGGTGAAAGAATAAACAATACATTGGAACGTGCAATCATATAAATACCGGCTGTAACCATCGTCGCCGCATGGATCAGGGCCGACACGGGTGTCGGGCCAGCCATGGCATCTGGCAACCAGGTAAACAAAGGTATCTGCGCCGATTTACCTGTTGCAGCAATAAATAACAAAATGGTAATGCTAACGACTGTGATATCACCAACAGCAAAATTCTTGGCCGCTGGAAATACAGTCGAAAATTCTAAGGAGCCAAAAGTCCCAAGTATTAAAAATACCGCAAGCAGAAAACCTAAATCTCCTATTCTATTCATCACAAATGCTTTTTTTGCCGCATTTGCATACGAACTATTCTTATACCAAAAGCCAATCAATAAATAGGAACATAGTCCTACACCTTCCCAGCCTATGAACATGACCAGGTAATTGGATCCCAATACCAATAGCAACATAAAAAAGATAAAGAGATTCAAATAAGCGAAGAACTTACCAAATCCATTATCATGATGCATATAACCAATAGAATAGACATGGATAAGGAAACCAATTCCCGTAACGATTAAGAGCATAATCGCACTTAACGGATCTACTAAAAAGGACAGACCGATCTTGAGATTGCCCACTGCAATCCAATCAAATACATGTTGTTCAATGATGCCTGCTTGTCCAGCTTGTCTCGCTTGGTAGACTTCGGAGAAAAGAAGGCAGCTACATACAAAAGAAATAAGCACTACAGCACTGCCAACAGCGCCTATCATACCTTTGGAAAAGGTATTCCTACCCAATCCGTTCACTATAAACCCGATTAAGGGCAAAAGGGGAATCAACCAAACTAATTCACTCATCGTATTTATTTCTTAAGTTCTACCAACGAAGTTTATTTAAGGAATCGATATCCACAGACTTCGTATTCCGATATACCATAATAATAATCGCAAGGCCTACGGCAACTTCTGCCGCCGCCAATGCCATGATAAAGAAGACAAAGACCTGTCCAGACGCATCGCCATGCTGCACGGAAAAAGCAGCTAAAAGAAGATTCACCGCATTCAGCATCAATTCAATAGACATCATAATAATAATGACGTTACGGCGAATAAGAACACCGATAACACCAATAACGAAAATAATCGCACAAAAAATCAGATAATGATTTATTGGCACCCCCTGTAACTGTTGAACAACTGTTTCCATTAGATTTGTTTAGGTTCTTTCTTAGCTAATAATATTGCTCCAATCATTGCCGTCAATAACAATAATGATGATAACTCAAAAGGAAGCAAAAATTCGTTAAACAACACCTTACCCAGATTCTTAACCAACCCGATTTCTGGATTAACAACAGTCAAGGGATTAGAAATATCAAATACGCGGTATACACCGAAGAAAGTCACCAATAGGCAACAGCCGGCGATAACCCCCATAAACTTAACCAAGTTGGATTTCATGGGTTCGGTATCCTTATTCAGGTTGAGCAGCATCAATACAAATAAAAACAAAACCATGATGGCTCCCATATATACGATGAAATTCACCACAGCCAGAAACTGTGCATTCAAAAGAATATAATGTATTGTAAACGTAAAAAACGTAATGACCAGATACAGTACACTGTGTACAGGATTTTTTGTAAAAATGGTCAGCAGCGCAAAGAAAATAGACAAGAAGGCTACAAAATAAAATACTGTCATAATTTCCTGTTTTAGCTCTTTAATTTGGTAATATCAAAAGTTTGTTCTACCAATTTATCTTTTCCATAGATAAAATCCTTACGGAGATAATCTGCTGTCACATGCGGTCCATCCAGATAAATCGCTTCTTTCGGACAGGCCTCTTCACATAGACCACAGAAAATACAACGCAACATATTGATTTCATATACCGACGCATATTTTTCTTCGCGGTAAAGATTTTCTTCACCTTTTTTCCGCTCGGCAGCAGTCATTGTAATCGCCTCTGCAGGGCAGGACAAAGCACATAATCCACAGGCTGTACATCGCTCACGCCCTTCCTCATCACGTTTGAGCGAATGTTGCCCTCTGAAGTTTTTCGAATAAGGTCTTATTTCCTCAGGATATTTAATGGTTGGAATTTTCTTGAAAAAATGCCTTAATGTAATGCGTAAACCTTTGATAATAGCCGGAAAGTAAATTCTTTCCGAAAATGTCATCGGTTTTTGTTCGATTACTTTTTTACGATTGGTTAGTTGCATAAAAAGTCCTTTCTTATGAGAAATAAGTATCTTTAATCAATGTAAATACACCTGTAAGTACAATATTGGCAATCGCCAATGGAATCAACATCTTCCAGCCCAGATTCATCAATTGATCGTAGCGGAAACGTGGTAAAGTCCAACGCACCCACATAAAGAAAAAGATAAACAGCAATATTTTAATGAAGAATGCAACCACCCCGATGATCGTGATCATATTGGCCGACCATCCCAGATCATTCATAAAAGGGAAATTATAACCGCCAAAATAAAGTGATGCCATCAATGCAGAGGAAACGAACATGTTAATATATTCGGAAAACATGTAGAGTCCCAATTTCATGGAGGAGTACTCCGTATGGTAACCACCAACAAGCTCCGTTTCACATTCTGGCAAATCAAACGGAACCCGATTACACTCGGCAAAAGCACAGACCATAAAAATGATAAAACCCAGCGGCTGTGCCCAGATATTCCAATTGACAAAACCAGACTGTTGAGCAACAATTTCTTCCAGTGTCAAGGTACGCGTCACCATCAACAGAGCGATAAGCGACAATCCCATTGCAATCTCATAGCTGATACTCTGTGACGCTGCACGAATTGCACCCATAAGCGAGAATTTATTATTGGAGGCCCAGCCACCCAACATGATACCATATACGCCAAGTGCAATCACACCAAACATATACAACACCCCAACATTGATACCCTGCGCAACCTGCAAAGAAATTGTGCGATCTCCAATCTGCAATTCCTGTCCCCAAGGAATAACGGCTGAACTAATACATGCCGTTATAATCGCAATTGTAGGCCCCAAAATAAAGAGCACCTTGTGTGCGCCCGCAGGGATAATTTCCTCTTTAAAGAAAAACTTCCCCCCGTCACATAAAGGTTGTAAGATTCCGAAGATACCGGCCCGATCGGGGCCATATCGATCTTGCATAAAGCCTGCAATTTTACGTTCCGCAAGTGTCGAATACATCGCGATCACCAAGGTGATAACGAATACAATAGACACCAGTATTAATTTTTCTATGACAAAAGACCACTCCATATTTGTGATTATTTCAATTTTTCTGTTCTAGCCAACTGTTCGCGATTTTGTTCCTGTAGCATTGGATTCTCCTTAACAACTTTCGGCGGATTAAATAACTCGTAGTGATTGGCAGAAATGACGGAATGTCGGTCTATTTCTGTCGGTTCCTCTAAGACCCAATCGCTTGTTTTTTTCTGATCAAAGCGACAGGTATTACAGATAAACTCTTCCACTTCACCAAACTCATCCTTTCGAGCAGTTACCCGAATGACCTCTTCTCCCTTATACCATAAGGTTACCTTACCCGAACATGTCGGACAATCACGATGAGCATCGACAGGCTTCGTAAACCATACCCTGTTCTTGAAACGGAAGGTTTTATCTGTCAAAGCTCCCACAGGACATACATCAATAACATTTCCGGAGAAATCGTTATCGATTACATTTTCAATATAAGTCGATATCTCGGCGTGATCTCCTCGTCCTAAGATACCGTGTACACGCTGGTCAGTCAACTGATTTGCGACATAAACACAACGGTAACATAAGATACAACGGTTCATATGCAATTGGATCTTATCGCCCAAATCAATGCGTTCGAAGGTACGTCGATTGAATTCGTAGCGTGTATGAGCACTGCCGTGTTCATATCCAAGATCCTGCAATTTACATTCACCAGCCTGATCGCAGATTGGACAATCTAAGGGATGGTTAATCAATAAGATTTCAACAACACCTTTTCTCGCTTCCACCACCTCTGGCGAAGTAATATTTTGTACTTCCATACCGTCCATTACCGTTGTACGACAAGAAGCCACCAATTTCGGCATCGGTCTTGGATCCTTTTCAGATCCCTTGGAGACTTTTACCAAACAGGTACGGCATTTACCGCCACTTCCCTCCAGTTTGGAGTAGTAACACATTGCCGGAGGGACTATATCGCCGCCGATCTGTCTCGCTGCATTTAATATGCTTGTCCCAGGAGCAACCTCTACCGGTATACCATCGATGGTGACCTTAAACTTTACATCTTCCGCTTCTGCCATGATATGATTAATTTATCGTTACAGCTTCTATTATGATACTATTGGTTGTAAAGGATCAGCATAATGTGCCAGTCCATAATTTCTTGTTTGTGACTCTTCCGGATGCAGGATATGCCATTCAAATTCATCCCTAAAGTGTCGTATTGCAGCTGCCACAGGCCATGCCGCAGCATCCCCCAATGGGCAAATCGTATTCCCTTCTATTTTTCGTTGAACGTCCCACAGTAAATCAATATCTTCCATAGCACCATGACCGCTCTCGATCTTATGCAGTACCTTCTCCATCCAACCCGTTCCTTCACGACAAGGCGAGCATTGACCACAGCTTTCATGATGGTAGAATCGCGCAAAGTTCCAGGTATTACGCACCACGCACTGATCCTCATCAAATACGATGAAACCACCTGATCCAAGCATTGTACCAGTTTGGAAGCCACCATCAGCCAATGACTCATAAGTCATCAATCGGCTATTTCCAGCAGCAGTTTTCAAGATTAGATTAGCCGGTAAAATAGGCACCGAAGAACCTCCGGCTACGACAGCCTTCATTCGTTTCCCATTGGCAATACCACCACAATATTCGTCCGAGTAAATAAATTCTTCAACGGGCAGACCGAGTTCGATCTCATAGACCCCTGGTTTTACAATATTTCCGCTAGCGGAAATTAATTTTGTTCCGGTACTACGCTCTACACCGATCTTAGCATACTCTTCACCACCCAAATTAATAATGGGAACTGTCGTTGCAATAGACTCCACATTATTCACCACTGTTGGGCAGTTATATAAACCCGCTATCGCTGGAAAAGGGGGTTTAATACGTGGGTTACCTCGTTTACCTTCTAAGGACTCTAATAAAGCCGTTTCCTCACCGCATATATACGCTCCGCCTCCCGGTTGAACATAGATCTCTAGATCATACCCCGAACCCAAAATATTTTTACCCAAAAACCCTTTTTCCTTGGCTTCAGCAATAGCACGCTCCAGAATTCTGATCTGTGGCATCATCTCTCCACGCACATAGATATAAGACGTGTGAGCCCCCAAAGCGAAGCTGGATACAATCATTCCCTCAATAAGTGCATGCGGAATATGTGTCATTAGATAACGGTCTTTGAATGTCCCTGGTTCAGACTCGTCGGCATTACAGACCAAATAGCGCGGCACCCCCTCAGGTTTGGCCAAAAAGGACCATTTCATCCCCGTAGGAAAACCGGCTCCGCCACGGCCACGTAATCCAGACTTCTTAACCTCTTCGACAACATCCTCAGGAGACATTGTCTTTAATACTTTTTCAACAGCAACATAACCACCTTTTTGTCGATAGACCTCAAAGGTATTGATGCCAGGAACATCGATATGAGTCAACAAAAGTTTACGTGCCATATTATTCTGTTTTAGCTTTTAAATTATCAATCAATTCGTCGACTTTATCTTCTGTCAGATTCTCATAGAATGTATATTCAGGACCGATCTGTAAGACTGGTCCAAAACCACAGGCAGCCAAACATTCTACACCACGCCAAGAGAAAAGCCCATCGCTTGTGACCTGCCCTTCCTTTACACCGAGCTTTTGTTCTAAATGCCCCATGATACGCTCTGCACCGACCAAACAACAGGGGCCGGTACGACAAATCTCCAGTACATATTTTCCTTTAGGTTGCAACAGGAACATGGTATAGAAGGTTGCCACCTCATATACCTCAATCGGTAATATATTCAGGTAAACAGCAACCTTATCCATCGCATCTGCGCTGACCCAGCCGTATTCCGCCTGAACCAAATGTAAAATGGGCAATAAGCCTGATTTCTGCTTTCCTTCGGGGTAACGGCTTACCACTTCTCCAAACTTGGCTAACAATTCTGGAGAAAACGTTACATTTTCATTATGTTGTTTTACACTAAGCATCTAATTCTCCAGCTATAACGTTAAGACTACTCATATTTATAATGGCATCTGAAATCAGCATTCCTGCACTCATTGGTGCAAACATCTGATAATTGACAAAAGAAGGTCTCCTAAAGTGAAGACGATAAGGTGACCGTCCACCATCGTGAATCAAATAAAAACCAAGTTCGCCATTTGCACCTTCGACCGCATGATAGACTTCTGCTTTTGGTGTGTCCACCTCACCCATGACGATTTTAAAATGGTAAATTAGAGCCTCCATATTGGTATACACCTGTTCTTTCGGAGGTAAATAGAAATCAGGCACCTCCGCATGGAAGACGCCTTTAGGTTCTTTCTCAATTTTCTCTAATGCCTGTTCAATAATCCGAAGTGATTGCCACATTTCGGCATTCCGAACCATGAAACGATCGTATACATCACCTGTCGTGCCAACAGGTACATCGAAATCAAATTCTTCATACGAGCAATAAGGATTCTGTACACGCACATCGTAATCTACACCTGTCGCCCGTAAAATAGGGCCAGACCAGCTATAATCCAGGGCATCTTCTGCTGTTACAGCAGCAACACCCGACGTTCTTTCTATAAAAATGCGGTTACGAACAAACAACTCTTCAAACTCTTGCAATACCGGAGGATAGCGTTTCAGAAATTCACGTATTTTCTCAAAGGCTATAGCATTGAAATCACGCTCGAAGCCTCCAATACGACCAATATTCGTTGTCAGACGAGCGCCACAGATTTCTTCAAAGATTTCATAGATAAACTCGCGTTCCTGCATCACATACAAAAAGCCCGAAAAAGCACCCGTATCTACCCCCAAAATACCATTACAAATAATATGATCCGCAATACGGGCAAGCTCCATGACGATAACACGCATGTACTGCACCCGCTTAGGAATCTCTATCTTGAGTAGTTTTTCAACGGTCATATGCCAGCCCATATTATTGATTGGAGACGAGCAATAATTTAGACGATCAGTCAAAGGCGTTATTTGATAAAAAGGTCGATGTTCAGCAATTTTTTCAAATGCGCGGTGAATATAACCGATCGTGGACACGCCACTCACAATACGCTCGCCATCGATTTGTACCACGTTCTGAAATACGCCATGCGTAGCGGGGTGCGTGGGACCAATATTTAGGGTAATCAACTCGTCTTGCGGATCGTTGTCTTCGAAGACTGGCTGATTAGATGTTATCTTGCTTATAAATTCGCTCATATCGTATAAATTAACGGCCGAAATACAAATCTTTCTTATCTACGCGATTTGGATCCTCTAAAGGATATTCCTTACGCATTGGAAACACCTCCATATCATCTACATTCAGAATCCTTCTCAAATCGGGATGCCCTATAAAATTGACACCAAAAAAATCAAAAGTCTCACGTTCCATCCAGTTCGCACCTTTCCAAACAACGGTTGCCGTTGGAATTTCAGGATTCGGTCCATGCAAAAAGACCTTTATCCGAATTCGAATATTATGAACGAGACTATGGATATGATAGACGACAGCAAATTCCTTTTCTAAATGCGGATAATGCACCGCCGTAATATCGGTCAGATGGATAAACTGCAACTCCTTATTCGATTTCAAGAAACGAAGTACTTCGATCACATTTTCCGTATCCACGACAATCGTCAATACATTGTGTGCATCTTGAATTTCGTTAATCTGTGCCGGAAAATTTCCTTGGAGCTTATCCAATAAAAAACTGTTTTCCATCATCTATTTATTTATATGTATTCCGTACTTTTCAAGCAGCGCTTTGTATTCGGGTGTATTTCTCCGGTTCAATGATTCATTCTTTACAATATCCTGTAGACGCAACACGCCATCCAAAATTGCTTCTGGACGGGGAGGACAACCAGGTACGTACACATCAACCGGTATGATTTCGTCTATTCCTTGTAAGACAGAATACGTATCGAAAATACCACCACTAGATGCACAGGCCCCAACAGCAATTACCCAGCGCGGCTCAGCCATTTGCACATACACCTGCTTTAACACCGGAGCCATTTTCTTAGCAATGGTACCCATCACCAATAGCATATCGGCCTGACGCGGTGAAAAACTAGGGCGCTCGGCACCGAATCTAGCCAAATCGTAAGTAGAGCCCATCGTTGCCATAAACTCGATACCACAGCAGGATGTGGCGAACGGCAAAGGCCATAACGAGTTGGCTCGGGCTAAGCCAATGGCCTTGTCCAAACTTGTCGCAAAAAAACCTGCGCCTTCTACTCCCGGAGGAGCTTCTGCCAATTTTATATCACTCATGAAAAATCGATTTATAGGTTTAAGTATTGCTGGCCCAACGGCCAACCATCACGGGAATATCTAATCCCAACTCAATGCTTTTTTCTTGATCACATAGATAAAGCCCAACAAGAGCAGTCCCATGAAAATAAACATCTCGATCAAGCCCTGTAGTCCCATTTCCCGAAAGTTGACTGCCCATGGATACATGAAAATGACTTCAACATCAAATATGACAAACAGAATAGCGACCAAGAAATATTTTATGGAGAAAGGCTGCCTGGCATTTCCGACAACTTCAATTCCCGACTCAAAAGCCCCAAGCTTGTTTTCTGTACGGACTTTCGGTCCGATAAGATGTGTAATAATTATGGTACCTACTCCAAATCCTACAGCTACTAAAAGCTGTATAAATATAGGCAAGTAGTCTATCGGCATACTATTGGCTTGCTCCATCTCAATTAAAATTTATATTGGTAACTGTCTTTAAATATAGAGATTCCAAGGTAAAAAACAAAACAAAAAAGGCGTAGATATTACTATCTACGCCTAATTTAGAATGATTTTACTTAAGCTTATTTCAATGCACCTAGGTACCCTTTAACAGCTTCATTCGTTGGATCAATTGCCAATACTTTTTGGAAGCTTTCCTTCGCTTTAGGAAGATCTTGCTTCACATAATAGTAGAGACCGATATACGTGTTTGCATCGATCAAATAATTCTTATTCTTCTCTTGTGCCCCACGTTGATTGATAGCTTCGATCAATTTTTGGAACGGCGCCACGAAATCACCTTTAGGTTGCTCCAAGTTGTCCGCGGTTAAGGCAGCAAAAGCTTTATAATAAAGTGCATTGATCAAATATTTATCTTGTGCTTCTTTATTGTCTGTTGTTTCAATAACAGATAAGAAAGTCTGTGCTTTTAGCAAATCGGCAATTGCTTTGTCTCTCAATTCTTGATTAACTACCACTTGTTCCTCATTCTTGCTACCAGCATCTTCTTTAGCTCCGATTTGGTAATAGGCTTCTCCAGCATAGTAGTTTGCATCAAACAAATACGTCTTATTGTCTTTATAAGAAGCTACCAATTCAAATAACGAGGCTGCTGTCTGCAATTCTTGCTCTTGGTATTTAGCAAATGCCAACTCAGCTGTTTCTCCCAACAATTCTTTGTCTAAATCAATTGCTTTCTTAATATCGGCAATACCCTTTTGAATATTCGCTGTATTCTCTGCTGTCAATACCGGAGCCGCAGTAGCCGTACTATCCGCACCAGCAGCTGCTGGTTTTGGGCTATTTGCAGCAATCTCAGACATACCTAGATACATATAATCCAATGGAATTACACGATCTTTTTCCATTTTGCTAAACATCTGGTTTAAGTACTCCAGTGCTTTCGGATAATCCTTTGCTTTTTGGAAAGCGATATAACCCAAATAACGATAGATTTTTGGATCTACAGAAGGGTTTTTAGCTAATTCCTCAGAAACTACCTTCAAATCGTCATATTGACGCGCGTAAACCAAGAAATCGGCGTAACGGATTTTAGCTTCCAATGAATTATCACCCGCAACTTCAAGATATTTCTTGTATTGTTCAACACCTTTCTTATTTAACTCGACATATTTCTCGTCAGAAGTACCCGGTAATCTAGACCATTGATTGTATGTTTCAGCCAATTCACGGTAAGTCGGCGCGTATGCCGGAGTTTCCGCCGCAATAGCTTCCAATTGTGTGATAGCCTCATCAAATGCTTGCGCGCCACGTACGATCACAGCCTGTCCAACTTTCGCTTGTACTGAATTTGGATCGATATCAGTCGCTTCACCATAGCTTGTATAGGCTAATGAACCTTCTTTTAAACCACGGTATGCATCACCTAATGCGATAGGAACTGCAACATCTTTTTTGTTTTTTTCTTTCGCTTGCGTTAGGTATTCCAAAGCTTTCGCATAATCGGGCTCAGGCGTTTTTATATATGCACGACCGATTTCCAATAATGGTTCATAATCTTTTTTACCTAATTTTGCGGTTGCCAAAGCGAACTTAGATTCAGCGCTCGCTTTATCCTTTTTCATTAAGTCAACATAGCCCAAACCTACATTATTGATTGTAGCCTTTGGATCAGCAGCCAAACCTTGGTTGAAAATCGCAGCGGCAGAATCCGCTCTGTCGTTTACCAAATAAATTTGACCCAAATAGAAATAATTATCTCCATTCTTAGGTTGCTTAGTCACTAACTGTTGAAGGATAGTTTTCGCTTTACCATAATTCTCAGCCTCGATGGCTGCTCTAGCATCTTTCAAACTTTGTGCACTTACTGTGCCCACAGATCCCGCCAATAAAAGACTAAATAATAATTTACTGTTTGTCATAATCTATTTTTGTACTATTTATTATCTATTTAATATAACTTTCATCTCTAATAATGATCTCCCGTCCAGGCATTGTGGCAGGAACCAATCCAGCTTTCAATACAATACGTTGTCCACGATCTCCTGTCAAAAAGGCACTGAAGCCCAAACCTAAGCCCATATTCGGCTGATAGTTCATAATGTAGACAGGTCTTACAAAAGGATATAAGCCGTCGGCGATAGTCGATTGGGACGGTCGATAAAAACTGACCTTTTCTCCCTCCTTACCAACACTTTCGATGCTCAATGTACGAATTTTCTCCAATAAATTCGAATTTTTTTCTACTGCTTTTAAATACCAATTATAACCAATAACACCCACTGTATTCGCATTCTCGCTCACATATTTCATCACATCTTCACTATCTTTCAAAGCAGAAACAGCTTTCGGATCGATTTTGTTCAATTTAAAATAATCTTTCAAATAGCGCAGTGTGCTTGAATTGGCGTTGTCAAAGATCAATCGTTGTCCTGCTAAGTTACCTTCCAACAAAGACTTAACGTCCTTTTGAGGCATTATAGTATCTGCACTGTTACGATTATTGATCAATACAACTGCATCCGACGCCATTTGGAATATTTTAGGTTGAATACCTCGCTTTTTAAAGTAGCTATCTTCCTCATTTGTCAGCTTGCGCGTCAAAACAACCACATAGGCCGAATCGCCAAGCAATGCATTCACCGCTTTAATTTCAGGACGAGCGATAAGCTCCAAATTCGAGTTTGGATAAGAGCTCTCAAACACATCCGCAGATTCCTGGACAATAGGCAACAAAGTTTGATCCACAATAACAGGTAGCTTACCTGTTAAAATATCATCGCCCTCTTTCGCTTGCTTTGTTTTATTTTTACAGGAAACAAAAATGCCCATACAGATGCCAAGCATCACAAGAACCATTTTATATTTTCTCATATGATACATCATAAAATAAGACAGTTTAATTAAAAAATAGTTTAATTTTTGAAGAGAGAATTGGTTGTAGCCAAAAAGAAGAGGGCAGTTAATTAAAAATTATTTTGCCAAAGCCGTACAAACCGCATAAAAGAATACAGGATCAATACGACACCAAAGATTGTTTTGTAAGTTGGATTAATTTCAATGGGAAAATTATCCCAGAATATAATCAAAAGGCCCAAAACAAAATAAAAGCCAAACATAAATAGTCCCAAAATAGACAGAAACCGCTTCAGAGGCGATTTCTGTCTATAATTTGAACTATTATTCGAATTAAAATTTGTCATTCTAATTTTGAAGGTTCAATCGAATTGGTAAAGTGTACGCTACACGAACTGGACGGCCATTTTGAATACCAGGCTTCCATTTCTTCGCTTTCTTAAGCAACCTTACGGCTGCATCACCAGTACCATATTTCAAATCGCGTTTGATATTGATGTCTGTCAAGCTACCATCTTTTTCTACAACGAAGGATACCTCAACGACACCATTTACACCATTTTCAGTTGCAGCAGCTGGATATTCGTAGTTTGAACCAACCCAAGACATAAATGCAGCCATACCACCGATAGGCATTGGTTGAACCTCAATGGCATTAAATGGAAGAATTTCATCTCCATTACCATTTGGATCGCCTTTTGCAGCGCCAGTGATTGCACCATCTTGTTTCTTCGAACCAAATTCACCACGTGCAACAGAAGTACCAGTCGGGCTACCTTTCAAGGTAATACGTGCTGGCGTTTTATTTGGATCTTTCAACTCTTCCTGAGAAGCAACTTCTTCCACAACTTTGTTTGCAGGAGCTACTTTAGGTTCAGGGAAACGAACCAAATCTTCTTTCGGTACATCCATAGCCACTTGTTGAGGTTTTTCTTCCGGTTCTTGTGGAAGCGGCTCCTCTTCAGGCTCTGGTGGTTTGATTTCTTCAAGGTCTTCCAAAGTAACTTCAGTTACTGCTGGAGGTGCCTCAACGGCTTTCTTCGGGAACAGCTTACTTCCATAAACACTAAGGAAACTGGCTATGACTACAATGCCGATAACGACAAGAAGTCCCCTGTTAGTCGCTTTAGGCGCTAGCTTACGAAGCTCATAAGCTCCGTACTCCCTATTGCGGCCTTGAAAAACGACGTCAAGCCATTCTTTCTTAAAAATATCTAATTTTGACCCTATCATCTTATTTTAGTTTTTTGTGTCAATCTAATAACTAATCATTATAGATATTGTCACGTTTTAACACTTCCACTTCCTCTGGAGTAATCTTTCCGATCATATAGCGTTTTACGTCTACAATTTTCATCTCGTCAAGAATGTCAACAAGATTACGTTGTGTACATTTATCACTAGGTCTTATGATTACGATCATGTCTTTACCGCCTGAAACGCGAGGTATATATGCCTTTTTCTCCATTAAGACCTTACGAATCCCATCCGCACCATAACCGGCAACAGTAGGACCTTCGATCGGACGAGCAACTTGACCATACACCCAAGAGACTTTATTGTCAGAACCCAATAAAATTGTAAGTGAACGATTATCTGCTGTAAGCAATTCATCGCTTTGTTGCTCCTTAATTTTATTTTTGTCTGGCATAGCCACATCCATCGCTTGCGGTTTATTTAAGGACGTAGTCAACATGAAGAAGGTAATCAACAAGAATGCCAAATCCACCATCGCCGTAAGGTCGACCTTACCGCCATTCTTCTTGGATCTTACTTTCCCGCCTTTGCCTTTTTTACCACTATCCTGATTTAATTCTGCCATTGTTTGTTCTTATTAAATCGTCAATTATTTCTCCTCAGCACGCATGCCTGTTATGAAACTAAATTTGTTTTGCTTTTGATTGCGCAACGTTTCAATAACTAAATTAACCGAAGGATATTTTTCATTCGCATCTGCTTTGATAGCCATCTTTAAAGGTCCTGGATGCACGAAGTTTTTATCAGATGCCTCCTTTTCTTTATTTACTTCCTCAGCTGCAAGACGGGCATTTTGAACCCAGTAATACAACTCATTTGAAGTATTCTCTGTACTATCAACCGGGATACCAGTTTGCAGACCTTTTTCTGTACGCTTACTTCCATCCAAGGCCAATAATCCTTTCAATTTAGACATTGGTACACCAAAGTTTTCCATCAATTTGAAACGATCGTAATCTTCTTGTGAAAAGCCAACGCCATATTTTGCTGACATTCTTTCTAGTGCTTTTACGCGAACTTGTTGATCAGTCGTACCGAAGAAAACTTTACCTTGATCGCCTATTGTGATCATACCCACATTTGAATCAGGTAACTTATCTTTCGTAGTCGATGCTGGGGTATCCACCGTCAATGCTTCCGGTTGGCGCGCAGTCGCCGTTAAGACGAAGAACGTAAGCAGTAAGAACGATACGTCACACATCGCTGTCATGTCGATCGACGTACTGGCTCTTTTTACTTTTGCTTTACCCATTTTAAATTCTTCTTTTTAAATTAAAAACTCAATCTTCTATCCTATGATGCTTTTAATTTTTGATTTCCATAAAATAAAATCAAAAACTTTCATCATAGTTCTTATTTGTGGTTTGCAGCGTATGTTTGTACGATTGAGAAACCAGCTTCGTCGATAGAGTAAGTTAATTTATCGATTTTTGCAGTAAAGATGTTATACAATACGATAGCGAATGTTGAAGTCGCGATACCAGTTGCTGTATTGATCAAGGCCTCAGAGATACCGTTTGCCAATTTAGCTGAATCTGGAGCACCACCTGTTGCCAATGCCGAGAAGGCTTTGATCATACCTGTTACCGTACCCAATAGACCACATAATGTACCGATAGAAACTAATGTAGCGATAACGTTTAAGTTTTTCTCTAACATTGGCATTTCTAATGCTGTAGTTTCTTCGATTTCTTTTTGAATTGCAATAGCAGCTTTTTCAGTGTTTACTTCAGGATCTGCAGATACTGATTTGTATTTCAATAAACCAGCTTTTACAACATTTGCTACTGAACCTTTTTGTTTGTCACACTCAGCGATAGCTGAATCGATGTTTCCGCCATTGATTAACGTTTGGATCTTTCTAACGAAGTTCCCTACGTTACCTGTACCAGATGCTTTGTTGATAACGATAAAACGTTCTACGGAGAAAACCCATACCATTAAGAATAAACCAAGCAAAACAGGAACGATAGCACCAGCATGGTAAACCATTCCTAAATAGTTACCTGGATTTGGAGCATTTTCATTATTGTTGTCAACAAAGTTTGTAGGGTTACCCATTACAAATTTCCATAAACAGAAACCAACGATGAAACAGATGATGATTGCAGCTTGAGCGAAGAAAGATCCTCCGTTGTTGCTCTCTTGTTTTGCAGCAGTTTTAGGTGCGTTTGCCATTTTTCTAATTTTTAGTTTTTTACTGTTGTTTAAATATATAATGTTGTTTAAATTATATGCACTCTTATTCGCTTTTGAAACCAATTTTGCAAAGCAAATTTAATATTTAATGTCAAATTTAAAATATTCCTCTTAAATATATAAAAAAAATCAAATTTGTTTTTAAAACTGAATACACCATTAATCAGTGTTATTTTTCTCAGCAGTTCCCGTTATATAATCATTGTTAGTTTATGCTAAATCGCTTATTCGCAATAATTATTTTACAATGAAAGCCATTTTTTTTTTGATATGCAAAAAAATCAAGGATTTTAAACGACAAAAAGTAAGTGATTACTCATGTTTCTGAACAATCAGACATCCTACACCTAAAGCATACTTGCCTAATAGACAATTCATTAGATTTGCCACTATTATCCCTGATATACTTGTTCAACCACCAACTAATTTTACGCGATACCCCTCTTTAAGTAACAAATCATAGATCTTTTGTTTAAACTCTCCCTGAATGATAATCTCCCCGTCCTTCACTGTTCCGCCAACTCCACACTTCGTTTTCAACAATTTACCTAAATTCTCCAAGTCTTCCACTTTTCCAACAAACCCCGTAACCAACGTAACAACTTTCCCCTTCCGCATCTTCCGGTCAAGCTGTACTTTTAGGTTTTGCTGATTTACAGATAACGTATCAGCTTCCTGAAAAAAATCAGCCAGCTGATAGCTGAAGCTGTCATCTGTTGAATATACAACGCCCTCATAGGACTGTTTCTTATTTTTACTCATGATCTTAACAAATTATCTTTAACGCTTTTGGCATAATGGAAATATCCAATTTATCGCCAAGTTCGATCGGCTCCCCATCCACATGAACCGGTGAAACCTTATCAATCTCGATCTGTATGTTCTTTCCGGGAATGATCTCGACATAACTGGATTGATCTGCCGATTTATTAAAAAGATGGAAAATCATCTTTGGTAAAATGTAAAGCGGAAATTTGTGCACGATACAGACATCTAAAATGCCATCGTTAACCGAAGCCTGTGGCGCTATATAGGCATTATTTCCATATTGGGGAGAGTTCGCTACACTGATCATAAACGCTTGCCTTTCGTACATTTTTCCATCAATCGTCAATTTATAATGTGCAGGTTGGTATTTACTGAGCACATTAAAAACCGACTTCATATACCCCAAAGGTCCACGAATATTTTCATTGGCAAAATTTTCACTTACAGATGCATCAAATCCCAAACCCGCGATATTAAAAAAACGTCTATCATTAATTACACCACAATCCACCTCTATCGATTCAAAACGATTAATCCGACGGATCGCAGCAGCTTCATTCATTGGAACCCCCAAGTAGAGCGCCAAGCCGTTGCCAGAGCCTTCAGGAATAATCCCCAATGGAATTCCAGATCCTACCAAAGCGGACCCTAGCTCATTGATCGTCCCATCACCACCAACCGCTATGACTGCATCATAGCCTTCTTTGATCGCTTTCAGCCCAATTTCGTAAGCATGGTTCGGTCTCGCAGTCTGCTGGAAAGTAGGATCAAACTTCTGCAAATCAAGCACATCCAGCACTTGTTTTTTAAAGGAAGTTTTATTTTTCCCCCCTGAAATAGGATTAATAACAAACAGTATTTGTTTACGTTCTGACATATCCAAAGATAGCGGAAATTACCAATTTCTTAAAATAATGTAATCTTTATACTAATTAACGCACTTCCCTATGATTTTAAAAGTTAAAATATAAATTTGATTTTAAATAATCCTCAAAGTATTGTAGCTTTGTCGCACAAAAAATAGAATGTGGACTGATTTGCGTGCTGTTGCGTTACAAGGCAACGACAAGGAGATTGCAACCACAGTAAAAAAGTGCTAAAAACCCTTCGCTATCACGGCTCTTATCACTTTGCTGTTATTTCATTCTAGCGCAAATCCAATATTAAAAATTACGTAAAGCATGGCTTATTTATTTACGTCAGAATCTGTTTCTGAAGGGCATCCAGACAAAATTGCGGATCAAATTTCAGATGCATTAATAGACAATTTTTTAGCATGGGACGAGGATTCTCGCGTCGCTATTGAAACACTAGTAACCACAGGACAGGTTGTCCTTGCGGGGGAAGTTAAATCAAACATATACCTCGATGTTCAGAAAATAGCCCGTTCGGTGATCCAAAAGATTGGCTACACCAAATCTGAATACATGTTCGAGGCAAACTCCTGTGGCGTTCTTTCGGCGATTCACGAGCAGTCTGCTGATATCAACCAGGGTGTAGACCGCAAGACAAGACAAGAACAGGGTGCGGGCGACCAAGGAATCATGTTCGGTTATGCAAACAACGAGACTGAAAATTTTATGCCTCTGGCATTGGACCTATCGCATCGCTTACTTTATGAGTTGGCCGAGCTCCGCCGCGAAAATAACGAAATCCAGTATTTGCGCCCGGACGCAAAATCTCAGGTTACACTTGAGTATAGTGACGACCACAAACCAAAAAGAATTGAAGCAATCGTAATCTCTACACAACATGACGACTTCGATACGGAACAAGTTATGTTGGATAAAATTACACATGACATCAAAACGATCTTAATTCCACGTGTTAAAGCACAATTGAAACCAGAACTTCAGTTGTTATTTAACGATGAAATTAAGTTTCATATCAATCCAACGGGAAAATTTGTTATCGGTGGACCTCACGGAGATACAGGACTTACCGGTCGTAAGATCATTGTCGACACCTACGGCGGCCGAGGTGCACATGGTGGAGGGGCTTTCTCAGGAAAAGATCCATCTAAGGTAGACCGTTCAGCTGCATACGCAACGCGCCATATTGCCAAAAACTTAGTAGCAGCAGGTGTTGCAGATGAAATTCTGGTACAGATTTCCTATGCAATTGGTGTAAAAGATCCTATGGGAATTTATGTAAATACCTATGGAACGAGCAAAGTAAATTTGACCGATGGCCAGATTGCCGAAAAAATCGCACATTTATTTGATATGACTCCATACGGAATTGAAACGCGTCTGGGTCTGAGAAATCCAATTTATTCAGAAACGGCAGCCTATGGACACATGGGAAGAACACCAAGAAAAGTAACCAAGGAATTCGAAAGCTCAACCGGCGAGAAAAAGCAGATTGAGGTTGAACTTTTCACTTGGGAAAAACTGGATTATATCGATAAAGTGAAGGAAGAGTTTGGTTTATAAGAGCTAAACATCCATAAAGAGATAAAAGGGGGACATTATGTCTCCCTTTTTGTTTGCTGAAAACGTCTATTTTTCATTAATCACGAGAACCCTTCTCTCACGATCAGCGTCATTGGTGTTGGTGAATTCACGAAGGTTTTGTATCTTAAAGCTTCTAAACCGTTTCGATCATGAAAAGACGCAACTTTCTTCTAACACCCATGGTGCTCGTAACTGCTCCCACATGGGCAAATACAGTTCAATCGGATGAGGCTATCGAGTCCAGCACCATTGTCCATGTTGTTAATTTTTGGCTAAAAAAAGATCTCAGTGAAAAAGAAAAAAAGAATTTTGTTGGATTTTTTGAGGATCTTCGAAAAATCGACGTCATCAAAACTCTTAATTATGGCGTTCCGGCTCAGACAAACCCGAGACCTGTCGTAGACAACAGCTTTGACTATACGTTGATTGTCACTTTCAAAAACCTTAAAGATATTACAACGTACGAGACACATCCAATCCATTTAAAAGCGATCGAAAAATATCAACATCTCTGGACAAAAGTAACGGTTAAAGATACCTCCATCATTAAATAAGGCCGCGTGCCTTAATTTCCAAATATTTATTGATGGAGTTAATGGTCAGGTTTTCGGGCGCTGTATAGATTGTCTGAAACCCATTGCGAATCAGTTCCTGTACGATAAGTTGTTTCTCATAGATAAACTTTTCAGCAATGACCTGGTTGTAAATATCTATTGTCTTTTTCGGCGTACTCTTCGCTAAATCCTCTATTTCTACGTTTTTAAAAACAACAACGACAATAATGTGGCTTCTATTTAACATCGACAGATAATTTATCTGACGTCTTAAGGAATCTAAGGTCTCAAAATTTGTATAGACAAAAATCAGCGAACGTTTATTAATATGTGCATTGGCATAACTATATAATCTTCCAAATTCCGACTCCTCAAATTTGGTCGACACCTGGTATAGTGCTTCCGAAATCTTGTGCATTTGATTATTCCTCTTCTCAGCGGCTATAAATGCATTGATATCATTTGAAAAGGTTAATAATCCGGCACGGTCCTGCTTTAAGATGGTCGCATTGGAAAGAACGAGTGCTGCATTGATCGAGTAGTCCAATAAGGTAAGACCGTTGAATGGCATGCGCATTGCACGACCTAGATCAATAAAAGAATAAATTGGCTGAGACTTCTCCTCTTCGTACTGATTGACCATCAGCTTCTTTACTTTTGCAGATGCCTTCCAGTTCATGTGTCTATAATCATCCCCCTGCACATACTCTCTAACATGGTCAAATTCCATAGCCGAACCAATCCGTCTAATACGCTTTATACCCAGTTCATTCAACCGATTACTTGTTGCCAAAAGCTGATATTTTCGCAGTTGAATATAGGATGGATAACAGGGTATTTCCTGTTCTTGATTGGTAACAAACCTTCTTTTGAAAAATCCAAAACGCTTAACCAAAGCCATACAACGACCAAACTGATAAACTCCCCTTTGTGTGGGTCGCAAGGAAAACGAAATTTCCGAGCGCTGAAAGGCCGGCAAGCTTGTCGCAAAATCTTTATCCCGAATTTGAAGCTGTACCGGAAACTCCTCCAAAATATCCACTTTTGTCCCAAACGGGTAAAAAGAATTCACAATCAGCCGCATCGGGTTTTCATCGCCATTGGATAATTTTTCAGGATATATCCTTGTGATCTCAATTCGCCCCTTTCCTGAAAACAAGACAATAAAATCAAAAGCCAAAACAGCCAACCATATCCAAAAAACAATCCATGCCACAATCAACAATCCTTTAACGAAAAAAGAAAATGTAAAGAGTGTTGCTACACCTAATAGGGAGTAGAAGAATTGATTTGTTAGAAAAAGCTGCTTTAATTTCTTCATTATCTTGGAATTTCTACAGAATTAATGATTTGGTCGATGACATAAGCGGTGGTAAATCCTTCCATTTCCCTTTCTGGAGTCAACATGACACGGTGGCCCAATACGGCAGATGCTACCCTCCGAATATCCTCAGGAGTAACAAAGTCTCGGCCTGTCAACGCAGCTGAAGCCTTTGCTGATTCCAACAAAGCAATAGAAGCCCGCGGTGATGCCCCAAGGGTCAAACTTGGATTAGTTCTTGTCTTTATAATAACTTGAGCAATATAAGTTAACAACTCCTCGTGAACAAAGATAGATTTGATCAATTTCTGAAATTCTAAAATTTCTGCGGCCGAGACTACAGCCTGAACCTGATCCTCCTTATTCTGTGCTTTTTGGGCATGGTGCTCCTTTAATATTTCCAGTTCCTGTTCAAGTTCAGGATAATTCACATTGATCTTAAACAAGAAACGATCGAGCTGAGCTTCCGGCAATCGATAAGTACCTTCGTGTTCGATGGGGTTTTGCGTCGCAAAAACAACAAACGGTCCTGGCAATCGATAAGTCGTTCCATCGACCGACACTTGTTGCTCCGCCATACTTTCAAAAAGTGCAGCTTGTGTCTTTGCCGGAGCACGGTTGATTTCATCGATTAAAACAATATTTGCAAAAATAGGTCCTCTACGAAATTCAAATTCATTACTTTTCAAATCGAGTATCGACGATCCTGTTACATCCGAAGGCATTAAATCCGGTGTAAATTGAATCCGCTTGAATTCACTGTGAATAGTTTTGGCAATCAATTTTGCGGATAATGTTTTTGCTACCCCAGGTAAGCCCTCGATCAAAGAATGCCCTGAAGCCAAGATCGAGATTAAGAGCATATCAATCAATTGATCTTGCCCAACGATTACTTTTTTCACCTCCGACTTTACCTGCGCCATTTTATCGAATAAAACTGACACATCTATTCGGTTTTCAAAAGATATATATTTATCGAAGTCACTCATATCATTTTTGCTTTATGTTTAAACTCTTCTATTGTATCATTAATCAATTTGAGATCAGCCACATCATGTTGTTTAGCATCTTCCATACGAACAATCAGCCGGATTAAAGATTGTGTCTCTGCGAGCGAAACCCCAGACCGCTCAGCCAGCTCCTCACTGAACTCTTCTTCCCGCAACATCAGCGTGTCCAAATGAAACCGCATCCGAAGATCGTGCAGGAAGTAATCTATTTTTTTTGCGACCATATTACCTGGTGCACCATTTTCATAATATAAAGTAGCGATGGTTCCACAGAACTCCTTCGAGAGATTTGGTTCCGGGCTCACTACCGCCACAGCCCGTTGCTCACGTCTACTTCTAAACACAAGCAAAAGGACTAGCCCCGCTAACAAAACATACCATGCTTGCCTAAGACCATCATTCATAAGCAATACACGCAAAGGAGTCCGATATTGCCCCATATTCGCTTTAAAATCATACCAAGCGATCGGCTTATCATTTAGATAAGATAACGACTTAGCAACATAGGCATATTGCGAGGCGGAATTCAGCAAGTAATAGTTCCCAAATAAATCAGGGGTCAGGTGAAGATAGAACGTTCCTTTACCAAATTGAACCGCGATGAAGTTCGGTAGCGCAAATTCCTTATAGGTGATCGAGCCCAAAATGGTCGCATTTTTAGGAAGTTTTTTAAATACTTCGCCAAGATCTGATTTACTGTAATGAATTTTATTGTTATCGTTCATCAACCGCACGCGCAACTGACTTTTTATATTTACACCTTTTTTAAAACCATAGAAATTATCTGCTTCCAAACCCAGGGAATCCAATAGATAATTATCAATATCCTCGGCTACAATCATTGCTTTCCCACCCCGGTTTACATAATCCAGTAACTTATCTTCCGCTGCTTCACCCATCGAAAAATAGGACGTATAAAAAAATAAGTTAGCGTCTGTTTTCTTTGTGCTATCCAGATACTCATACAATGGTCGCTCAATTGTTGTATTCTTTTGATCAATGATATGCTTCAGTTCTTGACGCAATACATAAGCTCCAAAGGGATTTTTATCCTTTGCATCAAAAGTCCGATCCCAGATAATAGGTTTCTTACTTGTTGCATCGATAAGAGCTATTAGCACTAACACAACAGTCAATAATATCAATCCAAATTTTACCGATCCCTTCATTTAATCTGTTTTTGATATTGGTGAAACAATTGCTGATATTGACTAAAATTGTCTTCTGTCAATTCAAATTGACCAAACCAGACATAATCAAATATTCTTGTACATTCAGCAAATCCACGACGGAGCTCCTCGTTTTGAATCTCTTCTGCAAATTCAGCATTTGTTTTGCTCAGCTTCCATTTTATATGATCTGATTGCGCTAGTTTTTGAATATTCAATAGCTGTAAGTATCGGATTCCCAATGCATAATTCCTTTGGGCAATAGCCTCTTGAATATAAGGTTCTAGGTTGCTATTCATCAGATTTCGCTCCACATAGGCTAAAACGTCAAGTTCACTCTCCTCTTCACTATGTTTAATAAAATATTGTTTCCTGTTGTAGAGTACTTTATAGAGGATAAACGCTAATGCAATAACAGCTAAAAAGGCAAATACGTAGCCAAACTCTTCCCGAAATTTATAGGGATTATCTGGCATGATGCTTCCAATCCAATCCGCGAGTCGGGCAAGGATTCGCTGTAATACGCCTACCCGATCTTTAATATTTTCAGAATAAACAAAATCGTCCGTCTCGTATCTTTTGATGATATCCTGATAAGGATCCATTTTAAACGAACGTTCTTCGGTATATTTTGGAATCGAATCAAATAATGTGGGATCCCACAGGTCAATTTCATCTTTTTCCTTTTGGCCATTAGGTGCCTTTACGGCTATCGAGTCAATAGCGACAGAATCGGCTACCACTAAGGTAGAATCTATTTGCACATTAAGTGAATCAATCCTATCGCTGTTGGATTCTGTATTCCTTGGTTTGGGATCACAGGCATATATAATCGACAAACAGGCAATGCAGAAAAAAGACAAGAGTTTATTCATCTTTTCCTCCTATCTTTTCGATCATGCCATAAATACGTTCTCCAAATTTGAGATCCTTGGCCGTTTCGTAAATAATACCGTTGGCCAAAACACCGGACATATAAAGAAATAGGGTAAATAGTGTAATAAATAAGCCCCCAAATGTCATCAGCAGTTTTCCCCAGGATGAGTCAAAGAAGGCGGCATCTATTCCAAGGAAGTTGAACGACAAAAGCCCCATGATAATCAATGGTACAATGGAAATCATCATGACAGCCATTTGGAAAATAAAATTCACGATATAGGTGGCAATACCATACTGAATCAATTTTTTGCTCAGCATCACATAGGCGTCCGTAAAACAACTGCCCAGATCCGAATAGCCTTCACGATAAAATAAAAATGAGCAAAATAACCAGATGCCAACCATGGACCCCAAAATACCGATCGCAAAACTTCCGACGAAAGGGATAAAAGCACAAATTGCAGCGACGATGGCCAGGGGAATAAAGACGACAATTAATGCCAATATCATGGCAATTAAAAACATAAAGTATTTCCCGAGGTTTGATCTGAAATTCTTCAGCACCTCCGCTCCCGAAAATGCTGTACTTTTGCGCTCTTTGAGCAGTACAAAATATTCGATAGAAATACCATAAACGTACAGCCCCAAAGCTATCAGTGCCAGAATGAGTAATCCAGCCCAAGTAAAAGCATCGATATCCTCAAAAGAATCACTGTTGGCAGAGAATGTGATTTTTGTAGACAGAAAATAATAAACCAAGGCAATCCCCGCCAGTGGCAGAGCAGATAAACCAAAAATAGTAGAAACAAAGTGCCTATAGATCAATTTAAAAAGGTCTATAAAACTTTGGACAAAGTCCCCTATCTTCCGTTCTTTTTGAAATTCAAAGTCTATTTCCATTGAAATCGTTTTGCTAGTCGATAAGGATTAATAACATAAAAATAAAGGATAGCCAGTAAGGATAAAACGATTATCAATAAACATAACCAAATTGACACATTATAATACCGTGTTACAAAACCTTCCAATGTACCAGCGATAATAAAAAAAGGAATTGTGCTGACGAGAACTTTCATCGCAATCTTTGCTGTACGGACAAAAGATGTCAAACGTGTAAACGATTTAGGAAATAGAATGCTATTACCGATGGCCAACCCGCATCCTCCAGCCACAATAATTACCGAAATCTCAATAGTGCCATGAATCCAAATCGCTGACATGGCTTTCCCCATAACGCCATACTGGAAAAACATATGGTGAAATGCACCAAGCATAATACCATTGCTAAACAAAACATAACCTGTACCTACACTGAAAAATAGCCCAGCAGCAAAGGCCATAAAAGCAACCCGCACATTATTAATCGTAATCCAAATTGCTGACCCAAAGTCACTTCCCTTTCCATATACCGCAGCAGGATCTCCTGCTTTTATGCTTTCTATCGTCGAATCGACATAGTAGTCACCTAAAATAAGCCGAATAAAATCCATATCGTATACAGACGATACAAAACCAATGACCGAAGCCAAAACAAAAATTAAGAATGAATACAGCAAGGGTCGGCGAATCGACCAAATCGCCTGCGGTATCTCTTCATTGATAAAAGATTTAAACTTATTATTGGAAGCTTTCTGATCTTTATAGATTTTCTGATGGACGGTTACGGCCAATTCATTCAGATAAGCCTTTACCTTACTTTCAGGATAAAAGGTTTGTGCATACGCCAGATCATTTGTGAGCTCAATGTAATTTGAGGCCAATTCATCTGGATCAACCTGCATATTAATTGATAAATTATTTTCAATTAACGTCCATTTTTCTTTATTTCGTTCTACAAAGGATGCTTCTCTCATTAATTTTTTTAACTGGCATAACCAAATATAGGAAATATCCATGATTGAAAAGCACAAATTAGAGCTAAAATGACCTAGATATTCTATATTACATTAAATTCAACTAATTTGCATATGAATAAGCTTGAGATAAATACGGCACAAAATGTAAAAATCGAATATAATCTTGCCAGTCTTGGCTCAAGAATGATCGCATTTGCAATAGATTATTTTATTATAGTCTGTTATTATTTCTTTTGCTTTTTTCTCTTGGACAGCATAAACATGAACGCAGGAGATCCCTATCTCTTTTATGGGATTATGATGGCATTGACCTTACCTGCATTTTTTTTTACTTTGATTACTGAAACAGCTTTCGGAGGCCAAACAGTCGGCAAGAAAATCATGAAAATAAAGGTCGTCAAACTTGACGGATCGCGTGCCAACTTCTATCAGTACTTATCCAGATGGAGTCTATCTATTGTAGATATCTGGATGACGATGGGTGGTGTCGCCATTACTTCGATCGTTTTATCCAAAAATGGACAACGCATTGGAGATATTGCTGGTGAAACTTCTGTTATCAGTCTCAAACCCACCTTAAAATTGAGCGACACAATCTACGAAGAGACATTCGACAATCACCCTATCCTATTTCCTCAAGTGATTAAATTGAGTGATAAAGATGCCAACTCAGTCAAAGAGATCTATCAAACAGCTTTTGATAGAAGAGATGTAGGAATTTTAACTGCTTTAGTACAACGGCTGGAAACGGTGATGGAGGTTAAACATCCGGAAAAAATGACCCCCAATGATTTTGTCCTGCAAGTCATGAAAGATCATTACAGTATGTTTAAGGATAAATAGTTTTTAAGCCCATAGTTGATTCGGCATTCTCTCGGTTAAAAAACGGATATCGATCGGAGCTCGTTCGGTGTTTCTTCGGTTGCAACCGAAGAAACACCGAACGAGCTCCGAACAAGCACCGAAGAAGCACCGAGTAATCTCCGAAAATGATCCCTACGTCTTATCCATTTTTACAGGGAATTCTTGATGTGATTCCGATTTTTCGTTCATAAAAAATGCCCTCAAAAAGTTGGACACTTTTTGAGGGCATTGCAAAATAATTCCTTTTTTATACTGAATATTTTGTTACGCGGTCACTGATGCTGCGGAAGTCTGAACTTGACGGTCGACCTTCTTAACCAATCCCTGCAATACATTTCCTGGACCAACTTCTACAAAAGCTGTTGCACCATCGGCCAACATATTTTGTACTGTCTGCGTCCATCGTACAGCGCCAGTTAATTGCGCAATAAGATTTTGCTTGATAATCGCTGGATCTGTCTGTGGTTTGGCATCGATATTTTGATAGATCGGACAGCTAGGCGACAAAATGTCTACAGCTTCTATAGCCGCTTGCAATTCAACTTTGGCAGATTCCATTAGTGGTGAGTGAAATGCTCCACCCACGTTTAATTTTAATGCGCGCTTAGCACCAGCCTCGGTCAATAAAGCACAAGCTTTATCCACACCTTCAATAGATCCCGAAATAACCAATTGCCCAGGACAGTTATAATTTGCAGCTACCACGACATCATCAACCTGAGCACAGATATCTTCCACTATAGCATCTTCCAGACCTAATATCGCAGCCATCGTTGAAGGTTGAAGCTCACATGCTTTTTGCATCGCATTAGCACGTTGTGCAACCAATTTCAAGCCATCTTCAAAGCTCAATGCACCGGCTGATACCAAAGCCGAAAACTCACCTAATGAGTGGCCTGCAACCATGTCCGGTTGAAAAGACTCTCCCAAGGCTTTCGCCAAAATAACCGAATGCAAGAAAATAGCAGGTTGGGTTACTTTCGTTTGTTTCAATTCCTCATCCGTACCGGAAAACATAATATCCGTGATGCGGAACCCTAAAATATCGTTAGCCTGTTCGAACAAGGCTTTCGTTTCATCATTTAAATTATACAGGTCTTGCCCCATTCCAACAAATTGGGCCCCTTGACCAGGAAATACATATGCTGTTTTCATCCCTTATATTTTTTATTCATTTATTTGTCTGCTACCATAGGTATTGAATCTGCCTTAGGCAGTCAATGGTTGAGAAGAACGAATTCCCGTAAGCGCAAACTTAGATAAATTGCTTTTTATATGCAATATAAATTCATGTCAGCCAGCTATTATTCCCATCGTCGGCCCATCGATCTCATATTATTCATCTCCTCTGAAAGGTCTAAATCGGTCCTTAAATTCAGTCTTCGGGAACAAAACTTAGCGACAACATCTTCTTCGGATCAAATACATCTTGTGCTATTTCCAGCAGCCCTGTATTCGTCAAATCCTGAATTTTTTCAATTACTTCGTCCAATAAGATGACACGATCATAGTCCATCACGTTTTTCGCGGCAGAGATAATCATACTCATACGGTTCTCTTCGGTCAAAGCAATCTGCCCAATAAATTTCTGCTTCGCCTTTTTTACTGCAGTTTCGGATAGCGGTTGCTCGCTCAGCTTCGCAAGTTCTTTAAAGACGAGTTTTTTAGCTTTTTCAACTTTTTCTTCATCGGTACCGAGGTAAATACTAAATAACCCTGTATCCGAAAAAATAGTATAATTAGATTCAATGGTATAGGCTATTCCATATTTCTCCCGTATGGAAAGATTCAGGATAGATCCCATTCCCATTCCACCAAGCATATTATTTAAAAGCAGCAGCCCCGTCTTACGGTCATCTCGATAATTATAAGCTAAAGAACCGAGCATATAATGCACCTGATTGATTGGCTTGCCTACGGCAACATGCTGTTCAACAAGCGGTCTGACATCATTGCGGAGACGTTCTATCGTATTTGAAGGCACCGTCCCAAACACTTTGTGCAACAATCGCTCAACTTCTTTTAGCGTATAATTTCCCGTGATACCAATGACCATTTCATTTGTATCATAATTTGCCCGCATAAAATCGACAATATCACCCTTTTGCAGTGCAAGAAGCTGATCTTCCAGGCCCAAAATATTATGCCCTAAACCAGATCCCTGAAAAACCAGATCTTCAAAATCGTCCACAATAGACTCTTCCGGGCTATCCAGATAAGATGCCATTTCATCTACAATGACAGATTTTTCTTTATCCAATTCTATGTCGGGGAAAGTGGAATGAAAAAAGATATCTTCAAAAAGATCTAACGCACGATTTAAATAAGGCTGAAGAATAGAGGCATGTACACAGGTATACTCCTTCGTCGTATAGGCATTTAAATCTCCGCCAACGGATTCCAAATGATTTATAATCTGTTGTGTAGAGCGTCTTTCAGTACGCTTAAATAAAAGGTGCTCAATAAAATGGGCTACACCATACTTCCCAGCAGACTCGTCCCGAGACCCTGCGTTGATGACCATGCAGACATGTGTAACCGGTAAATTTTGATATTGAAATACTACGCGTATTCCGTTTGAAAGTCTAATAATTTCGTATTCCATGCAGTACAAACTTGCTGTAGCTTCTTTTAGTTTATCTATTTTTTGTGCCCATTAACCTTGACAATCTTCCCTAAAACAAAAAATATAAAATCTTACATTTTTTGTTACGTTGCTCTATCTTCAAAATCGTATGGGCATATGAAGTCTTCACAAAACTAGGCATTTTTAAATGCAAAACGGTCATAGCGAAATCACTATGACCGTTTTTATATCCTATAGGAATCAGATTACATACGCGGAGGTCTCATTCCGCCCGGAAATCTATTCTCTCCTTCTGGATTTCCCATCGCAAATTTTTGGAATTTATAGGTAAACAGAATCATAAAATATCGACCCAAACGGTTGGTACGGCTATCTGTAATCATAGACTCACTCACCGTTCTTGAAACATTCGTTTGCTGATTTAACAAGTCAAATGCTTGTAGACGTACAGTACCACGTTGTTGACTCAAGAACTTCTGCTCCAAGTAGGTATTTATGACGAAAGGATTTGCGTTAATGCCGGCTCCATAACCACTGTTGAATTGTTTGGATAGATCCGCTCCGAAAATGGTTGTTTTTGTTATGTTAACAGAGCCAATCAATGTTGGTGTCCAAGAAGAAACATTCGTCGTACGATTTGTCAATGAATTCTCTGTATGATTAAATTGGTAGCGTACTCCCGGATTTATTTCTAAATTCTCGGAAGGATTATATCTAAACATTAAACCTTGATTTAATACAATATTCCGGGCGACGTTCTTTTGACCGATGTTATCATCTTTCTCCGTGGAAACATATCCAATATTTTTATTGTAAGACACACCACCCATTAACATAATATTATATGTTTTTTCTTTCAGTGATTTACCATAATGATAGAAAGAACTCACATTAAATGGCTTATCGCTTGTTTCATTCAAATAGCGGGTTTCAGAAACTAGCGTTGAATTTGTCTGTCCTGTTTGATAATCCATTAGATCATCAAAATAGCTTTTGCTCAAGCTCACAATCTTGTTGTTAGTAAGACCGGCATTAACGAACGCAAAAAAGTTGTTTCCCTTTTGAAAATCATTCTTACGGAATCTTACATTCAATTGATGGCTAAACTCCGGATTCAAATTTGCATTACCGATCACGATACTGGTCCGGTTTGTACTCATATCAAATGGCAAAATTTGGGTTACCGAAGGCTCATTCGGTGTTCCCGAATAATTGACAGAGATATTGGACTGTCTCGAAAATTTATACTCAAAACGTGCAATAGGCATCCAGTTCATGTTGTTCCGATGAATTGGAACCACTAATCCTGAACTGATCGCATCGCCTCTCAATTGAGAAGGCTGAGCCGCTGCTCCAATGGAATAGGTTATTTTATCGCCACTATACAAATAGTTTGCTCCGATTTTATGTGTTGTGAAGGAATAATCATAATTATAATCAAAATTCAACTTGGGATCTTCTGCAATAAGGTTTCCATCGCGATCAAACCCTTGTTGTTTATTCGAATTGTCATACTTGTTTTTGTTGAAATCATAGGTAAACTCTACTTTTCCTTTCTCGGAAACAGGTTCAGTATAATTCACCGAAGCCCCCCCATTCCAACTTTTATTATTTGCTTCCAGAATCGTTTTTTCATAAATCGAGTCTAAAGGAGCATTTGCATTGTTGGGATCAGCCAATAGCCTATCTAAAATTGCATTCTGATCCTTCGTTGTTTTTGCATTATTGAAGTTCATGTTTACAAAAACATTCCTTCCTTTATCATTAAATTTATGATTATACAATCCGCTAATCCCAAATCTCGGTGCAGTAGAATTTGCAACAATATCTTGGGCCTGTGAATTATTAAATACGTTACTACGGTAAGTTAGCGAATTAGTACCTGTCGTTACATCACTATTGTCGTAACCAAACTGAGGAGAAATTTTGATATAATCTTTTGTTGTAGGTTTCCATTCAACATTTGCTTCAAAACGGTGGCTTGCTCCTACCGTATTGGAATTAGATTGAACACTATCCGTTTGCATGATATTAGGTAGTGTATTTTCCTGAAAGCGCTGCGATATTGTTGTATTGTTGCTATGGCTATAACTGTAACTACCGTAAACCGTCAATTTATCATTAAAGTCTTTACGGTAATTCAGCCCAATAGAACCGATTTTAGTTAAACCGTCCGATCCGCCAAACATGCCGCCGCCGCGACGGCCGCCGCCACCTTGGCCACGACGCGCACCACCACCTACGGTACTAAAATCAAATAAGGGTGCATTGGTATTGTTCAAATTTCCCAATACAGAAATTTGTTCACCTTCGCGCATTCCCATCCACATCCCTGTAGCCTGGTAACGATCTTCGGTTCCCACGCCTGCCCGTAGGGTAGTCATGTGTCCTGTATTGTATTTTGGGTCAATCTGAATATTTAATACTTTTTCTGAATCACCCGTTTTATTACCGGTGACATTGGCCATATCGCCATAGTCATCGATGACCTGCATCTTTTGGATAATATTTGCCGGTAGATTTTGTGTAGCTGTCTTGACATCTCCACCGAAGAAATCTTTTCCATTTATACGAACCCGCTTAACAGACTCCCCTTGTGCCGTAACATTACCATCCTTATCGACTTCGACCCCTTGTAATTTTTTCAAAGCGTCCTCTGCAACAGCCCCATCGCGGAGTTTTAGATCTTTCATGGTATATTCGAGGGTATCACTTTTGACAACGACTGTAGGAACACCATCAACAACAACTTCTTGTAGCATCTGTGAGTTCTGTTGTAAAGTCAAACTTGGAATAATATGCTTTGATTCGCCTTTAGGGATACTAAATTCCTGCTCAAAACGTTCGAAACCAAGGTTTGAAACCGTAATTTTAAAGGTGTCCGCCTTGACTTTATCAAAGATAAAAATCCCGGCCATATTGGATCCTGTCGTCATGGAATCCAATTTTGACGTTAATTTCACTGTTGCACCGGCGACAATTCGATTCTTGTCGTCCTTCAACATTCCCTGTACGCTCTTCGTCTGGCCATAAACGGTCCATCCCATCAGCATACTAAACAAAAAAAGCACAAAGCCTCTCATAATACGTATTTTTATATTTCTATAATTGATAAATCTTTGACTCTAAAACTATTGCTCAAGTTTAATTTGAAACAATATGGCCTAGACAAGAACAAACTTTTATTTTGTTAATGGAAATTATTCCAACGTTTTAATAGTCTAGCGCTCTAAATCTTTACAAAAGAAGACATTATTAGTGTTAATTAATGTAAACGGTCGATATTCACACAGAAGTTACAATAGATAACTCTAAATTTATTTGTATTTTCGGCTATTTTAAAGAACTGAACATGCTATTATCATATTATCAGGAGCAGTGGATAGAGGCCGGCTGTGACGAAGCGGGAAGAGGTTGTCTGGCAGGGCCAGTTTTCGCTGCAGCAGTGATTTTCCCGACAGACTACCATCACGAACTTCTTAATGACTCCAAACAACTTAGTGAAAAAAAGAGGATGGCTTTACGCCCCATCATTGAGCGCGAAGCCCTTGCTTATGCCGTTGCGAGCGTCTCAGCAGAAGAAATAGATCGCATAAATATCCACAAGGCGAGCTACCTAGCGATGCACAAGGCACTTGATCTCTTAAAGACCAAAGCCGAGTATATTATTGTTGACGGGAACAAGTTTATTCCATATCAGCAAATACCACATACATGTATCATCAAGGGCGACGGGAAATATCTATCGATTGCCGCAGCTTCGATTCTGGCTAAAACTTACCGGGATGAATACATGGATAACATCGCCTTGGATTATCCCGATTACGACTGGCTCAACAACAAAGGGTATCCTACAGTTAAGCACAGAACAGCCGTATTGGCACACGGCTCCACTCCACATCATAGAAAGAGCTTTAGAATAACCGATCCGCAGCTCAAATTATTCTAAAGCTCTAAAATGCTTCGAAAAGAAACAGCTTTAAGCCGCTGTTTCTTTTTTATTCCCTCTAAAGGAGAAATATATCGCCGCTCCTATTCCCAGTACAAGAACAATAGACGAGATTAATGTCAATAAATTACCCATTTTGTGCGATTCAGGATCAAAGATAAATTCTACCTTATGTGTACCTGCTGGCAACTGTAATGCTCTTAGGATATAGTCGGCACGAATAATTGGCGTTTCCTTTCCATCCACATAGGCTTTCCAACCTTTATCATAAAATACTTCAGAAAATACCGCAAATGCATCACTAGCCGCTGTATATTCATATTGCATTTTATCCGGGTGGTATGATGTCAGTTTAATCTCGCCTGATGTCGACGCATTCGAAGTCTTCGCTTTTACTTCATTTTGATATTGCTGGTTGACAAAAGCTTCTTTATGCGGATCAAACGAGCTGATAGCCTGCATCTCCTCGGCATTTCCTTTCACAAAACTTACCCGATCCACAAACCAGGCATTTCCTGCCGCGGTACTTCTCCGCACAATACGCTGTGATTGATTTTGAGGATCTGTTGTAATCAGATAACGCACATTAAACATATCCAACACATCTTCATTGAGCGCACCATTAAATTGATTTTCCAGAATTTCCTGGAAGCGCATTAATTTTGCAGCATGGTATCCACCTAGAGATTTATGGAAGTAGGATGGACGGGCATCCGAAAACGGGTCCGAAGTCAAGTCTAGTACGCGGTAGCTTGGATCTTTATCCATTAAGATCAATTGATCCACTTCACGTTGTTGGAATACTTGCTGTGCAGTAGCTCCTTTTTCCATAAAAGATTTATCATTCAAAGAGCGTTTATCTATGCTCCATAAGTCAAACAAGAATAAGACCAGCAATGTCCCCAGTAATACACCTTCGCTCAGTTTCTTCTTTAAAAAGACCCAAACAAATCCAAAAGTTAATAGAACGATGACAAAGGAACGATAGGCATCTTTACTCGCAATATCTTTGCGATCTAAGACCAATTGATTTGCCAACTCCGTCGCAAAGGCCTTGTCGCCTATCTGGTGCTCAAACGTTGCTACTAAATTGCTATGCTCAGCATTCCTAAAACTTAAAAAGAGATCGGGCATCACGCCAATAAGAAGACAGACGCCGCCGACACCAATAAAAGTATACAGCACTTTTTTATCTAAGTGTGGAATCTCCTTCGCCCGTGTCAAAAGCTCGTTGACAGCCAAAATTGCCATCATAGGTACTGTAATGGAAACCACAACAAGAATGGATTCAACAGCCCTAAACTTATTGTACATTGGGAAATAGTCAAAGAACAGATCTGATACAAGTGTAAAGTTTTTTCCAAATGACAAAAGCAATGCTAAAATGGTTGTTGCCAAAATCCACCACTTGATCCGATCTTTGACAATAAAAAGGCCTAAAACAAATAGGAAAAAAACACCGGCCCCAAAATACCATGGTCCCGAAGTAAAACGTTTATCGCCCCAATAGGTTGGCATGCCTTGAGCCATCTGACCAGCTTGAATCTCCGACGCACCTCCTCGTTCCATTAGGAATTTAGCGACATGTGATTTTTCGTCCAATTGTCCGCCAGTTGAACCACCATATGCATTTGGAATCAAAAAGGTAATGGTTTCACCAATCCCTTGGCTCCACTCATAGGCATATTCTTTATCAAGCCCTTTCTCTTTGGTGTTGTTGTTATCAACCTTCGTGATATTGGCATGTCCACGCGTACTTAATTTACTATATTCCCAAGTTGGTAATAAAATTGATGCATTTACCATCAAAGCGATGACCACTGCGATAATCTGCCTACCCGAAGCAATAAAAAAACCTTTTAATTGTTTTTGTTTAATTGCATCTACGAAAGTGAAAATCACGTATACCATCAGGACTATCAACAGGTAATAGGTTGTTTGCAAGTGATTTACACGAATCTCCAGCGAAAGAAACAGAGCCAATAATACAGGGCCCCACAATTTACTTCCCCGATAACACATAATGACCGCAGCAATAACGGGTGGAATAAATGCAATTGCATTAGCCCTTGTTATATGCCCAGCTTCAATATAAATAAAATTATAGGATGTAAACGCAATGGCTATTGCACCAATTGCTGCCAGCCAGGGTTTGATCCTTAAGACACTAAAAAGGAAATAAGCACCCAACAAATAAAACAGCACCGTATCCATTGGGCTCGGAAAGGCGAACTTAACCGCTTTTAAGAAATAAGTACCAATGTTATTCTCATTTTCTTGCCAAATTTGATAAGTCGGCATCCCGCCAAACATAGAGTTAGTCCATAAGGGCGCTTTACCATCCTTTGCCTTAAAATCAAATAATTCCTTCTGTGCCGCCTGCGCTTGTACCACATCCGACTGCGCAAGCGTTTTTCCTTGCCAAACAGGGGTAAAATAAAAAAATACGAGCGCAATGAATATCGCAATAACGATCAAATGTGCCGAATTCGCCTTAAACCAATTTTTCATCCGTATAAATTTGTCATTTAAAGGTGATGAATATATCTAATTTATTCAATTTACCAAATAATCGTTCATTCATAACTTGCCTTTCGTTGTATTTATGAACACATTACACGCGGTTTGATAAAACTCGATGATTTCATTTACCTTCTTAGGTTGTTTAAAAGTCTTAAAAGCCAAACTTAGATAAATTTGTTTTTATATACAATTATAATTATCGCTCAGATTGCTGTTAACAGAAAGTTTATAATAGGTATTAAATACGATCGATCCATGTCACGTCTTTTAAGCACTAAAAAAGCCCTAATGTTATTTAGGGCTTTAGGTAATTAAGATCTCATTTTTACGGCCGTTCCCGTTGCGCCTACCATCATCATACCCCCTGTTCCTACGGTTTGAAAGTCCAGTCGAACCCCAACGACAGCATCAGCCCCTAAAGCGCGAGCGCGGTCTTCAAGTTCACGTAGCGCTGCCTCACGGGTTTCCTGGAATGCACGTTCATAAGAATTGGATCTTCCGCCAAAAAAATCACGAAAACCCGCCATCATATCCTTGATTGCATTCGCTCCCAGAACCACTTCGGAAGAGACTATCCCCAAATAACGTTCAATTTGGTGCCCCTCAATAGTACCAGTTGTTGTCAATAACATATTTTATTCTCCTTTTTGAATTAACTTATTAATATTGGATAACTCCCCAAAAACAACCAAAATATCGCCTTCTTCCATGATCGTTTCCGAGGCAGCAATTCCAGAGGCTTCCTTTTGTTCTTTGGTCACACCGTCCTTCTTCGTTTCTGTGATCTTCACAGTGGTCAACACGATAACCTTGTATAAATTGGTCAGGTTCGCTTCACGTAATGTCATGCCCACATAACGAGCAGGCACTTTAGTCTCCACAATGGAATATTTATCCGAAACCTTAAACGAATCGACAATATCAATATTGTCCAAGCGCATCGCCAATCGCTCAGCAGCTTCTTCTTCGGGCATAATATATTCATTGATTTCCATTGCCTCCAAAACAGTCTTTTGTAAATCTGAAACGATACGGCCAATGATACGTTTGACCTTCAACTGTTTTAAGAGGGCCACGGTCATAAGCGAAGCTCCTTCATCTTCTCCAATAGCAACAATGACAGCATGCGCATCTTTCAGTGGTAATGAAGAAACCGCCTCTCGGTCGGTTGTGTCTAGGCATACCGTATGTGTTATCTTGTCCTTTAGCTGTTCAACGATGCTGAGATTTCGGTCGGCACCAATCACCTCATGTCCGAGCTCAGTAAGATGTATTCCTAAAGAACGTCCAAAATGCCCCAATCCTAAAACAATATACTTCATATCTCAAACTAAAATAAATTTACTTTTATTTCCAAGCTCTCTTTCGATTTATATACTTATATTTCTCTGATAAGGCCTTCAAGAGTTAATCAAAACACCCTTCTATGTACCTAAAACAAGATCTTTTCTTCCGGAAATACAATATTTCTCCGTGTTGTATTTTTAATAAAAGCGACCAGCAGAGTCAGCATGCCCACACGTCCGACGAGCATTGTTAAGGCAATAATCAATTTTCCGCCCATACTGAGTGATGGTGTAATCCCCAAACTTAACCCACATGTTGTATAGGCTGATAGTGATTCAAAGAGGAGTGCTTTCATACTCTTATCGGGATCTGTAAAAATGAGCACAAAAAAACTGAACCCAACGACGAATAGCGACAACAGAATAATAGCAAACGCTTTGTTAACAGACTCGCCGGCTATCCTCCTTTTAAAAATCTCAATATATTCTTTTCCCTTAGCCAGAGAAACAATATTCAACAGTGAAACAGCAACGGTAGTTACCTTTACTCCCCCACCAGTAGATCCGGGAGAAGCCCCGACCCACATCAGAAGCATAATCAAAAAAACAGTCGGTGGCCCGACAAAACTCAAATCAACACTATTGTATCCTGCCGAACGCGCTGCATTGGCCATAAAGAAGGAAGTCGCCCATTCACCATCGATTCCCCGCTCAAGAGAAAGTGTGTTCCCTCGCTCCAAAAAGTAGAAAAACAAAGTTGCACCTACAATAATAATCGCGTTACAAATCAGCACCAATTTAGAATTAAAGCTAAAGCTCCATGCTTTATGCTTATAGTTTTTCTTTGTGATCCATCGGTGATAATAAAGCAATATGGATTCTTTAATATAGGTGTAGAAATTCAATACAATTCCAAAACCCAAACCGCCAAGAATGAAGAGCGACGATAACGCCAATTGGAATGGGTAATTGAATTTATAGGCTTCATTGGTAATTCCCCCAGATAAGATCGAAAATCCAGCATTACAGAATGAAGAAATAGAATGAAAGATCGAAAAGAAAACCATGCTCCCTAAATTTGGAAAATTAGCACTTTCTAGGGTACTAAAGATCAGTATAGCACCAAGAAACTCAAACAGCAGCGTAATAAATATCATGGTCAATAGGGTTTTAATGACAGAGGCAACTTTATTTTCACCTAGAATTTCACCAAACATCAATTGGTTCTTAAAAGAAAATCCCCCGGAGAAAAAATAGCCAAAAAAACCTGTAAAGGTCATAATGCCCAATCCGCCTACCTGTATCAGGACAATGACCACAGTTTGTCCGAACATGCTAAAATTGGTTGAAATATCGGCAACCGACAAGCCAGTGATACAAACAGCACTAGTTGCCATAAATAAGGCGTCCACAAAACTTAATGGAGCTTCTACCGTGGTACGGGGCAGCATCAAGAGTACGGTCCCGAGCAAGATAAGAACCAGGAAACTGATGACAAATAATATTGTCGGATTAAAATAAAAATTGTCAAAGAAAAGCGTGCTTTTCGATAGCTCCGCGATAAAAATAAGATAGATTCCTAGATAAACCCACTGTTCTCTTGAAAAAACAGAAAGCGCTCCAAATCCTGCAAAACGGGCAATAAGAATAAATACAAAGTAAATGAGGATAACTAAGCCCGCGTAATGCTCAACAGCAATTTTTTTGAGTGCGTAAATGGAAGATGACTCGCGGAGAGCAATCATGAAAAAGAGGACAAAGAAAAGATAATGAATTGTTTTACCCAGCAATTTTCCCAATGCAGGATCAGTGACATAGCCCACATTGAAAATAACGATTGCAGCGCAAATCATGCTCACATAGAACATGATTTTGTCTACAAGCCCATTTTTATATTTGAAAACAAATCGGATAAAACTTAAAATCGAATCTATCATAATGTCTCAAACTAAGATAAATCTGTCAATAAATGCAAATCTATCTCCGTTGTATTTTTTGGCGCGCTAACGAAGCCGACAATGAGTATTTATAAAAAATAAGGGCTACAGCATCAACCGGTAACCTTTCCACGTGAAACGGACCCTCAATTTCCCGTTCCTTCTTTCTCGAGTTCCTTTTCAGCTTTTTCACGGTCACGCTTCCGCTTCTCTTCAATCTTTGCCGCCTCTTTGGCCTCATCTTCCTTTTCTTCCTTCAGCAACTCCTCAGGAGTTTTGTGTTTCTTAAATATACTTGAAATCATTTTCTTGGCTTTGCTGATTCCCCCAACGACTTTTTCAACTTTTCCAGCCGTATTCATCAGTTTAGCCTCCCGTTCTGGACCAAGACCGACACATTGTTTGATTCCAACCAACAAAGTCTGCCACATCGCTTTAAAAAACGGATGATTGGGATCCCGACGCTTGTTAATATGCCCCACCGTATATTTACCGTATAAATCCGGATTGCCCGGATTAAACAAAACCTGATTAATCATAAAAGACAGCAGCCCTTTCTTTTCTCGACGACCATCATCACCTGCCTCTGACAGGATATTAACTTTGAGGTCGTCATAATCCATTTTAAAGGTTCCTTTACTACGGTAATCGTTAGCCCAAATGTCAAATGTAATCTGACTGAGATTGCCCGATTTTACCTCAACATTTAACAATGGACGAATCATTTTATTAACGACTGTTAGATCCATTTTCCCAAGTGTGCCCTTATAGGTGTAGGCTCCAACTTTAGAGGTCATATCAAACACAAAGTTGGTAGAAAGCTTACCAGCATTCATAAAATTGCTACTCAAATTTGCACGCATTAGCTTCTGCTTAAGCAATTTTGTCGAATCATTTGTCACATTTAATATTGTCCCATAAGTGTGATCAAAAGTAATGGTTCCGATTTGACTATACTCATCACTCATTTCAGAATACGCAATTCCAATATTATCTAAAATCAATGAATCAATTCCCAGGCGTGTCGACATTTGCATTAATTTCATATGCGGAGCATTTCCAATCTGACTGGTTGGAGGGCTTTTATAATGCTTATCACTGTAAATCGAAAGTGAACCATTTTTTAAGCGTGCATTTTGTGCGTATATTTTCTTATCCCGGGAAAGCTCGGCAAAATTGAATCCCGTCAAAAGAAGTGTGTCCATTTTCAGCACCATATAGCTTCCACCCTCTCCTTTCTTCCGGTAATAAGCCGCCTTATTCAGCGTCGGCTGATAAGCAACTTTAGTCAACAGGACATTGCGGTTTTTACTATTGATTTTCAACTGATCGAAGTTTACTTTATAAAACCCATCCGGAGTTTTATAGGTAAAACCGGGCACCTCAATATCAATCATTTTCGTATGATAGAAGCGCTGTCTGTCGTGCTCAGAAGTCGAATCGATCAAAACATCATCTATCCGGACTTTGACCTTCTTGACCTCGAAATCTTGATAAACTCCTTTTTGGACTTGCGTATATTTAAAATCAATGTCATTCAAATTGACAGCCCGCACCTGAATTTTTTTCAGATTGTCCTTTATTTTCTCATACAGTGGTTTTTTAGGTCCCCGACTCACCGTATCATTATAACGGTGTACCTCATTAATGACATGAATCGTTGGTCTTTCGACGGTGATATCATTCAGAAAAAGTTCCTTATCCATCAATACCCTCCGAATACCAAAGCTTTTTATTTTCAACCTATTGATGGAAATTTCGAAGCGGTTATCTGGTGCTTTCTTGACCAGCTCCAACTTTTTATAGATGGAACTATCTGACACGAGATGCAGATTATCTATTGTTATATTCCCTAATAATAGGTTGACGTGGATATCGTCGTATTTAATAGTATACAAATTGTCCGTTGCTTGAGACACCAGCTGTTTGATTTTAGTATCTAAAAGAGGCTTCCACTTATTGCTAAAATACCAAATACCTCCAGCCAATGCCAATAGGATAAACGCTACAATACCAAGGATCCATTTGAAAATAGGCTTCATAAAGTCACAATCTCTTTGTAATTTCGTCTTTATTTTATTGAATAACAAACAAAATTAAGCCCATTTTGTTTGAATAACGACTAAATAAAGTGAATATGCTGCGTAAAACACAACTATTTTTATTTCTTGTACCGCTCTCTCTACTTTTTTTAAGTTCCTGCACCAAAACAAAGCATGAAACAGGCTTCTATTTTTGGAAGACAGTATTTCAGTTAGACACCGTAGAAAGCCGCTCTTTAAAGGAAATTGACGCGAAATCTATCTATGTCCGCATCATGGATATTGATTTCGATCCATCTGGTGTACAAGCCGTCCCTATTAGCCCCATTACGTTTTCGCAACCTGTCCCCAAAGAACAGCAGTTGATTCCTGTAGTATTTGTCAACCAACGTATTTTTGTAGAAATGGATAGCCTGCAGATCAGAGGACTGGCAAATAAAATTGTTCCGTTTGTGACGGCTAAAATACAACAAGCAGGAAAGGAAAAATTTACCGAACTTCAACTGGACTGCGATTGGACAAAGACATCCCGTGATAAATTTTTCTACCTGCTCACCTATTTACAACAATTGCCAGCCTTAAAAGATGTTGTCGTAAGCTCTACTCTGCGGCTACACCAGGTCAAAAACACAGTCACCAGTGGAATTCCACCTGTGAAAAAAGCAATGTTAATGTGTTACAACATGGGAAATCTCAGACAATTTGGCAATCAGAACTCCATTTTAAATCAACAGGACCTCAAGACCTATCTAAGCGGAACATTACGCAACTATCCCATGGAAATGGATATTGCATTACCGCTATTTCAGTGGTTTGTCGTTTTCAGAAATAATAATTACATCGGTATTTCAAAACATATCAATGAAGAAGATCTCAAAGACTCGTCATTGTTTACCCATAATCCCAATACGAACCTCTATATTTTAACGAAAGATCTCCCAAAAGCAAACCTTAAAAAGGGAGATGTTATACGTTTTGAATCCATAAATCAGGAGGAACTCTTACAAACGGCAAAATTTTTGAAGGGAGAGCTGAAAGGAAAAGAACACCGGATTATTTTTTATCATTTAGATCAAGCTACACTAGCAAACCATGGCAATGCCGAATTACAAAAAATTATTGCTGCTTTCTAGCACGACATTAGCTTTCTTCTTTGGGGAGATCGCAACCAATATCGCCTGTGGTCCTGAAATGGATCCTTACGACAATCAAACGACATATTATCTCCCCAATCTGGAGGACAATGGATTTTCTGCCTTTCAATTTATCCCATACCAATTTCTTTATACGGAAGAAGCTCCAGTCAAAGAAAGTTTAATCAATGCCGAAACCTGGGCTAAACACTTAGGTTCACAGGTCAAGGTTAAGGATATCGAACAATTGATGTACAATAGCAACGATGCAACTGCTAATTTAGCAAGCAATCAACAAAAGTCGGCTTGGACAAACCTTCCCGATTCCATTAGGGGAAATACGTTCCTAAGCACGTTGATTGACGGAAAACATGAAGCTGAACGTGCTTATTTTATGTTCACCAAAAAGCAGGAACCTATCACGAATATTCAACATAACTATTGGGATCCGGATACCCGAAATTTCAAAGAAATTACTCAATTTGCTGAGCTCGCCGAACAGCAGATCACGAAGTACCCCAAAAATAGCTTTCTCTATATCCGTTATGCTTATCAAGCCGCCCGCTTATATCTATTTGGACAGGAATACGCCAAGAGCATGACAATCTATGAAAAGTACCTGCAACCGGCTAAGGGAGATGAAGCCATCCTCAATTGGGCACTATCCAACTACGCTGGCGCTGTACGCAAAAATGGCGATGCAGCAAAGGCAGCTTATCTCTTTTCCAAATTATTCACTGCCAGTCCAGAAAGGCGCATCCTAGCGTATACTAATTTCCATTATATCACAGCCAGCGATGCCGAGATATTTCAATATGCAAAAAATGATGCAGATCGATTCAATATCAATGCTATAATAGGCTTTGGCACAAGTGACTATGCCCTGAAATATCTGATCGACTGCTATCAGTTCGATCCGGCCAATACCGTAAATGCCGTACTATTGGGACGCGAAGTCAATAAGATAGAAACAGAAATGAACGAGTCTTTTTACCTCAGTAGCGATAATTATAATTACTACAGTAAAAATGACGATAAAGGAAAGGTTAAACTACATCTGGATTCTCTCCGCAATTTTGCCCTAAAACTTTATCGCGACAAAAAATATATTCAACCCCAATTAGGCCTTATTACTGCTGCCTACCTAAGCTGGATGAATAAGGAAAATACGTTAGCAAAAGAATACCTTTCCGAAATAAAAGAGACTGACCTCAGTCCAAAATTAATTGATCAGCTTCAAATTACCCGATTGCTCACGCAATTAACTGACTGGCAAAGCAGTAAGCAACTAGATGAAGTTCAATTGACCAAAACGCTATCTTGGTTAGAAGAAAAAGCAAAACTTGATGGTAAAGAAGATATCCGCAAACAAAATTGGGGATATAGTGCTTTTGAATATAGCAACTATAGTTTAATCTGCCGGAATATTCTACAAAATCTTGTCGTAAAACACTACTTAAGTACACAAGATACCGCTATGGCTAGTTTAGCTGCTGTAAAGGCGGATGCCTTTTACAACTATGGCTTTGTGAAAGACTCACTGGAAGATAATATGCAGTGGACAACAATGCACTTCTGGGAAAATAGCCTTACACCTAAAACGCTGTTAAAAATAAGAAATTTACTGTCGGACAATTCCCAACAGAATACCCTATCTAAATTCTTATTGAAGGATATCAAACATTTCAACAAAGATTATCTCACAGAATTACTGGGTACAACCTACCTGCGCGAACTGGATTTCCAAAAAGCAGCAAAAACTTTAGCGGGACTTCCTAAAGACCATAAAATAAAAGAAATTAAAAACTGGTACGATGCGGATGAAAGCGATATTACACCGAATCCATTTATTGTTACTATAAATGATTACCCAAAAAAATATGGTAAAGAGTCCACCACTAAGCTAAAATATGCTGAACGCATGGCACGCTTGGAAAATGCTATAAAAACGGAAAAGAACAACCAGAAAAAAGCCGAGTATTATTTCCAAATGGCCACAGGTATCTATCAGACAAGCACCTATGGAAATGCTTGGTCCCTGGTGTCCTATGACTGGTCGTCCACAGACAACCACGCAGCTTCGACACTTCACTGGCAACGAAATTATCTACAGACAAAATCAGCAAAAGAATGGTACAGCAAAGCGCGTACGCTGAGCACAGACAAAGAGTTCAAAGCGAAATGTACCTTTATGCTTGCCAAATGTGAACAAAAAGATTTTGTTTATACCAATGAATCGCGTTGGCAGTATTATGATTCACCCTTGAAAAATCCTTTTTACCGTTTCTCAATGCAGAATAAGTATTTCAAAGAATTGAGCACGCAATATAAAGATACACCATTCTTTACCATCGCTTCGAAAGAATGTACCTATCTTCGCGACTTTTTAAACTTGACACAAGCGATACATTAAGGGCTTCTTCCTTCCTCGCTTTACAAAAAAATAGCGCCTTCCTGATGTAAGAAGGCGCTATTTTTTTATAAAGATTAAGATTTATATAGATTAAGATCTACTATCCTCATTATGATATATACTGAGGTAGCTATCGTAGCGCGAACTCTCAATAGAACCTTCTTCCACAGCCTCCATAATGACACAACCGGGTTCATTGATATGCCGGCAATTATGAAATCGACATTGATTCATCAACGCGCGCATTTCTGGAAAAAAATGAGATAGCTCCTGTTTTTCTATATCGACAATTCCCAACTCACGAATACCAGGCGTATCAATTAGCTTACCTCCAAAAGGAAGATCGAACATTTCAGCAAAAGTAGTTGTATGCTTTCCTTTGTCGGACCAATCGGAGATTTCACCAGTTTTCAACCCGTATTCAGGAACGATTGCATTGATTAATGTTGATTTACCAACCCCAGAATGGCCTGATACCAAGGTTATTTTATCTTTAAGCAGTTGCTTGACAACGTCGATATTTGTACCGGTTAACGCAGAAACCTCGAAACAGGGGTAACCAATATGTTCATAAATAGCTTTATAGTCTGCCAATATCTCCAATCCTTCATCACTAAAAAGATCCAATTTATTGAAAATAATTACGGCAGGAATTCCGTACGCCTCTGTTGTTACTAGAAAGCGATCGATAAAACCTAAAGAAGTTGGTGGCGAGGCAAGTGTCACCACTAAAAAAGCCTGATCCAGGTTTGCTCCGATAATTTGAGTTTGCTTGGACAGATTGACGGATTTTCGAATGATATAATTTCGACGAGGTTCGAGTTCGTGAATGACCGCACTTTCCTGATCAGGTTCCACATCAAAATGTACCCAATCACCCACAGCAACAGGATTAGTCGTTTTTATTCCTTTGGTACGAAACTTTCCTTTGATACGACAATCGTATCTTTTTTCATCTTCACCCAAAACTTGATACCAACTACCTGTCGATTTAGTTACCAGTCCTCTCATAAATCCTGTTGCATTAAATGTGTCATAGTACAAAAATCGGAAAAATTTATTAAACTTACCCTTTGATGAATTTCTTACCTTTGTAAGGAGACTAAAATTCAATTTTGTGAAAAAACTATTTCTTCTAGACGGAATGGCTCTCATATATAGAGCTTATTTTGCTTTGAGCAAAACTCCTCGAATTACCTCAACAGGGTTAAATACAGGAGCAATCATGGGATTTACCAATACCCTATTGGATGTATTGAAAAATCAGCAACCTTCCCACATAGCAGTAGTGTTCGACACAGCGGCACCTACCGCTCGACATATTGAATTTGAAGCTTATAAAGCACATCGTGAGAAAATGCCTGAGGACCTTGCCGCCTCTATCCCCTATATAAATCGCTTAATCGAGGGCTTCAATATCCCAATTATCACGATGGATGGATACGAAGCCGATGATATTATCGGAACACTTGCAAAAAAGGCCGAGAAACAAGACTTTCAAATCTATTGCATGACACCCGATAAAGATTTTGGGCAACTTGTGTCTGAAAATATCTTTATCTACAAACCTGCCCGCATGGGTAATGGAGCAGAAGTACAAGGTGTCAAAGAGATTCTTGAAAAATGGGAAGTTTCTGATGTTTGCCAGGTCATCGATATTCTCGGTCTTTGGGGTGATGCCGTAGACAATATCCCTGGTATACCTGGTATTGGAGAGAAAACAGCGAAAAAACTTGTTCAGGAATACGGATCTGTCGAAGGCATTATCGCTAACGCGGACCAACTCAAAGGAAAAATGCGCGAAAACGTAGAGAATTTTGCAGAGCAAGGGCTCATTTCCAAAAAATTAGCCACTATTTTATTGGATGTACCAATTGAACTCGATGAAAAATCGCTAGAACTGGAAGATCCAAACAAAGAAATCCTTGAACCACTATTTGCTGAATTAGAATTCCGAACACTTGGAAAACGAGTTTTCGGCGAAGATTTCTCTGTCCTTGACAAGAGCAGCCCTACAAATGGACAAATGGATCTATTTTCGACAACAACAACGACAATTACCACGACCGAAATTGTTACTGAAATTAGCGTCGAAAATGCTGCCATAAATAACATACATAATACAGCACATGACTATGTTTTGGTTGATACAACGGAAAAACAAATAGCGCTCGCTCAACAGCTTGCTTCTTTGGATAGTTTTTGTTTTGACACAGAAACAACGGGATTGGATGCAAACCTTGCCGACATCGTGGGATTATCATTTTCTTTTGAAAACGCAAAAGCATATTATGTTCCAACACCTGCCGATCGTGAGAGTGCTCAGGCTATAGTCGATATTTTTAAGGCAGCTTTAGAAGACCCAAACATCGAGAAAATAGGACAAAACATCAAATACGATATTTTGTTATTGGCACGTTATGGTGTAAAAGTACAGGGGCCCCTTTTTGACACCATGCTCGCACATTATCTAATTGATCCAGATACCCGTCACGGAATGGATGTGCTCGCAGAAAATTACCTAAATTACAGCCCGGTATCAATCACCGAACTTATCGGTGAAAAGGGAAAGAAGCAAGGGAATATGCGTGACGTTGAAGTCGAAAAAATAAAAGAATATGCTGCTGAAGATGCAGACATTACCCTACAGCTAAAAAATATATTTCAACCTCTTCTTGTCGAGACCAACACCATGCAGCTCGCTCAGGATGTGGAATTCCCATTGGTATATATACTCGCTGAAATTGAACGAAACGGTGTAAAAATAGATGTTCCGGCACTTGGAGAGTTTTCAAAAACACTGGAGCAGGACATTAAAAATTTCGAGGAATCCATCTTTGAGAAAGCGGGCGTAAATTTCAATATTGCATCCCCTAAACAATTGGGAGAAGTCTTATTCGATAAACTGCAACTGGATCCTAAAGCGAAAAAAACAAAAACGGGACAGTATAAAACAGGTGAAGATGTGTTATTAGCTTTGGCCCATAAATCAGATATTGTCCAAGATATTTTAAACTTTAGGCAAATGCAAAAACTCAAATCAACCTATGTTGATGCGCTACCTGAGTTAATAAACCCCGAAACAGGGCTAATTCATACGTCCTACAATCAAGCGGTTGCCGCAACAGGCCGTCTGAGCTCAACTAATCCGAACTTGCAGAATATCCCGATCCGTACCGAACGGGGAAGAGAAGTTAGAAAAGCCTTTATCCCAAGATCTGAAGACAATGTGATCCTCTCAGCCGATTATTCGCAGATTGAACTTCGCCTAATTGCAGAGCTAAGTAAAGATCAAAATATGATGGAAGCATTTAGCCAAGGTCATGATATCCACCGAGCAACAGCCGCGAAAGTATACAATGTGGATTTTGATGCTGTTACTTCTGAACAACGCCGCAACGCGAAAGCAGTTAACTTCGGCATTATATATGGTCAGTCGGCGTTTGGCCTTTCTCAAAATCTTGGCATATCACGTAAAGAAGCATCCGATATCATCAATGAATATTTCAACCAATATACAGGGATAAAGAAATACATGAGTGATGCCATCGAGTTTGCAAAAGAGAATGGTTACGTTGAAACAATTTTAAAACGAAGACGTTATCTGAGAGATATCAATTCCGCAAACATGACTGTCCGCGGATTCGCAGAAAGAAACGCTATTAATGCTCCGATCCAAGGATCAGCAGCAGATTTAATCAAACTTGCTATGATCGCCATTCAAAAGGAAATTGAGCAGCGAGGTTTATCTGGCAAAATGATCATGCAGGTGCATGATGAATTGGTTTTTGACGTACCTAAAGACGAGATCGAGGTATTCAAAAAAATCATTTTGGATAAAATGTCCAATGCTATAAAAACAAGTGTTCCTTTGATCGTAGAAATTGGAGAAGGCAAAAATTGGCTAGAAGCACATTAAAGTTATGATTAGAAAACTCATCCATATCTTATTATTATTGTGTGTCTGTAGCTTCACAAAGCTACATGCACAAGATGACAAACCTGTATTCTATGAAAAATTAGACCAGGGATTGATTCGCTTTTATTTTGACAAATATTATTATTTAGTTTCAAAAGAGTGTGAGTTTAAAACGATCGAACGTGTGAGCAAATTTGATTTTGCAAAGCAAGTTTTTGATGGAGAGTTTCGCGATTTTGCGCCAAATGGATCGAGAATACTCGTTGGTTCCTATAAAGATGGTAAAAAAGAAGGCTTATTTAAAGCCTTCCATCCGAATGGAGTGCTAAAATGGGAAGTAAATTTTCAAAGCAACAATCCGACTGGTGATTGGAAATATTACTATCCCGATGGAAAACCCTTATTAACCATTACATATAATGAGCAAGGCTATTTTATCAAAGATTACTGGGACAACAGAGGCAAACAGGAGGTGATAGACGGCGAAGGCAACTATGAATTTTCTATTCCTTTTGAAGGCTTTACTGAATTTGGTTTTGATTTCTATCTACGCAAAGGAAAGGTGAAAAACGGTAGACCGCAGGGAAACTGGAATACATATTTCTACAATGTAGGTCAGCAAGCAGTTTACGCCATGACCCAACGCTTTGCAAATGGTGTACTCACAACGACCTATGACGACAATGGAGACCTAAATAATGAGGATTTCATGTCGCTAAGTATCCTCCCTTATGACTATTTTATACGAGCGGAACTATTTAACGGTAAGTCGTGCAGCTTTGATGATTATTCCAATTTTTATGCATTCCTAACCAAACGTTTTAACGACAATCTCAATAAAACCGGGCTAGACATCACCAAACAGGTTAACTTTTCTTATTTAGTGGAAGTAAAGAAAACCGGAATGGCTAATCTAAAGAGCCTTAAGTTAATATCAGATTCCGGCGACGAGCCTTTCGATGGCATTTTGAGCCGTATTGCGAGAAGTATTGACTTCTATTTCCCTACATATAAAGACAATCAGCCTCAAGACGACCTTATCAGAGTATCTGGCGGAATCACACAGGGTAATGACGGAAAAATCTATACCCATTCAATTAAAATCGAAAGACAAATAGACAATTCGAGTAAATAATTATCTTTGCAGAAATAAATAGATATGAAATTTCATAAAGAAGGATATACCACATTAGCGATCGCTGTACTTTTTATCTTCATTATCAATGCCGTTGCGGATTATTATGACGCTCCGCAATATGCTAAATGGCTTATTTATGTGCTCTCAGCATTCCTATTCATTACAGTTGTTCAGTTTTTCAGAAGTCCCAAAAAAGTGGTTAACCCGCAGGATGGCGTGATTCTTTGTCCAGCGGATGGAAAAGTTGTTGTTATCGAAGAAACTGAGGAAAATGAGTATTTCCATGATAAGCGGATACAGGTGTCTATATTTATGTCTCCTGTCAATGTGCATGTCAACAGAAACCCAATCAGTGGTTTAGTCACGTTCTTTAAATACCATCCCGGCAAGTTTCTAGTGGCTTGGCACCCTAAATCATCTACAGATAACGAAAGAACAACAGTCGTTGTCAAAGATAAGGCTGGACGGGAGGTTCTTTTCCGCCAGATTGCAGGAGCATTAGCGCGCCGCATTGTATGGTATGTAAAAGAAAAAGACGAAGTCGTGCAAGGCAATGAGTTTGGTTTTATCAAATTCGGTTCCCGCGTAGATTTGTTTCTTCCTTTAGGAACTGAAATCAATGTTAACATTGGTGATAAGGTTACTGGAGCAAGGACAATTATCGGAAAATTTTAACAATTTATTAATATCATTATAAGTAACTTAGGCTCCAAATCAGGGGCCTTTTTTATTCTGCAAATGAATTTTAAACAATTACTATTCGCAAACTCCGCAGCTGTCGGCATTGCAATATCCACGATCAGCTTTTATTATAAACATGACCTGCAGACAGCGCTGATCATTTTCTTTGTTGCTGTGGTAACGAGTTTCCTCCTATTTAACTACCTATTTGAAAAATATATATATCGTAGACTCAATACGATGTATAAATTAATTCATAACCTTAAACTCGGCAAGGATCTTAAAGATGCTATCGGAGAACATGTCAGTGAGGATCCTATTACGGATGCTGAAAACGAAGTCAAAGCATGGGCAAAAGATAAAAAAAACGAGATAGAGCAGTTAAAATCACAAGAAAAATTCCGTAGAGAATTTTTATCCAACATTTCTCATGAATTCAAAACGCCATTATTTGCTACCCAAGGTTACATTGAAACCCTGCAGGATGGCCTTATAGAAGAAGATATGGAAATGGCCAAGAACTTCTTAGATAAGGCTGCCCGGAATCTGGACCGGCTAAACTACCTGATTCAGGATCTTGATGAGATATCCAAACTGGAATCTGGAAAAATGGTTCTGAATATAGAGAAATTCGATATCGTTGATCTTATTAAAGACACCACATACTCTCTTGAGGATAAAGCTAAACAGCACAATATCAAAATAGAATTCAAGCCAAAAGCGGGTACACCACATTGGGTTAAAGCAGACCGCAATAAAATCCATCAGGTATTATACAATCTGATTGACAATTCCCTGAAATATGGAAAAGAGGGTGGAACAACGAAAATTAAGATTTTTCCGCTGTTTGAACAGGTTCTTATCGAGATTACAGACGACGGTTATGGCATCGAAGAAAAAAATCTCAGCCGTGTATTCGAGCGCTTTTTCCGAACTGATAAGAGTCGATCACGCGATATCGGAGGATCAGGATTAGGATTGGCTATCGTAAAGCATATTGTCGAAGCACATCAGCAAAACGTCAATGTCCGTAGTACAGAAGGCATTGGGACAACATTTGGCTTTACTTTACAAAAAGTTCAGTCAGGAAATTAAACAATTGATGACACTTTTGTGTTTAAACAAAATCAATGTTAACATTAACTTAACATTAAGGTATTATTTTTGCAAAAATAAATTTAAGATATGTCTTTAAATAGCATTTTTCAATACTTCGTTCCAAAGGATAAAAAATTCTTCCCTTTGTTTGAACAAGCCGGCAACAACTTGATCGAGATGTCAAAGTTGTTAAAAGATATTGTTAACTCAAGCAACCCTGAAAAGAAAAAGGAATTAACACGCAAAGTGGAAGATTTGGAACATAGAGGCGACAACATTACGCATCAAATTCATTTGGAGCTGGGGAAGAACTTTATCACTCCTTTTGACCGCGAAGATATACACTCTTTGGCAAGTTCATTGGACGACGTCGCAGATTTTATACACGGTGCCGCCAATAGAATGGACCTTTACAAGGTTGAAAAAGCCACTGAGCCAATGATTGAAATTGCTGATTTACTGGTTGAAGCTACCGAACATGTATCAAAAGCTATTCATGAGCTTAGAGATTTGAAAAATATCCGGAATATTACGGATTCATGTGTTCGCATCAATAGCGTAGAAAACAAAGCCGATTATATCTTCGATAAAGCTGTAGCTGACCTTTTTGAATTTGAAAAAGATGCAATTTCATTAATTAAACACAAAGAAGTGTTATCTGCAATGGAAGATGCAACCGATAAATGTGAGGATGTTGCTAACGTATTAGAAAGCATTCTAGTTAAAAACGCATAATCATTCGATTTAAGTGCACAAAAATTCTACGAGATTATGATGTCAACATTACTCGTTGTTGTGATTGTCCTTGCGATTGCCTTTGACTACATCAATGGATTCCATGATGCTGCCAATTCTATTGCGACAGTTGTATCAACAAAAGTTTTAACGCCAGCAATGGCCGTCTTATGGGCTGCGATATTCAACTTTGCAGCTTACTTCTACTTTACAGATCATAAAGTAGCCAATACCATTGCAAAAACAGTATTGGAAGAATACATTACCTTAGAAGTTATTTTTGCAGGATTACTTGCAGCAATTGGTTGGAACTTATTTACATGGTACTATGGTGTACCATCAAGTTCGTCCCATACACTTATTGGAGGTTTTGCAGGATCGGGTATGGCTTACGCTTTCATCCTTGGCGCAGATCCTATTCACGCTATCAACATTGATGCTACCTTAAAGATTATTGCATTTATCGTACTTGCGCCTATCATAGGTATGACGATATCGGTTATCATCACATTAATTGTAATCAATCTGGCGAAAAACTCCCGTCCAAGTGTTGCCGAAAAATGGTTCAAGATATTGCAACTTGTTTCTTCGGCGGCTTTGAGCTTTGCACATGGAGGTAATGATGCACAGAAAGTAATGGGAATTATCCTTGTCGCTATGGTAGCTGGAGGTTATGTCCCAACGACTGAACACATGCCAGAGTGGATTCCATTGACTTGTTACGCAGCAATCGCTGCCGGAACAATGAGCGGTGGATGGAAAATTGTCAAAACGATGGGAACCAAGATTACAAAAGTAACACCCTTGGAAGGTGTTTGTGCTGAATCTGCAGGAGCTGTCACCTTGGGTATCACAGAACATTTTGGAATACCAGCCTCAACAACGCATACCATTACAGGTGCAATCATCGGTGTTGGTGTTGTCAAACGTGTCTCAGCAGTACGTTGGGGGGTAACAATCAGCTTGTTATGGGCTTGGATATTGACAATTCCAGTTTCAGCTTTGTTGGGCGCATTGTCGTTATTGGTCGTACATTATTTGCTTTAGAAAAAAAATACTTAATTTTTTTCTTAAACCTATTGAAACAAAACAAAAATTTGGTACTTTCGTACCGGATTTTTGTTTTGTTGTTTCACATTAAATACTTAATTTAGTACAAAATATAGCAAAAACAAAATTTTAACATAATTTTAAGACTTTGGCACGGCAATTGTACTGTTCCATGTGTTAATACAATAATTAAGTTTGAAAACAATTAAAATTAATAATAACCTTAAAAACAAGAGTATGAACTATTCTACAATTAAAAAAACAGCTGTTGCTGCTACATTAGTTGCCGCTTTAGGTTTCGCTGGTACAGCACAAGCTCAACAAGTATTCGGTGGTAGATCACAATACAGAACTTGGTCTATCGGAGTTCAAGGTGGTATCACTACACCGAACAACGTAATCGGTGGTGGTAACGCTTTTGGTCAAAAAGTAGGTTACTTCCAAAATAAAGTAGGTGAGTACTATGGTTTGACAGTACGTAAACAATTCTCTCACTTATTTGGTTTAGAAGTTGAAGCTAACCGTGGTAAGATCAAAACTTACAACCATGATCTTTCTGGTCCTAGTGGTGCTATTGAAAACAAATTAGGCGCTCGTTCAGTAGAAACTAGTGTAAACTGGGCTGCTAGCTTAAACGGTGTATTCCAATTGGGTACAATCGATTTCTTAAGAAGAGAGAATTCGGTTAACTTCTACGCTAAAGTAGGTTTGGGAGCTATGGCTTACAACCCTGTTCAATACGCAAACAATGATTTCTCAGGAACAGTTGTTTATGACAACAAAGGTAAATGGGGTGAAGGTATCGTTGGTGACCGCGAAGACAAAAACGATCGCGACAACAAATTGACAGCTTTCGTTCCTGTAGGTGTTGGTGCTAAATTCAAATTATCTGAAGTTGTTGCGTTGAACTTAGGTTACACAATGAACTTTACGGATGATCAAATCTACGGTCCAGCTCGTCAATCTTCTTACAAAGGTAAATTCTCTTCAGTTATGGCTGGTTTAGAATTCACTTTAGGTTCGAAAGACAAACAAAACTTGACTTTTGCTAACCCGGTTGCGACATTGTACGATGAGTTGAAAGATCCTTCATTGAGAAACGAAGTTGAAGCATTGAAACAACGTGTAAGCACTTTAGAAGGTACTGTTAACACATTAAGCGCTGATGCTGATGGTGACGGTGTATCTGATAAATTTGACAAATGTCCTGGTACTCCAGCTGGTACTCCAGTAGATGGTTCAGGATGTCCAATCAAATTCCCAGAGCCAGTTATTGAAACTGTAGCTTCTAACGGTTACTACGCTCCAATTCAATTCGAATTTGATAGCTCAGTATTGAAAACTTCATCTTACTCTACATTAGACAAATTGGCTAAAGAGTTACGTGATAACAATTCAGCTGTACAATTAGATGGTTATGCATCTGCAGAAGGTTCTGATGCTTATAACATGACTTTATCTAAAGACCGTGCTAACTCTGTAAAACAATATTTAGTAAATGCTGGTGTTTCTTCATCAAGCATCACAGCTAAAGGTTACGGAGAGAAAAACCCAGTTGCATCTAATGCTACTGAGGAAGGTCGCGTTCAAAACCGTCGTGTTGAGATCAAAAAATAATCGTATATAACTTATACATTATAATAAGAGCCGGCTTTAAAGCCGGCTTTTTTTATTTTACCCGTATTTATCCTTAACTTTGTGGAGGATATCCGATTTGTGGAAAATTAGTTCGAACAAATTAGATAAGAAATTAGTATTTTGAATTAAGTAACAGAATACTGGTTTTAAACTTTTGAGAATGGAAGAGGATTTTGAATTTGAAAACCCCGAGGAAAGAAAAATCTCGGTGGACAGATATGAGGAAATGCTTCGAAACGAGGATCAGTATTTTTTTGACTCCAAAGCTTTTGAAGGAATTATTGATTACTATGCTGAAAAAAATGACCCTGTAAAGGCCTTACAGGTTACCGAATTTGCTATCAGCCAACACCCTTTTGATATTACCTTTTTATTGAAACAAGCACAACTGTTTTCAACGATTCAACAATATCAGAATGCGCTTGCAGCGTTGGATAAAGCGGAATTATTAGAGGCTTCAGAAGGGGATATTTTCTTGATCCGTGGTGGCATATTAGGCAGTATCGGCCAGTTTGATAATGCTTTGGAACAGCTCTTCAAAGCACTTCCGCTATTAGATAATAAAGATGAGGTCTATTTCCATATTGCGATGATCTTTCAAGCGCAAATGAATTATGACAAGGCAATAATTTATCTAAAGAAAGCACTTGAGCTCAACATGGATTACCAGGAAGCACTCTATGAATTGGCCTACTGTTATGATGTATTGGATAGACAAGAGGAAAGTATCTCCTTTTATAAAAAGTACATTGATTCAGACCCATACTCCTACTATGCTTGGTACAATTTAGGAAACTCTTACCATAAAATCAGCCAGTTTGAGGAAGCTTTAGACGCATACGACTATGCTATATTAATTAAGGAAGACTTCTCTTCAGCTTATTTCAATAAGGGTAACGCTCTTGTCAATCTAGACCGCTATCAAGAAGCATTGGATGTTTACAAACAAACATTTGAATATGAACAACCAAGTGCTGATACCTATTGTGCGATAGGCGAATGTTATGAAAAACTTGAGCAGATGGAAGAAGCCCGCAATTATTATAAAAAGGCAGTCAAATTAGATGCGGAGCTTGCTGATGCTTGGTTCGGTATTGGGGTTACCTTAGATTTCGAAGAACGCTATTTTGAATCACTTCATTTTTATAAAAAAGCATTGGAACTAGAGGACACAAACCCCGATTACTGGTTTGCGATTGCCGATGCCCGATATAAACTACAACAAATAGATCTTGCAGAAGAAGCCTATAAAAAGGTAGTAGCTTTGAACCCAACAGATATAGATGCGTGGCTCGATTATTCCTCAATTCTATTTGAACAAAGTAAAATTGAAGAAGCTATTAATGTAATATCCGATGCCATCACACAAAATCCAAATGCAGCAGAACTGTACTATCGTGTGGTTGCTTATCTATTTGCCAATGGACAATACAACGAAGCGCTTAACTTTTTGGAGCTTGGCTTAGCGACTGATCCCGATAAGCATCATATTCTTTTTGATTACCTCCCGCAGCTACAAGGGAATCAGATCATTACTGAAATTGTAAAAAAATATACAAAGCCGAAAGATTAACATACAATAGGCGCCACATCCGGTTGTTGCCACGCAATGACCGGATACTAAAAATGAAGATATATTCCTATCCCCACAATGTACTTTCCGCAATTCAAATGAAAAAATTAGGCTTAATAGGATACCCGTTAGGGCATTCTTTTTCAAAAAAATATTATTTAGAAAAATTTCATCAAGAACATATTACCGATGTGGATTACGATTTATATCCACTTGCTCAAATAGCCGATTTTACAACAATTGCTTCCAATAAAGATTTCTATGGTGTAAATGTGACCATTCCCTACAAGATAGAGGTTATGGATTACTTGGACGAGCTCTCGGAAGAAGCTCGTACAATACAAGCTGTAAACTGTATTCGAATCAGTCATACATCAGATGGCGCAACGCATCTAAAAGGCTACAATACTGACGCTTATGGTTTCGAGGAATCACTAAGGCCGCTACTAAATCCCCTGGCGGATAAGAAGGCTTTAATTTTAGGTAATGGAGGCGCTGCAAAGGCTGTCATTTATGCCCTGAATCAACTTGGAATAATGCATACTTTAGTAAGCAGAACCAAACAGGCAGACCAGCTAACTTATAATGAACTTAATGCTGCTATCCTAGCTGACCATACAGTGATTATCAACTGTTCACCGGTTGGCACATTTCCCAATACGGCAGAATATCCAAAAATCCCTTACGAATTCCTAACTGAGAACCACCTCTGTTATGATCTCATTTACAATCCAGAGGAAACAGCATTTCTTCGAAAAAGTAAAGAAAAAGGCGCCAGAATCAAAAACGGATATGAAATGCTGGTTCTACAAGCAGAAAAAAACTGGGAAATCTGGAATAGTTGAGCTTTCAATAGTAAGAAATCAATAAAAACTGTAATTTTACCACTATGCTTACGATCAAAACATTCACTTTCAATCCATATCAGGAAAATACTTATCTACTCTATAACGAGTCAGGAAATGCCATTATCATTGATCCTGGGATGTATGGCGAGCAAGATCAGCAAGAACTATTAGCTTTCATCGCAAACAATAATCTCAAGCCGACACTCCTATTAAATACACATTGCCATATTGACCATGTTTTGGGGAACAGTTTTGTCCATGAGAAATTTGGCTTGCTCCCGCAGTTCCACGAAGGTGAAGTACCCATTTTAGTAGCGGTTCAGAACTACGCTCCTCAAATGGGCATCCGATATGACATCTCCCCAATCGGAGAAACATTTCTAAATGAGGATGATACCATTTATTTGGATAAGGATGAGCTAAAGGTCATTCTTGCACCTGGACATTCCCCTGCACATATCTGCTTTTACTCAGCTAATCAAAAATTCTTGATCGGGGGAGATGTCCTATTTCGCAATAGCATTGGCCGTACTGATCTTCCTGGGGGAAATCACCAGCAGCTTTTGGATAGCATAAAAACAAAACTTTATACCTTGCCCGACGACACGATCGTCTATCCTGGGCATGGGCCATCGACAACGATTGGCTTCGAAAAAAATTCTAATCCATTTATCCGAGGATAAAAGTCATGAATCTGCCATTTCTATTTGCAAAAAGATATCTGTTTTCTAAGAAATCAGTTAATGCCATTAATATCATCTCTTCTATTAGTGTAATTGGCGTAATGGTAAGTAGTGCCGCTTTAATCATTTTGTTGTCTTCATTCAATGGAATGGAGCAGCTGATACTATCTATGTACAGTAAGTTTGCTCCTGAACTGAAGATTGAACCCAAGAAAGGAAAACTTTTTGACAGTAAACAGGCTGTCTTCAGTGAATTACGGAAGGATTCCAATGTGATTCATTACACAGAGGTTCTACAAGAGAAAGTATTGCTGCAATATTCAAATAGACAATTTATTGCAAATATAAAAGGCGTCGAACCTCAATCGCTAAGTAAAAAGGCCGGAGACAGTATCCTCGTAGATGGTCAGTACAAACTTACCCATGATTCGACTAACCTTGCAATTATAGGGGCAAGCGTACAGGCAAATCTGGCAATTCCTATGCAGAACTCTGCTGAACAAATTCAAGTGTATTCTCCGAGAAAAGGAGTAAAGAATTCTTCCAATCCTGCCGAAGAATTCAACATACGATCCATAGCTCCCGGAGGGGTATTGCGCTATCAACAAGATTTTGACAATTTGATTATTACACCAATTTCATTTGCTAAAGAGGTTCTCGGAGAATATGAGCGCGTTTCATCGATCGAGTTTTATCTAAAAGATGGTGTAGATGTTAATTCATTTGGGCAAGCAGTACAAAAGAAAATAGGACCGGATTACATTGTAAAGAATAGGGAAAAACAAAACCCTACCTTATATAAAAATGTACGTGTTGAACGCTGGGTTGTCTTTTTTATACTGACCTTGATCAGTGTGATTGCAATCTTTAATATTGTAGGTTCCTTAACCATGCTTGTACTAGACAAACAAAAGGATATGACGATACTGAAAGGTCTCGGTGGAGCGAATGATCTAATTCAACGTATCTTCTTTTATGAAGGCCTTATGATCGGCATTATTGGGTGTGTATTGGGCCTATTGATAGGCGGCATATTCAACTATATCCAGTCAGCCTATGGAATCATTCGTGTAGAAGATGGAGCAAATACAATTATTGACAGCTACCCTATGGTAAGTAATTGGAGTGACTACATTTTGGTGTTCATGACAGTCACCAGTATCTCTGGTCTAGTTTCCTATTTCTCCGCTAAACTAAGTGTCAGAGAACTCAATAAACTGAAGGCGACTGATTAATAATTAGAGCTTTTTCGGCTCTGACTACCTTTTGTAATCTGCTGGATTAAGCTGCCCCATGCAAAAGGATTTAACAATGGGTTAGCATAACGTTGGTTGATGACTTTATTATTCATCGTATTAAAGCTCTGCGCATTGTTAATTGAACGCATTTCATTTCCGTCACGTGGTATTACAGCTGCCATTGCCGACAAGGACTCATAAGACAAGGACCTTCTTACTCGCACGATGTTATCTTCAGAAACGTCTAGATTCATAAATGCAAGATTGAACTCTTCGATACTCGCCCATGGATAAGGTGTTACCATCGGAAGTTCCGTAACCAGGTTTTGCATAACGATATTTGCGGTATATTTATCACCAGGAACATCAGGAATAGTGACAACTAAAGGATCAAAACCGACGGAAGTAAAACGAATTGTATCGCCCACATGCGCTACAAAAGAGAAATAACCCTCGTTATTTGCAGCAAATGCTTCATTTCGGAAAGATAAATTAGTGACAGTCGCATAACCTACAGGAAGCCCAGACCCCACCGTTGTAACGATACCAGAGTACTGGATAATTTTCCTTTCCTGAGCATGTAAAGCAGAGGAACAAAAAAGTACAAATACAGCAAATAATATAGAAACCAGCAACTTCATAGAACAAATTTAAACAAAAGTAGCCGAACTAGCCGTTAAATTGTGTTAATAGAACAACTAATTAACAGGGGGTAAAGTTGCTTCTGGGGAATCGGGATCTGTTAAATTAATAGCCTCCACTGCTGTAATTTCAGGAACAGCCCTCTTAATTGCCTGCTCTAAACCAGCTTTAAAGGTCATAATGCTCATTGAACATGAAGCACATGCTCCCAATAATTTTAAACGCACGACATTATCCGCTGTAATCTCTTCAACACTCACATTTCCGCCATCAGTTTCCAAATATGGTCTCAAGGTATCTAATGCTTGCTCAACTTTTTCTTTTAAAGTCATACTCTTAATGCTATTCAATGATTGTAATATGTAAAGATAATCAAATATTTTAAAATGTGTATTTTTGAGCCTCGCTACCAATGGAAAAACAACAAGTAAATGACAATATCCCCTCTTCATAGCACCTATCGAGTTAAAGAATGTTAATAAGAAATGTTGTTTTTGCGATCAAATAATTATTAAACTATATTGCACAGTAAAATTTAATTGATTAGTATAACAAATTCACTTATCTTTGTAAAATGTTTTTAAATAGGCGTATAGCGGCTATCTGTGCCGGCATGATGTTTCTATTGGTATTTACTGGTTGTAAAAGTAAATTTGAGAAATTGCGCGCAAGCAATAATATCGCTCAAAAGTACGAAGAGGCCGTAAAACTTTATGAGAAAAAGAAATATACAAAGGCGTTAGTTTTGTTTGATGACTTGCGGACCAAGTTCCGTGGACAAGCTGAAGCAGAAAATATTTACTATTATTTGGCATTTGCCAACTACCGTCTGAAAGATTATACATCTGCAGCATTTCACTTTAAAGATTTTGCGGATGTTTATCCAAACAGTGCACGAGCAGAGGAATGTCGGTTTATGCATGCCTATTGCTATTACTTGGATTCTCCGAGATCAACCTTAGATCAAGCAAATACAAGAAAAGCAATTGATGCATTACAGCTCTTTGTCAATCTCTATCCCGAATCGGAGCGGTCCAAAGAAGCTGCAGATCTTATTCAGAAATTAAGAGATAAGCTTGAGCTTAAAGCATTTGCTAATGCAAGACTGTACTATGACATGGGTCTTACGGATGATTATAGGGCAGCTGTCATCGCATTACAGAATGTATTAAAAGAATACCCTGATACAAAATATGCAGAAGAGATTGAGTTTTTATCCTTAAAAGCACAATACATCTATGCATCCAAAAGTTTCTTCCTGAAACAAGAAAGTAGATTTGATGATGCCTTGGACTATTACCGTAGCTTCGCAAGTAATTTTCCGAATAGCAAACATATGAAAGAGGCAGAATCTCTTCGTGAAAATTCTGAAAAAGGGATTAAAACCGCCCTCTCTCAAGTGAAGGATTATAATAAAGCCGTTGCAGAGCAGGAAGTATATATCAAAGAACAAAAGGCGAAAAAAGAAAAAGAAAATACCCAAAAAGATGAGTCAAAAAAATAACAATTCAATTCCAAACTCTACAGTTACACGTGACTTGAGACAATTGGACAAAGGCACTGACAATCTCTATGAATCTATTGTAGTTATTTCTAAACGCGCGAACCAAATTGCAGTAGACATTAAAGAAGAATTGAACGGAAAACTTGCCGAATTTGCAAGTAACAACGATAACTTGGAAGAGGTATTCGAAAACCGTGAGCAAATTGAGATTTCAAAACATTACGAGCGTATGCCAAAGCCTACTTTGGTTGCTATTGATGAATTTTTACACGATAAAGTGTACTACAGAAATCCTTCAAAAGAGCAGGACTAATCCTTAAACAATGGCTTTAGCTGGGAAAAATATTGTAATTGCTGTATGCGGCAGTATTGCCGCATACAAGATTGCATCCCTCATCCGCCTTTTACTAAAAGCAGATGCCCGAGTTAACGTAGTCATGTCAAAAGAAGCGACAGCCTTTATTACCCCGCTTACGCTTTCCACTCTTTCCAAAAATCCTGTTTTAATTGATTATTATCAGCCGAATACCGGGGAATGGAATAATCATGTCGAAATTGCCTTAAATGCGGATTACATTTTAGTCGCTCCCGCAACGGCAAATACACTGGCCAAAATGGCCAATGGATTTTGTGACAACCTCCTAACTGCCGTGTATCTATCAGCGAAATGTCCGGTGCTATTCGCTCCAGCAATGGATTTAGATATGTGGAAACACCCGTCCACACAATCCAATATCAATAAGCTTAGTTCTTATGGCAATATCCTAATTCCTCCGGGAAAAGGGGAATTGGCTAGTGGCCTAGTGGGTGAGGGACGTTTGGCGGAACCAGAAGAAATACTGGATTTCTTAGTCAAATTTTCGGAGAAAGGACTACCCTTAGCAGGAAAGAAAGCGTTAGTATCTGCAGGTCCTACTTATGAAGCTATAGACCCAGTCCGATTCATTGGCAATCATTCAAGTGGAAAAATGGGCTATGCTATAGCCACACAACTTGAAGAACTTGGCGCAGACGTCACGCTAGTATCAGGCCCCAGCGCCCTTAAACTACCCAAAGGCGTCGATACCATTTCAGTAACCTCGGCAGCTGAGATGTTACATGCCTGTGAAGAACATTTTGAAGCCGCAGATATTGTTGTGATGAGTGCTGCTGTGGCAGACTACACACCAGTTGAAGTTGCTAGCCAAAAAATAAAAAAGAAAGAAAACGAATTCTCCATTGAGCTGAAAAAAACGGTAGATATTCTGGCAACTTTAGGGGCTAAAAAGAAAGAAAACCAATTACTCGTTGGGTTTGCATTGGAAACCAATAATGAGCTCGAAAACGCGAAAGGCAAATTGATTCGAAAAAACCTGGATTTTATCGTGCTCAATTCCATGCAGGATAAAGGAGCCGGCTTCGCAACAGATACTAATAAAGTCACTATAATCGATCGGTCTGGAAATACCCGTGAGTTTAGCCTAAAATCGAAAGAAGAAGTTGCTAAAGATATCTGTTCAATTATAGTGAGCCTTTCCTAAGCGCAACTTTTATAAACATACTCTCCGCGTTCAATGCTTCTAAATTTTATAAATTTACAATCCTCAATTCCTTTGGATAATAGTTATTGATTCGGTTGGTCAATACCTTCATCCAGCCTAAAGGTTTACCTTCAAAAATTGCTATTGTCCATCCTTGAAGACTTTCGCCAATCGTATCCACAGCTATATTTTCCTTTCTAAGGTAATTACGCGCATCTTCAAGCGACAATTCTACCGATTGAAAGTCTTTGGTCAAATGATTACTCAAAGCCAGTGCATGGCTTGGTATTAGCTCCTTTCTGCTAAGCTTGCCGACATTCGTTCCCGCATTCTTAAGATAAAGTACATTTTGAAGATACTTTAGATCATGTTCGTACATTTTTGGGAAAACATATACATCCTCATGATGAAGAAAAGTATGAAAGCTAGTACTATCCGAAATCCAGTTATCTAAAATTCCTTTGGGTACATCTGATTTCTCTGGTTTAATTCGCTTTCTATTGAATGTTTCCTGTTCACCAACCTTCTTAAGGACAGCAATAAAAAAGCCCTCTCCACCTAATTTATGCGGGTAAAATCGATAACCGTGTGCACGATGCTTATTAGAATTTGTATGATCAATTCCCCAATGCTCTTCAATAGCTATTTCAACAGATTCAAAATCGCCGCTATCCAATAGCCAATCGACAATATCTTCATTTTCTTCCGGTGAATAAGAACAGGTTGAATAAAACAAATATCCGCCTCTATTTAAAGCGCTCAAGCTTTCAACCAAAATCCGTTGTTGTCTTTCGCTACAAAGCTTAACATTAGCTTCGGACCATTCATCGATGGCATCGGCATCTTTTCTAAACATTCCAGATCCAGAACATGGCGCATCAACAACCATCAAATCGAAGTATCCAGGAAGACGATTAAACGCTGCAGGATCATTATTTGTAGTTACTGTGTTCGCATTTCCCCATTTCATTAAGTTATCTTGCAGGATTGTAACCCTTGTTTTAATAATTTCATTTGCAACCAAGAGTGATTCCGGATGTAAGCTACTGTTTAATAAGGTAGACTTTCCTCCTGGTGCGGCGCATAAATCCAACGCCCGAATACTCCCCTCATGTAACTTCAAACTTCGAATGATATGATCGATGAACATGGAAGAAGCATCTTGTGGATAATATGCTCCAGCATGAAATAATGGATCTAACGTAAACACTGGACGATCCTGAAGATAATAAGCCACATTACACCAGGGAACTTGCCCTGCATTAGGAAACGGACAATCTTCTAATTTATTAGGGTTTAGGCGTATTGCTGTCGCCCGAATACCTTCCTCATGTATCTTAATAAATGCATCAGTATCAAATAGCGGATTCACTCCTAACTTTTTCACTAAAGAATTTGGCAGAAAATTACTCATGTTGTCCCAATAGTTTGCGATAAAATTAAGATAAATAAAAATGAAGTCAAAATAAGTGGTAAATTACAAGAAAGAGTAACTTTGCACCATGAAAGAATTCAAGAAATATGCTATTATTCCTGCGACTCCAGAGGAACTGTATCTTGCATTAACGACCGAAATTACCGCTCGTCTTTGGACAGGGGACCTTGTGTCAATAGACCCTACTGTCAATGGAGAATTCTCTTTGTGGGATGGTGCTATAACTGGCCGATTCTTGGAACTAGAACCATCGACAAAAATTGTACAAGAATGGTATTTCGGTGAAACAGACAGCCCTTCTATTGTTACATTAAAGTTGCATGAACATAAAAAAGGGACTTCCTTGGAAATTAGGCAAACGAATATACCTGATGAAGACTTTGAAAATATCTCGGATGGATGGGAAGATCCTTATATATCTTCATTAATTGATTTTTATACAGAAGAAGATTAAAGTCTATTATCTCAGAATTCCTTTTTGATGATATATTAGATTACTGGCGTCATAAATGACGCCAGTAATCTAATAAATTATGGGAGTGTAACGTCAACTGTGTCATTGGATTAAAATCTTAAAAACCTCTTTCTAGTTTGAGTCTATCCCCAAATCTAATATAAAGTTGGGATATGGTCAAGCCCCAGTTATGCATTGGCATCGTC